>CAWHQK010000001.1:0-27476 GCA_963831435.1 uncultured Acidobacteriota bacterium
GCGGCGCGCAGTTCCCGAACCACGCGTTGTGTGCTGCTGATGGCAAAATTCACATAAACCGGAATGGCCGTCGCAGCATGGTCTAGCATAACTTCGCTTTCGTCGGGCTCGGCATCCAGCAAGTTCTGGTCAAGGACGAGGGCGGCATATTCCTGCGCGCGCAGCAGGATGGCAGCCTGGCGAAAGCTACCGGCCACATGTGCCGGTTCGCCGGTAGCGTCCTGCAGGGCGTGAACACATTCTTGCGCTTTGGAGGAGGGCGTAATCAATAAGATCATGCTGTGATAGTTGCAAGTGGCTTACCAGAGTGGTAGCGATTGAAAGCATGAGACTTAGGTCTCTCGACCGCGAAACTTGCTTCCCGGAGCGGGAAACCAAGTCTCAAATTTGCCGATCTTCAATTTGCCAACCCTCAATTTGCCAAGCCATGGGAAGAGTACTCTTTTAGCTTCCGATACAGCGTAGTTTTGCCGATCCCGAGAAGACGGGCTGCCAGCAGTTTGTCGCCATTCAGTTGGTCAATGGTGCCCAGGATCGTCTGCTTTTCCAACTCGGCCATGGGCATAATTTTGGAAGAACTCTCGGTTTTCCCCGAAGAGGAATTAGCTTCGTAAATGGAGCTGGGTAAATCCTGAATATGGATGATGGGGCCAGTCGTTAACGCGCAAGCGCGTTCCAGACAATTCTCCAACTCCCGGACATTCCCCGGCCAGTCATAGGAGAGCATCGCTTTAAGGGCATCATCATCCAAAATGCGTTCGTGGCCAGCGTCGCGCGAAAGACGGTCGAGGAAGTAACCAGCCAATAGCGGAATGTCCTGACGCCGGTCGCGGAGCGGCGGAATTCGAAGCGTCAATACATTCAGACGGAAATATAGGTCGCGACGGAAGGTCCCTTGGGAAACTCCCTGCTCAAGATCACGGTTCGTGGCCGCCAAAATTCGAACATTGATGGGAATCCGCTTGGTGCTGCCAACGGGACGGATCTCCTTTTCCTGAATCGCCCGAAGAAGCTTGGCCTGGAGATCTACGGGTATTTCGCCAATTTCGTCGAGGAATACAGTGCCGCCATCGGCAATGGCCAGCAAGCCGTCTTTCGCTTGCACGGCGCCGGTGAATGCTCCTTTTACATAACCGAAAAGCTCACTCTCTATGAGTGTGGGGACCAGCGAACCGCAATCCACGGGAATGAACGGCTTGTCGTGGAAAGGGCCGGAATAATGAATGGAGCGGGCCACCAATTCTTTTCCCGTGCCGCTTTCGCCAAGAATTAAAACCGGATGGCTGCTTTGCGCGGCCTTGGCGATGATGCGGTAGAGGCGTTCCATTTCCGCCGCGCGGCCGACTATGCTGCCGAAGCCCTGTTTGGACTTAATCTTCTCGCGTAGCACCCGGTTCTCCGTCTTTAGCTTCAAGTGATTTGCCACGCGGCTTAGCAATAGCTTCAGTTCGTCCATGCTGAAAGGCTTCGTGACATAGTCGTAAGCGCCTTTTTTCATTGCCTGCACGGCGGAATGAACCGTCCCATAGCCGGTGACGACGATCACGACGACGTCAGGACGGCGCTCGTGTATCTGGTGCAGGGCCTCCAGGCCACCTGCGCCTGGCAGCTTCAAGTCCAACAGAACAACATCAATGCCGTGCGGGTCGAGCATGCGATAGGCGTGTTCGGCGGAATCAGCGATGTGCGTGTTGAATCCCATGGACTGGGCGACATCGCGACAAACTTCACGAATGGCGCGTTCGTCATCCACGATGAGAAGGTTAAGAAAATTTGCGCCTTCGATTTGAGGGACCATTGATGCGAATCCACTGGTTTGGAGGGTGCTCATGAAAATTACCTCTTCTTCCTGTTGCGATCTATGTTGCCATCTTGAATGTTGCCGCTGCCAAGGCTTCCTGGCGATTGATTATCGTGTTCCAAAATTGGCGCCTCGGCGACCGGGAGACGCACGCTGATCCGCGTGCCCTTGCCGGGTGCGCTCTCCACCGACAACTCCCCGCCACTTCGGGAGACGATATTGCGGACCGTGAAGAGTCCCAAACCATTGCCGCTGCCGTGTGCTTTGGTGGTAAAAAATGGCTGGAAGAGATGCGCCTGGACTTCTTCGTCCATTCCGCAGCCGTTGTCTTCGACGATAAGTTCGATTTCTGGGGGAGGGTTTTCTGGCCGGGCACGGGCTGTAATGCAAATGCGGCCGCCGTCAGGCATGGCGTCGCGGGCGTTCAAAACTAGATTCAATAAGACACGCTGCAACTGCGCCGATGACATCCGCACCCGCGCCAGTCCGGGTTGCTGCTCTAAAACAAGCTCGATGTTTCCACCCGCCAGGCGCGCCAAAAGGTCATACATTTCGGTGATGACCAATTCCACGGAAACCAGTCCAGCTTCGTCCGTTTGCGGTTTGGCTACCGTCAGCAATTGCTGGATGAGTGCAGCCCCATTTTCCCCGACGCGTCTGATGCCATGCACATGCCGTTGCAAGCGGCTGTCAGGCGGCAGCTCTTTGCTCAGCAGGTCGGAATAGAGCAGCACTCCTGTGATCAGATTATTGAAATCATGGGCCACGCTGCTCACGACCCGCCCCAGCACTTCCATGCCTTCTGATTGCGGATCGGCACCCTTGGCATCCTGATCAAGTTTGCGAAATTGAACTACAGCGCTCATGAGTTGTTTCGCGTAGCGTTATCTCGTACGCCTTATCACCCTTTTGGTTTTCCGTTCATTCCTCCAACAGCACGCGGCGTTCCAATGGGGGAATCGGCCAAATACGGCATTTACCCGAACGCAAACGAGGTGAAAATTTCTGTAATGGGAAGGATCGGTTCCGGAACGGGAAACCTCCAGGATCGGTCCAGACCCATCGCCATACTGTGCAGTCTAGAAAGAAAATGAAAAATTGCTAAGGTCAGACATCACGGAGATCAAGGAAAGAAACTGTTGAAATCGTTCGGCCTCTGAAAGAAGGCAATCTTGTGTGGGGCCCCCGATTTTTACCAAAACATCTTCGCCAACTCGTGTGAATTTGCCCGCTGAACTAGCGGCGGCTTGCGCCGAATCGCCGTAGCCTCAATAATGGCTTAGTTGCCTTTAAGGTCTCCCAGGAATGAGCCAGGAAAAAGTACTGATTGTTGAGGACGAAGAATACGAGCGCACCGGCCTCGCCGAACTCGTACTAGGCTGGGGCTATCGCGCCGAAACTGCCAAGGACGGCCAGGAGGGGCTGGAGAAGATTTCCCTGTGGTCACCCTCCATTGTGGTGACCGACCTCAAGATGCCGCGCATGGGCGGGCTGGAACTGCTGGAGCGTATTAGTGCCGAAGCAAACACGATTGCCGTCATCGTGGTGACGGCCCAAGGGACTATAGACAGCGCCGTCCAAGCCATGCGGGTTGGCGCTTACGACTACATTACGAAACCTATCGATACGGCCCGGCTCCGCACCATCCTGCAGAACGCCGTCGCGCTGCTTGGCACGAAGGCGGAACTTGAAGTTACGCGGCGCAAGCTGCGGGATGCAGGCTCTTTAGGCAGCCTGGTGGGCTCTTCGAAAAAAATGCAGGAGATGTTCCGGCTGGTCGAAATGGTAGCGCCGAGTACGGCGTCCGTCCTTATTACCGGCGCGAGCGGCACCGGCAAAGAGTTGGTTGCGCGTACCATCCATGAGCTAAGTCCGCGGCGGAACCGACCCTTTATCCCCATTAACTGCGCGGCGATCCCGGAAACCCTGATCGAGAGTGAAATTTTCGGACATGAGAAGGGAGCCTTCACCGGGGCTCTGGAGCGGCGCACCGGCTGCTTTGAACTGGCCGAGGGCGGGACCCTGCTGCTGGACGAAATCGGCGAAATGCCAATCGCCACCCAAGCCAAACTTCTGCGTGTCCTCGAAGACCACAAGTTGCGACGCTTAGGAAGCAAAGTGGAGACGACGGTGGATGTGCGTGTACTGGCGGCCACCAACAAGGTCCCGGATGAAGCCGTGGCGCGTGGCGAGCTTCGGAATGACCTGTATTACCGCCTGAATGTTTTTAATATCAACATGCCCCCATTGTGGGAGCACAAAGAGGACATTCCGGAACTGGTGCAGCATTTGCTGGTGGACATGAGCGCCAAGCACGGACGGAAGGTGGCCACGGTAAGCGAGGCCGTCTTTAACCTGTTCCGCAACTATTCCTGGCCGGGAAACGTTCGCGAGCTTCGCAACACCTTGGAGCGCGCAGTGATTGTTTGCGATGGCGCGGTGATTGAAACCAAACATTTGCCTCCGGCATTTGGTCAGGTGCCCTCGCGTGCTTCCAACGATGATCCGGACGCCATCAGGCTCCGTGTTGGCACGACCGTCGGCGAAGCGGAAAAGTTGCTGATTGTGAAGACATTGGAATCCACAAACAACAACAAGACACGAGCTGCCGAGATTCTTGGAATTAGCCTGAAAACGCTTCATAACAAGTTGAAGGAATATGGCAGCGCGCCAGAAGCTCTGGAAAAAGAACGGGAAGAAGAGCAAGCGCAGTAGCGCAAGCGAGTAGCGGGAAACGCCAAGACCCTTAGAGCCATGCGCCGGAAAACTCAAATCGTTTTGGCCATCGCGTTCATGGTGGCGGCCCTTGTCACCACATACTCGTACATCTATATCTCCCAACTCTTAAGACAGCGGATTGAAGAAGTGGACGAAACGGCCTCAAACCTCAGCTCACAACTGGCATACCTCGCCACCAACGCCGTCCCGGATTTGAGCAGTACTCGCGTGGATACTGGCAATCCAGAATCGGTGCGACGGTCCATCATTTATTACCTGAGCACGGACCGCAACCTCAATACGATGATGCAATCGGTTTTGAGCAGTTGGCCGATGATTTATGAGACCTCGATTGTAGATTCCAAAGGACGAGCGATTCTCGATACCGACCCGGCGCGTGCCGGACAAGTTCTGCCGGAGCGTCCTGACTTCAGCCTTTTGCGTTCTGCCCGCATCCGACGGCAATTCCGCATGATTTACAGTCCGGCGACCACTTATGACGTGGTCGTGCAATTGCAACTCAACGGCGCGCCCTTCGGGACCATTCACGTTGGCATCTCCACGGTATTCATCAGGAATGAAATTACGCTTCGCTTGCAGCATGCGATTGTGTTTTCCGGAATCGCTATCTTATTTTCGTTGATTTTTGCTGCGGGACTTTCCCACATCGCCCTGGGACCGTTGGAACGCATTAGCCGGACGCTCGACAGCGTCGCCGGGAGCGTGGAAACTTCCGATGAAGCCGATAGTCATGATGAATACGGCCTGGTCTCACTGAAAATCGCCTCGATCGGGCAACAGATGCGCGACGCGAAGGAGATATTTTCCGCGTTGAAAGATAACGTGGACCAAATCATGGGGAACTTGCAGGATGGGCTGCTCTTGTTCACCCGTGATTCGCGCATTGTTCTAGTAAGCGCTTCCGTGGAGCGCTTTTTGGGACGACCTCGGCAGGAATTGCTGGGCCGCACAGCCAAAGAGGTTTTTTTCAGAAATTCGCCTTTGGGAATCCAGGTCCTGGAGGCGTTCCGCGTAAAAAGCCCGATTGTCCCTCACGAAACCGAATCTCCGAGCGGAAAGCGGATCGAGCTTTCTCTGGACTTCATTCAGGAGAAAGGCACACCGATTGGCGCGCTGATGACCTTGCGCGACGCTGAATCGGTGCGACGCATTGAAGATGAAATTGAACTCTCGCGACGCATGTCGGCCAGCGGCCGGCTCACGCGCGGCGTCGCCCATGAAGTGAAAAATCCCATTAATGCAATTGTTCTGCACCTGCAACTGTTGCAGAACAAACTACAGCAGATTGATCCGGACACGCGCCGCCACATGGAAATCATCGACAGCGAAATCCATCGCCTGGACCGCGTGGTGCAAATTCTGGTGGATTTTACCCGCCCTCGCGATCTGCACCTGGAAGACACCGACCTCCGCCGCGTGCTGGAAGATGTGGCACTATTGGCCGCGCCCGACGCCGAGCAGCACGGGGTAAGGATCACGCGTGACCTGGCCAAAGAACCGTTGCCCGTAAAAGTGGACGTGGACTTCATGAAGCAGGCGGTTCTCAACGTAGTGTTGAACGGAATCCAGGCAATGCCCCAGGGAGGCAGGTTGTCGCTTTCCGTCCATCGCGAAGACGATTTTGTGCTCACCGAAATTCAGGATGAGGGTGGCGGTATCCCCGCGGAGCTACAAGAAAAGGTTTTTGAGCTCTACTTCACCACCAAAGAGAGGGGCACGGGCATCGGTCTGGCGCAAACCTACCAGATTTTGCAATGGCACTATGGATCGGTGGACTTCGAATCCATTCAGGGCCAAGGCACTACTTTCCGTTTGCGCATTCCATTAGCGGAGTTGCGCTCGGAGAGCTTGCGGGAAGAGGCGACAAAAGTATGATTGCCCGTTTGCCTCGCACGAAGATCGCGAAAACCGTCTGGTTATCGAGTTTGCTGGCTCCGTTTTTGTTGTCCGCGCTCGCGCAAACAATCTCTGCACAAACAACAGACTTGCAAACCAAAGCGACCCGGCCTGCACAGATTTCTCTAGCTTCCTCTGCCAACAAAGATACGGTGCCCGGACAAAAAACCGTGAAGAGGCCCCCTTCAACGCGAATGAAAAGTCAGGTCTCGAAAGCTCCGCTCAAGGTGCACCCCACTGCGGCCAGCACAAGCGCGCCTGCGGTTCCCGGCGTCAATGATTTCGCGCCGGGAAAAATCGTGATTTCCAACGGCGGGGCCAAAGAAGTGCGGCTACAACTGACGCCAACGAGCACTCCGGCGGAAGCCGAGGAGCAGCGCCGGCAGACCAGAAACCTGCTTTGGATCAGCAACGAAAACCTGAAGCGCATCGCCGGGCACGACCTGGACGCCAACCAGCAGGACATGCTCGAGCAGGTCCATAACTATATGACCCAGGCGCGGGTCGCGGATAAGGCCGGGGAACTGCAGCGGGCGCAAATTCTCGCCTACAAGGCGCGGCAACTATCGGACGATCTGGCGGGAGTCCGCACTATCCTCAAGCTCTGGCCGTGGTAGCATCTGTTTGCCTTTCACAAGGACCGGACCATCCACAATGCCCACTTCAGAACCGCAACCACATTCTTCATTCGTGGCCGCGCATTTTCCAAATGATGATACCTCCACGAAATTTTGGCAGATCGTCGTTGCTGGCTTCGCACTGCGTATCTAGGAATTTTTTTGTTTCATACCTGGCGCATTGATTTGGCCAAGGACGAATCCGCAAACATTGCGGCATCACTCGCCGCCGGCCATGGCTTCGCCAATCCCTTTGGAGACCATACTGGCCCCACGGCATGGCTTGGGCCCGTATATCCGTTTCTTTTGAGTTGGGTGTTCAGGGTTTTCGGCACTTTCACTCGGGCTTCAGTCTTCGCCGCGCTAGTGGGTAATTCTTTTATCTCCGCGTTGACGGCCATTCCTGTATTTGTGATCGCGCGAAAATCGTTTAATTTGAAAGTTGCCCGCTGGTCGGCCTGGCTGTGGGCGCTCTTCCCCTACACGGCGTACTGGGCCATCCGCTGGGTGTGGGACACTTCCCTCTCCGCCTTGCTGTTCACGCTCCTCTTTATGATGACGCTGATTCTGGCGGACTCCAAACCGCTTTCGAAGTGGCTCATCTATGGGCTACTATGGGCGCTCGCGGGTTTGACCAATACGGCGGAGATGGCGTTCCTTCCCTTCGCCGCAGTTTGGCTGTTGTATCAACAACCGAAGCGTGATCGATTTTTTTGGCGCAATGCCGCGCTATCTATCGTGGTATTTTTGGCCGCACTGAACCCCTGGACCGTCCGCAACTACGAGGTCTTCCACAAATTCATGCCCGTGCGCGGGAATTTCGGCGTGGAATTTCATTTGGGCAATACTTTGGACGCAGACGGCCTGTGGCAGTTCTGGATACATCCTTCGCAGGACCCGAACCAGTTCAAACTTTATAAAGAGATGGGCGAAGTTGGTTACGCAAGGGCCAAGCTCGACCAGACGCTGGTATTTATTCATCAGCATCCGGGACACTTCACTTTCTTGACCGTAGCACATTTCGTTTATTACTGGGCGGGAGTTCCGCACTCGGAGAAATATCGCGGGATTTATGCGTTGAAAAGTTCCATGTTCCTCGCTTCGACTGTGCTTGCCATCTTCGGCGTGATGCAGGCTTTGCGCAAGCGACGTCCGGGAGCCATTCTTTATTTGTTGCTGCTAGTGAGTTATCCGACCATCTACTACATCACTTTCGCGCATCCTCGCTATCGCCATCCCATTGAACCTGAGATGTTGATTCTCGCTGTCTACATTTTCACCGAGGCAGAAAAGCGGCCTCGCCAGACGGCAATCGAAATTTCAAGTTCGTAGCATTGGAATTTACGAATCCCGCACCAATGGTTGGCCCCGCCGCTTTTTTCCGATAGATTAACTCATGCGTGCGATTTTGCAGAAGCGTCCGCTGCGGCTTATCTTCGCGGCGAACATGATTTCGATGCTGGGCAGCGGCATGAACTCCGCCGCCGTCGCCTGGTACATCCTCCAAGCCACGCATTCTGAGATGGCGTTGGGAACATTCGCCGTATTGCAGACACTTCCTGCCATGTTCCTGCTTCCATTCACGGGCGTCATTATTGACCGGGAAGACCGCCGCCGGATCGTCATGATCCTCGATGCCGTCCGCGGCGTAATTATCGTCGTCGTTGCCATTCTTGCCTTCCAGCACCGTGCCGAAGTCTGGGAACTTTATGCAATGAACACGCTGGTCGCCGCCGGCTTCTGGATGTTCTGGCCCACGATCACAGCGCTGATCCAGGAACTCACGCCCGACGAGGAGTTCGTCCACGCCAATACTTTTCTGCTCGCTGGTATTCAGGGTGGGTGGCTGATCGCCGGTTCGATCGTCGGTTTTGTTTACAACCGGATCGGGCTTGGTGGCGTTCTGCTCATTGATTTCTCAACATATCTGGTATCTTTCATTTGCTACTTGGCGGTAAGAAAGGGCAAGCATGTTGTAACACCCTCCGGGCCGCACCTGGACATTGCGCTGGCAGAAAGTGCTGTTGCGAAATTCTGGCGCGAGATGCGCGAAGGCCTGGTTTTTCTTCGCGGCAAGCGAGACATGATTTTTCTGGGCATCACGTGGGCGTTGTTTTTAGGCGCGATGATGACCGGAGTTGTGGTCATTCCGCCATTGAGCGATCAGGTATTGCACGCGGGGGCGGTCGGTTATGGGTGGCTGAATGCATCCTGGGGCTGCGGCGCGTTTTTCAGCGCTTTGTATGCGCCACAAGTTATTGCATCTATCGGGGCGAGGCGCTCAGTTACCTTTTCCATGGGTGCATTGCGATTTGCATGTCGCTCTCCCCGCTGTCTCCACTGCTCGCGATTGCCGTGATTCTTTTTGCCATCATGGGCACCGGACGCGGCATCAGCAGCGTGGCCATCAATACAAGCCTCATGGAGCAGGTGCCGAAACATTTTATGGGGCGCGTGCAGAATACTTTCTATTTTGCAGGCACGGCATTGCAGGTGGTCCTGGGACTGGCCGTTGGCGCGGTTTCGCAATACAACCTCGTCGCCGGATTCGCGCTTATCGGCATGGTCTATGCGCTCGCTTTTGTGGTTTCAAGTTGGCCTGTGGCCGCCAGCGTCCGGCCACAAGAGTCAGGAGCGGCAAATTGATTTCCTGAAACTGAATTCTACGGTGTGCATTTGCTTCCTGTTATCCTTTATTTTCTAAACGCGTAGGAGACATCATGTCATTCAGCCTCGAAGGCCGTGTTGCCGTCGTTTTTGGAGTAGCAAACAAACGATCCATCGCTTGGTCCATCGCTCAAGGGCTTCACGAAGCGGGCGCCAAGGTTGTTATTACTTACCAGAACGAACGCCTGGAAATGGAAGCAAAGGATCTTATTCTTTCTCTGCCGGGCGCGGAAGGCTTCATGTGCGATGTTTCCAACGACGAAGCTATTGAGAAGTTGTTCGCGCAATTGAAAGAGCGGTATGGAAAGCTCCACGTGATCGTGCATAGCGTTGCCTTTGCTCCCCCCGCCGAGTTGAGCGGCGAATTTATTAATACCAGTCGCGAAGGCTTCCGCATCGCGCACGATGTAAGCGTCTATTCGCTGATTGCCGTTTCCCGCGCCGCCGCACCACTCATGGCAGATGGCGGCAGCATTATCACCATGAGCTACTTCGGAGCGGAAAAGGTTGTTCCGCATTACAACGTGATGGCCGTGGCGAAAGCCGCGCTCGAATGCTCCGTTCGTTACTTGGCAAGTGATTTGGGGAAGCAAAAGATCCGGGTGAATGCTATTTCCGCGGGTCCGATTAAGACTCTCGCCGCGCGTGGAATCTCGGGGCTGGGCGACATGCTCAAAGCTCACGCCGAGCGGTCTCCATTGCGCCGCAATGTAGACGTAAAAGAAGTCGGATCCACCGGAGTGTTTCTCGCTTCTGACGCCAGCTCCGGCATCACCGGTGAAACCATTTACGTGGATTGTGGATATAACGTGATGGGATTCTGAACTTAAGCGCGTGGCAAACAGCTTATTGAGTCTTATCTGTCTTCGCATGGCGATGAATGAATTTGCGGTCAATGTCCGGATAGAATTCATCCGCCAGCCCGCCTAAACTTCCATACAGCATCGCAATCCCCGCGCGGCTCATCGTCAGCGCAAATCCGCGTTCGTTTTCTGGATAGTACAAATTCGACACTCCTCCAGCAGAGAGTGCCCCGAGCGTATTTGACCAGCCAAAGGAACGCCCGCCAGCGTCAGTGTGACACACGACCTCCTGCACCAGCGCGTACCCCAGGCGATGCATGGTCGAGCCTTTCCCTAAACGGAAGTATCGCGGGTCATCCTTGAACAACACGGGATAGAAATAATTGCTGAAGAATCCACTGGAGACCTGATCGGCAAAAGCCGCGCCGTAGCGCTTGCCGTATCCTGCGACCCCCTGTTTATACTCCGGAAACTCGTCTTCGGCCTGACTTAGGCCCGCCTGAAATCCCACCAACCCAAACTCCACGGGGTCAAAAGCCGACTTGACGAACAGATGGAATTTTTCTTTCGGCACGAGCGGTGGCGCGTGGCGTCGATCGGTAACTGTAAATTCCGGCACCACTCCAAGCATGCGCTGCGATTGCTCTTTCTTCTCGATCTGCTGTTCAGTTCTTTGCGTTGCGGCGTTGTTCTGTCCGGCGGCATTCTGTCCGGTGGGCGGCTTTGGCTCACTCTGATTCTGCGCGGCACATAAGCCTGCGCCCAGAATAAGCAGAATAAGACCGGCGCTTCGCAGCGGAAGGAGGCTCATTTCACGTTAGGATGGCGAATCAGTGCGGGAAGATGCCGACCGTTATTTTCCGCTCATTTTCATCCAACCGATCAAGGGCGATCTCCACATCTTTGTCGCGCTCAAATCGCGCGAATTTTTCGCCCCACTCAATCAGCAGAATGTTGGTCTCGCAGATCAGGTCGTCCAATCCCAGGGTCTCAAGCTGTCGCGGCGTGTCCACCCGATAGAGATCAATGTGGTAGAGCGTAGCTGCGGGGCCGCGGTATTCGTGGATCAGAGTAAACGTCGGGCTGGTAACATCGTCCTCTTCCGCGGCATGAAAGGCTGCGGCAATCCCCTTCACAAGCGTCGTTTTGCCTGCGCCTAAATCACCGCGCAGCAGCACCAACTTCGGCGGAGATAGCATCTCCGCAAGCTTGCGCCCCAGCGCAATCGTTTCTTCAGCAGCATGGGTAGTGAATTCGTGTGTCGTCTTCTGGATCGTTGCCATTGGTCGTCAATGACAATGATACCGTCAATTAATCAGGCCAAGGATTCTTTAAGGGCAAGACCCGATGACGCCCGAGTTTAGAACGTCCCTTTGGGTGGTGAGTTCAATCCTGAGCGCAAACCGAGGAAGCTGCGGTCTGACACCGCATCCACCATCATGCGCAACGCGCGATGGTCATCGTCGCCCATGGCGATAAAGCGAAATGGTTGCAGCGAGCCTTCGACCGCTCCCATGGGATGCAGCATTTCGGCCATGCCGCGCACCGGACCGGCGTCGGCGCTGAACGCAACTTCTACGAAGTCACCCTGGCTCAGAGCCTTGGCAAGCCGCAACAGGCCGCCGGTAATCGAAACAGTTTGCAGTTTTGCCTTGGCGTGCCGTCCGTCTTCCAAAAGCACCATCGCCTGTACTGAACCGCGAAGGTGAACTCTGGGTGCTCGCCGCTGAGGATGAGGTTGGGGGAAGTGAGTCATAGGAAGAAAGTAATACGAGACTGGATTTATGGGCAGATTACTGAAGCGCCTGTCCAGATTCTCAATCTTCCCTGATTACCATCCTCGGAAATTACTGCCCAGCAAGGGGTTTTAGACGGGTTAACTGAATAGTTAATGTACCGATTCGGGCGGCAGAAAATCAGATTCTCGTGATTGCGACACGAGCCGCATCCTGCGTTCGGCGGATGGCCTCGGGAAGGCCCGCGAGCAGATCAGTGGCGACCAACGAGTGCTCCCCTATACTTTCGCACGCGACATTTCCGGCCAAACCATGCAGGTGGACGGCGGCACATACAGCTTCAAGTACGCGATTTGGATTTTGCGCAACAAAGCCGGCAACCATGCCGGTTAAAATATCCCCCGTGCCGCCGGTAGCCATCCCCGGATTTCCCGTCGTGTTCACCCAAACCTCGCCGCCCGGCTCGGCGATCAAAGTGCGGTCGCCCTTCAACACCACCGTCAGTTGATGTTCTCGAGCAAAATTCTTTGCGATGTTCAATCGGTCTTTTTGCACGTCCGCGGTGGAACAACCGGCCAGCCGCGCCATTTCGCCGGGATGCGGCGTAACCACAATTGTGCGGCCCCTGCCGTTTAATTCCCCGGCACGGCCCTCGAAGGCGTTGAGGCCATCGGCGTCAAGAACAATGGGATTCTTGTACTTCGCAACCGCTTTTCGTACCAACTCGGAAGTTTGCGGATGGCGGGAAATGCCCGGACCAATTGCCAGCACGGTTTTCTTGTCGGCAAGTTCGTCCAACTTTCCGCTGGTAAAAGCTTCGAGGGCGATACTGCCGGTTTCAGTTTCAGGCAGGGGCTCCGTCATGAGTTCAGGGTGAAAACCTGCCACTGTGGGCAGAACCGATTTCGCAGTCGCTACCGTTACTAATCCCGCGCCGGAACGCAGCGCAGACATGCCGGCCATGGCGGCCGCGCCCGCTTTCCCCAATGATCCACCAATGACAAGCACGTGCCCATACATACCCTTGTTCGAGTCCTGCGGACGCGGGGCGAGCAAAGTTACAACGTCTTTGGCCGCAATTAAATTCAATTGTAGCGAGGAAATAATAGCTTCGTTTGGCGAACCTATCGGCGCGATGAGGGTTGGGCCGGAAGCGAGTTGTCCGAACACATGCGCCGGACGCGGAGCAGTGAATGTGATGATGGCATTTGCTCTGGCGACCAAACCGCTTTGGTCTTTGTACGCGTCGGCATCTGCGCCAGAAGGAATATCTACAGCAATTACAGATGCAGAACCTGCATTTATCAAAGCAATTGCTTCCGCATACAGACCGCTCACTGGAGGACGGAAACCTGTGCCGAGAATGGCATCAATAAGAACATCGGACTCAAAATCTTGCCTGGCATTCTGCAAATCAGAGGAGGCCTTAATTTCCTTTGCCTTCATCGGCAAACGCGAAAACATCGCCGCCGCATCTCCGCGCAATTCTGATGGCGAGGCAAGCAACAGTACACACACTTCCCTTCCCGCCTCATGCAATTTTCGTGCGGCCACAAAACCATCGCCACCGTTATTCCCTTTACCGCAGACTACAGCGATGCGCCTCGCCTTCGGGTATTCCCCATCACAAATTCCGCCACCGCTTTTCCCGCATTTTCCATCAGAGTAAGCGAAGGAACACCAAAGCGTTCGCTGCTCAAACGATCAATTTCGCGCATCTCGTCGGCGGTAACGATCTTCATAGCTAGCTCTCACTTACAACTCTAAAACAAAAGACCCTCCGCATGAAACGGAGGGCTGACGCGCATCAGAAACCTCAGTCCGCCATGGATGGCGATGTCTTAATTCCCGCTTGCGGGCCAACCGCTGTACGCGGCTGTGATGCGCCCGTAGGTGAAGTAAACACCAGTCCGATCAATGACCAGACCGACCAAGCGCAGGAGCCCAATAGGATCACGGCTTACAATCAGCAACCACTAAAAATAGATTGCCAAAGAGGAACGAGCGGTACCATTGGTGTGTTAAATGGACGGTGAAGCTTCCGGGTGATTCGTCCGGCAGAACACAAACTACCGCAGCAGACGAGATAAAAGCCAGCAATGTTCCATATGACATCTTGCCATGTCGTCAACACCGAGTCACACTGTCCAAAATGGCCACGAAAAAACCCACAACAATCGAATTCAGATACGGTGTACGAAATCGCGGATGGATATCGGCAAAAAACTTTTGGAAGCAAACCATCGTTTGACATGGAATAAAACACGCGAGACTGGCCAAGCAGCATCACAAACATCACCGTAGCAAGACCAGCGAGAGCGCCGAGCCAGCGAAATATGTGAGAAGCACCAAAGAATCCGCTGCCAGAAAAGCCTGCGCGATGGGGGCTTCAATATTCACGTCGCGCACGGACAAGGTGGTCAAAACGCCCGCCACAAGGATATACAGGATGGTGCAGATAAACAATGAACCAATAATGCCGATAGGCATATCTTTTGCGGGATTTTTGGCCTCCTGGGCGGCCGTTGAAACGGCGTCAAAGCCGATGTAGGCAAAGAATACTAAGCTACCGGCGCCGTGCCAGAAAAACCGTCAGCCGAACGAAACCAATCTCAACCCCAATTGGAAGGATGAAACTTGATGCCAAGACTGATTACAACAGCCATGGGAAGTTGAAGACAAGATCGCGCGTAAATCAACACGCACACCTGACGCCGACGGCAAAACAGCGGTGATCAGTAGTGAATAAAGAACGCCGATACATTGATGCCGAACTCAACGAAAAGTATAGATGACCAAAGCTCAGGCCCGCAGACAACAGGCGATTGACCCATCATGATAGTCGTCACTTAGTCAGGAAGCCGCGTGCCGTGCAACATTGAAGGATCGCCGCACGCCATCTGGCGGGCAACAATATTTTCCGCAATGGGCATCCCCGTCCAATGTCTTAAGCCAGCCAGATATCCTAAAAGGATGCCCAGCAGCAAAAGTGACTCACCAGCCCAAAGAAACGGTGCCCGCGCCCATGGCATACTCCAGAATCAGGTCCCAGCCGATAATCCAGGCAAAGAATTCGCCCAAGGTGGCGTAGGAATAGGTATACGCGCTGCCCGCAATGGGAATCATCGACGGCGAACTCCGCGTAACAAAGCCCGGCAAACGCGCACGCCATGCCCGGAAACGACAAATGAAATCATAATGGCCGGGCCCGGCAAAGTGCGCCGCCGCCTGCCCGGTCATCACAAAAATACCCGCGCCGATAATCGCGCCGATTCCCAAGGTACGAGGTTGAGAAGCGCCGAGAGCGCGTTTCAGGCTATGCTCACCTATCTCCCGCGCCTCCGACATGAGCATTCCAACGGCTTCATGTAAAAGATTTGCCATTTATATCGTTCTCCTCGACAAACAATTTAAGACCATCGCGCAGCTTCTGAGTGCCGCGTTCCATGCGTAAAACACCGGAATCCCCAGCAGCACGATAATCAGCCCCGGCCAAGTGTACTGCGGCTTGTAGCGTAATAACACAACGTCAATAAATAAAGCCATCACAATATAGACCGCTGGTAACACGGGATAGCCGACGGCCCGGTACGGCCGCTCGGCGGTTGGCCGCGTCTTGCGCAGCACAAAAAGCCCAATGATAGTGAGGATGTAAAAGACCAGCACCGCGAAAATGATGTAATCCAGCAACTGCCCATAACTTCCGGAGAGGCACAGGAAACAAGTCCACACCATCTGCACCATCAAGGAAACAACCGGAGTCTTGTATTTTGGATGCAGCTTGCCGACGTTCCGGAAGAACAAACCATCCTTTGCCATGGCGTAATAGACGCGCGCGCCAGCGAGGATCAGTCCGTTCACGCAGCCGAAGGTCGAGATCATGATGGCCACCGCCATCAAGGAACCGCCGACCGCCAAACATTTGCGTGCAGCACTGCCGTGGCCACGCGGTCTTCGGTTGCATACTGAATGCCGCGCTCCATAATGGTCGCGCCGTGCATCGCCGTTCAGAGGCAGCACGTTCAGATAAACAAAATTGCAGGCGACGTACAGGGCAATCACCGCGCCCGTGCCCAGAGCAAGCGACAATGGCAGGTTGCGGCTTGGGATTTTTCACTTCGCCGGCCGTGAAGGTCACGTTGTTCCAGGCATCGGCGGAAAACAGCGATCCGACCTGCGCCACGGCCAGAATCGTCAGCAGTGCCCACCAACACCATCGGCCCGCCGACTCCCACCTGGACCGCATGCAGCGCATGCCAGCCGGCATTGTGCCAGAAGTTCGCGCCGAAATTCGCGCGCCAGCGCAGCGGCGTTGCGCCCAACGCAAGCCCAGCGATCACCAATCCCAGCAAGCGCCGCCGCCTTGGCGAAAGTGAAGATGTTCTGCACCATCGCGCCGGTCTTGACCCCGAAGATATTCATGACCGAGAGCAGCACGATGACCAGCAGATGGCGACCAGGTTCTGCGTGTTCAGGCCCACATCCATGTTGCCGAGCACCATCGGGCCCAATGGGATAGGCGGAACTTTCCACGAAATGCAAGATCCAGTGCGTCGAAGAAATCGACGGAAAAAAGACGCCGAGGAACTTGCCAAAAGCCACGCCCACCGCGGCGATCGTGCCGGTCTGGATCACCAGGAACAGCGTCCAGCCGTAGAGAAATCCCCACAGCGGCCCCAGCGCTTCGCGCAGATAAACATATTGGCCGCCGGCGCGCGGCATCATGGCGGCGAGTTCGCCATAGCTGAGCGCGGCGATGATGGTCATGAATCCAGTGACCAGCCAAGCAGCGATCAGCAGGGCCGGAGAATCCACCTGGCGCGCGATGTCGGCGGAAACAATAAAAATGCCCGAGCCGATCATCGAACCCATCACCAGCATGGTGGCGCTGGTCAGGCCCAGACCCTTGACGAATTCGTTATCCTGGCGCGGAGCTTCCGGGCTGTGACTTGGAATAGCAGCGGATGAAGAGGATTTGGCTTCAGTGCTCACAGATCTCCTGTTCAGGCAGGACTATGTTGCCAAGAGATTACCGCAAGTCTGGACGCGGTTCTAGTGAGTATCTTTCTAACCGCGTTCCCCGAACCTACAGCGAAGCATGAAGTATGTCCCGTAAAATAGGCCAACCATCCCTTTTCAAAACCGTATAATCGCTATGCCAGCTTGGAGGTGCGCATGCGCATCCGCACATCAATCATTCTTATTTGCCTGGTTCTGCTATCGCTGCCCACATTCGCAAAAAACAAAAAAAAGCAAACATTGCCAAACGTGGTGCTAAACGCCCGCACCGTCTACGTTGTCATAGAGCCTGACGCGGGAGAGCCGGTAGCCAATCCAACCTCCAATCGAACGGCCCTGGAGAACGTGGAGAAGGCCATTTCGACGTGGGGCCGCTTCCAGCTTTCCATGGAGCCTGACACGGCAGACCTGGTGATAACGGTACGAAAGGGGCATGCATTCGGTCCGACCATCCAAAATTCGCCTACCGATAACCGGCCCGTAATTTTGCAGCCAAATAATGGAGATATTCGCATTGGGGCGCAGCAAGGCCGTCGACCCGGCACTACGGATTCTGGAATCCCCGAGGACCGCGGGCCGCATATGGGAAACACCAGCGGTTCCGCGGATGATTCATTCGCGGTGTATTTAGGAGGCGTTGAAGACCCATTGGATAGTTCACCAGTATGGCGGTACATGGAAAAGAATGCATTGAATGCGCCGCAAGTTACCGCAGTCGAGAAATTCCGGAAAGCTATCGAAGAATCGGAAAAAACAGCGGCAAAAGCCGTGACCTTTTCTCAAGGCTGGAGAACTTTTCAAAGCTTCAAAAAGATTTTCTTTCGATAGAGCGGCATGACGAGAGCTACGTTCAGTAACACGATGCATATAGCGTAGGCCAACGATGCATGCACGGGAGAAAGCCACGCCGCAAACATTCGATCACCCAGCGCGTGCAAACCTGTCGTAGCTGTATCGGTGCGAAAAGTCAGCGCATCGGCGAGCGAGGTGATGATGGTTGACAGGACAAACGCAAAAATCGCATTCGTTCCCAGAACCAAAGCTGGATATGTCCATCCGCGCCAACGCCGAATATCTACGACCCAGTAACAGACGGCCAGTGCAAGTAAGCTGAAACCAATGCTAAAAATCGCAAAAGTGCTCGTCCAGATTCTTTTGTTGATGGGAAGAAACGATTCTAGAAGCCATCCTGCAAGCAGAAGCAGTACCCCTGTGATTGCCAATTTCCAGAATTTCTGGCTTGGTTTTCCTTCGCTCTTCAGCCATTCTCCAGCCAAGATTCCAAACAACAAGTTCGCCAATGCCGGAAAGGTAGAAAGAATTCCTTCCGGATCGTAAGTGACGCCGTATCCGGCAGTCAGACCATACGCCCAAAGATGGTTTATCCCAAAAATTTTCCGGTCAATGTAAGCGCCAAGATAGCCCAGCGAATCAAGCCTGTTTGGGCCAAAGCCCGGGACAGGGTAAAACTTCAATAACAACCAATATCCGGCGAGGATCGCTATTACTACGGCGAGGATGATCCCGGTATTAATCTTGCTTTCCTCTCCGTCTTTCTTTATCGCCGCGAGAAATAAAAGACCTCCGAAGAAATAACAGATCGCGATACGCTGCAAGATTCCAGGAATTCGCAGTGTATGTAGATGAAAGTACGGGAACCCGTTCAATACAAGCCCGATCAAGACAAGGAGAAGACTTCGCTGCGCCATGTGTCCGATGAGCTGCCATTTCGTGGCACCTCGGCGCATGCGCGCCCCAAATGAAAACGTGAGCGACACGCCCGCAATAAAAAGGAACGCCGGAAAAATCATGTCAGTCATCGTCCAACCATCCCAATTGGCATGGAGAAGCTGACGATAGACTGCGGAATAGGTCCCGGGATCGGTAACGAGTATCATTCCGGCGATAGTCAGCCCGCGAAAGACATCGAGCGAAACCAACCGCTGGGGTTTTGTCGAGAATGATTCAGATGAACCATGAGAAGAGTTCACTCTGATATCGGGAACAGTGGCAGGGTGCATATGAACGTTACTCCATCAGTAGCTGCAGATTCTAGCTTAGAAAATCGTTTTTCTGCAAGACATTTCCGAATCTTTTAAATGGGCCGTGCGTCTACTACCGAACCACGCGCTCTCAATTAGAATGACACCGTGCGAATTTTAATCTCCGCCGGAGAAGCATCCGGTGAAATGTATGGCGCTCAGTTGATTGATTCATTGCGTCAGAGAGAACCATCGCTGAATTTCTTCGGCGTGGGTGGAGATCGCATGCGCACTGCCGGCTGCGAAACCGTCGTGGATGCCAAGGACCTTTCGGTGGTCGGAATCACGGAAATTTTAAGCCACCTGCCAAAAATCTATGGCTTGTTTCGCAAGCTCATTCAAGAAACAGACCGGCGCCGTCCAGATTTAGCGATCGTAATTGACTCTCCTGCCTTTAACTGGCGCGTGGCGCGCAAGATGCGCGAGCGCGGCGTCCCGGTGGTGTATTACGTTTGCCCGCAGTTCTGGGCTTGGCGGCAGGGGCGCGTGAGGTTATTGCGCGAATATGTGGACAAGGCCCTGGTCATTTTTCCCTTTGAAGAAAAATTCTACCGCGACAGCGACGTGGATGCGTCTTTCGTTGGCCACCCTTTAAGTGAACTTCCGCCGCCCGCGATCACGCGTGCCGACTATGCCAGGCAGCAACAACTCGATCCTGCAAAACATTGGATCACTATCATGCCGGGCAGCCGCCGCAAGGAAGTTCACATGAATTTGCCCGCCATTCTGGAGGCCACGCGAATGCTGGGAGAGAGTTACGATTTTCTGCTTCCTGTCGCGCCCACGCTAGATCGCGGTTTTATTAGCGGCCTTCTTAAGGAAGCGCCTAATATTCACTTAGTGCCAGAAACCCTTCCCGCGCTGCATCATTCGCGCGCCGGCATTATTGCGAGTGGAACCGCAACGGTGGAAGCAGCCATGATGAGATTGCCCTTCGTAATGGTGTACCGCGTCTCGAAACTCACTTATTTACTAGGCAAACCTCGGGTAAAAGTCCCGTTTTTTGCAATGGTGAACCTAATCGGTGGCGAAAAGATCGTCTCCGAACTAGTGCAGGGGGACTTTACAGCGCACAATGTGGCCGAAAAAGTTCGCGAATTGCTTGCGGATGGCCCGACCCGAGTGAAAATGATTGCAGACCTCGCTCGGGTAAAGGGCCTGTTGCAGGGCCCGCTCGCTGGCCGTGTTCATCCGGCGGAAAGGGCTGCGGACAGCGTATTAGCGCTACTTCAGCTTCGGGCAAAAAATGGCGATCCAGTGACTAAAAACCTGGCCGCTTGTCCGCCAGCATCTTTTAAGTAACAATCTTCATCATACAAATATCGGCGGTTTTCAGGAGATAGCTCTTAAATGACATTTCCAGCACGACCCACACTTAGGGCCTGCCTCGTATCCACCGCGTTCCTGGCGTTTGTTTTTGCCTTGCCTTTATGCGCACAGGGCCCCAGTGGAAATGAAAAATTGCATCTCCGGGTGGATGACTACAAGATAGAGGCCCAACTGAATCCTCACGCCCACCAGATCACCGCTCGCGCCAAAGTCACATTTACCGCTCTTGAAGATCTGGATTCCGTCAGCTTCGAACTGCACAATGCGCTGCGCGTCACCAAAGTCGTGGACGCCAACAATAAACCCTTGCAGGCGGAACGGATCGCGCAGAATTCCACGGTCAGGGTTGAGCTTCCCGCCACGCTGCCAAAGGATGCTTCCACTAGCCTCACCTTTGAATACAGCGGCGAACTGGACTCTGCGGATGAGAGTCCGGTCCAAGGCCTGAAGCTGGCCAATATTGATGACGACACCAGCTATCTGCTCTATGCGGGGCGGTGGTTTCCCGTCAATGGATACGGCATCAATCGCTTCACCTCCACCATCAACATTACCGTTCCTGCCCACATGCTGGTGATCGGCAGCGGCACGGAAACCGAAAGCGATACCCCTGCTAAAAAAGGCGCTCCGAGTGGGGGACTTACCAAGACATTCAACTTTGTTTCCGAAAAGCCGGGTTTCCCCGGCACTATTGTGGCGGGAATATTTCAGGAATATAAAACGGATGAAGCGGGCGTAAATCTGCACGTCTTCTTCAAACCCGCGCACCAATCGCTCGCTTCGGAATATGCGGACGCTGCCATTAAGGAGTTCACCTATTACGTTACGCTGTATGGCCCCGCCCCCTCGACCACGCTACGAGTAGTGGAGTTGCCCGACGACACCGTGCCCATGACCTGGGCCACAGATGTTGCGGCAATCGCCAGTCGCGCCGTTACGCCGAAGGTAAATTACCGGCTATTGGCAAACAGCATTGCACATCAATGGTGGGGCGTTTCCGTAAGTCCTGCATCCCGCACTGATTGGTGGTTGTGTGACGGTTTCGCACGCTACTCAGAAGCCTTATACATTGAGCAGGCCGCCGGCCCCGCCGCACTGGAAGAAGCTGTAAAGGACATGTCGGTAGGAGCCTTGTCCTATGACACGGTGCCACTCGGCAGCGCTGCCAAGCTGGACATGTTCTCTCCTGAATTTCAATCGCTCGAAACCGACAAGGGAGCGATGATCTTGCACATGCTGCGCTGGGTCATGGGAGATCAGAAATTCAACCAGACCATGCGAACCTTCGCCACCAATTTTGCCGGGAAATCGGCTACGGCAGCGGATTTCCAGGCCCTCGCCGAGCAGATTTACGGTGACCAGTTGCGCTGGTTTTTCACGCAATGGCTGGATTCTACGGGCGCGCCTCAATTCAACGCCAAGTACACTATTTACCGCTTGGGCGACAATAAAGGGTTCCGCGTGGTCGGCCAGATCACACAGGACCTGGATCTTTTCCGTATGCCGATCGATCTCAGAATTGACACCGATGGCAAGACGGAAGACAAACGCATCGATGTAGTAGGTACAAACTCGGCCTTCAGCATTGAAACGTTCGGGCGCCCGCGAAAAATCACAGTTGATCCGAATGACGACGTTCTGAAGAATTCCGACGACGTCAAACTCCGCTCCTCCATTCAACGCGGCCAAGACATGGTGCAACAGGGAGACTTGGCAGGCGCCCTGGAGCAATTCAACAAGGCCCTCGACATCAATAAAAATAGCTCATTGGCGCATTACCGGATTGCTGAAGTCTTCTACTCGCAGCACAACTATCAGGCCGCCGCGAATGCCTATCGCGATTCCCTGAATGGAGACGGTGATCCCCGCTGGACCGAGGTTTGGTGCCACGTGCAGTTGGGTAAAATTTTTGATGTGACTGGGCAACGGGAGCGTGCCACCAACGAATATCGCCAGGCCTTGCAGACCAAGGACAATACGCAAGGTGCGTTAGATGAAGCGCGGCGCTATTTGCAGAAACCGTTTGAGCAGAAGAATGGGATGTGAGTGGGCGGTGGGTGGCACTACTGTTTGAAAAGCGAAAGGAAGTCTTCTACCGCTTTTTTTGGCTCCCGCAACAGGTCGGCGATCACCGCTACCGAATCAGCTCCCGCGTCTAACGCCCCACGACAATTCGCTCGTGTGATTCCACCGATAGCCACCAGCGGTTTGCGCGTGAGCGCTCGTGCTTTACGAAGTCCTTCCAAACCGATTACCGGATCCGGATTGGCTTTACTCGCCGTCTGAAAAATCGGCCCAACCGCAATATAGTCTGCGGGAGATCCATCGGCTTGTTTCGCTTGCACCGGATTGTGCGTGGAGAGACCTAATATGCGGTCATTCCCAATAATTTCCCGCACGGCCTTCGCGGAAAGATCGTCTTGCCCTACGTGGCATCCATCAAAACCAGATGCCAGGCACAAATCCGCACGATCATTCATGATGAGGCGAACCGAGTCTCCCGCAATGCGCCTCAATGCCAGCGCATGCTCGAGCATATCGCGAGCGCTGCCATTCTTATTGCGATATTGCAAGAGCGTCGCACCCCCGGCAATGAGTTCCTGCGCAAATTTGTAGAGTTCGTCCGGCGCAGAAAAACACGCTGTGTCAACGATGGCGTACAGCTTTGGGAACTCAAGCATGGAAGGTTTCAGGATTTGGCCTGGGCAGAAAGTTCTTTGCCCGCGGCCAGAAATCGTTCAATAAAGCCGGTGTCGGTATTGCCCGCAAGAAATTCCGGGTCTGCGAGAATTCGGCGATGCAGAGGTATGGTGGTGTAGATTCCCTCCACCACAAACATGCCCAAAGCGCGCTGCATGCGCGAAATGGCCTCTGGGCGATCTTTGCCGCGCACAATGAGTTTGGCAATTAAGGAATCGTAGTATGGCGGTATGACCCCCTCGGCATAGGCGGCAGTATCAATGCGAACACCAGTGCCGCCCGGCGGATTAAACACGGTGATCTTCCCTGCCGATGGCGTGAACTTTTCCGGATGCTCCGCGTTGATTCGGCACTCAATGGCATGGCCCCGAGGCACAACGGGGTCCCGTAAAACGTCGCTCAGCCGTGCGTCTGCCGCTATCATAATCTGGCTCTTTACCAGGTCCACGTCCGTCACCATTTCCGTGACCGGATGCTCCACTTGAATCCGCGTATTCATCTCAATGAAATAGAGTTTGCGCTCCCGGTCCATTAGAAACTCGATGGTTCCGGCATTCATGTAGCCGATCTCCGAAAGCGTCTTGCTGAGAATGCCGCCAATCTCCGCGCGCAGTTCAGGCGTCACCTGCGTGGAGGGCGATTCTTCCAGCAGCTTTTGATGACGACGCTGAATGGAGCATTCGCGCTCTCCCAGGCTTACAACATTTCCATGCTGGTCGGCCAAAACCTGAAACTCAATATGGCGCGGATTCTCAACGTATTTTTCCATGTAAAGATCGCCGTTGCCAAAAGCCGCCGCTGCTTCCGATGAAGCAGCCTTGAACAATGCAGGAAGTTCTTCCTTGCTGCGGACAATCCGCATGCCGCGACCACCGCCGCCAGCTGAAGCTTTAATGATGACGGGGAAGCCGACCTGCTCAGCCCACTCCATGGCTTCGGCATCACTTCCCAGGATTCCTTCCGATCCGGGCAGAAATGGGAACCCCCGCCCTCTTCATGGCCGCCCGCGCCTTTTCTTTTTCTCCCATAAGACGCGTGACTTCAGGTGGAGGACCGATAAATTTGATGTTGCAGGTCTCACAAACTTCGGCAAAGTTGGCGTTTTCCGCGAGCAGTCCGTAGCCGGGATGGACCGCATCCACGTTGGCAATCTCCGCCGCGCTGATGACCGCGGGAATGTTCAAGTAGCTTTGCGAGAGTTGCGGAGGACCGATGCAGATCGCCTCATCGGCAAAGCGGACGTGCAGCGAATTGCGATCGGCCTCGCTGTAAATGGCGACCGTGCCGATGCCCAGTTCTTTACACGCGCATATGATTCGCAGGGCAATCTCCCCGCGGTTTGCAATCAATATCTTCTTAAACATTCAGGTTAAGCACTCGGAGACAAGATGGCTCGTTCGGAAATCGGTTAAGTGCGCGGCCGTATGGTAAACAGCTCTTGGCCATACTCAATCGGCTGGCCATTGTTAAGGAATTTTTTCACGATCTCCCCAGCCACGTCGGACTCAATTTCATTCATCAGTTTCATGGCTTCCACAATGCACAAAAGCTGGCCGACCTCAACCACGTCTCCCGGTTTCACGAAAGGCGGCGCTCCTGGCGAGGGCGATTCGTAAAACGTCCCAACGATGGGTGAGCGCACACTGTGCAACTTTTCAGGCGGCGCACTGGGGACTTCGATCGCGGCAGGGACGGCAGGAGCGACTGGGACCACAGGCTGCTCCACGCCCGCTCTTGCCTGTGGTTCCGGAACTGGCGCGTGCATCCGAGGATCATGGGCAGGAACAACCATTCCCGGCACAGCCCGCTTGATTCGCACTTTGACGTCGCCGCGCTCCAACTCAAACTCGGCGATGTCTTGTTCCTTTAAGAACTCAATGAGTTCCTTGATCTCTTTTTGATTCATGCAAAATAGACTGGAAACCGCGTGACTCTGATCAAATTGACTTCGCTCTTCGGGTAAAGAAAGGACTCAAATTTCCAACAATTCCTTGCTCGTGGGCGTTAAAACTTCACACCCATTCTCAGTAACCAAAACCATGTCTTCGATTCTTACTCCGTACTTTCCCGGGAGATAAACTCCAGGTTCAATCGTGACCACCATACCGGGACGAAAACATTCGTTTTGGCCGACCGCCCAACGTGGAACGTCTGGATTTCTGACCCCACTCCGTGACCCGTGGAATGGGTAAAATATCGCGCCAACCCTTGCTTTTTAAGGAGCTTACGCCCAACTTCGTCGGGCATGGAAAAACTTACTCCCGGCCGCACCGCTTCAATTGCGGCTTGTTGTGCTTCTTTTACCGCTTCATAAGCACGCCGGGCTTCTGGAGAAGTCCGGCCAAGCGCCACAGTCCGGGTTTGATCCGAACAGTAACCAGCGAGTATAACACCGAAATCACAGACCACGAACCCGGTGACGGGTAGTGCCCCCTGCGAAGCCCTCCGATGCGGCAGAGCGGAACGCGCGCCGGAAGCAATGATCGTAGGAAATGACATGCCCTCCGCCCCCGCTTTGTAGGCGTTTTGCTCCATTGCCGCCGCCACCTCAATTTCCTTTACGCCCGGGCACATGTTGGCCAGTGTTTGATCAAAAAGATGCGCGCCCATCGCGACCGCATCTCGCAGGCATTGGATCTCTTCCGCATCCTTGATCGTCCGCGCGCGCTCGATAAGAGGAGGTGCGCATTTCAAACGAAAATGCGAGGACAAATTTGCTTTCATCCTCCGGTTGGCTCCCAGGGTCAAATGGTCGGCTTCCACACCGAGGACCCGACGGCCTCCACGTTGCCCGTTCTTCTCAAGCCATTCGGACGCCAAAAGCAATGGCGACTTGCGGTCCACGACGATTTTTGCGCCTTGCACCTCTGTCTTTGCTTGTTCCGATAGCGCCCATCGGTAAAAAAACAACTATTGTGCTCGGTTACAAGCAGGGCGGCGGAGCTTCCGGTAAAACCGCAGAGATAACGGATATTGGGAAGATGCGTGACCAGCAGAGCGTCAAGCCGGTTGGCCGCCAAAAGGCCACGCAGAGTGCTTTGCCTGCGCTTGTATTGCATCAGGAAAGTGTAGCAACTGTTTAGTCTACGGCGTCCTAAAAAAACGAAACCGCCGGTTCTTGCGCAAGAAACCGGCGGGCCGTCTTACTGCTAACTGTTCAACTATGTCTGAATAACGCGAGGAGTGATGAAGAAAAACAGCTCCTGATTGGAGGCGCTCACCTGGGTGTGTTTAATAAGTTGCCCAGGTAAGGGATGTTTCCAAGCAGGGGCACCTGACTGACCTGTGTCGAATTCTGCGTCTGCACGACACCGCCAATCACCACCGTTCCACCATCGGTGACAAGCACCTGCGTGGTGGCCGGCCGCGTAATCAACTCCGGGTTGCCTTGGATCGAATGGGCGAAGTTAGGAGTTGGTTTTCGATGTCCACTGTCAGGAAGATGGTTCCTTCCGAGGTGATCTGTGGAATCACGGTCAAGCGCAGGAAAATCCACGTAGGTCACCGTCCGAGGACCGCCGAATTGGGCCTGAGTCACGATGGGAACGCGTACGCCCTGCTTCACTACGGCTGAAATATTGTTTTGTGTTACCACGCGAGGACGAGAAAGAACTTTGAGCAACCCTCTCGATTCCGCCATCGTGATAATCGCGTCCACCTGAATGCTTGGGGTCCGATTCAAGAACGTAATGCCACTGGTCGGAGAGTGGAAGCCAGGTTTGAGAACAATGGTATTTGCGAAAGAGTTGAAGACGATGGAGCAGTGGTTCCGACTACCGGATAGAAGGGGGCCAGACCGAAGGTTCCCACCGGAGATGTGCCTACCGAACTGGCACCTCCGATGGCAGTAGCGGCATTACCGAAACCGAAACCAAATTGAGTGCCGATATCCCGCGCAAAACTGCGGGTTGCGGCCACGACGCGCCATCGATTTCAACTTCCTGAGTCTTGCGATCTAGCTGCCGAATCAGGTTGTCAATTCCGGGAATCACGCTAGGGATGTCAGAGATGATCAAAGCATCGGGGCGATCATCAGAGATCACGTCACCACGCTGGGTAAGGAATCTCTTGAGTGTGGGAACAACATCTTTTGAATGGGCGTAGCTCAGGAAGCGCGTAACGGTCAC
>CAWHQK010000002.1:0-16519 GCA_963831435.1 uncultured Acidobacteriota bacterium
GGAATCGGGCGCCATGTCGCAGCAGCAAGTGGACACTCAGCAGGCGACGGTGGATCAGTTGGAAGGCACCGTACGCACCGATCAAGCCAATATTGACAATGCCAAACTGAACCTCTCCGACTGCAACATTACCGCGCCGGTCAGCGGACGAATTGGTCTGCGGCTTGTGGACCCCGGGAACATGGTCCATGCCTCTGACACGACCGCGATGCTGGTGATTACGCAGTTGCAACCTATCGCAGTCCTGTTTACCTTGCCGGAGGATAGCCTGCCTTCCGTACAAAAGCAGATGGACAACGGTCGTTGCCGGTGGAGGCGTACAGCCGTGACGACCAGACGAAGCTGGAAAGCGGAACTCTGCTCACCATTGACAACCAGATTGACCAGACTACAGGTACCGCGAAGCTCAAGGCCGTGTTTGCGAATAAGGATGAACAGCTCTGGCCAAACCAGTTCGTGAACGTCCGCATGCTGCTGGAAACGCGCAAGAAAGCGACCATCATTCCGGCGGCGGCAATCCAGCGCGGGCCACAGGGAAATTTTGTTTATGTAGTGAAGCCTGACAAAACGGTGGACGTTCGCGAAGTGCAAGTTGCGCTGACGCAGAACAACAGCAGCGCCATTAGCAGCGGTATTTCCGCCGGCGACATCGTGGTGACCGACGGTCAGGACAAACTGCAGGCGGGCAGCAAAGTTGAGCCGCGCACGCCGGGAGCGGGAAAGACACAGCAGGCGGAAAACGGAAGTACTCCCGAGCAATCTCCAGGAACGCCCACGCAATGAATCCGTCGCGATTATTCATTCTTCGTCCGGTTGCAACCATTCTGCTCACCTGTGGTCTGTTGCTGGTGGGCATTGTTGCTTATCGCGCGTTGCCCGTATCAGCGTTGCCGGAGGTGGACTATCCCACGATCCAGGTGATGACGTTTTATCCGGGAGCGGGGCCGGATGTGATGGCTTCGTCGGTGACCGCGCCTCTGGAGCGGCAGTTCGGTCAGGTTCCGGGACTCAGTCAGATGACCTCGACGAGTTCCACGGGCAGCTCGCTGATCACTCTTCAATTCACCCTAAATGAAGATATCGACATTGAAGAACAACAGGTGCAGGCGGCCATCAATTCAGCCGGCACATATCTGCCTAAGGACTTGCCGAATCCGCCGATTTACAGCAAGGTAAATCCCGCCGACGCTCCGATTCTCACGCTGGCGCTTACTTCGAAAACATTGCCGCTTTCAAAAGTGGAGGACCTTGCCGATACGGCGCTGGCGCAGAAGATTTCGCAGCTTCCCGGCGTGGGGCTGGTCACCATTAGCGGCGGACAAAAGCCGGCGGTGCGAATTCAGGCGAACCCCACGGCGCTTGCTTCCTATGGGATCAGCCTGGAGGACCTGCGACGGCGCTGGGCAGTCGAACGTGGACCAGGCGAAGGGCGTGCTTGAACGGCCCGCAGGCAGTCAGTTCACGATCGGCGCAAACGACCAACTGCTCACCAGCGCGGACTACACCGGGCTGGTTATCGCTTATCAGAACGGCGCGCCGGTGCGCTTGTCCGATGTGGCCACGGTGATCGACGACGCCGAAAACACGAGGCAGGCCGCGTGGATGAATCAAACGCCGGCGGTCATTGTAAATATTCAGCGACAGCCCGGCGCGAACATCATCAGCGTGTCGGACCGGATCAACGCCTTATTGCCCCAGCTGCAAGCATTCCTGCCTTCGGCGGTGGACTCGCGATTCTGACGGACCGCACGGAAACCATCCGGGCCTCGGTGAGCGACGTGCAGTTCGAGCTGATTCTCACAATCGGCCTGGTCGTCCTCGTCATCTTTCTGTTTCCTGCGCAACCTGTGCGGCCACGATCATTCCCAGCGTCGCGGTGCCACTCTCGCTGGTTGGTACCTTCGGAGTGATGTATCTGCTCGGTTACAGCCTCAATAATCTTACGCTGATGGCGCTGACCATTTCCACCGGTTTCGTGGTGGATGACGCGATCGTGATGATCGAGAACATTGTCCGCTATATCGAGAAAGGCGATTCCGCCGCTTGAGGCCGCGCTAAAGGGCGCGGGGCAAATCGGTTTTACGATCGTCTCGTTGACGGTTTCGCTGATTGCCGTGCTGATTCCGCTTTTGTTCATGGGCGACATCGTGGGCCGGTTGTTCCGCGAATTCGCGGTGACGTTGAGCGGTCACCATCCTGGTTTCGGCCGTTGTGTCGCTCACGTTGACGCCGATGATGTGCGCGCAGCTGCTGACGCACAAACCCGGCGAAGCAGGGCCGGTTTTATCGGGCTTCGGAACGAATGTTTACGAGCGCATCATTGAGTATGTACGGCCGGACGTTGGAGTGGGTGCTGCGCCATCAGACCGCCACGCTGCTGGTGGCCTGGCAACGCTGGTATTGACCTTTCTCTTTACATTGTCGTGCCCAAAGGGATTTTTCCCGTGCAGGATACGGGCGTGATTCATGGGATTATCGGAGGCCGCGCAGAATATTTCGTTCCCTGCTATGTCGCAGCGTCAGCAGCAGTTGGCGGGTGATTCTGCAGGATCCGGTGTTGGAGAGCCTTTCTTCCTTTATCGGCGTGGATGGACCAATACCACGCTCAACAGCGGACGCATTCAGATCAACTTAAAGCCTCTCGAAGAGCGAACACGAGGGCCACAGAAGTTATTCGGCGACTTCAACCGGAAGCTGGCGAAGGTCCAGGGCATTACTTTGTTCTGCAGCCCGTGCAGGATTTGACGGTGGAGGATCGCGTAAGCCGGACGCAATATCAGTATCCATCGAGGACGCTGACGCGAAGGAACTGGCCATTTGGGCCCGCAAAATGATGGACAAGTTGAAAGCAGCTGCCCGAGTTGCGGGATGTGGCCAGCGACCAGCAGAACGATGCGGCTTGGAGGCGGACTGGTGATCGACCGCGACACCGCATCGCGGCTGGGAATCCCGCCGCAGGCGATCGACGACACGCTCTACGACGCGTTCGGCCAGCGGCAGATCTCGACAATCTACACGCAGTTCAATCAGTACCACGTGTGCTTGAAGTGAACCCGCAGTTCGCAGAAGAATCCGCGATCCGCTTAAACAAACATCTATGTGCGCGTCGCCCTACGGTGGACGCAGGTTCCGCTCAGTCGGCTTTCAGCCACTTTGAGACGCCAAAACACCCCGCTCGCGATCAATCACCAAGGGCAGTTTCCGGTGGTGACGATTTCGTTCAATCTCGCTCCGGGCGCGTCGCTGGGCGATGCGACCAGGCGATTGACGCAGCCGAGCAGGATTCGCGTGCCGGCTGAGCATCCATACCAGTTTCCAGGGAACGGCGCGCGGCATTTCGCAACTCGCTTGCACAACGAGCCGTGTGCTGATTCTGGCCGCGATTGTTACGGTTTACATCGTTCTGGGCGTTTTTTACGAGAGTTACATTCATCCCATTACAATTCTTTCGACGCTGCCCTCGGCGGGCGTGGGCGCGTTGCTGGCTTTGCTGATCACAGGACATGATCTCGATGTCGTGGCGTTGATCGGAATTATTCTGCTGATCGGCATTGTGAAGAAGAATGCGATCATGATGATCGACTTTGCGCTGGAAGCGGAGCGCGAAGAGGAAAAGGACCGCTGAAGAGGCAATTTTCCAGGCTTGCCTGCTCCGATTCCGCCCGATCATGATGACGACCATGGCGGCGCTTCTCGGCGGACTGCCGCTGGCGCTCGGAGCGGCGTGGGTTCGGAATTGCGGCGGCCACTCGGTATCGCGATTGTCGGCGGATTGCTGTTCAGCCAGGTGCTTACGCTGTACACGACGCCGGTGATTTATCTTTGCTTTGACCGGCTGGCGCAGCGCGAGTTCGCATAGCGCGTGGGCATCCGGTGCGAGGAATCCGGCGGTTGGCGGACACTCATGAGCATCTCCGCGCCATTCATTCGCCGGCCTGTGGCCACCTCGCTGCTCACCTTCGCGTTGCTCTTTCCGGGGCGCTGGCTTATCAATTTTCTTCCCGTCTCCCCGCTGCCGCAGGTGGAATTTCCGATGATACAGGTCGGCTCATCGCTTCCGGGCGCGAGTCCGGAAACCATGGCATCGTCGGTGGCGACGCCACTAGAGCGCCAGTTCGGTCGCATTGCCGGCATCAATCAGATGACTTCGACGAGCCAGTCCGGCACAACCGGCATCACGCTGCAATTCGATTTGAACCGAAACATCGATGCTGCTGCGCGAGATGTCCAGGCAGCAATCAATGCGGCGCGCAGCCAGTTCCGGCCAATCTTCCGGCAAATCCCTACTTATCGAAAGGTGAATCCGGCGGATGCTCCTATCTTGATTCTTGTCGCTTACCTCGGACACGATCACCGTCCCGGCAAATGTACGATGTGGCGACACCATTCTGGCGCAAAAACTGGCGCAGGTCAGTGGAGTCGGGCAGGTATTCGTCGGCGGCAGTCCTCGCTGCCGGCAGTGCGCGTGGAAGTGAATCCCACTTGCTGAATAAGCTGGGAATTGGCTTGGATTCGGTGCGCAATGTGCTCGGCTCCGCCAACGCGAATTCTCCCAAGGGTCAGGTGCCGACGCAAACACGGCCTGGACAATCAATTCCAATGACCAGATCAAAGTGGCCGAGCAATACAAACCATTAATTGTTGGATACAATCGCGCCACGGGCGCGGCGGTGCGTCTGGGCGACGTGTGAACGTCGAAGATTCGGTTCAGGATACGCGCGCGATGGGGCTGGCCGGATGGCAAACCCGCCGTCCTCGTCATCTATTTCGGCAGCCGGGCGCAAACATCATCGAGACGGTCGATCACGTTCATGAGCGCTGCCTCAATTCCGAGCATCGATTCCGCCGGCAATTCATGTGGGCGTGGTCATGGACCGCACCACGACGATTCGCGCCTCCGTGGATGACATTGAAATCACGCTTCTGATTTCGATTGTGCTTGTAATTCTGGTGGTCTTCCTTTTCCTACGAACCGTGCGTTCCACGGTGATTCCGAGTATTGCAGTGCCGCTATCGCTGGTCGGGACATTCGGAGTGATGTATTTGCTGGGGTACAGCCTGGATAACCTTTCCCTCATGGCGCTTGCAGTTTCCACTGGCTTCGTTGTGGACGACGCCATTGTGGTGCTCGAAAACATCATGCGTTATCTGGAAAAAGGAATGCGTCCGGTGCAGGCCGCGTACCGCGGTGCGAAAGAGATTGGATTTACCGTCCTTTCTATGAGCACTTCGCTGGTGGCAGTGTTTATTCCCCTATTGCTGATGGGCGGAATTGTTGGGCGGTTGTTCCGCGAGTTTGCGGTGACGTTGAGCATTACCATTGCAATCTCTTTGCTGGTGTCCCTGACTACGACGCCGACTATGTGCGCGAAATTTTTAAAGCCGCTGGGCGAAGAGAAACATGGGCGGTTGTATAAATTTAGCCAAGGAATTTTTGACCGGGTCCTCGCTATTTATGAACGTGCTTTGCGGGTAGTTTTGCGGCACCAGCCTGTAACGCTGGTGATTACGATTTTGACCGCGGTCTTGAGCGTATTCCTTTACGCGAGAGTCCCCAAAGGATTTTTCCCCGAGCAGGACACGGGACGCGTCTCCGGAGCGGTGCAAGCGTCCCAGGATATTTCTTTCGATGCGATGAGCCAGAAGATGCGGCAGTTCGTGCGCATAGTATTGCAGGACCCTGCGGTACAAACCATCGTTGGATTTGCCGGCGGCAATACCTCGAGCAACCAGGGACGGATGTTCATCACGTTAAAGCCACTGGCGGAACGGAAAATGTCCGCCGACCAGGTGATCGGGCGTTTGCGGAGAAAACTGGCAGTTGTCCCGGGCGCGACATTGTTTATGCAGTCCTCGCAAGATCTGAGCATTGGCGGCAGGCAAAGCCAGGCGCAATATCAGTACACGCTACAAAGTGAAAACCTCCAGGACTTAAACTACTGGGCGCCGCGTCTTTTAGCGAAGTTGAGGGCGATGCCGGAACTGCGGGATGCCAATACCGACCAGCAGACGTTTGGCCTGCAAACTGACATCATTATTGATCGCGACACGGCTGCGCGGTTGGGGGTCACGCCGGCGGACATTGATAACGCCCTATACGACGCATTTGGCCAGCGGCAGGTTTCCACCATTTACCGGCAGCTGAACCAGTATCACGTGGTGATGGAAGTCCAGCCGCAGTTCCAGCGCAGTGAAGAGGCCTTGCAGGCGATCTACGTGCGGTCTTTCCATGGGCAAGTGATTCCGATTTCCGCTTTCACGAAATTTGGCCCGTCAAACACACCGCTGGCCGTGAATCACCAGGGACAATTTCCCGCCGTGACTTTGTCATTCAATCTTGCCCCGAATATTTCTCTGGGACAAGCGACGAAGTTGATTGACGACGCGAAAGACCAAATGGGATTCCCTACCACCATCCAGGCGGATTTCCAGGGAACTGCTGCGGCGTTTCGCGACTCGCTTGCCAGCATGCCAATTCTGATTCTGGCGGCACTGGCGACGGTTTATATCGTGCTCGGCGTGTTGTATGAGAGCTTTATCCATCCCATTACGATTCTTTCCACGCTCCCGTCAGCCGGAGTGGGCGCGCTGCTGGCCTTGCTTGCCTTCCACATGCAGTTGGACGTCATAGGAATGATAGGCATCATTCTGCTGATAGGACTGGTGAAGAAGAACGCCATCATGATGATTGACTTCGCACTGGATGCGGAGCGGCGGGAAGGAAAATCGCCGATGGATGCGATTTATGAAGCATGCACGCTGCGTTTCCGTCCCATCATGATGACAACCATGGCCGCATTGCTGGGTGCGCTGCCATTGGCGCTGGGCACCGGCGTGGGTTCAGAATTGCGGCGTCCGCTGGGAATTACGATTGTGGGCGGCCTGATTTTCAGCCAGGCGCTGACTCTTTTCACGACTCCTGTGGTGTACCTGTATATGGACCGGCTCCGGTCGCACACGCGGAAACAATTTGTTCCATTAGAAGCCAGCGAATCACAAGCGGACTGATTGCCTGATTCAAAGTGGAAGATTTTGAGCGGATTCTAGACGACGGTTTTTGCTTTTGCGTGGCTGGCGAGCAACGGCGACTGTTCGCCGAGAGCGCGGAATCCAGCCCGGTCCATGGCGACTTCTACTTCACGATTGCGCATGAAGGTGTTCCACACGAACTGGCTGCGGGCATTTTCGGCCATGAGCATGGTGATGCCCACGTCAATTCCCAGCACGTCGCGGCTCACCCATCCCGTGAGCGGATTGAATGCGTCCACGAAGCCGTAGCTCTTCCAGATTTGATTGCCGTAGTAGGAGCGCAGGTTTTTCAGGACGGCAACCGCATCGCTGTAAACGAACGGCAGCGATCCCGCAGCAGCCGCTGGAACGATGGTTCCATCAATCGGACCTTGCATCGGAGGCCCGCCCCAGGCCACGTATCCCTTGCGTGAATCGGAGGCGGTGATGCCCCAGACTTTTTTCGAGTAGCAAGGGAACTGGTGGTTCAACTCCGCGCAAAATTGCTGGTGCGCCTGCGAGGCCAACACGGAATTTTCAAAGTAGTTGGTGTAGTCATCCTGCTTGCCTCGGAAATCAAACCAGGCGTGGGAAAACTGATGCACGAATAAGGGAGCAGGCGAGGAAATGAAGCGATAATTCCCGTAAGTCATCCAGGGACGGCGAATACTGCGCCAGCATTCCGCGGGAATGGGATGGGTCGGCGATCCCATGGCGAGCAGATACAACATCATGGACTCACAGTAAGAATCCCAGCGGTGGCTATTAAAACCGGACTCCGGTGTCCACGCCATGCTGAAAAGCTTTCCTTTATTCAACGCCCAATTCCAATCCACACGATTGTAGATAGCGTCGCTAAGGCGGCGGGTTTCAGGGTCATCAAAGTACGCCCGGCAGGTCAGGACACCGCACAGCAGGATCGCCATGTCAATTGGCGAAATCTCCGAGGAATGGCTGCGGGCGCCGGTCTTCATATCCACAAAGTGGTAAAGAAAACCGTGGACTTGCGGGGCCTTTTCGGCCAAAAAACGAAGCGAAGTCTGTACGCGGGCCTTAATTTGTTCGGGAGAGCGATAATTTCGCTGAAGGCCGATGCACAGGGCCGTCAATCCAAAACCGGTTGCAGCCGCGCTGGCCAGTGTGCGCTTATCTCCGCCGTTAGCATTGGCGCGGTCGCGTACCAGTCCAGTGTTAGGGTCTGCCTCATTCCAGAAATACTCAAACGCTGTACGCTCCACTTCGTCCAGTAATGTTGCATCATCGCGGCGGGCTGGATTGAATGGTAGAAATACGTCCGAAGTAAGGCCCTTACCGGCGAGAGGGAAAACTGCTGTTGCGCTGAATACGCCGTATAAAAAATCGCGTCGCGTCCAAGTCATGAAATGAGAGCCAGTAACCCTATGTTGTTATGCCGGCTGAACCAGCAGTAAGGATTCAGCCACGCGCTATGAAAATATTTCCGCGAAGACGGAATTAATTGCACTCAGACTAGCATGAGATTTCCTGCGGAAAACACTGTATGACCATTAATTTTCCGGGTCAAGGCAGGGATTCGAATCGCAATCACGAGAGTAATAGGGTGAACGCCTTACATAAGGCGTTATCTACGCGAATCGCAGCGCAATGGCCGACGCTTCGGAAAACTTTCTCGCGGCGCACACGGGAAAAGACGCTATTCCAAGCGAACCAAATCGTAACTCGCTGTAAAACAAACCCTTCGCTTGGTGACAGCATCTTTGGTCGCGTATGATGTTGTTCAAGTTCACTCGGGGCAGCATTCCACTTAAATACAAAAGCTTTAGGAACGCATAGAGCACGCTATGGCGGAGCAGGAGAGTTTCTGGAGTAGCTGGCGGGAGCGTCTGGAGGCGCTCCGCAACGTCCCCCCTGTTCTGAAAATCGTTTGGGATTCGGGCCGACTGGTGGTTGTCCTGGGCCTGGTTTTTCGCCTTTTGGTCTCTCTGCTGCCCATTGCCATCCCCTACATCACTAAGCTCGTCATTGACGCGATTATTGATTCCACGACTCATCACCAGCCGCTTCGTCCGCATTTCTGGGGGCTCATTGGGGCGGAATTCGCTCTCGCGGTACTGGCCGCGATTTTTTCCCGCGTCATCGATTACCTCAACTCGCTGCTGGCTGACAAATATGTTCGGCACGTCAGCATACAAGTGATGAAGCAGGCGGCGAGTCTTGATCTGATCGCCTACGAAGATCCGGTCTACTACGACCGGCTGGAGCGGGCGCGGGTACAGGCGACCGACCGATTGGCCATGATCCAGTCGATCGGCAGCTCGTGCAGCAGGTCATTACCGCGGTCGGCATGTCCATCGCGATCATGGTTTATTCGCCTTGGCTCGATCCTGCTGCTCATCGGAGGAGTCGTACCCGCCTTCCTTGGCGAAAGCCATTTTGCATTCCTCGGGTACGCAAAGAATTTCAAGCAGACGCCGATCAAGAGACAGCTCGACTATTTGCGCACCGTCGGCGGAAGCAAAGAAGCGGCAAAGGAACTCAAACTTTTCGGGTTGAAGGACTTTTTTACAGACCGGTTTCGAACGCTCTCTGATCAGATCTACTCACAAGACGTTTCTCTCGCAAAGCGCAAGCTGACCGCCACTGCTTTGCTGTCCATCCTCGCAACCCTTGGCTATTACTCCGCCTACGTGTTCATAGTATTGCGGGCCATTCATGGCACTCTTTCGATCGGCACCTTGGTCTTCCTGGCCGCGCAGATTCTGGGCGCGAGTACGAACATCCAGCAGATATTTTCTACGCTCGCGGGGATCGCCGACCAGGCTCTTTTCCTTACCGATCTGCTGGCATTTTTCAAAATGGAGCCGACGATCAAGTCCAAGCCCAATGCCCTAGCTGCGCCCCGGCCAATTACCGGAGGATTTGAATTTATCAATGTTTCGTTCAGTTACCCCGGCAGTCCGCGGCGCATTTTGAATGGACTGAACTTTCATCTTCATCCTGGCGAGCGAGTTGCACTGATTGGAGAGAACGGACAGGGCAAAACCACCATCGTAAAGCTCATTACCCGCCTTTACGACCCTACAGAGGGGCAGATTTTACTTGATGGTATAGACCTGAGGGAGTACAGCCTGGAAGACCTGTATCGCCAGATTGGTGTGATTTTCCAGGATTTCATGCGCTATGAAATGACCGCGCGGGAGAACATTGCCGTGGGAAAAATCGAAGAAATTGCCAATCTTCCGTTAATCGCCGATTCCGCGGAAAAAAGCATGGCGGCTGAAGTAATCGCCAAGTTACCCGCCAACCTGGAGCAGATGCTGGGACGGAGATTTGAAGGCGGCGTGGACCTTTCCGGTGGTGAGTGGCAAAAAGTTGCGCTGGCCCGCGCGTATCTTCGCGACGCGCAATTGCTTATTCTGGACGAACCAACCGCCGCACTGGATGCTCGAAGCGAGTATCAGGTTTTCCAGCGCTTCGCGGAGCTGACGCTGGGAAAGATGGCGTTGTTCATTTCGCATCGCTTTTCAACCGTGCGCATGGCAGACCGCATCGTAGTACTGGAAAACGGCAACATAGTAGAAGAAGGCAACCACGACTATCTCGCTCACCTCGGCGGCCGCTATGCCGAGATGTTCGAGATGCAGGCCGCAAGTTATCGCTAACGACTGAAAACAATGCCCCAGAATACCCATTTGGAGCTGGTCAACAAAGAGGCGGAACGATTGCCCGAGACGTTTTCTGCCTCGGAAATGCCAGCCGTCCGCTCGCAGGGCGAAGCTCTGGCGCGGGAACTTGCCTGGGTGCCGGGAACGCAGTCTTCCAAATATTTTCAGAATCGAATCAACCGGCTTGGTTTTCTGTTGAGGCCGTTATTTGTCTCGCTGGGCTCTTTGGAAAAAGGAATTACGGGTTCCGACGATTTCAATTGGCTGCGTGACAACGTACGCCTGCTGTATTCGGAACTTGGCAGCATCCACGAACAAATTAAAACTCTGCCGCGTTTGCCCCACGTGCAAAACGCCGAGGGGGAGATTATTCCGAGGGCCGCTGCTCTGGCTGAAAGATACCTGGCGGCCGTTGCCTACGAGTTTAGCGAGCAGACCTTTGCAGAATTCGTCAGCGCCTTCCAGCAGAAGACCGCTCTCAATATGAAGGAACTGCTGACTATCCCGCTGGCTATTAAGGTCTTGTTGCTCGACCGTCTTGGAGAGCGTGGGCACCAGTTGCTTTCCGATTTGAATGGCACCTACGGGATTGGAATTTGTGTTCGCAGCCTGCGCGAAGCGTCGCACACATCATGGAAGCATTTGCTTGAGCCCCTCATTCTTTTCGATGCCATTTTGCGCGAAGATCCTGCGGGAGCTTATGCTCGCATGGATTACGAGAGCCGGGAGTTGTATCGAAATGAGATTGTTGACATCGCGGAACGATGCGACCGCGGGGAAATAGGCGTTGCGAAAGAAGCCCTGGCTTTGGCCCGCGAAGCGGTGAATTGGAAGCCCGGGGACGAACGCATCACCGCACGGCAATCGCACATTGGATACTACCTGCTGGGCGAAGGCGCGCCGTTATTGCAGCAACGGGTTGGATTCAATCCAAGGCCGGGAAGAAAGTTGCTTACACTGCTTCGGCGCAATCCGGACGAATTTTATCTTCCCGGAATCTTGCTGATGTCGCTGGTCATATTGTCGGCCATATTGTTGCTGCTCACGCCGCGCTATACGCCCATTGGCCTGATTCTGTTTTCCATGATCGTGCTGCTGGTGCCCAGTTCGCAAACCGCGGTGCAGTTGATTAATTATCTGACCACTTCCCTGCTGCGCGCGCAGATCATTCCCAAGCTTGATTTCTCCGGCGGAATTCCTGACGACTGCGTTACGCTTGTGGCCATTCCCGCGCTTTTGTTAAACGAAGAACAAATTCACCGGCTTGCGGACAATCTGGAAGTACGATACCTCGGCAATCGCGACCGCAACTTGCACTTCATGCTGTTGACGGATTTGCCCGACTCCCGCGAGAGGCCCAATGAAAATGATCCGCGCGTGGATATGTGCGCGGACCTGATTCGCGGATTGAGTGAGAAATATTCGAAGGACGGCACCGGTGGGTTTTTAATGCTGCACCGGCACCGCATTTACAATCCGCGGGAACGCGTATGGATGGGATGGGAGCGCAAACGAGGGAAACTGCTCGACCTCAACCAGTTGCTGCGCAACCAATACGACAGTTTCCCGGTGAAGATAGGCGACTTGAGCGTGCTAGAGCCCGCGCGCTTTGTCATTACGCTCGACGCGGATACGGAATTGCCTCGCGGCTCAGCGCAGCGCATGGTGGGTGCGATGGCGCATCCTTTGAACCGCGCCATTATTGATCCACAAAAAAACATTGTGGTCGCTGGGTATGGCATTTTGCAGCCGCGCGTGGGCGTCAGCGTGCAGAGCGCGGGAGTTTCGCGGTTGGCCAATATTTATTCCGGCCAAACCGGGTTTGATATCTACACGCGGGCAATTTCCGACGTTTACCAGGATCTCTATGGCGAGGGGATTTTTGCCGGCAAGGGAATTTATGAAGTTGAGACTGTCCACAAAGTTCTTGACCGCCGCTTCCCGCGCAATGCCCTGCTCAGCCATGACCTGATTGAGGGCGCTTACGCGCGCGCTGGCCTTGCAAGCGATATCGAAGTGATTGAGGATTATCCCTCGCATTACAGTGCCTACAACCGCCGCAAACATCGCTGGCTGCGCGGAGACTGGCAGATTGTGGAGTGGCTGTTTCCGCGAGTGCCCGATGAGACGGGAAAGCGGGTGCAGAATCCGATCTCCGTAATTTCGCAGTGGAAGATTCTGGACAATTTGCGCCGCAGCCTGGTGGAGCCCGCGACTCTTCTGCTGTTTGTTTTGGGATGGCTGGTGTTGCCGGGGTCGGCTTTGTTGTGGACCATTGCGACTGTCGCTATCCTGTTTGTTCCTGTCTGGTTCCAATACGCATTCAACCTCATTCGCGCCGCCGTGGAAAAGAAAAAAGAGATTGCCCGCGACGCGACTGACACTCTAAGCAGCGCCAATTTCAGCGTGCTCCTTACGCTTATTTTTCTCGTCCATCAAACACTGGTCGCCCTTGACGCCGTGATTCGCACCATGGTGCGGCGAATGTTCACCCGGCAGCGATTGCTGGAGTGGGAAACGGCTGCGGAAGTAGAACTGGGAAGAAATAAGCGAGCGCCCGTGGATGTTTATCTGGACTGGATGCCCGCCATTGCTCTTATCCTTGGGTTACTCGTGTTCTGGCTCCGTCCGCGCGCTCTGGCTGCGGCCGTCCCAATCTTGGTTTTGTGGGCGAGCAGCAAGCTGGTAGCACTGTGGCTGAATCGCCCCCCGGGTCCGGTGCGCAACGAAGTTTCCCAGAAAGACGAAAAATTCCTGCGGGCTTCCGCGCTGCGTACATGGAGGTATTTCGCTGAATTCAGCAATGAAGAGCATCACTGGCTGATTCCTGACAATGTGCAGGAAGAACCATTGAAAGTAGCGGCGCGCGTGAGCCCGACCAATGTTGGGTTGCTTTTAAACGCGCGGCAGGTGGCGTGCGAATTTGGTTATCTGACTGTGCCGGAGTTCGCCGCGCAAAGCCTGCGAACGCTGGCGACTATCGAACGATTGCCACGCTATAAAGGACATCTTCTCAACTGGTATGACACCAAGACCCTGGAACCGCTCACTCCACTATTTGTTTCTTCGGTGGACAGCGGCAATCTCGTGGCATCACTTTGGACGCTGCAACAGGGGTGTACCGAGCGCTTGCGGCGGCCAGTGATTGAAAACAACGTCCTCGATGGCTTCACGGACTATCTGCGCATTCTTCATGACCTGCACGCCTTGCCGCGTAAACCGGTTAGCATCGCGGAACATCATTTGAAAAGCTCTTCCGCGCAATGGCTGATCGAGCCCGCGCAACTGACCCGCTTTTCCGAATTGCTGAAAATTCCACGCGCTTCTTCGTCGTCTTCCAAACACCATGGCGAGATCGAGTGGTGCGGTGGCGCAGCAGGTCGGTTGCTGGAGGCGATTCAACAGACGATTTCGTCGTATGTCCCGTGGCTTCTTCCGGAATTTGCTTCATTGAGGCAGGACGCAACAATCGGCCTCAACGCGTCTTATGAGCATCCGGTACTGCAACGCCTTCCGGAATTGATTGAACATCTGGAGATACGCCTGATTGCCGCCATGAATGCGACTTCCCTGGCTGGAGAGCGGAAAGAATCCTACCAACGCTTGCTGGATCTGTTGCCGCAGGCGAGCACGCATGTTTCGCGATTGATCGCCGACTTGCGCAAAATCGTGACCACCGCGAACAGCATAGCCAAAGAAATGGATTTCAACTTCCTGCTCGACAAGCGGCGCAAACTGCTTTCCGTAGGTTTCGATGCGGGCGCGGAGCAACTACATTCCGCCTGCTATGACCTGCTGGCGTCAGAGTCGCGAATCGCCACTTTCATCGGAATTGCAAAAGACGAAATTCCGCAAGAGACCTGGTTCCTGCTGGGCCGCGCCCATACTCTGGATCGCGGACGTCCGGTGCTTCTCTCATGGACGGGCACGATGTTTGAATACCTGATGCCCGCGCTGTGGATGCGCTCGTATCCGAACACCCTGCTCGAGCGCTCCCGTGACGCGGTAGTGCGCTTGCAGCGGATGTATGCGGCCGCCAAACACGTGCCGTGGGGTATTTCGGAGTCCGCATATTCGAAAACTGACGAGGCGGGCAATTATCAGTATCACGCTTTTGGTATTTCCCGCGTCGCGTTGCGGAAAGACGACGAAGTGGAATCGCTGGTGATCTCGCCGTACTCTTCTTTTCTGGCGCTTTCGGTGGATGCAACAGAATCCATTCGTAATCTACGGGAGATGGCGCATCAGGGATGGATTGGGCCCTACGGTTTCTACGAATCAGTGGACTTCAATCCGGCGCGCCACACATGGCGGCATCGTAACGAGATTGTGCGTTGCTGGATGGCGCACCATGAAGGCATGTCCCTGCTGGCAATCGCTAATTTTCTCCGCGACGACGTCGTCCAGCGCTGGTTCCATGGCGACCCGCGCGTCCAAGCGACGGAGCTCCTGCTGCACGAGAAGCCCGTTTCCTACGTTCGGCCTCAATTAAGTGGATATGGGACCGCCGCGGCGTAGATTTTGCTTATCGCTCAGCGCCTGAGCGGCCGGTTGCGCCGCATATTCTAGGGATGCAATCTCGGCTAATTGCCCGGACTCGTGCACGAATCGTGAACTGTACCATTGCTATTATTCGCAACTACAGGTTGCAATCCTCCCACATGTGGGCAGACGTCAGGAAAATCGGTTTGAAGTAAAACTTCTCCGTTCTCAGGTCGAAAATCTTGGATCCAGCCGACTATATCCGCGATGGACTTGGGAAACTTTGATTTCCCGTCAGGGACCATCCACGCCATGTGCTGCACGGCGCCTCCGCGCGGAATTTCCGCCACAAAACTTTCAGCCCCCTCGCGCAGCAAACCGCCGTGACTTCCCGAAAGCGCTTGGAAATCCGGCGCCTCCAATAACCATCGCAATTGCTTCAGTTGCCTGGCAGGCACAATTCCCTGCCGCAGTTGGGATTGTCCCTTATAGTCGGCGCCAGGATTCTGTAGTGGCCATCCGGCCATACCGACAAAATAATTTTCGGCGACGATTTCTCGCCCGCCGGGACCCAACTACTGCTATACGACAATCGAACTGGTTGGAGCATGAAGACTGGAATTTTGTGAATTACCTTTTTCGGCGAAGAGGGCAATAGAATTCATAAAAAGAGTGCCCACGACGACTAGTGCACCTATCTCAAGAAATTTCGCGATTCGCATATCCACACCCTCGCTTTTTAAGAAAAACCTCATTTATAGGACGTTACAAGTGCCGATTCGATAGTACGAGCAGTTAATAATTATTGCACTTGAATATGAGCTTGTGGATTTGAAGAAAACCGCGAAGCAGGTTTGACGCCGTACAGGCAAGCTGGGGGCTGTTGACCGGCGTGGTCGTCTATGGCGCGGCGATCGGTGGTATTTCTCGCTGGTGTTCGCCTTCGCCCATGGGCGGCTTGGCCGGCTGGGGACCACGGGCGACCGCGGGGGCCTGGCGGGCCTTGGCCGGCTTGGTGGCCATCGTGGTGGTGCCGCAGATCAAGTATCCCTCCAACCCGCCCTCCGATCGGCAATCCGGAAACCATCGGCATCCGGACGGCCCTCTACTTTGGCATGATCGTCATCTCGATCGTGGCCATGGTGGCCGTCTGTCAACCTGTGGCCCGGCGTTTATTGGCCCGGCTCGGGACCTGGAACGCGGTGATCGTCGTCGCCGCCGCCTACGTGCTGGTGGTGGCGGTTGCCGGCTACGTGATGCCGCCGGTCAACGAAGTGCCGGATGGCTTTTCGGCGGTCGTGCTGTGGAACTTCCGGCTGGCCTCGCTCGGCATGCAGGTCATCCTGTGGACGACGCTGGGGCCTCGGCTTTGGGCGCGCTGGCGG
>CAWHQK010000003.1:0-27889 GCA_963831435.1 uncultured Acidobacteriota bacterium
CTGCAACAAGCCCTTGTACCGCTGGTAATTTAGCTGGGCGTCGCGAAGTTGCGCCTGGTCTTTAAATAAAGTCGCCTGCTGCTGCTCAAGCGCTACCTGATAAGGCCGCGGATCAATCACCGCCAGCAGGTCTCCTTTATTAACGTGCTGACCTTCTTTAAAGGCGACTTTGACCAGTTGGCCGTCCACACGTGTTTTTACCGACACCGTATTAAACGCGCTCACCGAACCCAGGCCCGTCAGGTAAACGGGCATGTCCTGTGTCTTCGCAGTGGCCACCGAGACGGGCATGGGCTGCCCCGTGTTCCCCCGGGCTCTCCCGGCTTTCGCGTCACTGGCACTGCCGCTGCACGCGGCAAAACTCAGGCAGAGCAGCAAAACTGGTACAAGCAGGTAGGGAGACTTCATTGCTGCCGATCGGCCCTCTCCGCGCTTGCTTTCCGTTTCCGAATCTAGCTCCGGATTCACGTCTGACGATAATGGCGATGCGATCATGATTGACCCGTATTTGGGATGTTATTGCGACATTCTGTAAATCTTCAAACCTACTTATGTTAACCCCTATTGCACAAACTTGTTTTGCGTTCCATTGGCAGCATCCATCCTAGGATGAATATGGTCAAGCGTGGACGCCCATCTTTACAAAGTTTTACCTTCCTTGACCGACTCTTTACCGGTGCCGCGAAACGACTGGTGTTTCAATACGTGTCTGGTTCAGGAGAAGTAACATGCGCATCGCTCGCATCATCGCTTTGATTCTCGTTTCTTCGTTCTGCGTTTGGGCGCAGGACGCGCCGCAAACCCCGCCGCCCGACGCTCAATCACAGGCCCAGGGAAATCGTCAGTTTCGCCGCGGCCCCGGTACTGGCGGTACCATCACCGCAATCGCGGGAAATTCCATCACGTTAAAAACTCGTGACGGTCAAACTGCGCAAGTGAACGTGACTGATCAAACACGTTTTCGCAAAGGCCGCGAAGATGCCAAACTCTCTGATTTGAAAGTTGGAGACAGGATCTTCGTTCGCGGCGAACAGAAAGATGGCGTTTGGCAGGCGGAAGTTGTAGCCGAACGTCCCGAAGGCGGAATGGGACAAGGTGGAATGGGCATGGGCCGCCGGGGCGGCAACTTCCGTGAGAATCTCGGCAAGACCATTATCATGGGCCAGATCACCGCCGTGAACGGCACTCAACTCACAATCCAGCGCCCTGACGGAGTCTCCCAGAACATTACCGTGGACGAGAACACTTCCTTTCGTAAAGATAATGAGAGCGTCACGCTGACCGACCTCAAAGTGGGAGACCACGTGTTTGGCCGCGGCGAACTTAAGAACGACGTCTTCGTGCCGTCGCAATTGGATGTTGGACAGCCTCCTTTCGGACGCGGTCCGCGGGGCGCACGCGGCGCCGGCGATCAACAAGGTGGTCCGCCGGCCCAACAACCACAACAACCGCAACAATAACGACCGGATGATGTCGTTATGGCAGGGCAGACGCAATCTTCGCGCATGAAAATATTTAGAGACAGTACGTCGAAAGCGCGTCAGATTGCTCTGCTCCGCCAAGGCGCTCTCGTGCTGGCTGTCCTCTGCGCCCCGCTGGCCTTGGCCCAAAACGGTGCGGTGCAAAACGGACCGCAACAAAACAGCTCAACACAAAATACGCCCTCAGTTTCTCCCGCCGCCGTAATCACTGGCACAATCCATGGCCGAGTAAAGTCCGGAAGCCAGCCATTGCCCGGCGTTACAGTGACCGCCGCCAACACGTTGACCGGATTGAAAGTTTCCACCTCATCAGATCTCGACGGAAGCTATACGCTTCAGGTCCCGGCAGTCGGACATTATGTGGTTCGCGCGCAAATGGCGGCATTCGCCGTAAGCACGCAGGGCGTCCACATCAGCGCAACCGCCTCGAGCGCGCAGGTGGATATTGACTTGGTTCTACTCTCGCGTGCGCCAAAGCAGGCGACATCACAGGAACTCGCCGATGCAATGGGTATTCCTTCCGGTAATCAGAGTGGCGCAGGGGCAGGGAACCAGCGCGGTTTTCAAAGTATGTCTGTCACGCAGAGCGCCGCCACCGACAACTGGCAGGGCGGAGAGTCCGGAGCAGGAAACAGCGCGCTGCCGGGAATGTCGGACACCGCAGCCACTGAATCAGTTTCCGTCGCAGGCAATACGTCCAACCCATTCGGCAACATGAGCAGCACCGAAATGCAGCAACGCTTTCAGGAAATGCGCCAGCAATATTCCGGAAATCTGCCGGGTGGTATGGGCGGCGGTTTTGGCAGCGCCTTCGGCGGAGGCTTTGGTGGTGGCTTCGGCGGAGGAGTGGGCGGATTCATCCTGGGCGGCGGGGGCGGCAGAGGAGGCCGCGGCCGCGGCGGCTTCAACGTCAATCAGCCGCACGGCAGCGTTTACTACGATGTGCAGGATGGCGCGCTCAACGCATCGCCTTTTTCCGTGACCGGACAGCCCACCAGCAAGCCCGATTTCATCTCCCATCGCTTTGGAGCTTCCCTCGGCGGCCCGCTCAATATTCCCAAAATTTACAAGGGCGGCTCCAAGACTTTCTTCTTCTTTAATTACAACGGAACGCGCGGAGAAACTCCCTTCGACCAATTCTCCACCGTTCCCACTGCCGCTGAACGCTCGGGCAACTTCACGGGAGTCGCAAATATTATTGATCCTAGCAGCGGATCGCCTTTCGCCAACGACACAATTCCTCAGATCAATCCCATCGCGCAAGGTTTGCTCGCCTATATTCCGCTGCCAAATCTGCCCGGAGCAACGCAGAATTTTCATTTCGTTACAGCCACCAACACCAGCGGCGACGATCTCAACATTCGACTGAATCGGACTCTGGGGGCTACCACCACTCGCCAAGTAGGGCGTGGCCGCGGTCGCGGCCCTCGCAACAGCGTTAGTGTCGGCCTCCATTACCACCGTTCCGAATCCAATCTAACTAATGCTTTTCCGGGCCTGGGTGGGACTAACAGCGTCCGCAGTTGGGACGTTCCCATCTCCTACACTCGCACTTTCGGAAAGCTAATCAACACCGCGCGCCTGGACTTCAACCGCAGCCGCAGCCAAACGCAAAACCTCTTTGCCTTCTCCCAGAACATCACCGGGAACCTCGGGATTCAGGGCGTCTCGCAGAATCCCTTCGACTGGGGCGTTCCCAATCTTTCATTCACCGATGTGGCGGGCCTCACGGATATTAGTCCTTCACTCCTGCGCAATCAGACGTTGACTGTTGCCGACACAATGATCTGGAACCGCGGCAAGCACACCTTCATTTGGGGCGGCGATTTCCGGCGCATCGAACTCAACTCCGAGAATGACAGCAACCCACGCGGTACGTTTACATTCACCGGCGAATTTACCGGATACGATTTCGCCGACTTCCTTCTCGGCTTGCCTCAGGAAACTTCCGTGCAGTACGGAGCCACCCCCGACAGCACTCGCAACTTTCATTTCCGCGGGAACTCATGGGACCTTTTTGCGCAGGATAACTGGCGCGCTCGCGGCAATTTAAGCTTCAATCTTGGCGTCCGCTACGAGTACGTTTCTCCTTATTCTGAGATCAGCAATCAACTGGTGAATCTCTCTGTTTCGCCAACTTTCAATCCTGCTGTTTCGCCCATCCCGTTGCTGGCCGGCCAGTCGGGCGTTCCGCAAACCATCGTCAAACCCGATCGCAATAACTTCGCACCACGTATCGGACTCGCCTGGAAGCCCGCTTCCAAAACCGTAGTCCGCGCCGGATACGGCATCAACTACAACCTGAGCGACTATCAAAGCATGGCGCAAAACCTCGCCTTCCAGCCGCCCTTTGCCACCACTCTAACGACTCCCGTTCCTGCCGGTGCCGCTCCTTTTCTGACGTTGCAAAACGGATTCCCGACGCCGGCTGCCGGACAAATTACCAATAACTTTGGCGTGGACCCCAATTACCGCCTGGGTTATGTGCAGATGTGGGACGTGGATATTCAACAGGAGATCCGCCCAACACTTCTTGTAAATGTGGACTACGTTGGCAGCAAAGGCACAGCGCTCGATATTCTGGAAGCCCCGAATCGTACGCTCGCCGTTCCGAGCAACGGGATCTCCTGCCCAAACAACGCGAGCCTCATATGGTGCAACGTCTCGCCGTTTTCTCTGGAATCCTCGCAAGGTGATTCCATCCTCCACGCAGGCTCCATCCGCGTACGCAAGCGCCTGCAAAATGGAATTTCCGTCGGCGGCACCTACACGTATTCCAAGTCGCTCGATAACGCCTCTTCCATCGGCAACGGTATCGTCATCTCCACTAGCGGCGGCGGTTTTGGCGGCCGCGGTGGCGGAGGAGGCAGCGGAGGAAGCGGTAGTACCGTCGTGGCTGGGTCAACATCGGTCGCTCAAAATCCGCTAAACCTCGCCGCCGAGCGCGGCCTTTCCAGTTTTAATCAAACGCACCGCTTCACTGCCGACTATCTGTGGGAGTTGCCTTTCGGAAAGGACAAGCGCTGGCTCGGCAACGGTGGCGTTCTCGCCGCCGCGCTGGGCGACTGGCAATGGAGTGGCGATTGGACCATTACCTCAGGTTTGCCTTTTACTCCCGTCATTGTGGGAAGTCAGACTGAAGTAGGCGGAGGAACAAACGGCACCCTTCGCCCCGATGTCATCGGAACGGCCGCCTTGCCCGGCCCGATGACCACTGCAAGGGGCATCGAGTGGTTCAATCCCCTGGCTTTTGCAACGCCTCCCGCAGGTCAATACGGCGACGCCGGACGTAATAGCTTCGTCGGGCCCGGCACCATCTTGTTCGATATGGCCATGACGAAAGTCCTTCCCTTGGCCGACAGCCGCATGCTGGAGTTCCGCATCACGGCGTCGAACGTCTTCAATCACCCAAATTTTTCCGCGATTGATGCCAACTTAAATTCGCCCACGTTTGGCCTGGTCACCAGCGCGGGCTCCATGCGGACGGTGCAACTTCAGGCGCGCTTCCGGTTTTAGCACTTGTAAGAATTGCGAATCAGGAATTATGGATCTCGGCACAAATCACGCGTTCCGCAAATGGCCAGGCAAAATTCTTGCCGTGCTCATTGGAATAACTCTCGTCGCATCCTATCTTCCCGCCCAGCAGGATGCCGACTACACCTTCCACGCGCAAACTGAAATTGTTCTAGTGAATGTCAGCGTTCGCGACAAGAGCGGAAAATTTGTTGACGACTTAAAGCCCGAAGACTTCAAAGTCACCGAAGACGGCAAAGCGCAAAAAATCCTCTCCTTCGATGTGGAAAATACTGACGCCATTCCGTCGTTCGCCACGTCGCAGCCGAGCACCGCGCTTTCTCAGCTGGCGAAAAAACAGCCCACGACAACGGCCCCCGCTGCAGCCGCAAAATCCGCGCCGCCCGCGACGACCACCGATGCCCAATTCAAAGACCATCGCCTCATCGTGCTCTTCTTCGACCTCTCCGCCATGCAGCCTGATGAAATTGATCGCGCCGCCCAGGCCGCGGAAAACTACGTAGACAAGCAAATGCAGCCCGCCGACCTCGTCGCAGTGGTCTCCTTGGGCAACGATCTGGAAGTCAGCCAGGACTTTACCTCCGACAAGCAGCAGCTCAAAAAAGTTCTTTCTGCATTCAATGAAGGTTCCGGCCAGGGATTCGAAGAGGGAACAAACGGCACCACCGAAGGCACGCAAGACCAAGGCCAGTCCTTTACCGCCGACGACACTGAATACAACGTCTTCAACACCGATCGCCGCCTTGAAGCCATTCGCTCCGTCGCGGAAAAACTTGCGCACGTCCAGCAGAAGAAGTCGTTGATTTATTTTTCCAGCGGCATGGACCGCACCGGTCTTGAAAATCAGTCCGAACTGCGCGCCGCCACCAACGCCGCTGTCCGCGCCAATCTTTCCATCTACACCATGGATATCCGCGGCCTGCAGGCCATCGTCCCCGGCGGCGAGGCTCAAAGCGCCAGCATGCGCGGCACGTCGCCATACTCCGGCCAGGCCACGCTGAATGCCTTCAACTCAAATTTCTCCAGCCAGGAAACGCTCGTCACCCTCGCCGGCGATACCGGAGGCCGCGCCTTCCTCGACTCCAACGACTTCAGCCGCGTCTTCACCGGCGTACAAAATGACACCGCTCGCTACTACCTCATCGGATACCACAGCACCAATCCCTCGCGCGACGGAAAATATCGCCACATCTCCGTAAGCATCGAACGCCCAGGTGTCAAGCTCGTATACCGCAAAGGCTATTACGCGCCCGCCGACTTCAAGCACTCCAATCAGGACAACCGCGAGCGTCAGTTGCAGGAAGAATTTGCTTCTGAACTTCCCAGCACTGACTTGCCAGTGTACTTAGCCGCCGGATATTTCCGCCTGAGCGAAGGAAAGTTTTTCGTCCCCATCTCCATTGTCGTACCGGGCTCCGAAATTCCTTTCATTAGCAAGAGCAATCAGGACAAAGCCACGCTCGACATCATCGGCGGCGTCGAAGACGACAAAAAACATCCCATGGATGAAATCCGCGACACCGTCAAGCTCGCGGTAAATACCTCCACCGACGTCAAGCGCAAGAACGTGCAGTACAACAATCAGTTCTACCTTCCGCCCGGCCAGTACCACCTTAAGTTCGTAGTGAGGGAAAACGAAACCGGCCGCATGGGCTCGTTTGAAACCGATATCACCATTCCCGACCTGAAAAACCAGCCGCTGAAAATGAGTTCCGTAATTCTCGCCAACCAGATTCAGCCCGCGCCAAAACGAAAAATCAGCAACGATCCTCTGGTGCACGACGGTTCCGAAATCATTCCCAACGTCACCCACGTCTTTTCCAGCGGCCAGCATCTTTATTTTTATTACGAGGTCTACGACCCAGCGCAGGCAGGCGGCGCTAAATCCAAGAACGATGTCCGCCTCCTCTCGAACGTCGCCTTCTTCCAGGGCAAGGTGAAGTCCTACGAAACTCCTCTGGTGGAAACCAAATCCATCGCCGCCCAGGACCGCAAGGCCGCCATCTTCCAGTTCGACGTCCCGCTCAACCAGTTGAAACCCGGCTTTTATACCTGCCAGGTAAACGTCGTGGACGACGCAGCAGGGAAGTTCCTGTTTCCCCGGCTGGCATTGCTGGTAAGGAACTAATCCAGACATTAACCCAGCAATAAAGCCGATCCATCCTGTAACGAATCACCCGCTTTCCTCACTATCCGTATAAAGCTAAAACGCCCCTGTTCAACGGACGCTTGGGAGGGCATATGTACGTAACTATTTTTGATACCTTCATTCCACGCTGGAACCACCTTCCGCCCCGCACACGGGCCCTGATCGTGGGCGTTTCCATCATTGCGGTCTCCATCCTTCTGGGATCTCTTGCCGTGCTCACGCCCTACCATTTCACCGCTCTGATCGCGCTTGGCATCTTTTACGGGATTGTTATTTCCAAGCTCATGAGCCAATTCCTCGCGCCCAAAATCCAATCCTTGGTCGCTGGCTTCCTCAGTGGCGTTACCGCGGGAAATATTGGAATTCAGCAGGCCCGTCTGAGCGCGGCGATTCACAATATCGCCGACGGAATCCAGCGAATCGCGCAAAGCATCGCCATGAGCACCCTGCATGCAGACGCCGACTTCAACACCGCCATCGTATGGGGAATCTGGGTTGCGGTGCTCACCGCAATTGTCATCCTCGCCGCCAACGCTTATTACGCGAACCAGGAGTCGAGTCCCGTCGGACTTGCCGCGCAGCCGATTACAACGCCCATGGCATCTGCTGCCGCTGCGGGTGCGGCTGCTGGCGGTGCTCAGCCACGCAGCGATTGAACCGCAAAATAGTGGAACTTTAGGCGCGCTTCTTGGTCAGACCCATCAGTTACCATGTCTGCATGAAACCGCCGTACACTCGCAGAGAATTCTTGCAAACCACCACCGCCGCCGGTGCCGCCGTCACCCTCGCGCAATTAACGCCCGTATTACTTCGAGCGGAAGAAGCGCCTTCTACATCACTCCCTCAGCATCTCGCCTGGGCAGAAAAGCCCATGCGCTGGGCGGAACTCACGCTGGTCGAAGACGACCCCGGCAAATTCGAGCCCAATTTCTGGCTCGACTACTTCAAGCGCATACATTGCGACGGCGCTTGCCTAAGCGGCGGCGGATGCGTCGCCTACTACCCCACGCAGATTCCATTCCATCACCGCAGCGCGTGGCTTGGCGACCGCGACGTCCTCGGCAATCTCATCTGCGGATGCCGCGAACTTGGCATGGCGGTTCTGGTCCGCACCGATCCTCATGCCACCTACGATGATCTCGAGGCCGCGCACCCCGACTGGATTGCCGTGGATGCCGAAGGCCATCCACGCCGCCACTGGTCGTCTCCAGAAATGTGGGTGACCTGCGCCTACGGCCCATACAACTTCGAATTCATGACTGCCGTGCACAAGGAAATTATGTCCCGCTATCACGTGGACGGGATCTTCCTCAACCGCTGGGACGGCTCCGGACAGTGCTACTGCATCCATTGTCAACAAAATTTCCGCGCAGCATCAGGATTCGCATTGCCGCGTACTGACGATCCCCAGGACCCCGCGCGCCGCGCCTACATTCTCTGGCGTCAGCAGCGGCTCATCGAATTGCTGCAACTTTGGAACAGCGAACTCCGCAAGATCAATCCCGAATCGTGCGTCATTCCGAACAACACAAGCGGCGCTCTAAACTCTCTCGACGCAGTCCAACTCAGCGCGCTGGTGCCGATGCTCGTTGCCGACCGTCAGGCCCGCCACGGCCTCACTTCGCCCTGGGCCATCGGCAAAACCGCAAAGGAATATCGCGCGACGGCCAGCAACAAACCCGTCGCCGGTCTCTTCGGCGTCGGCCTCGAAGAAGCCTACCGCTGGAAGGACAGCGTGCAGAGTCCCGCCGAAATCCGCATCTGGACACTCGATGCCATCGCCAACGGCATGCGCCCCTGGCTCAGCAAATTCAGCGGCACGTTGCACGATGAGCGTTGGCTCAAAGGCGTGCAGGATATTTTTGACTGGACAGAAAAGAACCAGCGCTACCTTCAATCCCAAACTCCCATCGCACAAACAGCGCTCGTCTACTCACAGCAAAGCGCCTGGTTCTATGGAGGCCCCGACGCCCGCGCCAAAGTCGAGGACTACGCGCTCGGCTGGTACCAGGCCCTCATCGAAGCCCGCATACCATTTGAAATGGTCCACGACCGCCTGCTCGACTCGGCCCACATCAGCCGCTTCAAAACTCTCATCCTGCCCAATATCGCCGCGCTCAGCGATGCGCAATGCGATCAGCTTCGCGCCTTCGTCAAAAACGGCGGCAATCTCATCGCCACCTATGAAACCAGTCTCTACGACGAGTGGGGCACGCGCCGCAAAAACTTCGGCCTCGCCGATCTCTTCGCCGTCAACTGGGCTGGCCGCGGCCAGGGTCCCATGCTGAATTCCTATCTTCGCCTCGAGCACGAAGCCGCGCCGCATCATCCTCTCTTCAAAGGACTGGAGGATGCTCCGCGGATCATCAATGGCGTCTGGCGGCTCGAAGTCGATCCGCGCGAAACCTTTTCCCAGACGCCCATCACACTCATTCCCAGTTATCCCGATCTACCCATGGAAAAGGTCTATCCCCGCCAGCCTCATACAAATATCTCCGGCGTATATCTGCGCGAGCTTTCTTCTGAAGGAACAACTTCCGCAGGAAAATCCGGCGGTCGCGTCGCCTATTTTCCCTGGGACATTGACCGCACCTTTTGGGAAGTCCTCTGCACGGACCACTTCAAACTGCTTCGCAACACGGTTGAATGGGCAACAAATAAAGAACAAATGATCCAAGTAACAGGCCCCGGCCTGCTTGACGTCACTGCCTGGCACGATCAAAACGCGATTGTCATTCATCTCGTGAACCTCACCAATCCCATGACGATGAAAGGCCCATACCGGGAATTTTCCCCCGTCGGCGGTCAAAGTCTAAAAATTCGTCTCCCGCAAGCCTTAACAGCAAAGAAAGTGCATTGCCTGGTTTCGGAAGCTGACCCTCACGTTCAGCATAGCGCCTCCGAATTGATTATCACCGTACCTTCCGTCACAGATCATGAAGTCGTCGCCATTGACTTATAAAAAAGCTTTCACCTTCTTTTACAAAAATAAACTCACAAAACAGCCATAGGCCCGTCTATAGCAGCGGTTACTTTTCGCGCGCGATTCACATGGAACGCTGCTTTTGCCGAAGACTATTGATGAACGACGATTGTCACAATTTCCCGGCAACCGGCGTTTTCGCTCCAGTGGTTCCGAAAGGACGTCACTATGCACTCGCGCGCCATCTGTCCGTCCATATTTCTACTTTTGATTTCACTCTGCGCTTGGCCTTTTCCCGTCAGAGCACAGTCCAATGACGCCTGGGATCCTACCGCGCCCGCAGATATTCAAGCGCTGCAACGACAGGCCGCTCGCGGCAACGCCACCGCCGAATACTTTTTGGGCTTGGCTTACATGAATGGCTCGGGAGTGCCGCAGGACTATAAACAAGCCGCGCTCTGGTACAAAGCGGCGGCAGTGCAGGGGCAGCGAAACGCGGAGAATAATCTCGGATCACTCTATGAAAGTGGTCTGGGCGTTCACAAGAATTTACCGGAAGCCGTGCGCTGGTATCGCGCTGCCGCAGGTCACGGAGATTCAATCGCCCAGTGCAACCTCGCATCCGCTTATTTTTCCGGCATGGGCGTTGCCCGCGACTACTCGCAGGCCGCAATCTGGTTTCACGCTGCGGCTGATCAGGGTTCAGCTCCCGCTCAGTATCTTCTCTCTACCATGTATTACCGCGGCCTGGGCGTGCCTCTCGATTTCCAGGAAGCGGTTAAGTGGGCGCGCCGCGCCGCCCTGCAAGGTGATGCTCGCGCCCAGGCAAACATGGGCTCTCTTTATGAGCAGGGAAAATGTGTGCCCCTGGACTACGTGAATGCTTACCGCTGGTATTCGCTTGCCACGCAGAATGGCGACGTGCGGAGCAAGGCGCAGCTCAAAAACCTTTCCCGCCTCATGACCAGTCAACAGATACTCGAAGCCATCGCCTCCGGAACTCCTCAGCCTTCAACACCAGCCGCCTTCGATACCATTGCTGCCAATTCATTTCTCCAACGGCATCAACAAATTATTCCGTTTCACTGAAATATCCCTGAAGCCGGGTGCCCAGGTCTCGCTTCTTTTGTGAGCCCTGGGCATCACACCGAATTCAGTTCACAAACTTAACCAAACCTGAAATCTGGTTTCTGATGGACGCTTTGCCCACCGCCTCTACCAGAAGGCTCCCATTACTCAGTCCGTAAGATCCCACGTTCACTGAATGCACTCCCGCAGGCACAGTCGTCAACTCAAGCAGATTCTGACCGTCCCCGCTGAAGTACACGGCATAGTGGTCCACCGTGCTCTCATTGCCGCTCACGTTCCATTGCAAACTCGAGCTCGTCGCCGTCGCACTCACCGTCAAACAATTGTCAATTCCAGACTCAATCTCCGTCCCCTCTTCGTAATCGTTCCAGGTCACCAGTTGCAGCGCGGCAATCTGCTTCGCTGAGTTGTAATAGCTGTTGAGTTTGTCGAACGTGTCCAGCCAGGTCTGCCCGCACTGCTGGCCCACAACGCGATTCAGCGACCATGACGCCAGCGTATCGTTAAAACCCTTATAGCCCGCCCCCCACGCCATCTGTTGCGGAGCTTTGTTGGCAGCATTGTAGAAGTTGGTCAAATAGTCCATGCCGTACTGCTTGGAGGTCGCATTCATCCACGAATAACTTCCGCTTGTCGCCGGATGCGTAAATCCTCCGCTGTTCTCAAATACCCAGGCGATGTTCGGCGAGGTCGCCGCCTGAATCGCCGCCCAGTCCAGAGTGAAGTGCAAGTCCAAATCGAACTGCGTGATGATTGGCTTGCCATTCGATCGCGCATACGCGGAAGAATTCGCGTAATGCTGCAAAATATAATTGGTCAAATAAATCACCGACTGCTGGGGATTGCATCCTGAACACGGGCTCAGCGTCACGGCACCCTTATCCAACATGATGAGCACCTTAAAGCCTGGATGATTTTCTGCCGCCGCCAGCCATGCTAGTGTCGTTGGCTCGGTCGGATCGGCCGGCCCATACCAATCAATCACCACGCCATTCACCCCGCGGCTCAGCATGTCGTTCATCTGCTTTTCCACCTGCGCCGGGTCCCACGATACGTATCCCACCTGCATGTGCCGCTTATCGCCAAACCACGGTTGCAGCTCCGCATAAATCTGCGTGGTGGCTCCCGGATAGAGCAGCGAGTGCAAGTCCGCCTTGCTGACATTGCCCGCCCCTGCATTGCCATTCGTCTGTGAAATAAAGCCGGTCGCGGCGCTCGTATTATTGGCTGTCTGAGCCGCCAGTGTGGTCGTCGGAGCGGCTACTGTCACTCGCACATGCGTCCTTGCGAAACTCTTGCAGTTGTCCCATTCCTGGACGACCGTGTCATAGTTACCCGGCGCCAGTTTCAGCGTCGTATTCAACGAACCACCCTTCACCACATACGCCAACTGATAAGGCGCGGTATAAATCCCCATCGCCGACACGCCCTTGGCGCAGGTGGTCGTGGCCTTGGCCACGTATTGGACAGACGACATGAACAATCTAGCCGTGGGCGCGGAAACAATCACGCTGCCATTGACCGGCGCGGGAGCTTTCGCCGTAGTGGCTGCATCGCCGCGCAACGCGAAAGAACACACCAATAGCAATAAGGCAATCTGCCTATGCATAACATCTCCAAATTTTGGGATTGCCCGGTCTGACTGGTCGGTCTGCGGGCCATCGTCAGTATCGGCAAAAGGGTGTGTTCGATCTACATCACGAAGGGGAGCTAACCTTCGTGCTAACGCCCGCCCCAATCACGTGCCAGCAGGCGGCCCATCCCTGCTACTTTCGATACCTTCGTGTTCTTTCTGAAAGGCTTGGCGCTAGCCGGAAAGCTTCCCAACCGTTTTATATCCGAAAACAAGAAATGTGCAGTTCCCACTCGCAGACTTGAGAGCGCGGGAATTTTGCGGTATTTAGAGTTCGAGTGAGCTCGTCCTCCAAGGAGCAAGTAGCATTAATGGCTGTTCATGGGGAAGAATTTGATCAGCTCGGGCGCCGATCGGTGTTTGAGCTTTGGTTGCGGGGCTGTGGGGGCAAAAAAGTTCCGAAAATGGCAAAGAACAGAGCACAAATGGATGCTCCACCCAAACTCATTTTGTGGGATCCAAAGGCCCAAATTCTAACGTAATTAATAATTAAATTCAGCGGTATGCATAAAAGGAAGAAAAAGACAAAACGAAACACCTTACTTCGCGACATGATCGGTTCAATATTGCCGACGATAAAAGCACATCCCAGCAAGATTACAAAATAAACGACACACCCAATCAAGAAAAGCGGCATATTTTTCTACTAAACAGTAGACCCGCTTAATCTCGACGTCTACGTTACTTTCGCTCAGTAAATCCGCGATAGGCACGGGGCCCTACCCTTTTTCGCGTTTGTTGCGAAAAGGGTGGGAGCGTTGAGTAATTGGTTCTGAATGGATTTAGCCGAACTCAAAGTCAAATATGCAGACAACGTCGTAAAAGTAACGGGCCGCGCGCACTACCCCGTCATTTCTTCCGCTGCTTCTTCCGCAGCGCATCCATCATCTCCGCAATGCGCCGCTCGCGCGTCTCCGGCTTCTTCGCGCCTTCAATCTCTCGCACGTATTCCTTCTGATGAGTAAAGGAAAGCTGATCCCAAAACGCCCGCGCGCCGGAGTCACCATTGATAATCTTCTCCAAATACTCAGGAACTTCAACCGTCCGCTTGTCCTCATCCAGTTCCATGACGACAGAAACCGTGTCGCCAGCCTTGCACTTCGCACCGACACGCATCTCGGCATTCACCGCCATCATGTGCCCGTCGCCCATGTTCATCAGCGAACTGCGAAAAGAAAAGCCGTTGATCGTCCCCTTCACCGGCACCCGCCCCTTGCGTCCAAATACTTCGACTACGTCGAACGGCGGTCGAATCCCCGCCGCGTCCATTCCTGCGTGGCTGACCAGTTTGGTTTTGAATTTATGCGCGGTCATGAGCGTGCAAGGTTCAGGGCTGCCTTATTTGCCTTCCATGCCTTTCCATCGGTTGCGGGAAGACAAAGCGTTAAATAGTAATTTCGCAAAAGGCGCTAAACAATAAGAATTTCAGGGGCATTGCTTTACAGTTAAAGTGAACTGTTGAAAAGCATTGGAACCGTTTGCATCAGAAATGCCAACATCCACTATGAAATTACCTATTGCGGACAGAGTGCCGGTAATTGTACCCGTTGCCTGGTTGATGCCGAGGTTCGTATTTGATTGGAAACTCCAATAAAGCGGCGGTGTGCCTCCCGAAAACTGAACTACAAAACTATAGGGTTGATTGACACAGGCATCTGGGAGGGTTGGAGAACTTGTGATGGCTACAGGCTCAAATACCTTAATTGACTCTTGTGCGGTCGCGGTTTGTGGAGGGCTACCAGAATCCGTAGCCTTAACAACAAACGAATAGCTACCATCAGTTGTAGCATTTCCCGAGATCAATCCCGAAGAATCCAGCATCAATCCTGGCGGCAACGTGCCCGATTCCAAATTCCAGAGAATTGATCCAGTTCCATTCGCGGCAGTCAGTTGTTGCGAATAGGCACGATTATCGAAAGCGTTTGATAGCGATGTCGACTGAACGCTCAAGGGAGCAACCAATCCCGTTACGTTGAGGTTGTACACCATGTCGGGACGCGCATCCCCTCGCCAATCGAGCACATGTACATAGAAAGTCGTGGGAGCATTCGGCGAGCCTGGGACCTTAAAATCCAGCGCTGAGTCGGTCACATGCGGATTGGAACTAATATCGTCATTGATACATACGGAAGCAAAATTTGTGGAAGTGTCGCCTGGCTGACGGCAGGTATTTAGGCGCATATTGTTGCCATCTACGATTTCAATGACTGTGTCTATGGGATCGGCCTGGTTATTCCTGTTTGCAAAAGTTTCTACGTGGGCAGTCGCACCCGATAATGAAACCAGCTTGTAATAATCGGTGTCAGCTGGCAAAGGGACGCTGCCCGGCGGATCGATATAGGGGGAGATGCTAGCCGTAATCGATCCATTGCCAGTCGGAGTTGCGGTTGCCACGGTGTCGTTGCGCCCTAATGGAGCAGTTACATTAATCGGCAACTGTGTACTGGCAGTCAACGGTGTGGGGCTTGAATCAGCAACCTGGACCGCATAGAAATATGACCCAACAGTCGTAGGTGTGCCACTCACTTGCCCGCTGCTTGGATCAATAGAACTCAAGCCTGGCGGCACGGAACCCGTGGTCATCGTGAAAGCGTAAGGAGGAATTCCTCCCGTCGCTATAACTCTCCCAGTAAAAGGCCTGTTCAAGAGAATTTGACGAGGTAACGAGTCTGCAACGGTCAGATTTGGTGCTATCGCCTGAATTGTAATTTGCTGGGCTACTACTTCTGGAGGAGAAAAAGAATCCTGAACGTTGACCGTGGCGGTAAAATTTCCGATTTCCAGATCGGTTCCGGTAATAAAACCCCTTTGTGGATCAAGGCGCAGGCCCCGTGGCAAAGCGCCTCCCGCCAAAGAATAGGTAAGGGGTTGCACGCCGCCACCAGAATTAATCGTAAGAGGCGCGGGTATCTCGCTAAATTGTCGGACACTAAAACTTTGTGGCGGCTGTGCTTCCAAGGGTGTAGTCACAGTGATTGTGAAACCCTCAGAGGTAATATGCGATGCGGAATCTTTTACCGTGGCCACAAAACCACCGGTGCCCAAAAAAGTTGGGGTTCCTGAAAGGATGCCCGTATCCGCGGCGATACTAAGCCCATCCACGAATAGAGTCGTAGATGAAATCGGGGCAATCGACCACGTAAGAGTACCTGTGCCATTCACCGCGGTTAAGGTTGCGGTATAAGGGACATTTTGCAGAGTTCCGGGAAGTATTGATGAAGTTGTAATCGTAAGTGTGGGAGATGGGCTAGATGGGGATCCACCATTTCCACCTGTACTACCACTACTACTACCCCCGCCACAAGCATTGAAAACCAGCAGCGTCACCAAGCCCATGAACACTAATATTATCCGCCACGCTTTTAATTTCATGCGGACGCACTTTCTGAATCCTGACTAGGAAAAATCATCGGCGCATCCAGCATTTGCCCATTGTCTTCAAATTGATCGAAGCGCTGCATGGGAATATTCAGGATGATATCGATGCCGGTGATTTTGTCACCGGCACCCACGGTAATTGTGTCCCGCTGCAAAGGCAGATCAAACGCTGATTCATCCTTATTCCAAAACTCAGGTTGACCGGGCATCGCAATCGGGGGATTCAAAGGACCAACGCTCGAGCCACCGATAAATGCATTGTCGATTGATTCAACTTCGACGGTGTACGTACCCGGCGGCACCGCGATCTGGTAATGCCCAATCAGCGAAGGGTCCCTCGACCCCCCCAAACTGCCATTGGTATTGTCACTGGAGACTGTTGGAACATTTGCAGTCACGCTTTGCCCTGGGTTACCCGTAAATAAGTAACCAGAAACGGCGGAAACCGCGGTGCGGCGGGATTCATCCTCTGGCGTGTTAGGATCGTCTACGAGTCGTGCGATCACATTCACGCCCTGCGCGGGAGTTACCCCATCAGAAAAAAAGATCGTGCCGCTGATCGTACCGTAATTGTTTACTGTATTTGCATTCGGATATAAGGCCGAAATCCACGCGGCATCATCGCTTGACAGCACTGGCAAACCTGCATCTTTTCGCGCCTGGCAAAAAGAAACCGGAAACATAAGCGGCAGGCCAGCAAGTCCGTCTACGTCGCAGGGAAATGCAGCTTCGGTGAAAAGATCAAGATTAATTTGCGAGTGGTCAAGACCGGAAAAATGCCCAATCTCATGGATCATGGCCTGGTCAAACTCATTTGCGGTGAGTTCAAAATTGGACTGACTATTCACTCCGTCCTGAAACCGGCCATTAAGAACGATCGCCGATCCCAGAAAGAATCCCGTGGTCGGATCGACCGCGCATGGCTGGTCAAATCCAATGACCTCCGGCGGCAACCCCAAACTCGCAATCAACGATCCGTTCGCATCGAAGATTACAGGATTTTGTGAGCCTGTTTTGCACGACCCAATTACATCATTGAACTGTTGTGCGGTTGCAAGATCGCCACTGGTGTAACTTCCGGCGGGGAGCAATGCGCCCACATTCGAAAAGGAAATATTTGCCGTTGAAACGCCTTGCCAGACTGAGAACATACTCTGAACACGCTGCAAGCCTGTTGTGTGATCAATAACCGTTGTACCGCTCGAATTCACCGCCATCGGCCCAGGATCGACCCGGTAAGGAATCGGCATCTTGGCAGGATTCCAGGTAAACGGTTGGCCAGCGATGCCGTAGGCCGCGCGATTTCCCAGGGCAGGACCGCCCACCAGGATTGGCCCGCCCGCAAACGCCCGATTTGCAGGAAATATTGAAAATAGAAACAGCGCGCCAATGAGCAGTCTAGAGCGCATCACTGCGTCCTCGCGAAAGTTCGAATCAATTCTTCCAAATCTGTAAGCAGCAAAGGTTTGGTTCCGGCTTGCTGCATTGCAGAGAGGGCATGGGCGGAAAGCCGCAGGCCCTGGGTTTGGGCGCGCTCCTGAATTGAATTGAAGAGTCCCCGATTGCCAAAACCATTCGCCACGATGGCTTGGCCGCTTGCCGTTCGTGACACATGAAACACTCCCTGATTTAATCCGGCAGGACTGGTCAAACCATATTCTGAAACTGGACGAAGGAACAGAACCATCTCCTTTCCCTTGCCGTAAACGGCAGTGGCGCGAGTTGGATCGATGTCCCAAATGTATTGACGAAATACGAGAGATTTTTGCGCTTTCCCTTTATAGGTATCAAGCACGTTCACCGTGACCGCAACCGTCATTAGGTTATGAAGTTGAGGGTGAGGTTCAACCTTCGTTGATACGACGTATCCGTGAACAATCACACCGGCCTCGGCCGTTAATTGATCGAGACTTCGCGGTAGTGTGCGCGCTTCCGATTGGGCATGGCAAACATTGGGGAAGAGTAGAAGCAGGAGTAAAAATAGAGGAAAAAATAAACCTAAGCTAATGCGCTTCATAACCGCTGGCCATAAATAAATTTGTGTAGCAAGGTTTTTGAGATCGTGAAATATAGCATGAAAAGGATGAACATCCCACAAATATTTGCGTGCGTGCTCAAGTGTGCTTTTGTGGCAATCTTTTGCGTATGTTTGATCGAGCAGTAACGGGACGCTACTTTTTTTGCGTGGTCTTTTTGCTTTTAGGTGATGAAGAACCCAACGTCCCACGCTTACCCTTGCTGGTGACAAATTTGTAAGCCATGCCAAGCAGGTCGCGCAGCACGCCCTCCTCGATGCGCGACAATCGCACCAGCACCGCGCTGTATCCCACATAGTGGTCCGTGACGTAGTAAATTTCCGAAGCCTCTTCCAGTAAATGCGCGCGGTCGCCAATGTCCACGCGGACCATCAACGACCCCGGCTCGGCTGATTTATTTGAGGGCACGCATGCCAGGATCTTCCCGCCTACCTTGAGCGATGGAACTCCCCGGGTGGTTGCTTCTTCAACCTCGGGCAGCGCGAGCCCGATCTTCCGCACAGTATCGAAATCCACTTTGGTTTTTCGCATGAGTCAGGCCGAAATTTCTCGACGCCATCATACTTTGGATTTTCAAAATTTCCTTATCTTTATTGAGTTCCTGCTGTGTATAGCGCCTTCACATCCGAGCAACGTCAGCAATTACTGCACTCCTTGGAAGTCAAGGCTCGCTGGTGATCGTGGCGGTTCGAATCGAATATGACGGCATGTTGCACACCACCGACCGCCACTTCGCGAGATTTCCTGATCTGCGGTGGGTGAATCCTCCGGCGTAAAATTAAAGCAGGAGACGCCGACAGAATCTGGCGGCCTTGTCTAATTATTTACCCTTCGAATCTTTTGAGGAAATTTATGCCAAGTAAATCTGTACCGACACTTTATGACTGGCTGAAAGGCATCCCGGTTCTCGACGCGCTAATGAAGCGCTTCTACGAACGTGTTCTCCAGGATGAACTGCTCCTCCCGCTTTTTGCTGAGATGCCGCCTGAGCACCCGCATCACGTGGCGCAATTTCTGGCCGAGGTGCTGGGCGGTCCCAAGCAGTATTCCGAGCAACATGGCGGCCACGCAAACATGTTGGCGCATCATTTCGAAAAGAAAATCACCGAGGCCCAGCGGCAGCGCTGGGTGGGCCTGCTGCTCGAATGCGCGGACGAGATGAAGTTGCCGGACGATCCGGAGTTTCGCTCCGCGCTGGTGGCTTATCTCGAATGGGGGTCGAGACTGGCGGTAATCAATTCACATCTGGAGCCCGGCGCCAAAGCTGACTCTTCAGTCCCAATGCCCAGTTGGAACTGGGGAGTGCCCGGAGGTCCGTACATCCCGGATTGAAACGAATCATCCTAATTTTAACTATCCCTTTCGGGAGAACAAGAGCCACAAGCTACTGAGAAGCAGCGTAGCCATAACAATTGCCACGAAATACAAAAGGATTCCTAAGAAGCCCCATCCGATCGCACGCCAACCGCTCGATGGTTCTATTTCAGGGTGGGCAGTCTCCCACTCTGCAAATTCCTTGTATATGATCTTGGGGAAGACGGCATAAAATCCGATTTCCAAGCCAATTCCAACTATCCGCCCTAGTCCCTCCGGAATCAGAGCAAGGATGAAAGCTAGACCCACGGAAACCAAAAGAATGTAACGAAGCACCTTTCCGGCTTTCTCTTGATAGCCCATTCGCCGCAAACTGACGGCAGAGACGAAAGCCCCCGCAATTGGGCCGAAGAAAAATGTCAGGCTCCCAATGGCTTTGGGGCGAAATAGCGGTTTTGGAATTTCTGCGGCAAGCGGCGGTCCAACCTTGTATCCGGGAGTTAGTTCTGTCGGGATCGAAGACATCAGCGCCTCCAGATGACGGCGGCAGCGTACCACGAGCCACTTCAGGGAGCAACCTTTTCGGACAAGGGTTCCGCGTCACAATTCCTACCCAACCTCAGTCTCAATCACGCTGTACGGCGACTTCGTCGGAACAATCCGCGTCAAACGCAATCCCGCTTTCGCGAAAAGTTCGGCGTATTGCTTTTCCGTGCGCTCGCGGCCTCCGGGGAAGAACAGCATCTCAATATCCAAAATCTTTGCCAAATGGGGAGTGTTTCCTTCCGGCATCACAAGCTCAAGCAGGACCACCTTGCCATTTTTCTTTCCGCCATCTTCCAGCGCCTTTCGACAGTTGCGCAGAATGGGAAGGGCCTTATCGTCGTCCCAGTCATGAATAATATTTTTCATCAGGTAAAGATCGCCGCCTTCGGGAACGGACTCGAAGAAATCTCCACTGGCAGTGCGGCAGCGGGAGTCTAATCCGCAATCTGCAATGCGTTCGTCTCCGCCTTTCTTCACTTCCGCAATATCAAACAGCACCCCGCTTACTTTGGGGTGCTTGCGCAGAATTTCGCAGAGCACAAAGCCGTGTCCGCCGGCCACGTCCACGATGCTCGAGTATGGAGAAAAATCGTATGCCTCGAGCACCGGATAAATCGCCATCGCGCTCATGGTTGTCATGGCGCGATGGAAGCGGTCGAACTCAGCAGGCTGCTCGGCGAAATAATCGAACGCCGGTTTGCCGAACGTGTGCTCAACGGTTGGCTGTCCCGTCTTGACCGAGTGCAGCCAATCCGAGGCCACGCGCAGGTGCATGGGATCGGCGATCCACACAAGCATGTCGCGCATGGAACCCTTCACGTCGGTGCGAAGCAGGTCAGCGGCGGGCGTGAGCGTGAAATGGCGCGGCTGGGTTTCGGCAAAGATCCCAACCATGGCCAGAAGCCGCAGGCTGCGATACAGAGCGTCTTCATTGATCTGCCTTTCCTTGGCCAGCTCGCTGACGGGCCGTGGGCCACTCTTGAGCAGATCGGCGATGTTCAACTCAGCGATCGTCCACAAGACCGCTGAAATGACATAACCGCCTCCAAACTGCATAAGCTGCTGCGCGGGATCGGGCTGGGGATGATTTTGAGTGCTCTTCGCTGCTTCAGACATGGGATCTCCTTAATGAAAGAGGATGATTACGATACGAGCATGATACCGAAACCAGCGAAGCCTTTTCGCGAGTAGTTCGTTGAAGTGATCACTCTGAGAACCCCTAAAGAGAACGTCATCCCGAGCGAAGCGAGGGACCTTACGAAGGATTGAGCGATGTCTGCTGTTAACGGGAGGGGCAATCCCGCAAACGTCACCGATGGCCTTTGCCGTCGTAAGGTCTCTCCGTCTTCACTGCGCTCAACGTCGAGATAACATGGTTTTGCCTGAGAATCCGAAAGGGCAAGATTCGTTAACAAACTCATCCATCGCGTTATACTGCATACATGAGCAGCGCCCCTGAAAAGACCTTTTATCTGGAGACTTTTGGCTGCCAGATGAATGCCCATGACTCAGAAAAAGTCATCGGCACGCTGGTTGCCGAAGGCTATCGCCAGGTCCCAACGGTTGAAGAAGCCGGCCTCGTGCTCTACAACACCTGCTCCATCCGCGACAAGGCGGAGCAGAAGGTCTTCCATCGCCTGAACGATTACAAAAAACTGCAAAAGCAGGGCAAAAAGTTTGGCGTGCTGGGTTGCGTCGCGCAGCAGGAAGGCGAAAAAATCTTCGAGCGCGCGCCGTATGTGTCAATGGTGTGCGGATCGGCTTCGTACCGGAACCTGCCGGGAATGCTGGTTCAGATTGAAGCAGGGAACAGCCGCGTCACCGGACTCGACGATCGCGAGACCGAAGAGTGCTTTGAAACCGAGTTCACGGCGCGCACCAATCCTCACCGCGGCTACATTACGATCATCGAAGGCTGCGACAAGTTTTGTTCTTACTGCGTAGTCCCTTACACGCGCGGCAAAGAGCGCAGCCGCACTTCGGAATCAGTCCTCGGCGAAGCTCGCCAGATGGCCGATCTCGGCTACACGGAAATTCAGCTTCTGGGCCAGAACGTAAATTCCTATCGCGATCCGGCAGGGAAGCGGTCATTCGCGGAATTGCTGGCGTCGGTGGGCGAAGTTCCCGGAATTCGGCGTGTGCGTTTTACTACCTCGCATCCGCGCGACTTTGGCCGCGACATTATTGACGCCATTGACGCCGTGCCCACGCTTTGCGATCACGTGCATCTTCCCGTGCAGAGCGGATCTTCGAGGATGTTAACCGCCATGCAGCGTCTTTATACACGCGACCAATATCTCGAGCGCATAAGCTGGATGAAGGCGGCGAAGCGCGATATCAGTATCACCTCTGACATTATCGTGGGATTCCCGGGCGAAACCGACGAAGACTTTGCCGACACGCTGTCGTTGTTAGAGGAGGTCGGATATGACGGCATCTTTGGCTTCAAATATTCGCCGCGGCCGAACACTCCGGCCATCGCATTAATTGATGCCATTCCCGAAGATGAAAAAGCAAGACGGCTGACATTCCTCCAAGAAAAACAGCGCGAATTGCAGCGAATCAGCTACAGAAAGCATATCGGCGAGCTCCTTCAAGTAATGGTTGAAGGGAAGAACGAGGCGCGCAAGCAGTGGGCCGGACGCACTTCGCAAAATAAAATCCTGAATTTCACGGCCCCGGAGGGCGCGTCGCCCGAGCCTGGCAGCTACGTTCCGGTGAAAGTCACGGTTACTTTCCCGAACAGCCTGGCGGGAGAGCTGGCGGTATAGGTGGAAGTCACGATGCGGAGGTCACCATGGAAGTAGAAATGAAAATTCGCGGGCTGTTAGTGGATCCGGTGACCAACAGTCCCATTGTCGTGCTCAAAGACGTAGGCAGCGACACCGTCCTGCCTATCTGGGTGGGCGTGTACGAGGCCAATGCGATCGCCATGGAGATCGAAAAGCTTTCCACGGCGCGCCCAATGACCCACGACTTGATCAAGAACGTCCTGACCGGCCTGGAAACCTGCGTCCACAAAGTGGTCGTCACCGAATTGAAGGAAGACACGTTTTACGCCGTTATCTGGCTGGACCGCGGAGGCCACGCCATCAGCATTGATTCGCGCCCATCAGACGCACTGGCGTTGGCGCTGCGGGTGGATTGTCCGATTTTCGTGGATGATGAGGTCCTGAAGAACTCGAAACTAGCCACCAATCTTTCCGACAAGGCTACCGGCGAAGAGCTCCGCAAGTGGCTGGAAGGCTTGAACGACGACGACTTGGGCCGCTACAAAATGTGACAGGGGATTCGAAACCACCCGGCCCCCATCCTTCCAGTCGCTATCTACTTTACATAATACCTGTTATCGGACATTGCTAATAACTCTTGCTATGGTGCCGCCTTTGCCTCTTTCCGAATCGCAACCGTGGATGATTTACTTCCACTCCGTACTGCCGACGTAGATCGTTGCACCGGATGGATACGAGTCCTCCACGACCGCCTTCACGATTGCAGCGGCGAAATCATCGACATTTGGAAGAATGCCAACTTGCTGCCGTCGTGCTTCAATCAAACCGGGACTTTGCCTCTGCAACAGCTTTGGAGTGATTGTTCCTTCGATGAGGTCGCCGCTAACAGCCACAAGCCGGATTCCCAGGTGGGACAATTCAGGAATCATGTTGCGAAGAGCTTCCTCCCCTGCTTTTTTGCTTGCAGCAACTGGCTCATAACCGTCGTACACCGGTTTCACTCGATAGAAATGCGCCAGATGGCTCGTGACAAACACCATTCTCCCGCCCTGACGGAACAATGGAATTGCAGCATGAACAAGGCTGACCTGCGCGTCGAGATTCAATCTCATCGCATAACCAGCGTCCTTGTCTTTTTCGAGTCCACCGCTGGCATTTAGGACGAGTACATCCAAACGACCCCATTCTGCCCGAATCTGATCGAAGCTTGCAGACACGTCACGCGGATCAGTGATATCGGCTTTCAAAAGCAGGACCCGGCGCTGCAGAGCTGAAATCGCATCTCCGACCTCTCGGGCCCGTGCATCTTTGTTCCGGTAGTTGATAGCGACGTCCGCGCCTGCCCGGGCCAGTTGTGTTGCGACGCTTGCGCCTATACCTCGGGAAGCTCCGGTCACAAAGGCTGTCTTCGCGCGAAGCGGCAGCCCTTTGATATCAGAGTGACTTGTGTTCGATTGAATCATCCGGTGCGGGTTATGTAACTTTGGAAATGTCCTGGGTTGTAATAGCATGGACAGCTTTCAAACTCGCTCCGAGCAATCGTCGAGGATCGGTTTGCCAGGAAATTTGATATTCTCCCTCTCCAAAAAGCCTGTCGGCAAGGCCGCGAATTTCAGGTTCGACGACCTGGCGGGTCTCCGGCGTATTAGGAGCAAGGAGTCGGTCATTTATGACAATTTCTAAATCTCGTCCGTTAAAGCAAAACTTCCGGTTTAAAGTCGGATCTTCTTCTAAACGTTGAGCTGCTGCCAAGGCGCATCGAGTGGCCTGCGCCAATCGCTGCTGATTGTTGCTGTTTAGGATTGCTTTACGGGCATAGCGAACACCAAGGCGACCATCGTTATTGTCCACGCTGTAATCGGCTTCGTGGCCAATCACCATGACGCCGGGGCCGTCGGGCACGTGGCGATAGTCGGCGACGTCAATCAGTAATTCGTCGAATACCTGATTCTGGATCCAGCCGTGGAAGACGGGAACCAGCGCAGAGAGATCAATTCCCTCTTGCTCTTTAAGGAGAAGTTTTACGCTGATATGTTGAAGTTCGATCAAAGTAGTCCTTTATGTTTGGTTAAAAGCAGATTCCTCAGGCCTGAAGGCCTTCGGAATGACAAACATCTAAATCTGCTCATAACTTTTTCATAACTTTTTGTCATTCCGAGGAGCAGAGCGACGACGAATCTGCTTCTGCTATTTTTCGTCACGCCCGTTTACACGCTCACCAAACTGCCCAGCTTAGTGCTGCAGCTATGGGCGGCATCAATGAAGAGCTGCGCTTCATCCATCAGCAAGCGGCTGGACTCTTCCGTAAACGGCTTGCCGAGGTTTGTGTGCGCGTCGAACAGGTAGTTGGCGAATTTGCCACCCGCGAAGGGATCCCAGAACCTTTGCGTGTCATAAAAACGCGTGCGGAATTCGGCGATGATTTCCGCCGGATCGTCCGAGACGCCAAGCTTTTCGCTCTTCACCAGCGCCTGCGCGCCGAACAACATGGACCGGTAAGCCTGGTAACCTGCCAGCGAGGGATCGCCTTTTTCAAATGAAACTTGCGCGTCGAACAATTCCCTTTCCGCCGCGGCCAGTCCAAAATCCACCGGTGTGATGACTTCTCCGGCGCACTCTCCCGTGCCCATGTCGCCTAGGCCGTAGGTGCGCGGATCGCCCCAGTCGCTGAAGAATGAGCGATCATTGGCTGGTGGTTTGGTCAGGTCCTCGAGCATGGCCTTGAGCTGTACTTTGCCGAGGCGCTTCACGAAGTCCTTGAATGTCTCGTCCGTTTGCCGCTCCGCCACATATTTCTCGGTGAGGCGGGTAATGACTTGAGGAATATTTTTGGACGGCACGGCCGCCACCGGAACGCCATAGGTGCCGGCGTTGTTCTCCCACTCTCCGCCCAGCACGACCTGGAAGTGCGGCACGGCAAAGCCTCCGACTTTGCGGCTTACGCCGTAGAAGCCAAGGTCAGAAATATGGTGCTGCCCGCAACTGTTGAAGCAGCCGCTGATCTTGATGTGCAGGTTCTGCACGGCTTCGTCCTGGCTGAACTTCTCCGCCAGCACGCGATCACGCAATTCTCCCGCGAGGCCGCGGGAAGAAGAAATACCCAGCTTGCAGGTGTCGGTCCCTGGGCACGTAACAATATCCACCAATGCGCCTGCGCCTGGCGCGTTTAGCTGCACTGCCTTCAGTGCGGCGTACAGCGTCGGGCAAATCGGCCAGACTTACCCAGCGAATCACGATATTTTGCTCGACGGTTGTGCGCGCCGTTTCCCGCGTGTACTGGCGGACAATATCGGCGAGCGCGCGAAGCTGGTTGGCGGTGATGTCGCCTAGAGGAAGGGTGACCGTTACGGTGACATATCCTGCCTGTTTTTGCGGGCGAGTGTTCGACTTCAACCATCGCTTGAAGTCTTCCGAGTCCGCCGCAGGCCAAATGCCGCTAAGGCGAAGAGGCGTCTCCTGCGCTTTGACGGCATCTTTGATCAACGACGTCCAGCGCTCATCGTAAGGCAGAATTTTCCGCTCTTCCAAAACCAACTGCTTGAACTTTTCAATTCCCAGGTCCTGCACCAGGAACTTGAGCCGGGCGCGGCTTGCGATTCTTCTTCTCGCCCAGCCGGGCAAAAACACGTCCCACTGCCTGGGTCCACGGCATCGCTTCTTCCACCGGAATGAACGAATCGAACAGCTTGGCATAATACGGGACAGCGCCAAGCCCTCCGCCAACATACATCTGGAATCCCAGCTCTTCGGCGCCTGTTTGCTCATTGGTGCGTTTGGCCGCGATAAAGCCGACATCGTGCAGGCTGGTAAGTCCGCATGCATTCTGAGCGCAGCCGCTGAAGGCGGGCTTAAATTTTCTGCCGAAATTCTGTGTGTCGGGATGCCCCATTAAAAACTTGGCCATGGCCAGCGCGTACGGGGAGACATCGAAAGTTTCGTCGCGGCAAACACCCGCATAGGGGCAGGCGGTGATATTGCGGACGGAATTACCGCACGCTTCCCGCTGGTGATGTTGGCGGCCGCAAGACGCCGCATGATGGTCGGCGTATCGTCAATCTTTATGTAGTGAAGTTGCACATCCTGGCGAGTGGTGATGTGCGCGATGCCATCGGAATACTCCTCGGCAAGTTCTGCAAGGGTTTCCAGCTGTGTGGCGTTCACGCCGCCGGCGGGAATCTTAATGCGCTGCATGCCGGGCGCGTCCCACATGGTATGCGGGCCTTTGGTCAGGTCGCCCGAGGGATACTTTAGCTGCTGAATTTTCTGCCCATCGTTGCGCTGGCCGTTGTCGTAGCGCTGGCCGTAGGCGCCGCGCCGCAGTCGCGTTTCCGCGAAAACGCGCTCATCGATCTTTCCCTGTTTGCGCAGGGCGATTTCGGTTTCAAAACTGTCAATCTCGCGAGCCAGATGCTCGGGCATCTTGCCGGCAAGCTGTTCTTTCCAAAGTGTGTTCGAAGCCTTCATAGTTATTTAAAACCGCTATACAGCATCTCTAATTCAAAAGCGCTTTTCCAAATGCCTTTCAACAACGTTATGCAGAAAACTGACTTCTAAGGGTCTTGCTGCAATTACGTAAATAAAAAGCCCGCTAACCTTTGGGTTGCGGGCTCTAAAGCTATGATTGCGTTTTGCTTATTAGCTATGAGCCCTTCCATTCCTGAAGACACGGCATGCACAACAACAGCAGGCACACATCTTGTGGACGGAAGTTCTCATATTGCTCTATGTAGAGTATGCCCTGCAGGACGATGAAATCAACCCCAAATGCGCCTTGGCAGTTACGCATGATCCCCAGCGAGGCCAGGCCCGCGTGATGCCTTTGTATCCTCCTTCCTAACACCCGGTCATCTCAACGTTGAGCGAAGCGAAGACGGAGAGACCTTACGACGACCGGACAACCACCATGGTGCAAGGAGGAACGTGGCCCCCATTCGCAGCAGGGAATGCGGACACTGCCGTAAGGTCCCTCACAGCTACGCTGTTTCGGGATGACATATTTTTTAGGTTGCACAGAGAGGTGGCACATATTGATGGGACAGTTTGACAATCGGCTCACCAGCCACGTAATTTCAAT
>CAWHQK010000004.1:0-35607 GCA_963831435.1 uncultured Acidobacteriota bacterium
TCGATAGGTCCGGCACGCGCGTCAAAGAACTTCTCTAGTCCCTTGATTTAGATCAACGTGACCTCGCAGTGCGTCACCATTATGCGGTGTGCCTGGGGGCAACTCACCTAAGGAGATCGCCAATGTTGAAAATAGTAGTTGCCGGAACAACCGCACTCTTCCTTACTGCATCCCCGATTGCCAACGCGCAAACCTCGCAAACCTCTTCTGCGACTCCGGAACGGTTAAATGCAGCGGACCGGAATACGCTGACGGACATGAGGATTGATCTGGTAAAGGCCGCGTTGCAGCTGACACCTGACCAGGAGAAATATTGGCCGGCTGTAGAGAGCGCCATTCGTGCCAGGGCGGAGGATCGGAAAGCCCGTCTTGCAAAAATCGGAGAAACAGTGGGTAAACGGGCCGACGAAAGCCGTGTCGAAGTCCTGCGCAATCGTGACCCTATCACCTTTTTGCAACGACGCTCGGAAGCATTGGCTCAACGATCAGCCGATTTGGATAAACTCGCCGAGGCGTGGCAGCCACTCTACAAAACGCTTAGTCCCGAACAGAGGCAGCGCATGGCGGCCATCGCGATTTTGGTACTCCACGATATGAGTGATGCCGTAGAACGGCGCCGTGCGCAGTCCGACGACGAGGACTGAGCAAAGTAGTTCGATCGAACCTACCGCATAATAGTCGGAGCATACGCGGCTAACTGGCTGTATGCCTGGGCGATGTCTGTGTGTACCGAAAACTTAAGCACGGGCTAGCGATGATGAAGTCCGCCCAGGATGGCGCGTGAACTGATCATGCCGATTCGCTGAACCGGGCGAGAGACTGGCGCATCCTTATCCAGGGACCGATGTGTTCTAACTTCGTTGTAATAGTCGGCGTAAGATCGCAGGATTCGGCGCAAATGCGTCTCGCCCAAGACAATGATGTGGTCCACACATTCACGCCGGATCGATCCGATCAGCCGTTCGGCAAAGCCATTCTGCCAAGGCGAGGCTGATGCGGTAGGCTTGTCCCGGATGCCCATGGCCCGTAATCGGCGCGTGACGACGCTGCCATAGATCCGGTCGCGATCACGAATGAGGTAGTGCGGAGCCTCATCCCATGGAAACGCCTCCGTGATCTGACGTGCAGGCCATTCGGCCGTCGGATTGGCTGTGACGTTGATCCAGATGAGATCTCTGCGGTCAAGCCGGACGATAACGAAGCCGTCGAGCAGGTCGCGGCCGGATCACAACAATGCTTCAACAATAATTCCGCAGATTTCCGCAGCAACAATCTCGCCCACCATGCGCGGAGCGTCAGGACGCTTTCTTTACGATCTGAAAGCCCTTGGCTTGTAATTCGAGTATGATGGCCATTGCCAATGCTGATTCCTTCCCGCTGATCCAGTGCGGACCTCTCCAATCCGGGTCGGCCTTTGGATAACTAACAAGGCTGAGCGAATGGCGAACTCAATTCGCCGAGATCATCCCGCACAGGCCATGGCGCGCCTTCGATGAGGCTGCGTCGCTCCGCCCCCGATACTCGATGAGGCCGAGGCAGCTTCGTCGGGGGCTGCGAGCGACGAATCGTCCAGCGAAATGACTTCCTACGATTGTCCATGCGGAGTCGCTTTGCCTTTCGTCTTCGAGGAAGGCAGCAATCATGGCTGAGATCAACAAACTCTCCGTTGAGAAGGCGCTCGATAATTTACGTGCCGGCGATGCAAAGCAATCGAAGGAGGCGCTGTTCAACGACAATCGACGTACTCGGTGAAAAGATAGAGGACATGCGAACGCCGAGATCGCGTCTCGAACAGCACCAACGTAGGCGTGATTAAGACAATCGTTGAAGCGTCTATTCGATATGCCCTGGAAGTTGAAAAAACGCGTTTTTGGCGGGTGTGATCGATCCCTGACGTTCTTCCGGAACCGAAGCTCAGGGTGGCAGTCATGAAAATCAGGGCTCTATCGCGTTTCCAAACAAGCCGAGCTGGCTGTTGATTTAGATCAACGGCCCAAAGAAGCACGAAGCGCATGGTTGGGCCCTAACGATGAAGTCTTCCATGAAGCAAACCAGAACCAAGCAAGCTATCCTGGCTGCCGCCGTTCTCGCTGGCGGGACGATGGGATCGATAGAATGGTCAAGCGACACAGGTCCTCCCCCAACAACTCCTCCAAGGAGATTTCACAGTTTCAGTATCCTCTGCCGCGGCTGAGACAGGTGGGCCGGCCCGTCGCGCTTCCTGCACTCTCGTAGGTGGCCCTGGCCAGATACACGGCGGCTACTGCCGAGGCGTGGGCTCGCAGCAGGGGCGCGACGGACGCCGAGATACGGATCGCCCGGGGCTGCATCAAACCTCAGCTAACCGCGTTGCTCGGCCATGTCACTGACTAAACCGATCAAGGACATCGGCACGCCTTGCCCGCGCTTTCCTTCGGCAAGAAGTCGGGACCTGATCGGGCCGCCGCCGAACGCGGCCGCCGCAGACCATGACCATGGAGGTTGTTGTCGAGCTATGTCCTGATCGTCGTTGGCTGGCTCGGCGGGGCCGTAAAGGGCGCCGCCGTGTCAACCCAGGAATTTACGAGCGTAGAGCGCTGCGAGGCAGCCCGGCTTGCGCTGGTCGAGGATGCCAAGGCCCGCGGGCTTGAGGACGCGCTAAGGGCGATCTGCCCTGCAAAATTGAAACACTCCTCAAGCACGTAGGCCGGCGATACGCCGCCCGCGCAGAACCGGCTGCTTCCCGCCGGCGCGTTACAACCGGCCGACGGTGCTGTGGCGGTTCCTAACGTCTTGCTGCCTCCCGGCTCACTCATATCGGGCGCAGGTGCGGCCCTGCCATCGCACGCATCTGCGGACGGAGCGGCGAGTCTGGCGTAGGGTCGTCCGCGCAACGCATACACCATTGCCATTCTGGTCCTGCCCATACCACATCCGACAGCCACTTGTGCTACCATATCGTCCGGCGGAGCAAGCGGTGCAGGCGTCATGCCTTGTGCCGACGTTGCAATTGTTAAGGCGAAGCCAGCAATAGCGATCAACTTGAGGATTGTTTTCACCCCACGGGCTGTACAGTCGACCCGAGGCGGCTTTTTCAGCCGCCTCGGCCGGATTTCAGATGTTTATTGGCAGACGTGCATCAGGCCGTCATCGAGCTTGACCATGGTGCCGGGCGTGCAGCTGATTGCGTTGCGGGCTCGGTCGTTTCAGGATACCGCTGTAGCCGTACCAGGGGCCACCTGCATAATAGGCGCTCACTGCGTAGTGCGGGCGGGTGCTTATCGGAGCGCTTGCAGCGTAACCACCCACGTAGGCTGCGCGGGCTCCCCGAACCGTATCGCTGTAATATGGGCTGCCCGCGTAGTATCCGGCCCCGCCATAGTAAGCCGCACCGGCGCCGACAGCGGCCGCGGTGCCGATTGCAGCGCGCCTGTATTGTCGGCGCGCAACGCCGGCGACGCTAACGGGAGTAAGCGGGCGACCGACCCGGGCCTGAGCGCTTTCGATCGATAGCGCGATGCCGCTCTGTTCGGACCAGCTGAACGAAAACAGCGCTGCAAACGCAAAAGTTGAAGCAGCGAGAGCAATTTTTTTCGTACTCTGTTTCATGGTCTCCTCCGTTGTGCATAGAACACGGTAGCGATGCATGTCGTGGCGTTTCGGAGTGCCTGGTCTTAACTCAGATCAAGGGTATTGAAACGACGATCACGTCGATGCTGCTGCTCAGCCAACGTCACCTGCCCGTTGGGACAATGACCGTTAGGGCAATAGTCCGGGGCAGGGCGCCTGTTGTAGGTTGCTGACAATAACTCAACCCTCAGGCAGGGGGCGCCAATGACTGGTCAATTGGAGCTTAATTCACGCGCCGAGCTTTGCAGACAACTCGCCAAGCGTGAACCGTCAAACCGAACTCTTTGGATGGCCGAGGCGGAGAGCTGGTCTCGCCTGTCGAAAGAAAGAAGCCGCGGCGCCGTCGAAGAAGAGATCAGCTCCGGCACGATGAGCTTGCGGGAGCAGTCGGATCGGGTTTTTTAATCCTGGCGTAGTCAGGATCGCGCGATCAGGGATCCGAATGCTCCCGGCCGAAATTGCACGCCAATACAATTGCGCGATCTGTCTCCGTATCCGGCCGGACCGAACGCTACCCAACTGAAGCGTGGCGGGAAATCGTTAACTTGATCCGGAACACTGCACCCATCCCGGCTCGTTATTCGCGAAAAATTACGCTGAAGGCCACGTTCCACCACACGCCGGAGACGGTGCGAAAGGCTTTTGGACTGATGGCGGAGAAAAAAGTTCGCTCCACCGATTACATTACCGGCGAAGCGCCACTTTCCCGCTTGCAGCAGGTGTTGCGGCATATGCTGAACCGCAACGGCGACATCAAGACCGCGATTATTCCGGGCCATTGAGGCTGGCGGTAATCTTTCACTATCGGCAATTCTGAACTGACAATGTCCCCCACTGCCAGTCACGATACCGCTACGAGTCCCGCATCGGCTGGCTGGAGCCGGCTGCCTGCGGAATACGCTATCCCGGAACGCACTCCTTCTCTTGCGGAAGCACAAGAGTATTGCCGCAAACTGGCGCGATCTCACTACGAAAATTTCTCTGTTGCCACCTGGTTTTTGCCCAAACGCCTGCGGCAGCACTTTTGCAATGTTTATGCCTATTGCCGCATTTCCGACGATCTGGGTGATGAAGTCGGAGATCCCGCTGCGTCGCTCGAACTGCTCAACCAGTGGGAAAAGGAGTTGGATGCCTGCTATGCCGGAACTCCTCGTCATCCGGTGTTTGTGTCATTGGCCGAAACCGTGCGCGAGTTTGCCATTCCCAAGCGGCCTTTTTCCGATTTATTGAAGGCCTTCAGGCAGGATCAGACCATTACTCGTTTTCCAACTTTTCAGGATGTGCTGGACTATTGCTGCTACTCGGCCAATCCCGTCGGCCACCTCGTGCTCTACCTTTGCGGATATCGCGATACTGAGCGCCAAACTCTTTCCGATTTCACCTGTACAGCCTTGCAACTGGCAAATTTCTGGCAGGATGTAACCCCGGATTACGCCAAGGGTCGGATATATCTTCCGCTGGAAGATTTGCAGAAATTCGGCGTCAGAGAATCAGACATCGCCATGGAAAGAAATACTTCGGACTTCTGCGCAATGATGCAATTCGAAGTGACTCGTGCGCGCGATTGGTTTGAACGTGGCTTGCCTTTGGTGAAGCAGGTAGATAAGGAACTGGCTGTCGATCTCGAATTATTCAGCCGTGGCGGACAGGAAATTCTGAATGCCGTTGAAAAGCAGAAATTCGCTGTTCTTGGCCGCCGTCCGGCGATCTCAAAACCTCGTAAGCTTGCGCTCGTTTTTCGCGCAGCGGTGGGAAAATGGCTATGAGTTCCACCGCCGAACAAATGGGCCAATTTCAAACATTTTCTCCCACCGATACGCAAATAGCGGTTGCCTACTCAGTGTGCCGGAGTATTGCGCGAAGTTCCGCAAAGAATTTCTACTACGCTTTCCTCGCCCTGCCAAAACCCAAGCGCCAGGCGCTGTGCGCCGTGTATGCCTTCATGCGCAAGTGCGATGACATTGCCGACAACGAAGGAATACCTATCCGAGAACGGAGGCAGAAGCTGTACACATGGCTCGATGACTTCCATCGCGCTCATGCAGGCCAGCCCACCAACGACCCCGTGCTGATGGCATTGACCGATGCGCAACGCCGCTTTCTGATTCCCGTCGGCTGGCTCGATCAACTCGCCTACGGCACAGCCATGGATATCGAAGAAGATCCGGAGAAGGAGTTGGAATCGTTTCGTCCGAGCGGCGAACCGGCCACGCCAGACGGCCTTACCGTTCAATACAAAACGTTCGAGGATTTGGCTTTCTATTGTTACAGGGTGGCTTCGGTGGTTGGCTTGGTATGCATCAAGATTTTTGGCTATCGTGATCCTGCGGCGGAACAACTTGCGGAGCGCTGCGGTCTCGCCTTCCAACTTACCAACATCATTCGCGATGTAAAAGAAGACGCTGTCCAGGGACGCGTCTATCTGCCCCAGGAGGATCTGGCGAAATTCGGGATTGCGCCCGACGAGCTGCGCGAAGCTTCCGATGCAGCGCGCTTCGAGCCCCTGCTGCAATTAGAGGCCGAGCGCGCGCGCGAATATTATCGGTCGGGCGAAGAGCTAATTCCTTACATTGATGAAGACAGCCAACCAGCGCTCTGGGCGCTTGTCACCATCTATCAGCGGTTGCTGGATAAGATCGCAAGCCGCCGATACGACGTATTCCATGGCAAGGTCCGCCTCGCTACAAGGGAGAAGCTGCTGATTCTGGGAAAGGGCGTCGTAAAGCGCCTTTTGTGATCAGCCAGCAACGGACCCCTACAGTTGCCGTGGTTGGCGGCGGCCTGGCGGGACTGGCCGCCGGATGCGCTTTGGCGGGCAGCGGTTTCCGCGTCACCCTCTTCGAAAAGCGTCCTTACCTGGGCGGCCGCGCTTCCTCCTACGAACATCCCGGCACCGGAGAAGTGGTGGACAACTGCCAACATATTCTGCTCGGCTGCTGCACGAATCTCATTGAGTTCTATAAGCGTATTGGCGTGGAAGATAAGATTCGCTGGTATGAGGCGCTCACGTTTATTGAACCCGGCGGCCGCCAGTCGGTCATCAAGCCATCTTCTTTGCCTGCTCCGTTTCATGCCTCCATGTCCTTTTTATCAGCCGATTTCCTCAGCCTGAGTGACAAGCTGGCGATCGGGCGCGCTTTGTTGACATTGATTCCCCGCATTCCGACTGAAAATGGAGAAACATTTTTGTCCTGGTTGCAGCGGCATGGGCAAACATCGCGCGCCATCGAGCGCTTCTGGCATCCCATTCTGGTGAGTGCCCTGAATGAGCATCTGGACCGGATGTCGGTTCCCTACGCGGCACAAGTGATACGCGAGTCATTTCTTAAATCCGCTGGCGCGGGGCGATTCGGCGTTCCTATCGTCCCGCTCACAGAGTTGTATAACCGCGCAGGCGATTACATCAAGGCTCACCATGGCGAGATCAAGTTGCGTTCGGGAGTGGAATCGTTCGAGCTGCTTCCGAAAGGAGTAGGAGCTGCGAATCGCAGATAGCGTTGCTAGTTTTGATTTCGCCGTTATTGCGGTGCCTTTTGACGCGCTTTCACGAATGTTGCCTGCCGGAACGCCCGAAGCCGAGCGGGTGAAGTTAGGAAAATTTGAGGTCTCTCCCATCACCGGAATCCATCTCTGGTTTGATAGAAAAATTACCGCGATGGATCACGCGGTGCTGCTGGATCGTACCGTTCAATGGCTTTTCCAAAAGTCTGAATTTCAGGAACGCCGTCAAAATGCTGAGCAGGGCAGCTATCTCGAATTGGTGGTGAGCGCCTCCAGGGCGCTGGTGGAGAAATCGCGCCAGGAAATTATCGATTTGGCGATAGCTGAGCTCGTGGAATTCTTTCCTGCAGTTCGCGATGCAAAATTGACGAAAGCGACGGTCATTAAAGAAGTAAAAGCTTCGTTCTCTCCCGTGCCGGGCGTAGATGAATATCGCCCCGGTTTTACGACCGACTGGCCAAATATATTTCTCGCTGGAGATTGGACGGCTACTGGCTGGCCCGCGACCATGGAAGGCGCGGTGAGAAGTGGTTTAGGGGCGGCAGAATGCGTGGCGCGGACGATGGGAAGAAAGAGTACGAAATTCGTGGTGGAGGATTTGCCGGCAGCGGGATTTATGAAGTTGTTTAAGTAGAGCGGAGAGAGCAGTTGTTACACAGCCAGGAGCACCACCCCGCCTGCAATCAACAAAGCAGCAATCCATCGGGGACGGTCCACACGTTCATGCAGAAAGATTTTCGCGGCGATGGCGTTCGTAATGAACGTCAGCGCCGCCGCAGCCGGACCGATCAGGCTCACGTCATCCCAAGAAAGACCAAACAATAAAGCGTAAAAGGCCACCGCGAGTGCCGCGATTCCCACAAAAAATAGCGGATTGCCAAGAATCCTGCGCACAACCGTGAAGAATCCGCATCGGCGCGCTGCTGACTGAACATCGCCCACCTGCTTCATTACATGCGACATGAGAATGTCGCCGGTGGTGGAAGCCAGCACAATCAGCAGAATCGAGCCCCACGTATAAAGCGGCCTCATGATTTATTTCCCGTGGCCACCGTTTCGGGGGCGGTCTCTGTGTTGGTCGCGTCCGGAACCGCCGTAAGCGCCGGGCCCTGCGTCACAAATCCCACCCCGGAAGAAATCAGTAAAATGCCAATCCATCGGGTCGCGCTGATCTGTTCATGAAGCATGAAGCGTGCGATAAACGCCAGAAGCACGTAGCTGAGGGAAGTTGCCGGAAGAACATAGGTGAGGTCGGCCCAGGAGAGGGCAGTGTTGTAAGTAACAAAAAACCCGAGCAAAAACAGAGATCCCCAGAGCTACCCAGGGATTGGTGACAGCGAAAATTACCGAGGCCAGGTGGCTCGGGGAAACATTTCCGATCTGTTTCATTCCCCGCGAAAGCAGTGTTTCACCGACAGCCGCGCAGATGGTAACGCTGACCAGCACCAGATATTTTCGTAAGGTCACGCGAACTTCCTATGCGGGTTGCGTCTCGACAGCGGTGGCGTCTTTTTCCCGTTTTTCCTTGACCCACTTGTTCCGCTGAGACCTGGTCTTGAGGAACGCTTTGGCTTCTTTGTAAAGCCGTTTGCGGTCATTGCTATCGAAGGCTGCTCTTCTTAAAATGCGGAACACCGCCTTCGGCCGGAAGTAATATTCATCGTAGAACCGGTGCACGGAGTTGAGAATTTCTTCCGCCGGAAGACCCGGATATTGGACGTGGGCCAGTTGATGTCCACCTTCGTCCACCATCTTGTTGTCCCCACCATAAAGCCATTCTTCACGGCATAGTCGTACAGTTCCGTGCCCGGATAAGCATGGGCCACGGAAACTTGAATGGTTTCAACATCAAGTTCCTTGGCGAAGCTAATGGTGTTTTTGATGGTCTCGCGACTTCTCGCCTGGCAGGCCAAGGATGAAGTCGCCGTGAATCACCAAACCCAGCTTGTGGCAGTCTTTGGTGAACTGGCGGGCGCGTTCAACGGTAGCGCCTTTTTTTATGTTCTTCAATATCTGCTGATCGCCTGATTCGTAGCCGACAATCAACAGCCGGCATCCAGCCTCTTTCATTGCTTTCAAAGTTTCGAAGTCCGTGGTCACGCGCGATGTGCAGGACCAGGTCAGCTTCAACGGCTTCAGTTTCGCGCACAACTCCACGGTGCGGGCTTTTTGAATGTTGAAGGTATCGTCGTCGAAGAAGAATTCTTTTACGTAAGGCCAGTATTCTTTTGCCTTGGCCATTTCAGCGAGCGACGTCATCGGTGGAACGCTTGCGCCACGGATGTCCGCTCAAAGTCTGCGGCCACAGGCAGAACGTGCACTGCGCAGGGCAGCCGCGCGTGGTGTACAGCGAAACGAACGGATTCAGCAGAAACGGGACGTTGTAGCGGCGGACATCCAGATCGCGGCGGTATATGTCAGTGACATGGGGAAGAGCATCCAAATCCTGAATCTGCGGTGCGTTCGGGATTGTGCACGACCGCGCCGTTTTTCAAATACGAAATTCCCAGAATCTGGTCAAGCGGTTTGCCATGCGCATAATCCACCACTGCATAGTCGAATTCTTTACGGGCCACAAAATCCAGGGCCGGGCAATCTTTCAGCGAGCGCTCCGGCAGCACGCTAACGTGCGGCCCGACAAATGCAATTTTGATCTTCGGATTTGCGTCTTTAATGGCCTGGGCCAGGCGAATATCGCCAGGGAAGCCGGGAGTGCTGGTGAACAGCACCAGAAATTCATAACCGCTGGCAATTTTTATGGTTTCTTCCGCGGAAACGTAATGCGGCGGAGCGTCCAGCAAGCGTGCGCCCTCGATCATCCCAGCCGGGTATGCCAGCCATACCGGATACCAATAGGACTCGATTTCGCGGGTTGCCGGCCAACGGGATCCGGCGCCGCCATCAAAATTCTCAAAGGACGGGGGGTTTAGAAACAATGTCTTTAACGGCATATATTTGAATAACTTATATTAACATCTCTCCCGGCAAAAGACGCCGCAGGTGCATAGACATGTACTGCCCGCTAAACCCTTTAGATGCCGTGGCTGCGGAGCCGATTTTTTATATAAACAAAGAGTGGGCTGAGGTTTTTCAGAGGGATGCCTTATTTGGCTTGAATCGCTCAGGGCTTCATCCCCAGCCAGGACGGTAACTGGCCAGTGGCCCTTAGCAAACCAATCCGCGCCTTTTCGAGTGCGAAATTTGAGTCTTGCAATGCGCCGTAGCGGCCATTGAGTTCAGTACGGGCGTCTTCCAGGTCATGAATGTTTACATTCGAACTGTTCATCCGCACCTGAACGCTTTGCAGGTTCGATTGCGCCAGTTGATATTGCAGGTCCGCGACTTCCTGGGCTGCCGCCAATTGTTCTACCGCCCGTTGCATTCGCAATGTCTCTTCTGACACCTGGTTCTTGGCGGCTTTCACATCTTGCTTCGCATGTACCGCGTCGGCTTCGGCCTGTTGAGCGCGGGCGTGTTGCGAGGGATTAAAAAATGGAAAGCGGATGGAAACGCCGACTGTGGCATTGTTTCGTTCGAAGGCGTTGTAGAACTCCGCATAATTATTATAGCGAGCAAGCACGGCATATTGCGCCGCAAAATCCACCGTGGGGAGCAATCCCCGCCGTTCGCCTTGCGCGCGCAGGCTCTGCGCATTGGCCCGCAGCTCCGCGGCATTTACCGCCGGGCTGGATTGTACCGCCATCGTGAGTTGGTCATCGTCCGGCTTAATTTCCGGTAGCGCCGGAATGGACTCGGCCACAGGTTCGATGGACGAGGCGGAAAGCCCGGTTAGTTGCGAGAGATGTTCGCGCAGAACGTCGGCTGCTCCTTTTGCCTGGGCGAGTTGCAGCCTCGCTTGAGCGGCTGCAAGCTTTGCCTTGGTGGCCTCCACCGCACTGTCCACGCCGGATTGCACCCGCTCATTGATAAGTCCGACGGCCTTCGCGGCTTCCGCTTCACTTTCCTGCAATTGCGCCAGCATGGATTGCCACTTCACCAGCTCGGCGTAAGTAAGCACGGTATCTTGCATCACTTGCTCTCGTTGATCTTGCGCCTGCAATCCCGCCGCCTTGGAATCTTCCTTTGCTGATTTCACGAACGACCGCAACGCCGGGTTAAATAGGGCAGATTGGGCATTCACGTTGAAGATCGAAGGCGCAGAGCCTTCCAGGCTGAGCGGGAAACCCCAGGACTCACCCAATCCAGCGCCCGCCACAATTTGCGGCAAATATTGATCGCGGCTTTCCAGATAAGCCGCCGCGGCGCGCTGCTGGTCCGCCGTGGCGCTCGCCGCCACGGTGCTGTGGCCCAGGGCCAACTCCACCGCGCGTTTAAGAGGAAGAGGTTCAGCCAGCAAGGGAACCGCGAATAGCAGGCCCGCCAGGAAAATAGAAGTACGCGTCACCGAGCAATAGAAAATTCTCATCGCGTCACCTTTATGAGGATTGCAAGCTGATTGTAACTGAGCAGGAATCAGGACGGGCCCGCCTCGGGGAGGAGAAATCAGCGAATCATCCCGTCTTGCGTCGGCATAAAAGGGTTTGTCACTCCTGTTGTAATCGCACAGAAGACGTGGCATACTGCTGTGGTCATAACACAGGAGACGCGCGAATGGGTGATTCAAAGATCGACTTGTTGCAGGGAACTTTAGATCTCATGGTTTTGCAGACATTGGCGGCGATGGGATCGCTGCATGGATACGGCATCGCGCGGCGCATTGAGCAGGTAAGCGGCGAAGAGATTCTGTTGAATCAGGGAACGATTTATGCTTCGCTGGTCAGGTTGCAGGAACGAGGATGGATTTCAGGCGAGTGGGGCACTTCCGACAACAATCGCAAAGCCAAGTTCTATTCCATTACCAAAAAAGGCCGCAAACAATTGGCCGAGGACGCCGTCTATTGGCAGAGGCTCTCAGGTGTGATGCGTCGCGTTCTGGCCATGCAAGGCGAAGGCGGTGACGAATGATCGGCTGGCTGCGGCAATTACTGAATCGGCTGCGTTCGTCCTTTCCGAGTACATCGCAAGACCGGGAACTCGACGCCGAGATGGCATCTCATCTGGAACTTGCCACCGAAGAAAATATGAAGCGCGGGATGCCCCGAGAAGAGGCCCGCTGTCACGCGCTCGTCAAATTCGGCGGCACGGAGCAGGCCAAAGCCAAACAACATGAAGCCCGCGGGTTTCGCGGGCTCGATATCCTTTGGCTCGATCTTCGCTACACATTTCGTACCATGCGCCGCGATCCGGCATTCACACTGGTCGCGGTTTTGATTCTGATACTTGGCATTGGCGCCAATATTGCCGTCTTTAGCGTGGTAAACACGCTCATGCTGCGGCCGCTGCCTTTTCAGGATCCACAGCGGTTGGTTTGGATCGGCAATGCGAAGGGAACTGATGGACTTTCAGGTCAAACCTACTCGACCGACGCGTATCAGGGATTCCGCAATCAGGCCCGCTCATTTCAAAATCTTAGCGGATATTTTGCTTTCGACACCCCCGACAATTTCAAGCTTATTGGCTATGGAGAGCCGCGTCCAGTGACAGGCCTCGACGTAGTCGAAAATTTCTTTCAGACTCTGGATGTTCAGCCTACGCTCGGCCGCTTGTTCACTGCTCAAGAATGCCGCAAAGGTGGACCAGGTGCGGTTTTGCTTAGTTATCCATTCTGGCAGCGGCAATTTAATGGCGATCCGAAAATTATCGGGCAACCCATAACTTCGATACTAAGAACCTCATCGTGGTTGGAGTATTGCCTGAGTCGTTTGATTTTGGATCAATCTTCGCTCCCGGTTCCAAGGTTGATGTTTTCACCCCTGCAATTCTTGAGAACATGCAGGACTGGGGGAGCACACTTGCACTGGTTGGCCGGCTTAAACCGGGCGTGAGCGTTTCGCAAGCGCAGGCAGAAGCGGACATCATTGTTCCCAAGCTGCTTTTCAACGCCAAACATCCCGATTGGGGCGGCGGGTATGCGGCACGGATTCTTCCATTAAAGGAATACGTCAGCGGAAAGCTGCGCCGTTCCTTAATTGTCTTGTGGTGCGCGGTCGGATTGATTCTGCTGATTGTCTGTGTGAATCTTTCCAATTTATTGCTGGCGCGCGCGACGGCCCGAAGCAAAGAATTCGCCATGCGCAATGCGCTGGGAGCCGGGAGGGTGCGCCTGATCCGGCAATTACTCACTGAAAGCTTGGTTCTCTCCGCAATAGGCGCTGTGTTCGGATTAGGTCTTGCCTTCGCAGTCACTAGTTATCTCGCGCACCAAGGGTCTATTGCTCTCCCTTTGATGAGTACCATCCGTGTCGATCCTGCGGCTCTCGCGTGGACCCTTCTCATCACGATTGCCACCGCGGTCATCTTCGGCTTAGTTCCCGGACTAAAGATGTCTCAAGGCAATTTGCAGGAAGCTCTCAAAGATAGCGGCCAGGGCATGAGCGAAGGGAAAAAGCACGAGACTTTACGCGCCGCGCTGGTGATTTCAGAACTGGCATTGGCTTGTGTGCTGCTAGTAGGGGCTGGTTTGCTGTTGCACAGCTTTATACGTGTGCTCGATGTGGATCTTGGATTTGAACCAAGTCGGGCCGCCGCCGTAAAGATCGACTACGACGATGGAGGAGACCAGACTCGCCGCGCCGCTATTATGCAGGAAATAGTGCAACGCACCAGCGCGATTCCCGGAGTCGAGATGGCAGCGATCACGGACAATCTTCCCCTCGACATGAATCGGAGTTGGGGAATGGAGCCTGCGGATCAACCCGTAAAGCAAAGTGAGTTTCCCCTTGGCTTTGTATATGTAGTTTCACCCGGCTATCTGCGAACCATGGGTATTCGTCTGGTTGCCGGTCGCGACATCAGCTGGGACGACAACATAAAAAGCCAAAAAGTAGCGGTCATCAATCAAACAGCAGCGCGTCGTTTGTGGCCCGCAGAAAATCCGTTGGGGCGTAAGCTCCGCCTGGCGGATGGGACGCAGGTGATTGGGGTAGTGGCCGACGTCCGTGAAAGCAGTCTTGAAAAAAATCCCGGCCCACAAATGTACTTGCCGATTATGCAGTTCAGTCCTGCGGGAGCAAGATTGGTTGTAAGGACGAAACTTGATCCCATCGATCTGGCTTCAAGTGTGATGAGCGTTTTGCGCGCCATCAATCCCGGCCAGCCAGCAGTCGAATTCCGGACCATTCAGGGAATCGTGGACCATTCCACCTCGCCTCGCCGTTTCTTCGTCTATCTTGTTGGGATTTTTGCGGTACTTGGGCTGGTCCTAGCCTCGCTCGGAATTTACGGCGTGATCTCCTATTCGGTCACGCGGCAGACCCAGGAGATTGGCATCCGCATGGCGCTGGGGGCGACAACCTCCAATGTCCAATTTCGCGTGATCGCAAATACTTTGCGGCTGGCGCTCACAGGAATCGCGCTGGGGGCAGCCGTATCGTTCGCTGTGGCGCGTGGAATTGCGGCGCTGCTTTTCGCGGTAACGCCGAACGATCCGCCGACCTTTACAGGAACGGTTTTGCTTTTGACCGCCGTCGCCGTACTGGCCGGATATTTGCCTGCGCGCCGCGCGGCGCGCATTGATCCTATGACTGCCTTGCGCAACAACTGAATTGGGAAGGGGACGAACATTGACGTCTTGGCTACAACGGTTGCTTCTTCGTTTCCGTTCCTCTTTTTCTAACACGGGGCAGGACGAGGAACTCGATGCTGAGATTGCATCGCACCTCGACTTTGCAATTGAAGAGAACATCAAGCGCGGAATGTCCGCGGAAGAAGCCCGCCGCCAGGCACTCGTCAAATTCGGTGGCGTGGAGCAGGCGAAGCAAAAACACCGCGAAGCGCGAGGGCTGCCCGCGCTGGAAATCCTGTGGCAGGATTTGCGCTACGCCGCGCGCACTTTGCGCCGCGACCGCAGCTTTGCGGTGATTTCCATATTGATCCTCGCCTTAGGGATTGGGACGACCACCGCGATGTTCTCGATCATTCGCGCGGTCCTGCTAAAACCGCTCGCGTACCAGGACCCCGGAAGAGTAGTGCTCCTTGCAAAGGGGATTACACCAGTTAGATTCGATGAGATGAAAGCGGCAAGCCGTTCTTATACATCGCTCGGTGCGTTCTCAGGCTTGGAGAACTTCACATTTTCCGGCATGGGTGAGCCTGAAATTCTTAAGGGAGCACGCGTCTCTGCCAATTTCCTGCAAATTCTAGGCGTGGGACCTTTGTACGGCCGCAATTTCCTTGCACAAGAGGACAAGCCCGGCGCCCCTGCAGTTGCCATGATCAGCGCCGAGTTTTGGCAGAAACGCTTCAACCGAGATCGCGGCGCAATTGGCAAATCGATAACGCTCAGTGGAGTTCCGTACGCCATCGTTGGCATTCTTTCCCCAGATTTCCAGTTTCCATTCACAGGCGTGGACGTGTGGGTGACTCGTCCCTCGGAATTCTCTGGGATCAGCCCCGAGTCACGGCCTATTAGTCCAATGTTAAGGGTTTTCGGCCGTCTGAAACCTGGCGTGGATATTCAACAGGCGGAAGCAGAACTCGTCACTTTGAGACGTCAATACGCGATGGCCCATCCGGAAATGCTCGACGCCAAATTCGACCAGCCCGAAAGTTTGCGGCGATTGAAGGACGTAGTTGTTTCCGACGTTCGCCCGAAACTTTGGTTGCTGATGGGAGCAGTCAGCCTCGTGCTATTGATTGTCTGTGCCAACATTGGAAGCCTGCTGCTGGCCCGAGCGGCCTCTCGCTCTCATGAATTTGCCGTGCGAGCCGCGATTGGCGCGGGGCGCAGCCGCTTGATCAAGCAATTGCTCGCAGAGAGTTTACTGCTGGCATCGGTTGGCGGGGTGTTGGGTATGACGTTGGCAGTGCTTGGCCTAATCGCAATTCGCAGTATGACGTTCGTTGATCTCCCGCGTGCCGGCGAAATTCACATGGACGGCGTGGTCCTCGGATTTGCCATCTTGCTCACGGTCGTGACCGGCGTGCTTTTCGGTTTGGTTCCATCTCTTATTGCGTCTCGTCCGAATCTTTCTGGTGTATTGAAAGGAAGCGGAGAAATCACCGGCGCGATCCGTTCAAAAGCGGAGAAACGGCCCGCCTGGTTTGCCCCGCGCGGCATTTTGGTTATAGGGCAGGTAGCTCTCTCCGTCGTGCTGCTTATCGGAGCAATGTTGCTGATTGAAAGTCTTGCTCATTTGTATCGCGTCGATCCCGGTTTTGAGCCGGCACATCTTCTCACCATGCGCATTTCATTGCCGTCAGCGCGTTACGGTACGGGCGCCAAATACACAGCGTTCTTCGATCAATTAATTCAAAGCATCGAGTCATTGCCGGGAGTCCGTTCTGCGGCCGTGGGCTCTACGCTTCCCATGACCGGCTGGATGGGCGTTCCCGTGCAACCGGCAACGGGGCCATCAGTAAAACTCAACCAACGCCCCATCGCAATCCTGCAAATTACCTCTCCAGAATATTTTCGCACCATGGGAATTCCATTGAAGCGGGGAAGACAATTCAACGCACATGACAATGCCAATTCAGCTTCCGTTGCGATCATCAACGAAACTCTCGCGCGCTACTTCTGGCCGCAATATCCCAACGGCCCCGATCCGATTGGCCAGAGCATCGAGATGGGCGCGCATCATCAGGTAAAAGAGATTGTTGGCATATCGGCAGATGTCCGTGAAGAAGGAAAAGATCAGGCGTTGATGCCGGGTCTGTACCTTCCTGCCGCGCAGCTGCCCAATGTCGCAGCGGCATTTGTCGTGCGCACGGATGGGGACCCTCTGGCGCTGGCGAATGCAATCCGCGGCCAGATCCACGCGATGGATAGCGGCCTTCCAATTACAGACGTCAAGACCATGGAAGATATTGTGGAAGCCACGCAGGGCCAGCTTCGCCTGCTGATGCAGTTGCTCGGAGCGTTCGCAGCCGCCGCGACTTTGCTGGCTATCCTCGGCCTCTGTGGCGTGATTTCTTATTCCGTTGTGCGTAGAACAAAAGAGATCGGCATTCGTTGCGCCCTCGGCGCGCAACGCCGGAACATTATTTCACTGGTAATTGGACAGGGACTCGGGTTTTCTCTAGTCGGCGTAGTGCTTGGTATCGCTGTTTCTTTTGGAGCGACGCGGGTGTTGAAAAGTTTCCTTTTCCAGGTGCAGGCAACCGACCCGTTCACGTTCGCAGCTATTTCAATCTTGTTCATTCTGATCGCGGGAGCTGCAAGCTACATCCCAGCGCGAAAGGCAATCAGGATTGATCCCATGGCCGCGTTGCGGATGGAATAACGAAACACTTTGCGGGAAATGGCTAGGAACCCTACTTCACCGCCATTGCCGTCAGCAGAGACTCGAAAATCTTAAAGCCTTCAGTGCCGCCAAGCGCCGGCTCGCTGGCGCGCTCCGGATGCGGCATCATCCCCAACACGTTGCGGCCTTCGCTGCAAATGCCGGCGACGTTGTCGAGCGAACCATTGGGATTCGCTTCCGCCGTGATTTGTCCGTCCCGCCTTGAGTAGCGAAACACGATGCGGTTCTGCTTCTTCAATTCCTCCAGCGTGTTCTCATCGCAGAAGTAATTTCCTTCCATGTGGCCGATGGGAATCGTGAGGACTTCTCCCTGTTTGCATGCCGCGGTGAACGGCGTGTCAGCATTTTCCACGCGCACCTGTACCGGCTTGCAAACGTACTTCAATCCCACATTGCGCATCAGCGCGCCCGGCAGCAATCCTGACTCGCACAGGATCTGAAATCCGTTGCAAATGCCCATGACCAATCCGCCGCCAGAAGCGAACTTCCGCACCGACTCCATCACCGGAGAAAATTTCGCAATCGCACCGGTCCGCAGGTAGTCTCCGTACGAAAACCCTCCGGGCACAATGATTACGTCGCAATTCTGAAGGTCCGCCGAATCGTGCCACAAGAATGTGACCGGCTGTTTGGCGACGTTCTGAATGGTCCAATACGCATCGTGATCGCAATTTGATCCGGGAAAGATGATGACGCCGAATTTCATGGAAGCTCCAAGGCGAGAAGCTGTTCAAAGTTTAACATGCGGGAAACCCATGAGGAGTGCCGCAAAGCTGCGGCCTGGCGGCCTAATCCGGATTATCGCAGCAAATACCAGTATTTGTCCGAGGCCGCCGTTCTGAAAACCATAAGTGGTCATATCGAAAGCGGGCCATGTGGATATTGTCCAAAACCACCTAACGCGTCATTGTTTGGTTTGTTTTGTTATGAGGCGGATAATTGCTTACATAAAGTCTTCTGTCTTCGTATGAAATCTTGGCATGAAATCCGGGCATGAAATCCAGGCATGAAATCCAGGCATGAAATCCAGGCATGAAATCCAGGCATGAAATCCAGGCATGGTTCGATTATTGAGGAAGTTTGTATGACTCGACACCCTGTCATTGCGGTTGTGGCTATCGTCGCACTAAATATCATTCCAATTTATTCCCAGGTCGTCGCCTCTGAGAAGGTACAAGTGCGGCCGCTTTCCATTCGTGATGGCGAATCAATCGTGGCCGGCGCCTCGGCTACAGACCTTGAAAAAGAGCGGCGACGAATCGCGTGCCGCGAAAACCTACTTCGATGCCCACGACTATTACGAGGCGGCCCTACGCAAGAATGCCGGTAGCGCTGAGCTTTACAATAAACTCGGCATCACTGACCTGATGTCGGCGCGCCTGGTGGAGGCGCGAAAGAATTTCGATCATGCAGTGAAATTGAACCCACACTATGCTGAGGCCTACAATAACCTTGGCGTTGTTGAATACGTGCAGCGGCGGTACAGCAAGGCCACCAAGGACTACGAAAAAGCCATCCGCTACGGCCCCGATGACGCTTCTTACTTCAGCAACATGGGTACGGCGTACTTCTCCAGAAAAAAGTGGGACAAGGCGACCAAAGCCTATGCCCGCGCCGTAAGCCTTGACCCGAATGTCTTCAGCCGTGCCTCTCACGTTGGCGTCGAGGGGCAGATTTCATCTCCCGAAGACCAGGCCCACTTCGCCTATCTTTTGGCAAAGCTCTACGCAAAGGATGGATTCACCGACCGTTCACTGGAATGCCTGCGGCGAGCAATGGAAGAGGGATACAAAAACGTGGACGAAGTCTATAAAGACGTCGAATTTACCGCTCTGCGTAAAGACCCGCGCTTTGCCCAACTGATGGCATCGCGTCCGGTCGCCATTTCTGAATGACGCGCCCGTAACGGCTGGCCCGGGCCTATGCTGAATTCAATAGGTCCCGAAATTTGCGGACCTTCTGTGGCATTTCTTTAACCGATGTGCTTCCGAATCCCAGGATAAACCCCTGGCGGGAAGCCTCTCCTAAATAGGATGTAGAGAGCGGCAACAGCCACAGGCCTTCTTCAACGGCGCGGGCGGCGATCTTGCGGTCATTGGTTGTTTTCGAAACAGTCACGGAAAGATGCATACCGGCTTGCCCGCCCACGATATCCACCGCGAAACCAAGTTCTTCGCGAAGGCACTCGATTAAAGTGCTGCGCCGCTCATTGTAAAGCAGCCGCATTCTCCGGATATGGCGTGAAAAATGTCCTTCCTTAATGAAGTCCGCGAGGACTCGTTGGTGGAAATCGGGTGGCCCAATATCCATGGGGATGCGGACCGCCATAAAGCGGTCCACCAGATCGGAGGGAATCACAATATAACCAAGTCGCAAAGACGGAAATAGAACCTTGCTGAACGTCCCGATGTAAATGACGCGAGCATTGTTGTCGAGGCCTTGCAATGAAGGAATCGGCATACTCTCATACCGGTATTCACTGTCGTAATCATCTTCTATGATCCACGCACCTGAGCTTTGCGCCCAGTCCAGCAACTGGATCCGCCGCGAAGCGCTCATCGTCGCCCCCAGCGGGTATTGATGCGAGGGCGAAACAAATGCAGCCCGAGCTTTGCGGTATCGCTTGATGCCCCAGGCAACATTGAGCCCTTCGTAGTCCACGGGAACAGGTACGAGCTTGCAACCATTCATGAGAAACACGTCTCGAGCGAAACGGTAGCCGGGATCTTCCACCCATACGCGGCTGTCCGGATCAAACAGGACGCGCGCGGTCACTTCCAATGCTTGCTGCGAACCGCTCACAATCATGATCTGTTGCGCGTCGCAGCGTACCCCTCGCGCCGTTCTTAAATATGTCGCAATGGTTTCTCGCAAATCTTTGGATCCCATCGGGTCGCCATAGTCGAGCGACTTTGGCCCCATACTCCGAGCATGCCGGTTCACGATGCTCGCCCAGATTTGAAATGGAAAGTGTTCGTAAGCCACCTGGCTCACGCCGAACGCCCCCCAACCGCGCATCCATGGTGCGGTCTTTAAGGGCGGGAGAAGTGTAGAGCGTCGCGAGATTGGCCGCGGGCCGGAGCGGGTCTTCGTCGACTTGCGTAGAGAGGAATCCGCGCGCGCAATCTGGTCCGGCAGGGAGCTAGAAACGCGAGTTCCCGCTCCAATGCGGCTTTCAAAATAACCTTCGGCTAGAAGTTGCGAATAGGCGTTCAAAACTGGAATCCGCGAGATGCCAAGATCAGAGGCAAGGGTACGGGTGGAAGGTATTCGCTGCCCCGCCCGCAAGCTGTGATTCAGAATCGCAACCCGATAGGCGTCGTAGATCTGTTGATGGAGGGCTTGGGGCGCTTTCCGGTCAATTCCCACAATCGGCATGATTCCAGTAGGTACTCTTCTCATTTCTAAAAATCATAATGGTCATATTTGAACCGCGTCAACTGGATATTGTGTAATACCACTTCTCAAGCGAAATTATCTCTGCAAGGTTTCCTTCGCGCAGCCAAATCATGGGCAGGAAACTATTCCGGAGGGTAGTAAAAATGAAGTTGTTATATGAGTGTGCAGACCTTTTCGTAGCCAAAGGGCGCCGCATCGGTTATTGGGCGATGTTGGGGGCGGTCCTATTAATGGCTTCTTCGCTAGCATTCGCCCAGGAGGCGACCATCGTGGGCACGGTCACCGATCCATCGGGTTCGGTCCTTCCCAACGTCACCATCACAATTACCAGCACGGACACGGGTCGGGTTTCCACCTTTACGACCAACGACTCAGGACAATACGTGGTGCCCGATCTGGCTATCGGCCATTACACGATCAAGGCGGAAGCCTCAGGCTTTAGTACCGCCGTGAAAGATGGCGTGGTCCTCAACGTTGGCGACCGCGACCGTCTCGACTTTGCAATGAAAGTCGGCGAGGTCTCCGAAAAAGTGACGGTCGAGGCGAACCCGATTGCCGTGCAGGCGGATTCCGGCGAAGTCAGCAGTGTCATCACCGGGCAGCAAGTCACGCAGTTGGCCACGAATGGCCGCAGCGTCTACAGCCTCTTCGCGTTGACGCCAGGGGCCTCAAGTGTGCAGGGCGACTTCATGGCTCCGACCGCGGTTAGCGGCGACTGCCAACGTCAGCATCAACGGCCAGCGCGCTGGTCATAACCTGCAACTAATTGACGGCGGCGAGAACCTTGACCGTGGCGGCAGCAGCGGCAGCGTCATGCCTTCCATCGACGCGATTGCCGAATTCCGCAACATGACTTCCAACTACAGCGCTGAGTATGGACTTTCTTCCGCCGCTACCATCACGCAAGTGATTAAGTCCGGCAGCCAAGCAATTCCACGCTTCCGCTTGGGAATTCTTGCGCAACGATGCGCTCGATGCCCGCAACTACTTCAATCCTGCTCCTCAGAAAGTCTCTGAACTGCGTTTCAATACTTACGGCTTCAATGTAGGCGGTCCCGTGGAGTTCCACCACAGCGACAACCCGAAGACGTTTTTCTTTTACAACATGGAATGGCGCAGCTTGATTCAGGGTGGTTTGTTGAACCAGACGGTCCCGTTGACCAGCACTTACGGCGGCAATTTCGGAGCTACCACCATCAATGTGCCAACTGCCGCGCAGCTTTCGCCTGCCCAATCAGGCACGATTCACTGGAGCTGGTCTTACGCCCGGAGCTCCTTTCCCGAACAACACCATTCCAACAAGCTTGCTGGATCCGAATGCACAAACTCTGTTGGCTGCAGGCATCTTCCCCGCTCCTACCAGTGGCAGCCAATTCCAGGGCGGCAACAATTCTCCGACGACGGTCCGTGAAGAAATTGCCCGCGTGGACCACACCTTCAACGATAAATTCTCAGTGTTCGGACACTGGATTTCCGAACAAACCTCGCAAACGTATGGGACAACACAGTGGAGCGGCGACAACGTCCCGACAGTTAGCGACATCTTCGGCAATCCTTCCTATAGCGCCGTTGTGCATGCCACCTATGTGATCAGCCCAACGCTGCTTAATGAAACGGCTTTCAACTACAACGGCAATCGCATTCACATTGTTCCTCAAGGTTTGTTTACTGCGCCTTCGAGTTTCACCTTCAACCGGCTCTTCACCGGTCCGAACCTCGATACTCGTATTCCTTCCATTTCTCTGCAAGGAAGTACGGGAGCGACTTACACATCCAACTGGACCCCATGGAACAATAAAGCCGACGACTATCAGCTTCGCGACGACATTTCCTGGACCAAGGGCGCGCATCAGCTTAAATTTGGCGCCAGTTGGGCCATCTACAAGAAAACCCAAAATGCGTTCGCAAACACACAAGGTAATTTCTTCTTTAACGGTAACTTTACCGGCAATGACTTCGCAGATTTCCTGCTTGGTTATGCTCAGACTTACAACGAAGACGCCGTGAAGATCAACGGACAGTGGAACAACAACTCTTACGCGGCTTACATTCAGGACAACTGGCGCGCAACGCACCGTTTGACCTTGAATCTTGGCTTGCGTTGGGACATCGCTCCGCATACCTATGAAGCGAACCAACAATCCTCGAACTTCTACCCCAATCTGTATAACCCAGCGAATGCGCCGACCTTCGACACCAGCGGCAACATTTGTTCAGGACCACAGACTGCTACCACGAACATCGGTTGCGCGGCCGCCAGCCCGGGATTGAGCACCAGCCCGAATCCGATTCTGGCCGGCGTGCAGTTCTATACCAACGGTATTGGCATAGGTGGTCAGAATGGGATTGCAAACGGTCTGGTGCCTACTCAGTGGGGTAACGTTGGTCCGCGTATCGGTTTCGCGTATGACCTTACCGGTCAGGGCAAAACGATTCTTCGCGGCGGATTCGGCACCATGTACGAGCGCATTCAAGGGAATGATATGTACAACGGAGCTGTGAATCCCCCCGGAGATTTGAATCCATCGCTTCACAACGTATCGCTTTCAAATCCCGGACTCAATGTCGGAACAGGCGCTACGATCACAGCTGCGGCATTGCCGGTTCTTCCTCTGAGCGTTTCCGGCATCAACGCTAACGATTACAAAAATCCTGTGAGCTACCAGTACAGCCTCGGCATTCAACAGGCGTTGAGTTCACGTACAGTTTTCTCGTTGTCCTATGTTGGCAGTCAGAATCGCCACCAGAACGACTACCAAGAAATTAATCTTCCAGCGGCAAGCCTTCTCCCATCATTGGTCGCCTCTGGCGGCGCTGGCATCGCCCGGGACTATACCTATCTCGGCTTCGGCGGAATCCGCCTGGCCCAGAACGAAGCCAATGGCAGCTACAACTCTTTGCAGGTTGACCTGCACGGGGATGTCGCAAGAGACTTGCAGCTTCAATTCGGCTACACCTACGCGAAGGCAACGGACGCCACAACCAGCAATGGCAGCGGCGCTGACCTGAACAACAATACCAATCCATACGTAGGGTGGAGATACGACGAAGGCCCATCGGTTTTCGACCGTACCAATGTCGTATTCACCAACTTCGTTTACCAGATACCACTGCTAAGGAACACAGACAATCATCTGCTTAAGACCGTTGCCGGCGGATGGTCGCTGTCGGGGATCATCACCATGGAGTCGGGCGCGCCACTGAACATGGGAGTCAGCGGCAACAACGTTTCCAGTGTGATCCCCAACTCGGGCAATCGTCCGGATCTGGTCGGAAAAATCACCTATCCCAAGACGGTTACTGAATGGTTCAACCCGGCGGCTTTCGCGGCTCCGGCGCCGGGCACTTACGGAGATCTGGGACACGATTTGGTTCGCGGTCCTGGCCGTGATGACTGGAATCTCTCGCTCTTCAAGAGCTTCGTAATTAGCGAAGCGCGTGGAAGCCGTTTCGAGTTCCGCGCCGAGAGCTTCAATACCTGGAACCACACTCAATTCAAGGGTGATTACAACAATGGCGGTATCAGTACCAACGTTGGATCCAGCAACTTTGGTCAGGTGACGTCAGCGTTCGATCCTCGTGAATTCCAACTCGGAGCGAAGCTGATCTTCTAAGTTCGCTTAGTAAGATCACTTCTAACTCCAAGGCCTGCCCCACTCGCCCCGCTGCGCGAGTGGGGCAATTTGTTTTATGCGCTGCTATTTCCTGGAACTCTGATCTCTTCATCGCACGTCTGAGTGACTGCTTGACAAAACTCTTGATTACTATCACAATGTGATCTAAATCATGCTTGGTGAATTCGAATATCTACTCATTACTGCCGCCGCTGCACTCGGCGAGGAAGCATACGGAGCAGCGATCCGGCAGGAGATTGCTAGAACCACAGGACGCAGGTGCTCGATTGGCGCGTTGTATACAACGATTGACCGTCTGGAGACCAAAGGGTTTCTGAAAACATGGACTGGGCCGGCAACTGCGGAGCGCGGCGGTCGGGCCAAGCGCATGGTTTGTGTGACCGCGAAAGGCGTGCATGCTGCGCAAGATTTCTACAATGCGGTGACGCGAGTAAGTCGCGGCGCCTCGTGGGCGGTCAACCGGAAGGAGAATCTATCATGACGGGCCTCGCATGGAGAGCGGTAGCAACAGTATCGAATCTTCTAGAGAGTAACGAGCGCGAGGCAGTCTGCGGCGACTTAGTGGAATGCGGCGAAGGCGCATGGCGCAGTCTTGTTGATGTTCTCGGTTTGGTGATTCGCCGCCAGTCACAGCTTTGGAAGAGTTGGCGGCCTTGGGTTGCCGGATTCGGCTTGGTTGTTCCCAGCAGCTTTTCCTTAATGGGACTTTCGTTTTTAGTGAGCGAAGTTTATCTGCAGCTAACGCACCGTTTGCAATCCGGCATTCTCAACGATGCCAGTCTCTTTCAGCTGATTTTCAGTTTCCTCCTGTTGTTGGGCTGGTCATGGACTGGGGGTTTTGTCGTGGCTTCGATCTCGCGACGGACGCTTTGGATCAGCGCGTTTCTCTATTGCTTTCCATGTTTGTTCTGTCTGCAAGAATTTCACGTCCCGTCCATGTCGAAGTTTTGTTTGCTTCTCTTTTTGGCGCCCACAGCATTGGGCATCAGGCGCGGTTTGCGAATGGTGCGAATGAACATAAATGCCGCGCTTTCTTTGGCCGTCGCCATCACTCTATTGGCGCTGCCGGGATGGAGCCGCGCTGCGGCAGAAAATTGGCGCCATCCGTCAGCCTGGATTCTAAATTGTGCGGTGGGTTGGCCTGCCTGGTACATGGTTGTTGTTGCGATCAGGAATAGGCCGGCAAACGAATGGATCGAGTCACAGGAGAATTCATCGCGATGATCTCATCGAGAACGAGTACAGCTCTGATTCTGGCCTCCGTATTTATTGCTTCACTAAACATTGCGCCTCTGTTCGCTGCCACAGCAGAAAGTCAGGTTGTGAGCCGCGAACTGCATTCGGAAAGCCTTGCCCATTCTAAAATCGGCACCAACCCGCTGCGCAAGATGGTTGTCTATCTGCCCGCCGGTTATAACGAATCGTCGCAACGCTATCCGGTAATTTACTTTCTTCCCAATCCATTCGGAAGCTATCGCGCCGACTTCGATCAAAGAGGTGCGCAAAGCCTCTTCGATCACGCCATTGCGGACGGCGTCATCAACAAATTCATTCTGGTGTCGGTGGATATGAACACGCCCCTTGGATGTTCCTGGTACGTCAACTCGCCCGTAACAGGTAATTGGGAAGATTTCATGATCCAGGAACTGGTGCCTTACATTGATGCCGATTTCAAAACGCTGCCCAACAGGGATTCGCGCGGCATCGCTGGAGACTTCATGGGAGGCCATGGTGCGATACGTTTCGCGATGAAGCATCCGGACGTTTTCGGCTCGGTATACGCCTTGCATCCCGTGGGAACCGGCACGGGTGTACAAACCATGTATTCCCGTATGAATTGGGACCTTCTGGCCCACGCCAAATCCATGGACGATCTAAAAGGGGATAATTTCTTGATGATTTTTACGGCAATCTTCCAGGCTCATTTACCCAATCCTGACAAACCGCCCCTTTATATTGATTTGCCCGCCCATAAGGAAGGGAACAATCTAATCGTCAATTCCGAACTCACGGAAAAGCTGTTAAGCACATTCTCATTGCAGGAATTGGTTCCAGAATATGCCGACAACCTGAAATCATTGCGCGGATTTAAGTTTGATTGGGCGCGCAGCGATCAAAATCCGGACCATATTTATTCCAACCAGGCATTCACTCATAAGTTGAATGAGTTTGGTGTTGTCCATGAAGCGGAAGAGTACAACGGGAACTGGGAAGAGGCAAATTGGGGTAATGACGGACGCATTTATAACGATTTATTACCGTTCTTCCAAAAACATCTAGTTTTTGCCGCGCCACAAATTTCCGCCGGAACACATTAGATATTCCTCTAAATGAAATTAACTACAACTATTCCATTCACTATTTATCTTCGGCGGCTTCAACAAAGTTTGCAGCACCACACAATACTGTTCCGTCTTTTCCTGTAGAGCTTTTAATTGCTCGGCGGTTGCCTGCGGCGCGTCTATGTTGAACTTCACGCGGATGCCTTCAAAACCAATGGGCACTTCTTTTGAAATTCCCAGCGTTCCTGATAAATCCATATCGCCGTCCACGATTACTTCAATGCGCCGCGCAGGAATATTCATCGCCGTCGCGACCAGTTGGCACGTCAACTGCGCGCATGCGGCAAGGGCTCCTAGCAGAAGATCGCCCGAGCAAGCAGCCGCGCCGCTGCCGCCCACGCCTTTGTGCGCTTCAGCCGCATACACAGCGCGGCCAATATCCACGGAACAGGAAAGCGGCGAGTCCGCCTGGCCGCCTTTCGCGGTCAGCGTGATTCGCGAACTGCCGGGCTCGCGGCGGTATTGTTCCTTCAACGGTTTTTGGATTGATCGGATATCCATGAACCCTCCTGAATTTGTGATTAATTAATCCGCGCCTGTGAAGCGATTCCAAATCTTTCGCGGTACGCGCTCGGCGAGACTCCTGTGTGTCGTTGGAACAGGCCGCGAAAGAACGCGACATCCTGATAGCCCACCGCGTCGCATATTTCCTGCATGGAGCGATGATTGCTTTCTAACATGCGCTTGGCGGCGGCGATCCGCAATTTCTGCAAGTAGATTAAAGGACTGTCACCAGTAGCCCCTTTGAAACGGCGAACGAAATTGCGCACACTCATGCCCACCCGTCTTGCGGGATCTTCAAGAGGAAAAGTCGTGGCGAAATTCTTGTGCATCCATTCCTGCGCGCTGGAAATCGAGTCGTCGGTGTGATCGGTCTTTAAAGGAACGATGGCGAATCCCGATTGCCAGGCGCGAGGCGTCTCAATGAGCAGCGCCTTGGCGGTTTGCATGGCAACATCGTGTCCGCAAAATCTCTCTACCAGATAAATGCTCAGGTCGAGCGAAGCGTTTACCCCGCCGCCGCAATAAAAACCATGGTCCTCTGTCACCATCAGTTCTGGCATCCACTTCACCCGCGGATATTTCTCGCGGAAGCGCTCTGCCAGTCCCCAGTGCGTGGTAGCCCGTTTGCCGTCCAGCAATCCAGCCGCCGCCACCAGTCCCACGCCCGAGCAAACGCTGGCGATCGCCACTCCGCGCGTGCTCCGGCGCTGTAACCACGGCACGATCGCGGCATTGCGTTCTACCGCATCGTCAACACTCAACCCGGTAGTTGGGACAAAAATCAGGTCGGTTTTGCCGACATCTTTAAGCGCGACATTGGGTTGGATCTTGATTCCCCCATCGCAGTGCACCGCGTGCCCATTGGCCGAGGCCGTGGTCACGTGAAATCGCGCGTCCTGCTGCGCTCCAGTAAGTATGTTCCACAGCGTGCCGGCATGGCGAAACACTTCCATGGGGCCGATGGCCGTTGAAGAAAACATCTGGTCGAGAAGAAGAACTGTGATCTCTTTCATCGCATCACCTGGTTACGCCCCACCTTGAGCTCTCACGAAATTGGAGACGTGGCGTAAATGCCTATCTAGGATGGCAAATATGCCATCTTGTTGCAAGCGAAATCTGCCACTATCTTCAATCCATCGAAAGCAAATCCATCAAAAGCAAAAGAAGGGTAGGAAACACATATGGCAACTGCACAGAAAGTTCCAACAATCGTGAACGGCGTCATGGTAGACGACCTTTTCACGACGATCGACCACATCAAATCAACGCCAGCCATCGCGAAATTCAAATTCCGGGTTCGTAACCAGTGGCAGGGAGCCGCCCGAAACAACTCCACAGTTGACAAGTTCTACGGAGCCACGCAGGAACTTTCGCATCCCAAGCCGTTTGTGCTGGAGGCGGATGAACCGGCAATCCTGTTGGGAAAGGATACGGCGGCCAATCCAGTCGAACATCTGCTCCACGCTCTGGCTTCGTGCTTGACCACATCTATGGTCTATCACGCGACGGCGCGGGGTATTGAAATCGAGGAAGTGGAATCGTCGCTCGAAGGCAACCTCGATCTGCACGGATTTCTGGAACTCGACAAGAACGTCCGCAAAGGCTTCCAGGGCATCCGGGTGAATTTCAAAATCAAAGCAAATGTGACTGAGGAAAAATTTCAGGAAATCGCAACGCTGGGCCCTCAATACTCACCAGTTTTCGATTCTCTGACCAACGGAGTGCCTGTGTCGGTGACCGCGGAACGTCTGTAAGAACCTGTAAAACCCAAAGCTTTTTGAACGACAAACAATGAACCATGAACGATTGAAAACAACGAAGTCTGTAAAAACAACTACAAGGAGATACGACAATGACGATACGATGCGCAACTCTTATTCTCAAATCAACTGCCGGCGTCCTGCGTTTAACGCTGCTGAGCACGCTGGTGCTGATCGCGCCAATTCTTGCAGTCGCGAACGACTCCGGTCACGAACACGCCGCACCGGCCAGACTCGTGCAGATAGTTCGGGCGAACACAACGCAGTTCATCAACGTTAACAATGCTGCCGGAGCAGGTTATGCGCCGGCTTTCGGTTGCGTCAGCGGTCCGGACCATGGGGCAATGGGCATCCACTACCTCAATGGCTCGCTAATTGGGGACGGGGAGATCAATGCCAAATACCCCGAGGCATTGATCTACGAGCCGGTGGGAAACAAGCGGAGGCTGGTGGGCGTGGAGTACATCGTGGATGCAACCACATGGCTAACCGCCCATGACAATAACCCGCCGCAACTCGAAGGCCAGGACTTTCAGTTTGTGGATGCTCCAAACCGCTTTGCCATCCCTTCATTCTTCGAACTGCACGTCTGGGCCTGGCGAGACAACCCCAACGGCGCCTTCGTGGACTGGAACAACAATGTGACTTGCGAAGGTCAGTGACTTTGAAAAGCTCAATACCAATCAGGGACGGTTGCGGGAAAACGCGTTGCGTGCTTTGTTTGATCTGCGGACACATTCAATTCCACTACACGGGAAAAGATTTTGATGTGTGACCAGGTGACCGCTCCGCAGTTCAAGGCGGTGACGCCGGACGAAACGCGTTCGGAGGATTCAGAACTCAAACCCGGTTCACCTCCGCGCGCGGGTGGCAATAGCGATTTGCATCCAAGGAAGAGTGGAGACGCCAGGCCGGAACCTGCTCTTACTCTTCCTTTACCTTGATTACTATGGCACTAAATGTATTTCCATCCAGCAGTAGTTGGTGGGGAGTGCCCGCGGGAATATGAACGACGTCCCCTTTTGCAATAGTCTGCGAAGTTCCGTTCTGGATTTTGCTTCCCGCCGTTTCACCATCCGCGTTGGTTTTGCCATCCAGAACCGTTCCGCCGGTGATCAGGGTTGCCTGTCCTTCAGTGACGACAAAGATGTCATCGTAGTGAGCGTGAATCTCCGCGCCTCCACTGCCAGTGCGGACCGAGAGCTTGATGGCGTGCGATTTGTAGTCGCCGAGAGTGGCGCCACTGCTGCCGGAGGGTTTCGCCTTTTGCGCGAGCGACGACAGTTGAGAGGCAACATCTTTGTTGGAAAAAACTTCAGCCTTTTTGCCTTGTAACGCATAACACGGCACGGCCACCGCGGCCATCATCACCAGTGAAATCAGTTTCATGTCGCCTCCTGAATTTGTTCGGAAATTTTACCGAATGTTTGCCAGCGGTACGGGTCCATATCCCCGTAGTCTTTATTCTCTCCACCCATGCCCCAGCAAAAGCTATACGCCTGCGTGCCCACGCCTGAATGGATTGACCACACCGGGGAAAGAACTACGTCGCGGTTCTTCAACACAATGTGCCGCGTCTCTTCCGCTGGCCCCATCATATGAAAAATGCGGGCCTCTTCGGCTAGATTGAAATACATATAGATCTCCGAGCGGCGCATGTGCGTGTGCGCGGGCATGGTGTTCCAGACGCTTCCTGGACGAAGGTGCGTCACTCCCATGACCAGCTGGCAACTTTGCGCACCATCCTGATAAATATACTTGCAAACCGTGCGATGGTTGCACTCCTTAGCGCTGCCCAATTCGACCGGATTGGCTTGATCTTTGCGGACCAGCTTCTGTTGGTAAGTAGAATGAGCGGGATAACTGAGCAGATAAAAAATGGCTGGCGTGGCCGGATCGGTTGATTCGAAGGAAATCTCGTTTTCGCCCCGCCCAATGTAGAGGCAATCAAGATTGTCGAGCGAAAACTGTTCTTTGCCGACATGAATCACGCCTTTACCCCCGATGTTTAGAGCCCCAAGCTCGCGTCGTTCGGTAAAAAACTTTGCGCGCAAAATCTCATCGGCGGCGAGCGCAAGAGGACTTTGCACCGGCGCGACCATTCCCACGACTGCGCGGTCCAAGTCGATATGTGCCAACCGAAGTTCGCCCGGCACATAGAGAGCATCAAGCAGGAACGTCTCCCGAAGCTGCGCCGTCGTCATCGCAGGGTATCGTATTGGATCGGACATCGAACGGGTCTTCATAGGTTGATCAGCTCTCCCTCTCACTGCCATATTACGTTAAGAATTTCTTTCCCGGTCCGCCACATCACAATTTTATGTTCGCACCGGAGAGGGCGTCCAGACTGCGTGCGGAATTCCCACCGGAATGGTTTCCATTAAAAATTCTTCGGGCACGGTGGGTCGAGGTTTACAATGACTCGCCATCCGCCATGAATATTTGTCGGGTCCCTGTCCGATGGATGTTGATTGCCTGGATGTTGGTGATCAGCGCAGTTTCCTATCTGGATCGGGTCAATATTTCCATTGCCGGCCCGTCCATTGAGCGGGAATTTCATCTGGACCACATTCGGCTGGGTTGGGTTTTCAGCGCGTGGGTGTTGGGATATGCGCTGTTTCAAGTCGGCGCCCAGATCCTGCTGGTCGTGCGGGCCACGGCCGGGATCGCGGGCGGCGCCGAGCAGCACAACAACAGCCTGGACATGTGGTTCGCCCAGACACCCGGCCTGCTCGTCGCCGCGCCGGCGTTCCCGGCCGACTCGAGGGTCTCATCAAGACCGCGTTGCGCGGCCAGGACCCGGTCGTCTTCCTCATGCACAAGAAGCTGACCGGGTTCCGCGGACCGGGACCGGCGGCGAGCTGATTCCTCGCATTCGGGCGGGCCAATCGGTCCGGCGCCGGGACGACGATCACGATCGTCGCGTACGGCTACATGGTCCACGTCGCGCTCAAGGCCGCGGAGGCCTCGCCGCCGACGGCATCGAAGCCGAGATCATCGACCTGCGGCACACTGATGCCTCTCGACCTCGCGACGATCGAGACGGTCGATCCGCAAGACCGGCCGGGCGATGGTCGTGCACCGATTCGCCGGTGTTCGGCTCGATCGCGTCGGAGATCGCGGCCGAGATCCAGGAGTTCGTGTTCTCCTGGCTCGACGCTCCGGCGCTCCGGATGGCGCAGGCACACGGAGGTGCCGCACAGCCAGCCGATGCTCGACACGATCGCGCCCGACGAGGCGGCGATCATCGCGGCGGGCCGGCGCCTGGCCGGGTGGACGCTGGCGCGAGTGCCGCTCGGGCCGACGTCGTGGTCGCGGAGCCGTACCTGGGTCCCGGAATCACTGAACGGGAGCTGGCCGGGGACCGTGCTGAGGTCCGTGGCGCGAGCCTCGTGAGCGCCGGACGACGTCGCCGCGGCGACCGCCGGCGCAGACGCGATCGTGGTCACGACACACCCGATGACCGCAGCACACATCGAGGCGCTCGGACCGGGCGTCCGGACATCGGCCGGGCGGGGATCGGGCTCGACTCGATCGACCTCGAAGCCGCGCGGGCGCGTGGCGTCGCCGTCTTCCACACGCCCGATTACTGCGTCGACGAGGTCGCCGACCAGACCCTGACCGACATCCTCATGCTCCAGCGCCGGATGCGCGACCAGGAGGGCGTTGCGCGGGCGATGGAGTGGTCCGGGCGTGCCGCGATCCGACTGCCGGCGCTGTCGGTGACGACCGTGGGTGTCGTCGGGGCGGGCCGGATCGGCCGGGCGGTGCTGGCGCGACTGGAGCCGTTCCGCGTCGAGCGCCTGGTCTACGATCCGTTCGCGACCGAATCCCCGCCGGCGTGACCCGCGTCGACGACCTCGACGAGCTGCTGGAGCGCTCCGACATCGTGACCCTGCACGCGCCGTTGATGCCCGAGACACGCCACATGATCTCGGCCGAGCGCCTGGCCCGGATGCGGCCCGGGTCGTACCTGGTCAACGTCTCGCGCGGACCGCTCGTCGACTCCGAGGCGCTCGCCGCCGCCCTGGCCAGTGGCCACCTGGGTGGGGCCGCGGTCGACGTGTTCGATCCGGAACCGCCACCGGCCGACCATCCACTGCGGTCCGCGCCCAACATCCTGCTGACTCCCCATTTCGCCTGGCACTCCATCGAGGCGGAGACCCGGGTCCGGGTCCAGACCCTCGAGGCGGTCCTGGCCTTCGTGCCGGGCACGATCCGGTCGACGGCCGGATGGCGGTACGGCCATGACCAGCAAGAGTGACGGCGGTCTCGAAGGCAAGGTCGCCCTGGTCACCGGCGGATCCACAGGGATCGGCGCCGCGACCGTCGAGCGCCTGGCCCGTGACGGCGCGTCCGTCCTGGCGACCGCCCGCGACGCGGAGCGCGGTCAAAAGCTCGAGACGAACCTGCGTGCGGCCGGGCTCGAGGTTCGGTTCGAGGCCGGTGATGTCGCCCAGCGTGCCGACTGCGAGCGGATGGTCGCCTCGGTGGTCGAACGCTTCGGTCGTCTCGACATCGTGGTCAACAACGCCGCGGCGCTTCAGGTCACCTCGGTCGAGGACACCGAGGACGACGACTGGGGAGCGGGTCATCGCGACCAACCTGACCAGCGTCTACCGCGTGTCCAGGGCGGCCATCCCGCACCTGCGCGCGGCCGGTGGCGGGGCCATCGTCAACATCGCCTCGGTCCATGCGCTTGCCACGACGTCGGACCTCGCGGCCTACGCTGCGGCCAAGGGCGGCGTCGCCGCGCTCTCGCGCCAGATGGCCCACGACCTGGTCCGCGACAGGATCCGGGTCAACTCCGTCGTCGTCGGCGCCATCGACACGGCGATGAGCCGCAAGCACGCGCTGGCGATGGGCACCGAGGTCACCGACGAGACCGTGGACTTCGACGCCCCGGTCCTCGGCCGGACCGGCCGCCCGTCGGAGATCGCCTGGCGATCCGCTTCCTGCTCGGGCCCGACGCCTCGTTCGTCAACGGCTCGGCCTTCGTCGTCGACGGCGGGTTGCTGGCCAAGCTCGCGATCTAGACTCGGGGCGCCTCGGCGAAGCGGCCGAGCGCGTGCGACGCGTCCGCGGTCGCCGCGTACAGCGGATCGAGATCCGGCCAGGTCGTCGTAGCCGGCGGCAAGGGACGAATTCGGGCCGGTCGACGTCGTCACTGAGCCGGACGCCGCCCGCCAGGTCCTCGAGATCGCCGCCGTCGACCGCGACACGTCCGATCAGCGCCGCGCCGTACGCCGCTCCCTGGCCGCCGAGGACTCGGTGGATGGGCACGCCCAGGATGTCAGCCTGCAGGCGGCGCCACAGCGGGACGGACGCGCCGCCGCCGGTCGCCCGGACCTCAGTGATCGACACGCCCGCCGCACGCATCACCGCGGCCGCCGACCGGAGGCTCAGGACGACACCTTCCATGACCGCCCGGGTCATGTGGCCGCGCGTGTGGCGGACGGTCAGCCCGACGAATGCGCCACGGGCCTCAGGATCCAGATAGGAGGTGTCCGCTCGCCGGTGAGATACGGCAGGAAGACGAGACCCTCCGCTCCGCGGCAGACTGCCTCCGCCTCGGCGACGAGCTCCTCGAACTGCAAACCAGTGACGGCACGCCACCAGTCCAGCGAACCGCCCGCCGACAATGACACCCCGACAAGTGAATAACGACCCGGGAGCTGCGTGGCAGAACGCGTGCGGACAGCGCCCGGTCGGGTCGAAGGCCGCCTCGTGGAGAAGGACGAAGAGGACGCCGCTCGTCCCGGAACCGAGTGCTCGACCAGGCCGGGGCGGGTGATCCCGCTGCCGATCGCCGCGGCGGCGTTGTCGCTGGCGCCGGCGACCACCGGGGTGCCGGCGGCAACCTCAAGTCACGGCGACGGACGGACGGAGTACGCCGGTCGCGGCCGGGCTGTCGACGACCCGCGGCAACCACCGTGGGGATCCCGAGGGCATCGATGACCTCGGCCGACCACTCCCGCCGACGCAGGTCGAACAGGAGCGTGCCCGACGCGTCCGAGGGGTCCGTGGCGAGCTCCCCGGTCAACCGGTAGCGGATCAGGTCCTTGGGCAGCAGGACGTGGGCGATACGCCGGTACGCCTCGGGCTCGTGGTCACGCAGCCAGAGCAGCTTCGGCGCCTGAAAACCGGTCAGGGCGGCGTTGCCGGTGATTTCGACCAGCGGCTCGGGCCGACGCGCTCCGCGATGGATCGGCCTCGGCGGGGGTCCGCTGGTCGTTCCAGGTCAGCGCCGGACGGATGTCGCCGCCGGCTGCCGTCAAGGAACGCCGCGCCGTGCATCTGGCCGGTCAGCCCGACCGCCGCGATCGGGACTTGGCGACGCCGCGGCGACCCGTCGCAAGACATCCTGGGCCGCGCCCCACCAGTCCCCCGGCCGCCGTTCGACCCAGCCGGGCCGAGGTGTCAGGAGCGGATAGGCGGCGTCCGCGTCGGCCACGACCGCGCCCTCGTCGTCGACGACGACCGCCCGCGCACCGCTCGTCCCGGTCAAGCCCACGACCGCCGTCACGCGGCGGACAGCCGCTGACGGGTCTCG
>CAWHQK010000005.1:0-11956 GCA_963831435.1 uncultured Acidobacteriota bacterium
ACTCCCGCAACCCGAAGACTGCGAAAGCCGATGATTCCCGCGCACAAAAGCGGGGCGGCATGCAGATCATCCAGTTCCGGCGGAAGTGGAAACACAAAATCGGTACGTGCCACGGCGAACTCGGCATATCCACCATTCACTGAATATCCGCTGAACGTCGGCTCGTCGCATAAATTCTCCATGCCATGCTGGCAATACCAGCATTTCCCATCCACGCCGCCAATCCACGAGACTCCCACTCGCGTCCCGATTGGCAGCTCCGCAGTTGCTCCCTGCACAATTTCGCCAACAATCTGGTGTCCGGGAACCAGTGCCTCACAACGCTGCGGAAGTTCGCCTTCCACAATATGCAAGTCCGTGCGGCACACGCCACACGCTCGCACGCGAAGAAGCACTTGCCCTGCCACGGGCTCAGGCTGAGGAATCTCTTCCATGCGAAGCGGGCGCTTCGAAATCTTCTGCCGCGACCTAAGAACTGCAGCTTTCATTGGACCGACTATGACTGGAGTGCGCGAAGCTTGAAACCGCCGTCGCGATGGTTTACTCCGCGGCCCGTAGACCGCGGCCATCGTTATTGCTTACTAACATTCACGTAATATAGATTCGTCGCCACTTCGAAGTCATCTTTCCCCAAAGGCGTCTTCATCACGGTCCACTCGCTCGAGGGTTGAATGATCTGCCAATGCTCTGGGCTACCCACTTTCACGGGCATAGCGAAACCCGGCTCATCCGCCTTCCATCGGTAACGGACAACGCCGGCGTTCTCAAATTTCAACTCCAACGTTGGAATCGCGGCGTGGCGAAGATATTGATTGAATATCGGCGTCAGATTCATCCCTGTCTGCTGGTTGAAATACGCCACCACATCTTCCGTCATGATGTTCTGATATTTAAAGTGCTGATAGAAATCATGAATCACCTTGAACCACTTCCGGTCGTTATTCAACACGCTGCGCAGAGTGTTAAGCATGAGCGCGCCCTTAAAATACTGGTCTTCCGGCGGTGTAGCGGCGATGCCTCGCGCTGGGATTATGGGCCGTTGGTTTTTGATCTTCGGCTTGTATCCACTCAAATATTTAAGCGCATCTTCGTGTCCCCACCGGTATTCCACGTATAGGCTTTCAAGATATGTGGTCCATCCTTCATGGATCCACATGTCCGACCGATCTTGCGCGGTAATGCTGTTGCCAAACCACTCATGCCCGCTTTCGTGGATGATGATGAAATCAAATCTCGGGCTGATTCCCACGCCCGTCCAGTCGCGATCCAGATAGCCATTAGCGAAGTGATTGCCATAGGTCACCGCGCTCTGGTGCTCCATCCCTGAGTACGGCGCTTCGATCAGCTTGTAGCCGTCCTTCACAAACGGATACTCGCCAAAATAATGCTGTACGCCTCAAGCATGCCCTTTGACCTGTGCGAATTGCTTCTTCGGCTTTTTCCATATCTTCGGGAAGCACGTAGAAGTCCAGCGGCACATTGCCAAAGCGGTCGGAAAAATGAACATAATTCCCGATGTTCAGCGACAACATCGTAATTGTTGATCGGGTAGTGCACGAACCAATCCCAGCGCGTGTATCCGTCGCCCAGATCGGTTTTACCCATGAATTTTCCATTGGAGACGTCCACCAGACCATTGGGCACCGCCACGCTGATCTCCATGTTCTCCACTTCATCACGCCACTGTTCTTTGTTGGGCCACCACACGCTCGCGCCCACATCCTCGCAGGATGTATTGATCCACGGATGGCCAGCAGGGTCTTTCTCAAAGGTGATTCCGCCGAACCTGCCTTCGGTCACTGGATGACCCGAGTAATAGAAGTCGATGGAGTAAACGCGCCCCGCCCGCAGAGTTTCGGGAAAATCCACAAACACCGCGCCATCCTCTCGTTCGTATTTCAACACGGCGGTGCCTAGCAGAATTTTGTCCACATTTAATGCGGAGTGCAGGTCAAGCTGGATGCGCGTGCCATCTTTCAGCATGCGGAAGCGGATGGTGTTCTTGCCGCTGATGACCTTTTTCTCCGGATCCACGCGGACATCGAGATGGTAGGAAAGCAGATCGTTATTCGCCCGGTAAGGTCCGTATGCACCACGCAGAATGTCGGCTTTGGTGGGAGCGCTCGCTGCCGGCGTGTGAGGTGGGTTTTTTTGTTGGGCCGCCGCCAGTGTTGCCGCCGCGCACATCAGCGCGAAGTAAAAGAACACCGCTCTCTTGTGGCTCACACTCTCATCCTTTAATACTCCCAAGTTTTCAAGCATACACCTGCGGAACAGAGCTTCCTTTCGCAATCCAGACACGCCAGAACTGCACTCGTCGCCTCTCGCTTTGCCGCAAGTTGAAAACATGGCCAGAACGCCGTATTGTGGAGGGTTGTCCTATGGAAGCCGGGACAGCAGGGCCCCGTGTACCTAATTTCCCAAACTGCAAACGTTTGAGGGAAGCAGTGTTGTTTATAAAAAATTAGGAGAGATCGGCACGATGGACATCAAGCCGGCACAAAGCATTCAGGACACCTTCCTTAATACAGCCCGCAAGGAAAAAACTGGCATCACCATTTACCTGCTCAGTGGAGTAAAGCTCACGGGACGCATTCGCTCCTTCGATAAATACTCCGTGGTGCTTGAGACCAACAATCAAGAGCAGCTCATCTTCAAGCACGCCATCTCGACTATCGCGATGGGGCGAACTCCGCACAGCCACGCGGATAGGCCTGTTTCCGTGGCCGCCCATTCCGCGCCCCCCGAGCGCGCGACCGCGACGAACCCGTCGGGAACTGAGGGATAAGCTATCCGCGGCTCGCGTGGTGCTCAATCCAGGAACTCTCTTGTTGCCGCGGCGCGCCGCCCGGCCCAGCCAGCGGATGGCGCTGGTGCGCCCGGACTTAGTGGGACCAGAGTTGGTTTGCCTGGAGTTGACTGTGCCGCTACTTCCTCGAAAACAAACTTGCCGGAAAAAGAACGCGCTTTTCTGGTTGGCGTGGAATACCGCCGGCGCGCCCAAAAAAAATCATTGACCTCCGGTGCCCAGGCTTCTCATGCCGCGGCAACCCTCGGCACTCCATCTAAAGCGACGCCCGCGCCGAAGTTCAGCGCCGAAGAATCGCTCGAAGAACTTCGCACCCTGGCGCACAGCGCCGGGGCTCAGATCGTCGGCGACTTCCTGCAATACCGAGACAAACCCGACGCCGCCACGCTCATCGGCAAAGGTAAATTGGAAGAAATTGCCGGGGCCGCAGCTTCGGTCTCGGCCAATCTTCTTCTGTTCGATCATGACCTCACCGCCTCCCAGCAGCGCAATATTGAAAAAATCGTGGACGTGCGCGTCATTGATCGAACGCAACTCATTCTCGACATCTTCGCCCGCCATGCCCGCACCCGTGAAGGCCAGCTGCAAGTGGAACTCGCGCAGCTCGAATACATGCTTCCCCGCCTCGCGGGACGCGGCATTGAGATGTCCCAACTCGGCGGCGGCATCGGCACCCGCGGTCCCGGTGAAACACAACTGGAAACCGACCGCCGCAAAATCCACCGCCGCATCCGCCACGTGAAAGATCAAATCGAAAACGTGCGTCGCACCCGCGCGCAACAGCGCCAGCGCCGCGAATCCGTCCCGGTCGCTACCATCGCGCTGGTCGGATACACCAACGCGGGCAAGTCCACGCTTTTCAACGCGCTCACCAACGCCGGAGTGCTCGCCTCCTCGCGCATGTTCGCCACGCTCGATCCCACCATCCGCGGTGTAACTCTCCCATCGAAGCGGCAAGTGTTGATCTCCGACACCGTAGGCTTCATCCGCAACTTGCCTCATACGCTGGTGACGGCATTCCGTGCAACGCTGGAAGAAGTCCAACGCGCGGCCCTGGTTCTACATGTCTCAGACGGCAGCAGTCCGCTCTCCGGCGAGCAGGACGCACAGGTGGAAAGCGTCCTCAAAGAATTGGACGCCGACTCTAAGCCCCGCCTTCGTATCATGAACAAAATTGATTTGCTTCCTCCGGCGCAAAGAGAAAGTCTGCGCGACGATGCACACACCGTCCACGTCTCCGCCGCAAAGGATATCGGCATCAGCACTCTGCTAGATCGAATAGACCAGGCCCTGACCGAAGACCCCCTGACTCGCATCCGCCTGCGCATCCCGCAAAAAGAAGGAAAAACTCTGGCCCTCATCGAAGCCCGCGCGCGAATTTACTCTCGCCAATACCACGACTCCACCGTAGAACTCGAGGGCGACGCGCCAGAATCCCTATTGCGCCGCATTCGAAAGTTCGTGATCAAATAGGCGAACTATGTGGCCCGATGCCAAATTGAGGCTGCCCGCCCACACGTTCGTCCTGCTGAGCGCACCGCCAACGCCGTTAATCTGATCGATTATGAGCACAGGCCGAATGTCGCCATTCACTTCTTCCACTGGCAGGAAACCAATTACATCGGAACGTTCGGCGATTATTCCCTTCATCGCAGCTTCAGGGACCTCATGGGGAGGCGATTGCCGCCCGGTAAAGGCCGACTGCAAAACAAACCTGCTGAATTCCCGTTCGTCCATTTTGTAGATCTGTCGCAATACGACCTCGCGTTCCGGCGTTCCAGGAGGACTCATCAGTAAGATTACTCGGCGTCCGTTTGGTAAGCTTCCTTTTTCGCCGAGAAACAATCTACCTACGTCCTCAAGACTCATGTCGCTGATCTTATTAGACCGATTCACAACAATCGCGACCCCGCCCTTCTCCTGGGCGTTGGTGGTACTTGTCAGCGCATAAAATGCGACCCCCGACATGAGTAAGATGAGGAAACACTGTCGCATTAAATCTCCTTAAAACGTAAATGCCATCTGGAGCCCGAGTTGATTGACGTCTTGCAAACCGCTGTGCAAAGCTCGGTCATATTGAATTTTGAGCGCCGCAAATTCACTCCAGTCATAGCGCAGACCCACTGAGGGCCCCTGTTGCAGCCCGGTATCGAATAGCAGGGGTTCCAATGGAGAAGCGTTTATGTACTGATAGCGAATGTAGGGACGGTACACTTCCCACTGCCGAGAAATTTGCGTGTAAAAACCAGGGGTGTTGAAAGATCTTCCTCCATCGAGGGTATGCCGGATCACTACAGCTTCATTCAGCCACTCGAATTTGGGCGTAATGTACACCGCATGGATGGCCGGAATGTACTCCTGAATGCTTTGTGGGATGTCGGCGGTGAGGCGATCGTGATAAAGAGAGCCTCCGAACTGCAGCCCGCTCAGCCACTCTGGCCGCATCCACATTCCAATGTTGAATGCTTTGCCATTATTCTCGTCCACGAGGTTTTGCACGGTTGTATTCTGCGGCCTGCGCGCTGGGCGACCATTCCCAATCTCCGCAATATAGTTGATTCCCAGCTTTCCCGATGGTATAGACCCGGTCAACGATAACCCCACGTTATGTACTGGTAGCACGCCCCCCTCATCTTCAAAGAAAAACAGAAACGGGCGGCCAGTGGCGGTTTGAAACCATGTGCCATGGTGAAAAGCGGTGTTGTAGTATCCGATTGCTGTGTGATAACGTCCGAAACTCAGCTTGAAATGATCATTGGCGGAATAGGTAAGCAACATCCGCTCCAGATCAACGGCCAACTCGTTGTCGTTTCCAAATTCAAAATTTACTTCGCTCAGCATCTTGAATTTTTCCGAAACCTGCGACGACACAAATAGATCGAAGGCGCCGAGCCCGAAGCTATTCGTCTCGCCGGATCGATTGGAAGCTCGGTAGTCAACGTCCGAAAATCCCTGGATACGCAAATGCGGGCCTCCCGGAATGTCCATCGAGTGTTCATGGGGCTCTTGGGTTAGCGGCAATTGCTCTTCCGCGACCGGCATCTGAGCAACCGATGCGACCGCTGGGCCAGCGTGATCGTTGGCGCCCGAGATGCTTCCGCTTTGCTTCGCTTCCACCTCCGCCAGTCGCTTTTCAAGCCGCTCAATTCTTTCCGTAAGCAGGCGCACGGTCTCTTGCGAAGAATCGGATGCGCTTTGGGAAAATGCGGGCCGCGGTGAAAGGCTCAAACACACAATGGCTAGGAGTGGGACTATCTGCCTGTAACGATTTGCATCGCTGCGAGGGGCGTACGAATCAGCATTGGATCGATGCATAACATCGCGATAGTAAACCGGATGTGTTTATGAAAATACTTACGAAGGTATATCCCTCGCTGCACGCAGCTCTCTACCGCGAACGGGAATGAAGGATTTAGGTTTACTCTGAGCGAATTTTCGTAAAAGAGCAGAAAATGGTTTCTTATTTTATTTTAATGATTCGCTTTGCCAACTAAAATTCCGGTCCGCCTCAAAATTAAAGTCGCACATACCCAACACCGCCCGTTAAAAGCGATGTGTTATTCAGCGGCCTCGCCTGCCTATGCAAAAACCTCTCCACCTTCGCCCTCCCCTGCGCTACAATTCAAGCGCAGCTAATAGAAGATCGATTTTGTGCCGAACCATGTAATTAGCGTGCCCCTTTACCAGGCCCGTCTCAAAACGTTTTGACCACGAACATCCATCCCGAACAACTTCATATCCCGAAAGAGAAGGCGCACATGAAATCTCTACTCGTGTCGTTGCTGCTCGCGTGTGTATCCGTTTTTTCATTCGCTGCCGACAAGGCCACGCCCCCGGTGGTCACGGGCGATGCCCGCGTTGACAAGCTGTTAAGCGAGATGACTTTGCAGGAAAAGCTCACGCTCATTCACGGCACGCAGGAAGATCCAAAGGTTTACCAGGGACAGGCAGGATATCTGGAGGGTGTGCCGCGGCTAGGCATTCCCGGGCTGCGCTTCGCCGATGGGCCGCCAGGAGTGCTCACGCGAGTTCCCTCCGAAGCTGAATCCGCGACCATGGCCGTGGCTGCCACGTTCAGCGTAAAGGATGCTCTGGACAACGGTGTCGTGGTTGGCCGCGAAGACCGCGCCAATGGGATAGACGTCTCGCTTCAACCGTTCGTCAACATTGATCGCGATCTTGAATTCGGACGCGGCTACAACACCTTTGGTGAAGACCCGTACCTGACGAGCATGATGGGCGTGGGTGAAATTCAGGGAATCCAGTCGCAACACGTGATGGCGCAGGTCAAGCACTACGTCGCCTACGACTCGAACAGCGGCAACATTTTCATGGATGATCAGACCCTCCACGAGGTGTACGTCGCGCCCTTCGATGCTGCCGTGAAGGCCGGCGTGTCCTCCATCATGTGTTCCTACAACCGCGTGAACGGCACATTCGCCTGCGGCAACAAAGACACCCTCACCACCATTCTCCGTAACCAGATCGGCGTTCAAAGGCTTCGTCACCTCCGACTGGGGCGCGGTTCACGCAGTGAACTTCATCAATGCCGGCCTCGATATGGAAATGCCGGGCGAACGATCCAAAACTCGGCAATTTTAGGATTCCGTCATTCTTCGATCTCAGGCCCGCTGCCGCCCCCACCACCGCGGAACGCGATTGGCGACATCATGGCCATGTTCGGCGGCCACATTCCCGAAGAACCTGCGCCTGCCCGCTTTAGTGACGGGCGACTTCGGCAAAAAGCTCAGCCCGGAACGAATGCAAGAGGCTCTGAAGGATGGCACCGTAAGCGAAGCAACTATCACCCGCGCTGCGGGCCGCGTTCTCTACGAGATCGTGCACTTCGGCTACATGGACGGCCAACAGCAACACAGCGTCACTCCGCAACCTATTGAGGCGAATGCGAAGATCATCGAAAAGACCGGCGAAGACTCCGCCGTGCTTTTGAAGAACGAAGACCACACCCTGCCCCTGAAATCCGATGAACTCAACTCCGTAGTTCTTATCGGACCAACGGCGGGGCAAGTGGATGCGATCGGCATCAACGGCGAACGCTCGGTGGGATTGCCCTGGAGGCAGGTAGGACCGCTGGCGGCAATGAAAAAGATTTCTGGGAACGCAGAGATTCAATTCGCCGTTGACGACGACATGACCGGCAGCACCGTTCCAGCCACCGCGCTCAGCCATGATGGCAAGCCGGGACTTCTGCGGAAGGGCGGAGCCTCGGAACAAACAGACGCTGAACTCGACTTCACAAAAAAGAATGGAAACGCGTTGCCGCCCAACTCGACGTTGACGTGGACCGGCACGCTCACCCCTCCTCACGCCGGAAATTACTGGCTCTACCTGCAGGCCATGGGCACCAACGCCGCCATTGCCATTGATGGCAAGCCGTTCGCCGCGACCGGCGCATTCCAGGGTGGCGTTCACGGAGACATCCTGCAAGCCAACCAGGACAATGCGGTCCCCACCCCGGACGGCCTGGACAATCTGCGCCGCGCGGTCGAACTAACCGCGGGCCCGCACCAAATTGAAATCAAAACCACTCCGCGATTCTTCAACTTCTCCCGTACAAGTTCGGCTGAACTGGTACACGCCCGAACAGCGCCAGGCCGATCACGACGCAGCCATCGCCGCCGCGAAAAATGCCAAAACGCGGTCGGTCTTCGTATGGACGCGACTTCAGCCAGTCTTTGGCTTGCCCGGCGATCAAAATAAGCTTGTCGAGGAAGTAGCCGCAGTAAACCCGAACACAGTCGTAGTGCTGAACACCAGCCAGCCTGTTGCTCTTCCCTGGGTGGACAAAGTGAAAGCCGTTCTTGAAATGTGGTGGCCCGGCGACGAAGGCGGTTGGTCCACCGCCAACATTCTGCTCGGCAAAGTAAGTCCCGCGGGCCGTCTGCCCGTGACCTGGGGCAAAAATCTCACGGACTATGCCGCAACTGATCCTCAACATCCGGAGCGCAGCGAAAAAGGCGTGGACGGCAAAACCACCTACAGCGAAGGCGTGAACGTAGGCTATCGCTGGTTCGACAAACAGAACATTGAGCCACTGTTCCCGTTTGGCCACGGACTCAGTTACACCACTTTCGAATACTCTGGATTAAAGGTGACCAAATCATCTGACAGTGGCCTGGACGTAACCGCACAAATCAAAAACACGGGCAACATGGATTCCGATGAAGTCCCGCAAGTCTATCTGGGCGCGTCCGCCACCGTACCGGAAGGAGTCCAATTTCCCGTAAGAACACTGGTTGCCTTCGACCGCGTGAACATAAAAGCGGGCGAGACAAAATCAGTCACGCTCCACGTGCCCGAACGCCAACTGCAGTACTGGTCCACGACCAATCAAAAGTGGATGACCCCCGACGGCAAGCGAACAGTAAGCGTCGGCGGCTCCTCCAGGAATCTCCCTCTGCATGAGGAGATTAACTAGAGAAGCTCATTCTACTTTTCTCGCATATTAGGTCAACGCCATTCAACCGAGTTTGCCCCACCCTTTTCGCGCTTTTTGCGAAAGGGTGGGAGGCACACTGCCAGCAGCTTTGCGGGCCGGATGTAGACGTAATGAATGTCGCTCTCACTTCTCCGCCACAATCAGCGCCCAACACACAATCGCGCTGCACACCGAACTCCACCGTCCAAAGCCCTTGTAGATTTGTGCCGCAAGCTGCGCCTGCTCTTTCAAGGTGCCTTCCGCCTTGATCTGCGGATCCGAAACATTCCTCACCGCCACCCACGGCGGCGCGCTCTGCATCTGGCTGCTGGCCAGCCCCAGAACAGCGTCCCCCATTTCTGAAACATCGGCAAGTCCCTGCAGCTTGTAGTGATCGTCAGACGTATCAAAGCCGAAAAAATCCGTAGTCATTACGCAATGGCTCAGCGCATTGCCCGGCACCACCGCAATTTTTGGCGGACGCGTATTGTCCTTCGGAAGCTGCGAGGAATTCGCCGAGAAAAGCTCCTTCGCCTTGGCAAAATATTTTGTATCGGGTGCTTTACTCGCGTAGTGCGCGCTGTGGAAGGGCTCATTCTTGAATTTCGATGTGCAATCGAAGCGCACCACAGGACTCACCACCACATCGCCCACTTCAAACTCCGTGCCAATCCCACCCGCCGTTCCTGTCGTCAGAACAAGCTTCGGCTGCGTGTCCTCAATAATCTGCTTCCAAACATCCAGGTTCGGCAGCTTGGGCCCATCCTGCGACATGTGCGAGTCAGACTTGAACACCACCACCTTCTTCCCGCCGATGGTCGCCGTCCAGTACGCTCCCAGTCTCTTGGCCTCAATCGCCGGGCACCCGGCCCGCATTTTTTTCGAGATCGCCGCATAATTCCGCGTGTAAGACTTGTAATCGTTGTGCGAATCTTTGCCCGGCGTCAACACACGGCTCAGCGCATGCCCCTCATCCACCGTCCAGGTAACCACCAGAACATCCGCCGCAGGAAGCCGTCCACCCGTGCCAGTGCGGACTTTCGTATCCGTCGCAGGCGCAAGCCCGGCTGGCCACGGAATTTCTGAGAATCGCGAAAGCCCGGTCGCAGTCGTAAAAGCGAGAAACTCGCGCCCTGCGGCCGCTTCCGAATCAAAATCAATAATTTCGCGCTGGAAATCTTCGATCCCCGCCGACGCCTTCGCCGCTTTCTTTACGCTAAACGTCTCCGCCGGCGCCGGCGTCTTAATCGGATCAAACCCAAGGTTCCTCTCCGCCCACGCTCGATCAACAATCATTTCTCACCTCACGGAATAGTGAAAAATTAGAGCACACCGTTACAACCAAAGCGATGGTTTGTTCCTCTCGTCTCAGATTCAGAACACGGGCCTGCGCGTCCTTTGATTCTTGATTAGCGTCATTTCAATCGAGCGCGAACTGCGCACCGCGAAATCGCCAAACGGCTGGCGCTCGCCGGGCACGGATGCTGAATCGAAAAAGTCTAAAATTATTGTCCTGTCTTGAGTGAAGCGAGTGTTTCGCGGACGCTTTCCGCCAGTGGACTATCCGGCTTTTCTTTCAAAAACAACTGGAACTCGGCAATCGCCGCCTGAGGATGATTTTGCATTCGGAGCACTTTGCCCGCCATAAGATGCACTTCCGCATATTGCTCGTGGTTCCGTAATGCATGGGTGCGCTGAACGTCAGCGAGGGCCTTAGCGTATTCGTTGTTCGCAAACTCCGCGGTAGCCAGCATAGCCACGGCGACAGGCATGGTTGGATTTACTGCAATCGCTTTCTCTAGCAAGGCTTCCGATCCGGAGTAGTTCTTATCCTGAAGATCCATACGCGCCAGATCTACAAAAGCCGGAAAGAAAGTAGCGTCGGTTTGAATTGCTTTAGAAAACATCTGTCGCGCTTTGGCGGAATTGGATCCCTTGATCGCAATCATTCCCAGCATGTAGTAAGCGCGCGCAAAACCGGGATATTCGACTAGCGCTTTCTCAAAGTGAGCTTCAGCCCTTTCCATATCCCCCTTGGAGTACGATTCCAACCCCTTATGCATTTCAGCGGCTGCTTTTTTAGGAATATTCAGTTCGCTGACGGAAACGGTAGGCGATCCAGAAGTTGATTCTTCATCCAATTTCTTGCTCTGCAATTTAACATGAACCATTTCTGTGTGTGACGATTCCAGAGGGTTGATGTCGAAGTAGGGGGTGGTAACTGTCTCGATAGTCGTTCCGGACACCTTCAAGCGGTACGTCAGTCCGCTTGTGACTTCAAACTTTGTAGGCCCGCCTCCTACAACATGGGACGTTCCAACCGCTCCCGTAGTTGAAAATACTGAGATCTCAATCGGCGCGTCGATGCTCCGTTCGCCGTCGGTGCGAACCAGGACCTCTAAATCACAGTTCTCTCTAGCGGACGACGTTTGAGCGACGAGGAAAACAGAGGACATAAGGAAGACCAGCGCAAACCCAAGAAATCGAGCCATGATCCCCCCGCCCTTCGCCGACCATTGATTGCACGTCCGGGACTTCATAGCCGCTATTTTGACCCTATATCGGCCGGAGTTCAACGTACTTCTGGCTGATCGACTCAATGCACCGCAATGCTGACATAGCTCTTACCCACATGCCCGCATTTGTCCCACGCCTGCACGACGGTGTTGTAAGTTCCGGGCGACAGCGCCACTGTTGTGTTGATAGAA
>CAWHQK010000006.1:0-23250 GCA_963831435.1 uncultured Acidobacteriota bacterium
GTTCATGAATGGTCTTTGCATAATTGCTCTTTATAGAAGTGCTTTTAGTCGAAGAAGATGTTGTCCGCGCCAGCGCGACCGCCGCAGAGACTGAAAACATCGCCCAAGCGCCAGGCAGGTGCCTACAAGATTTGGGTGAATTGCGTACCGCGCGACTTCGTTTTCTCGTGCATCACTTCCATACCTCCGGGGATGTGCATTGCCGGCAAAGGCTCCGGGAACAAATTCGGGCAATATCGTCAAGCGGCAGGCAGAATTTTTGCCGGGAGCAGATAACGCCGAAAGGGATAAATAGTTCGACTCTCAAACTTAATAATTTGGTAGCGATTTGTAATGAATTGTAATGTTTCCACGCGAATTGCAAAGGGATGATTGATAGCTATATCGTGACACGATATACTTGATATAATATTCGCGCAGGGAGGGCCGTCGCATCGTCGCTGTTCGTCTCGTACGCCTTATCGAAGTCCACTCCGAGGAACTTACCGAAGAGTTGCTGGCCAAGTTTCAGAGTTCTCCAGGAATCACCGACCTGCAGAGAGTCCCTCTGCATGAGTTGCGCGCCCGCAGTTCGGAAATCCTGCGGCACTTGAATGAGTGGCTGCTTTCCAAAGCTGAGGCAGACATAGAGGACCGATATCGCGAGATCGGCGCGTTACGGGCTTCGCAAAATGTTTCTTTTTCTGATTTTTGCTCGGCCATCGTGCTGACCAAAGAGCACATCTGGGATTTCATCCAGCAACACGGTTTTCTACAGGGCCCACTGGAAGTGTACGGAGCCATGGAATTCCCGCGCCTTCTGGATCAATTCTTTGAACGAGCCATTTGCTATGCGGCGGAAGGATATGGTCGATTTAAGACGGAAACTTTGAGTTATGTAAGCGTCTCGCGGACGCTGCGGCGACCCTTAAACGGCTATAGGAATCCCGCCCCGCCCGATGCTGACGTTAATCTCCTATGACCCCGCGTCCTGCGCGGGCAATGTGCTGCTTTCACCTTCCGCTTTACCAATCTCTCGACCGCACTATTCGCAAGATTTCAAGGTTGACCGTGCACGAGACTTAGAGCACCGCTAGCTCAATTGCGCCGCTCGGGCTTACGATCACCTTCTCGTCCCAAGAGCGTCTATTCCCTTAAGGATCTGGAGGGCAACCTGTGCACGACTTGAAATTTGCGCTGCGGCAACTTCTTAAGTTTCCCGGCTTCACAGCGACGGTCATCCTGACGCTGGCACTGGGGATTGGGGCAAACACCGCGATCTTTACCCTGGTCCACGCCGTTCTGCTGAGGTCGCTGCCGGTTGTGACCCATCAAGCCTCTATCGCATTGGGGACAAGGGAGAATGCTGCGTCGAAAGCGGCTTTCAAAACGACGACGGCGATTTCACCCTATTTTCGTACGAACTCTACAAGTTGTTCCGCGACAACTCGCCGGAGTTTGAACAGTTGGCCGCTTTTGAGGCCGGAACCCCTTCCATAAGCGTCAGGCGCCAGGGTGCGACAGCAAAGGGGAACCCGCCGAATATATTTCAGGCAATTACTTCGCAACCTTCGGGATGGGAGCTTACATCGGGCGCGCGATTTCGCCTTCGGACAATGTGCCTGGCACCGCGCCGGTGGCGATGCTGAGTTACGACGCATGGCAGTCAGATTTTGGCGGCGATCCTTCAATCGTTGGAACTACGCTTTACCTGCAAAGCCAGCCGGTGACGATTGTCGGCGTAGCGCCACGGCATTTTTTTGGCGACCGGGTACAGAGCAACCCACCCGCGGTCTGGATTCCACTCGCCATCGAGCCAATACTGACGGGCGAGAACACGATTTTGAACCATCCATCCACGAATTGGCTGTATGCGATCGGACGACTGAAGCCCGGCACAAACACTATGGCCTTGCAATCCAAATTGTCGGCTGTACTCCGGCACTGGATCCATCGCAGCCGGCGTACACGGGCAATGGAAACGATACGCAGATATATAAGCAACATGTTGTTTTGTCTCCGGCCGGAGGCGGCGTGCAGAACATGCAGCAGGAGCAGGGAAGCGGTCTGCGACTGTTGATGCTGATCTCGGGGCTGGTGCTTCTGGTGGCATGCGCGAACGTTGCCAATCTGATGCTGGCGCGGGCAGCGACCCGGCGAGCGGAGATTTCTGTGCGGATGGCGTTAGGCGCAGCCAGGCGGCGTCTGGTACAGCAGATGCTCACTGAGAGCGTGATGCTTGGATTTTGCGGCGGCGTTGCAGGTCTTGTGGTCGCCTATGCGGGAACCCGGATGATTGTGGCACTGGCGTTTCCGGACGCCACTCACTTCGGCATTGATATCCATCCGTCGCTGGCGGTCCTTGCTTTCGCGTTCTTCCTGTCACTCGCAACGGGCGTTGTATTTGGGATTGTACCGGCGTGGATCGTCAGCGCCATACCCCCCTCCTCCCCCCTCCCCTCCCTGCGTACCCACGCCGTACAATCCCAAGACAACGCCCTTGCAAGTGACAGGAAGAACGCGAAAGCAAGGACCGCCAGCGACGGATGGATATCAATGCCGAAGTGAGTGGCGTCCGGAAACGCCAGTGCCACGATCATGCGGGTTCCCGCATAGGCGACCACAAGCCTGCAACGCCGCCGCAAAATCCAAGCATCACGCTTTCAGTGAGCATCTGCTGCACCAGACGCCGCCTGGCTGCGCCTAACGCCATCCGCACAGAAATCTCCGCTCGCCGGTCGCTGCCCGCGCCAGCATCAGATTGGCAACGTTCGCGCATGCCACCAGAAGCACCAGCCCCGAGATCAGCATCAACAGTCGCAGACCGTTTCCCTGCTCCTGTTGCATGTTCTGCACGCCGCCTCCGGCCGGAGACAAAACAACATGTTGTTTAGATATCTGCGTATCGTTCCCATTGCCCGTGTACGCCGGCTGCGATGGCATCCAGTGCCGGAGTACAGCCGACAATTTGGATTGCAAGGCCAGAGCGTTTGTGCCGGGCTTCAGTCGTCCGATCGCATACAGCCAATTCGTGGATGGATGGTTCAAAATCGAGTTTTCGCCCGTCAGTATTGGCTCGATGGCGAGTGGAACCAAAAGGCGGTGGGTTCTCGTACCCGGTCGCCAAAAAAATGCCGTGGCGCTACGCCGACAATCGTCACCGGCTGGCTTTGCAGGTAAAACGTAGTTCCAACGATTGAAGGATCGCCGCCAAAATCTGACTGCCATGCGTCGTAACTCGGCATCGCCACCGGCGCGGTGCCAGGCACATTGTCCGAAGGCGAAATCGCGCGCCCAATGTAAGCTCCCATGCCGAAGGTTGAGAAGTAATTGCCTGAAATATATTCGGCGGGTTCCCTCTTTGCTGCGCACCCTGGCGCCTGACGCTTATGGAAGGGGTTCCGGCCTCAAAAGCGGCCAACTGTTCAAATTCCGGCGAGTTGTCGCGGAACAACTTGTAGAGTTCGTACGAAAACAGGGCGAAATCGCCGTCGTCGTTTTGAAAGCCGCTTTCGACGCAGCAATCTCCCTGTCCCCAATGCGATAGAGGCTGGATGGGTCAGCAACCGGCAGCGACCTCAGCAGAACGGCGTGGACCAGGGTAAAGATCGCGGTGTTTGCCCCAATCCCCAGTGCCAGCGTCAGGATGACCGTCGCTGTGAAGCCGGGAAACTTAAGAAGTTGCCGCAGCGCAAATTTCAAGTCGTGCACAGGTTGCCCTCCAGATCCTTAAGGGAATAGACGCTCTTGGGATGAGAAGGTGATCGTAAGCCCGAGCGGCGCAATTGAGCTAGCGGTGCTCAAAGTCTCGTGCACGGTCAACCTTGAATCTTGCGATAGGCGGTCGAGAGATTGGTAAAGCGGAAGGTGAAGCAGCGCATGCCCGCGCAGGACGCGGGGGTCATAGGAGATTAACGTCAGCATCGGGCCGGGCGGGACTTCCTATAGCCGTTTAAGGGTCGCCGCAGCGTGGTGCGAGACGCTTACATAACTCAAAGTTTCCGTTTACGAGGTTCATATCCTTCCGCCGCATAGCAAATGGCTCGTTCAAAGAATTGATCCAGAAGGCCAAGGAATTCCATGGCTCCGTACACTTCCAGTGGGCCCTGTAGAAAACCGTGTTGCTGGATGAAATCCCAGATGTGCTCTTTGGTCAGCACAATGGCCCAGCAAAAATCAGAAAAAGAAACATTTTGCGAAGCCCGTAGCGCGCCGATCTCGCGATATCGGTCCTCTATGTCTGCCTCAGCTTTGGAAAGCAGCCACTCACTCAAATGCCGCAGGATTTCCGAACTTCCGCGCGCAACTCATGCAGAGGGACTCTCTGCAGGTCGGTGGTACGAGGAGAAACTCTGAAACTTGGCCAGCAACTCTTCGGTAAGTTCCTCGGAGTGGACTTCGATAAGGCGTACAAGACGAACAGCGACATGCGATGGCCCTCCCTGCGCGAATACTATATCAAGTATATCGTGTCACGATATAGCTATCAATCATCCCTTTGCCAATCCTCGCGTGGAAACATTACAATTCATTACAAATCGCTACCAAATTATTAAGTTTGAGAGTTGAACTATTTATCCCTTTCGGCGTTATACTGCTCCCGGCAAAAATTCTGCCCTGCCGCTTGACCGATATTGCCCGACATTGTTCCCGGAGCCTTTGCCGGCAATGCACATCCCTGGGAGGTATGGAAGTGATGCACGAGAAAACGAAGTCGCGCGGTACACAATTCACCCAAATCTTGTTCACCTGCCTGGCGTTTGCGGCGATGTTTTCAGTCTCTGCGGCGGTCGCGCTGGCGCGGACAACATCTTCTTCGACTAAAAGCACTTCTATAAAGAGCAATTCTGCAAAGACCATTCATAAAGGATCCATTGTTCTCGACCCTTCAGTCACCATTCTGGAAAGCGCCGACGCGCCCGAGCCTGTCCAGAAAGCCGCGCAAGATCTGGCCAGCGACTTTCAAAAGGTCATGGGCAAAAAGCCTCACATCGTCACCAGCCAGGCCGAAGCCGGGCCAACCACGATTCTGATTGGCGAGCAGGCCAACATTCCTGAAACAATGCGAAATGCCGACCTCAAAGCTCCTGAATCGTTTTCAATTTCCGTGACTTCCGCGAGCTTCGGTGACAAGCCTTCCAAAATTATATTGCTCACCGGCCCAGACATGCGCGGCACTATGTATGCCGTTTATGAGTTTTCTCAGGAATATCTTGGCATTGATCCCATGTATTACTGGACCGATCACGAGCCCCAGCATCGCGCCTCTATCGAAATTCCGGTCTCGCTGAATAAGCAATTCCCTGCTCCTTTGTTCAAGTATCGTGGCTTCTTCATCAATGACGAAGATTTACTAACCGGATGGGCACCGGGAGAGAAGAAAGACAAAACGGGCATTTCGCTCGCCGTCTGGGACAAGATTTACGAAACCACGCTGCGCCTGAAGGGAAACATAGTAACCCCCGGCACATGGATATTTCCCGACGACCCGCAGGTCAAACTGGCAGCCACGCGCGGCCTGATTATCAGCCAACACCATGCCATTCCTTTAGGCCTGAACGTCGCGCGCTGGCCGGAGAACGTGGAATACAACTACACTACGCACCCGGAAATTCTGGATCGCGCCTGGAAAGACGCCGTAAATTCCTATTTGCCGAATCAAGAAGTTCTCTGGACGGTCGGCCTGCGCGGCTTGTCAGACGCCAGTTACGCCTCCCGCGATGAAAGCGTCCGCAACAACGACAAAGCGCTGGGAGCGCTGATCACCAAAGCCATTGCCGACCAAATGAACATTGTCCGTGCCGTGCATCCCGATGCCAAGTTCATTACCAGTTTGTGGCAGGAGGGCGCGCGCCTTGTGCAGGAGCGATATCTGAAGATTCCGCCCGAGGTCACCACCGTCTGGGCGGACAGCGGATACGGCTACATCGAAGACAAGGGAGAAGTAAGCAGGGCAAGGCACCGATCAGCACGTTGCCATGATGAACGGCCGCGCCAACCAGCTAACCGAAATGGTGCCGATCGAGCGCAGTTTTTCCGAACTGCGCCGCTACATTAAAGCCGGGGCGACGGAATATTATCTGGTTAAGACCAGCGATATCCGCCCCGTCACCATGTCCATTCGTGCGGTAATGGACGCAGTTTGGAAAGGTCTGCCCACTGATAACGACTCCGCCAGCGATAAATTTCTCAAGCAATGGTCCGCCGAAGAATTCGGGCCCAAAGCAGCCGCCAAAGTTGCCAAAGTTTACAAAGACTACTCCATAGCTCCGGCACATTTTGGCGATCCCCTGCGCGAATACGGCGATCAGCTTTACCACACCGAATCGCGACGCATGATGTGCAGCTATATGACGGACTGGCCGCTTTACGGAATTCCCAGCCAGTCTCCCAAGATGGTCGCCGGTAAGGGCGTTTGGAGTAGGCGGATTTGGCGGGCAAACGCACGCCGCTTTACCGGCAAAGAATGGCTCACCGAAACGGCCGCCCGCGAAATCCAGCAATGCGGAGACGCGCAGCCGCGGTGGGACGCCGTCTGGAAGGAAGCCCTCGCCGCCGAACCGCTGGTCGCACCTTCCCGGCGCTCTTTTTATCAAGCCGCCGTCTTGACGATGATCACCATCAACCGTGAAAGCACCCACGTTCTATATCTGGTTTCTCAGGCGATCCAGAATGCCGAGAATGGAAAAACCGCCGAGGCACATTCGGAAGCCGAAGAAGCACTGAAGTCGCTAAACGCAATTCAAAAATCGCAAGCCGCTGCGGAATACGGCAAGTGGAAGAATTGGTATCGAGGCGACTGGTTAACAGGGGTCTATCGCACGAATGAGATGACCAAGACCTTCGCCGACTTCCTCAACGATCCCCTAACCCACGCCCAGCCGCCCGTCTTGTGGGACGGATGGGAAGCCTATTCACCACATCATGCACTATGAGGGCGACAGGTCGGCGGATGTGAAGTAGCCCTGGGCAATGATCTTTCGGGACGCGGTCCCATTCAAGTCTTCTTTTGGCTGAGTGGGAATTGTGGCTAGACTCATGCTTGAGGTATTTATAAGGTGGTTCGTTGGCTCGGGAAAATTATCTTCGCGATTCTTGGAATTGCAATTTTGTTGGCTCTCGCGGGCTTTCTTTACCAAACCACAGAAACCCGCGCCGACTCTCGCCGTTCCCCGGAGCCCGGACGACGAATCGACATCGGAGGATATAAGCTCCTCATTCACTGCACTGGTAGCGGAAGCCCAACCATTATCCTTGAAGCTGGATTAGGAGATTTGTCGGATGAATGGGACAAAGTTCAGCCGGAAGTTGCGAAATTCGCGCGTGTCTGTTCCTACGACCGAGCCGGCTATGGAGGCAGCGATGCAGGGCCGATGCCACGGACCAGCGCGGAAATTGCAAAAGAGCTCCACGCTCTTTTGCAAAATGCTGGCGAAGCGCCACCCTATGTGCTCGTCGGCCATTCTTTTGGCGGATACAACGTGCGCGTATTCAACGGAAATTATCCACATGAAGTTTCCGCGCTCGTGCTCGTGGATTCTACGCAAGAGGATCAATACAATTTGCTTCCTTCCGCATGGGAAAGAATCTCAGCTTCACAGTTACAGCGTTATCGTTCACAGGCAAAGTGGGCATCGCTATTTGTAGGGTTGGGAGTCGCCCGTTTAGTGCTCCGTTACCGAAATGAGCTTACGCCTGATGCATATCTCATTCTTCAAGCGAAGTATTTGCAAGCCAGGGCAAGCGAGTTGCAATGGATAAAGACCAGCGCGCAGCAGGCGCGCGTTGCAGGAAATATTTCTGACAAGCCACTTATTGTATTGACCGCCGGAAAAAATTCCGATGCAATCCTGCAAAGTGGACTTACCAAACAGGATTTCGACGAGTTCCACCGCATTTGGGTCAACGATCTCCAAGTACGACTAGCTCATCTTTCCTCGCGTGGAAAACAAATGGTGCTTGCGGATAGCGGTCACGACATTCCATCGGAGCGTCCTGACGCGGTTGTGGACGCAGTGAAGACGCTAGAGTCCGAAACGCAGCACAAGTAAATTGCGCTTTGGCGGTTGGACGTCATTGCAGTGCGGTAAATAATTTCGCACCAGCTGCATAATTCTTAATCGTCCAACTATTTGCAGCATCTTACAAACAAAGTTTTCTAAGGAGATTTTATGGCAACTGTAAAACTCGCACTATGGGTCCGCCTCGAAGCCAAACCCGGCAAAGAAAGCGAAGTAGAAACTTTCCTGAAATCCGGTCAGGCCCTCGTGGAAGATGAACCGGAAACCACTGCCTGGTTCGCCATCCGCATGAACCAAAACACCTTCGGTATCTTTGACGTCTTCCAGAACGAACATGGACGCCAAGCGCATCTCGCAGGACGCGTTGCCGAAGCACTCATGGTGAAGGCCTCTGAGCTGCTGGCGCGTCCGCCCGCGATCGAAAAGATTGACGTCATCGCAGCAAAGTTGCCGGAATCGAACGTCGCCGAGCCAGCGGCCTAGCCGAACGCACAAAATTAAGGGCAGTTCACCGGCTGAACCTCACAAGTAAAGGGGGCGGGTTTCCCCATGCACCATCGTGCGCCTATCCTCACGATGGGCAAGGATATCGATTTTCCGCAGATTTCCCCTTCTTGCGAAAGCCTACCCCCTTAACAAAAACACTCGCCCTCAGAAATTCACATGCAAATAATGGTGGAAATTTGCCCAAATCGGCATCTAATGAGGTATGTCCGAGAGCGAAATCTTCAGCGAAAAATACCGGGTGATTGGGCTTGAGGAACAAAGCCTGATCTTGCAAGGGGTTCGCAGCGGAGAAGTGCTCAAAATCAAGAATGCCGACGTCTCCCACCCCCTACAGAGGAAGAATATCCCGTGGGGAAAACTGATTGCCTTAAGCAATCCTTCCACGGATTTGAAGAACTAGGTCTTGAATCTTCAGCCTGAAGCCGCGCGCCAAGACGGATATGTGCGCTCTAGAGCAGCTTTGCATCGGTCAAAAGTTCGCCGACATCTAACGAGTACAGGCCGGTACTTTTGAGTAACTTGCCCGCCTCTAACCCGTTTTTTACGTTTGTTTTAAGTGTTATACTGCGAAATACGCGGCTTAGGCAGGCAATGCCCTAAGCCTAAGGAAAATCTAGATGGCCCGTAGTACAATCGTCGCAATCTCTTCCTGGTAGTTCTCATTCTGCTTCTTTGCGGTTTTCTGGGACTGGTCTTCGGACAAAAGATCAACCCCGCCTCGGCCTCCAGCAGTGACGCCGACATTCGCGAAAGCATGAAGGAATTTACCGACGTGTACAGCGTCGTCGAGCAGAACTATGCCGACCCCGTGAATCCCGACAAAGCGATTTATGACGGCGCAATTCCCGGCATGCTGCATGTGCTTGATCCGCACTCCAATTTTTTTGATCCCAAAGCTTACGGACTGCTGAAGGAAGACCAGCGTGGCAACTACTACGGCGTAGGCATGAAAGTCGGCGCGCGCAACAACCGCGTCATCGTCATCGCTCCCTTCGCGGGAAGTCCGGCGTACAAAGCGGGCATTCGCCCCGGCGACATTATCGCGGCAGTAGATGGCAAACCCACTGACAACATGAACACCGGCGACGTGGCCGATCTGCTGAAAGGCCCCAAAGGCACCACCGTGCACATCACCATGCTGCGCGAAGACTCCGAAAAGCCCCTGGACTTTTCCGTGACCCGCGCGGAAATCCCCCGCTACAGCGTGGATTTGCATTTCATGATCCGTCCGGGCGTGGGCTATATGCACATTACCGGCTTCAACGAAACTACCGAGCATGAAGTCGCAAACGCACTCGATGAGTTTGATCAGGAAGGCGGATTAAAAGGCCTGGTGCTCGATCTTCGCCAGAATCCCGGCGGATTGTTGAATGAAGCCGTGGGCGTCGCCGATAAATTCCTGCACAAGGGCGCGCTAATTGTTTCTCACCACGGACGTTCTTCACCTGAAAAACGCTACGTTGCGGTGCATGGCAACGGCGGCAAGGATTATCCGATCGTAGTGCTGGTAAATCGCGGATCGGCTTCCGCCGCGGAAATTCTGGCCGGCGCCATTCAGGACCACGACCGCGGATTGATCGCCGGCGAGGTTACATTCGGCAAAGGGTTAGTGCAAACGGTCTATCCACTTTCCGAGAACACTGGACTGGCGCTCACGACAGCGAAGTACTACACGCCGAGCGGCCGTCTGATTCAGCGCGATTACTCCAACATCTCGCTCTACGACTATTACTTTGACCGCGACACCGATGAGAATGGCACCTCCAACCACGAAGTAAAACTCACCGACAGCGGTCGCACGGTATACGGCGGCGGCGGAATTACTCCGGACGTCAAACTCACTCCGGTCAAAACCAACGCCTTCCAGGACACTCTGTTAATTCACTACGCGTTCTTCAACTTCGCGCAGCACTACACTGACACGCATCACGTAACCGATGCATTCGAAGTGGATGACCAGATCATGCAGGAATTCCGCAAATCGTTGGACGACCAGAAAATCCAATACACCCCGGCTGACCTGACGCAAAATGCCGACTGGCTGAAGTCCTCCATAAAGAGTGAAATTTTCGTGGACGCCTTCGGCGAAGAGAAAGGCTTGCAGGTACGTGCTCAGAGCGATCCGCAAGTCCTCAAAGCTCTGGAGCTGATGCCCCAAGCCAAGCAACTGGCCGACAATGCCAGAAAAATACTTGCAGAACGCACGGCAGCGCACGCTTCCAATCAGTAATTTGTTTGTAACGACTTCATACAATTGACCGCGGAAGTCTTTCCGATTTCCGCGGTTTTTTTCTTGCCTGTTCTAATTGACCTCATCCAACTCTTGTCATTTCGAGCGGAACAAAAAGGCATACCAATGCCTTTTTGCGAGCCAAGAACCTGCTTCCGCTCTAATCAGAACGTCCCTAAACCGCGCACCCATCTTCCCGAACCATCATTGACTTGCTCGAACTCCTATGTGAAAATCCGCCTGTGTTTGCTGGACGGTTCTTTGGGCCAAGGGAGTACGCATAAGGCCCACAAAATTGGGGTCTTAAATCATTCCATTGGCGGTACTTCAGCAGTTCCCGTTACTCGCAGGCCAGCCTCTGCACCGAAGCGCCGGAGAACCGCTTTGGATGCTTTGCGTCGTCCTGGCCCTGGCAGCCGGCTGGACGGACTGGCGGACTCGCCGCATTCCCAACTGGCTGACGGTGCCCGCCTTCCTGCTCGGCATCGTCGTGAATGCCTCGGTAGGGCGCTGGCAAGGCGCCAAGGCAGCCTTGCTGGGCGCGGCGCTGGGCTTGGCGCTGCTGCTTCCGTTTGTATTATTAAGAGCGTTGGGCGCGGGAGACTGGAAGCTGGCAGGCGCTTTGGGAGCCTGGCTCGGCCCTTCGCGGCTGGTGGCTGTGCTGATTCTAGCCATTTTCGCAGCGGGTATTCTGGCCGTGGGGCTGGTGATCTGGAAGAAGCGCGTAGGCCGGACGCTGCGCAATATCGGGCACTTGCTGGCTTCCCTGTTTACGCTACATCTGCCGGGGCCGGAACTTTCACTGGATAATCCCGACTCCACCAAAGTACCATTCGGAGTAGCCTTGGCGGTGGCGGTAATTTTTTACGTCGGCATGGCAGCCTGGCCAATGATTCACTGAGTCGCAAGATGAAATTTCGCTGGATAAAGCGCTTATTCAAAGAAACCGCCGGCCAGGAGATCGCCGAGGCCGCGTTTGTTCTGCCAATTCTGTTTCTGATTGTTTTTGGGATCCTGTGGTTCGCAAGGGCCTTTAGCATCTATTCAACATTGAACCGGGCCGCAAATGCCGCCGCCGTAGCCGGGGCTTCTTCCACCTGCGCGGGCACAGCCTGCAGCAATGTGCCGATGACTCAGGCCGCGGTCAAAACGAATATCGTCGATCCGATCCTGGTGGCGGCGCATTTAGATCCAACGCAGGTGACGTTTAGCATGTCGCAAAATAGCAATCTGAATGGAACTACTCCCATTGCTCTTGGCACGATTGTGGACTTATCTTATCGTTTTAAATTTGGCGTATATGGCGTTCTCAATGACCTTAACATCAAGGCCGAAGCGAGAGCCTTGCAGGAGAATTAGGCCGGCATGTCGCGTTCGCTAGTAGCAAAGGTCATCTATAGATGGTCGGTCCTGCTGCCAACACCGAGGCCGCGGAACTCATCGAGTTCGCCGTTTCTCTGCCCTTGCTGGTTGTATTCATGGTGGGCATATTCGATTTCAGCTCCGCATTCGTCTTGAAGCAGAATATCGCACACGTCGCAGCGGAGGCGGCGCGAATTACGGCGAACCAACCCATGAGTGATGTTGCTAACCCCAGGCTCATGTCCCGTCTCCATTTGTGCGGTTCGCGATGTCGTAGACCAGGGCGCTAACTAATAACGGAATACCTGACTGCGGCTTGAGCGGAGCGACTCCCGTTGGCCCGGCAGGGTTAGCATGGACGTTCTCCGCAAATAGTTGTTCGGCCGGATCACTTACCTTAACCATTGATCGTGGATACACGTACACCACCAATCTCGCAGCGCCTTTCCAGGCGCCTTACACGATTGAGGCAACAAAGGTAACTCTCAGTTATCCCCATCAGTGGCAGTTCGACAAAGTGATAACTTTGATCTTGCCGGGTGCAAATTACGCGAACAGTCCCGTTCAATCGGTTGCTATTATGCAAAATTTGAATTGAAGCCGGACAAATGTGATGAATCGCAATCGCAAAGATGAACGTGGCGTGACCATGATGGTCGTCGCATTTACTTTGGTGGCGATTCTGGCTATGGCCGCTTTGTCAATTGACGTCGCGGAACTCTACGTATCTCGCGGCGAAGCCCAGCGCGCCGCAGACGCAGCGGCATTGGCGGGGGCGAAGATGTTCGTGACCTCGGGGGTTACATCGGTCTTGGGATCGCTAAACGTAATGGCGACCGACCCTACGACAGTTTGTGCAAGCGGCCCCGCAGGCTCAACTGCCGCCGCCAACGTCCAGGCAGAAGCAGTTGCGACACAAAACTTAATTGCGGGCCAGCCTGCCGTCGTGACTTCCATCACTTGCGATACAAGCGATGCCGCAAACCCGAAAATCACCGTGAGCGTTACCCGGACCGGAGTACCCACGTTCTTTGCAAGAATCTGGGGGTATATCAGCACCAACGTCAACGCTACAGCCACAGCTGAGGCCTACAATCCTTCAGGAACAGTGGGCAACTCCGAATCAACGCCCATCGCAACATCAATCAAACCGTGGTTGGTGCCTAATTGTGACCCAAATAGCGGAGTGGGCCCGTGTACGACGGGCTACTTCATTGATCCTGCGAATGGAAACGTGCGCCTCAATGGAAGTTTTATTGGCACGACGATAGACCTTAAGACGATTTCCAGCGGGGCTGGCAGCGGGAACGCAGGGACGCTTAGTTCATACTCTCTAAGAATTCCGGCAGCTTCGCCTGCGCCTCTTTGTCCAGATCCGGGTTCCGTCCCGGCTTGTGGCGGAATACTCTCCAGCAGCTATTTCGACAATATTGCCTGCTCATCACAAGTGCCAGTCAGTTGCGGCGAACAAATCGGTAATGGCGGCGGAGCGACAATCAGCGTTCAGACCGGAGGAACCGTTCCAGGTCAAACTATTAGCGGTGGAGAATGTTTAATTCACGCCAGTGGAACCAACTTGGGCCAGGGGCAGGACAGTCTCACTTCCGTTGGGCCTCCGCCAGCGGTGATTCAGGGAGGCGACAACAATCCCGATCCGAATTTTAGGGGCGTGCCCAATATCAGCCGCAGCGATTCAATTGTCACCGTGCCTTTATATGATGGAAGTATTCTGTGCACAGCCGGTTTTGGCGGCTGCTTTAATCGTCACGAGCCTGTGATTGGGTTCCTTCAGCTAGCAATCACGCAGGCTGATCCAACCGGAAGCGGGACGCCTCAATTGGAAGCGGTCATCTTGAACGCCTCCGGTTGCAGCCCCGCAAGCATCGCTGCTTACGGCAGCGTAACACCAGTTACCGGCAGTGGCACCACCCCTGTGCCGGTTCGCTTGATTCACAATTAGAGCTACCGGAATTAGTTTCCGCAGCGGCGCGCCTCATTGTTTCGCGCGTCCGAACAAAGTTCGGGACGGCCAGCGAGCCCCCGAAATAGCGCGCTTTGCTGAAAAATAAATCACAATTTCGTTTTGGGAAGAACACTACTTCAGTCGTGCCGCTGTGCCGAGAAAATACCGCAGCCTTTGTCCTGAGGCAAGCACGGCTGCGTGTGGCTTGGATCTAAAGCCGCGCGCCGCGTAGCCTGAGCGCGTTGGTAATCACAGACACTGAACCCAAACTCATCGCCGCCGCCGCCAGAACAGGGCTCAGAAGCAGCCCAAAGAATGGATACAGAATGCCAGCGGCAATTGGCACGCCCAGCGAATTGTAGATAAAGGCAAAAAACAGATTCTGTCGGATGTTGCGCATCGTCGCCCGGCTTAGCTTGCGGGCCCGCACAATGCCCGAGAGGTCTCCCTTGAGCAAGGTGATGCCCGCGCTTTCCAGGGCAACGTCCGTCCCGGTGCCCATGGCGATCCCCACATCGGCCTGCGCCAAAGCAGGGGCGTCATTGACGCCGTCGCCCGCCATAGCCACAATCTGGCCCTCGTGTTGCAAACGGCGAATTACTTCCAGTTTTTTGCCAGGAAGTACTTCCGCTTCAAACTCTTCGATTCCTAGTTGCCGCGCCACCGAATACGCTGTGCTTTTGTTATCTCCAGTGAGCATAACGATTCGCAGCCCCTGCTTTTTCAGTTCCCGAACCATTTCCCGACTCGAATCTTTGATAGGATCCGACGTTCCCAGTCTTCCACCAAACTTTCCGTCTATGGCAACGAACATTTCTGTTTCTGCCGTATAGCTCGGCTCGAAGGTATGCAACGGCAGCGCGACCTTTAATTGCTCCATGAATTTTGCGTTGCCTATTGCTACATCCCGCCCTTCCACCAATCCCGAAATGCCACGACCTGGATAAGAGCTAAATTCGCGCGACTTCGACCAACAATATTCCTTGCTCCGCGACGGCATCTTCAACAGCTCTCGCCAAAGGATGTTCGCTGGCGCGTTCCACACTTCCCACAAGGCGCAAAAACTCTTCTGTCCGCATTTCCTTAATCGGCGAAATGTAACTGAGCTTCGGTTTGCCCTCAGTCAACGTTCCCGTCTTGTCCACTACGAGCGTGTCAACTTTTTCCAGGGTTTCCAAAGCCTCGGCATTTTTGATCAATACCCCGGACTTCGCCCCTCTTCCCGTGCCAACCATAATGGCCATCGGCGTCGCTAACCCCAGCGCACATGGACAAGCAATAATGAGCACAGCAACTGCATTCACCAGCGCGTGGGCCAGTCGGGGCTCGGGCCCCAAGAACATCCACGCGACGAATGTGATCGCAGCAATCACGATCACAGCAGGGACAAACCATGATGCCACGCGGTCGGCCAGCCGTTGAATGGGCGCACGGCTGCGCTGCGCCTGGCTGACCATCTGCACAATCTGCGCCAGCATCGTTTCACTTCCCACATGCTCGGCCCGCATGATGAACGAGCCCGTGCCGTTCACCGTCCCGCCAATCACCCGACCAGCGGCCAGCTTTTCCATGGGCACCGCTTCCCCGGTAATCATGGACTCATCCACCGAGCTGTTACCTTCGAGCACAACACCGTCCACGGGAATTTTTTCTCCCGGCCGCACCCGCAAGCGATCGCCTGGCATGACGTGCTCAAGCGGGATGTCGTCTTCTTTCCCATTTCGCATCACACGCGCGGTTTTAGGCGCGAGATCAAGCAATGCCCGGATGGCCGCGCTCGTATGGCTGCGGGCGCGCAGTTCCAACACTTGGCCGACAAGCACGAGCGTAGCGATGGCCGCCGCAGCTTCGTAGTACATCGGAGGCGTGCCGTTTATCCCGCGAAACCCTGCTGGGAAAATTTGCGGAAAAACCGTAGCCACGACGCTGAAGCCATACGCCACGCCTGTGCCCATGGCAATTAGCGTGAACATATTCAAAGAACGGTTCACGATTGAAATCCAGCCGCGCTGAAAGAACGGCGCACCTCCCCACAGCACAACAGGGGTCGCCAGCAGTAGCTCAATCCACGGCTGCCAATCGCCGGGCAGAAAACGCTCCACGCGGATTCCCGGCAGCATGTCTCCCATCGCAATGGCAAGCAGAGGCGCGGTAAGGAACACGCTGATCCAGAACCGCCGCGTCATGCTCCGCAACTCAGGATTTTCTTCTTGGGAAGCTTTCACCGTGCGCGGCTCTAGCGCCATGCCACAAATCGGGCAGCTTCCCGGAGCCGGACGCACGATATCCGGATGCATTGGACAGGTGTATTCCACGCGGTTCCGCGCTGCGGGGATTTCTGGCTCAAGCGCCATCCCGCAACTCGGACACGCAACGGGCTCGCTTTCACGCACCTCGGGGCACATGGGGCAAACATAGGCCGGAACTGCACTTGCGGATCGCGCCGCTGGCGTCGGCAGGGGGTTGGCTAATTGCGATGAGGCCGACAGTCCCATTGGCGCTCCCAACGTCACCAAGCCCGATGGACGCGGTCCGTTCAAATATTTATCCGGATCGGTCCCGAACTTTTCCACGCACCCCGCAGAGCAGAAGTAATGCATTTCGCCCGAGTGTTCGAAACGATGCTTGGCGCTGGCAGGATTCACCATCATCCCGCACACAGGGTCTTTCACTCCCACTACGGCGGAATTAAGCCGTACCTTGGCCTCGTTGTCGTTAGCCTCATGGTCTGAAGACATTGGTAGGCTATAGATGGTACTTGATTTATATTGGATTCACTGCGGCCAGCAGCCTCTGGGCCAAATTTCAATCTTAGATTTAACTTTATGGAGCGCTAATGACGCAACTCGATGTCACCTACCGGTATGTTACCGCACCCAGTGAGCCCGAAATGCGCGCGATCGACAACATGCGCGAGGTCTATGGAATTCGGCGCATCGTATTCAATGAGCAGGAAAAAACGGTCCGCGTGGAGTATGACGCCTCACGGCTGAAGGAACCCTCCGTGGCCGGTCTGCTGCGCCGGGCCGGCGTGGACGTCACGGAAAAGTTGGCGTTGGCCTAGAACTCTGCGCATGCTTACGCTTTTGACGGAATCAAGAAATCTGCTTTTAGGGTTTAATTACAGCTTTGCTACGCAGAAGTAGTAATTGACCGACAAAAACTTTCTGCGCCATGAAACGCCCAGGATTGTACAGGCGTTTTTCTTATTAAGATTTTGTTCATTTGTTGTTGTCATTCTGAGCCAGATTCACCGGCGAAGAATCCCCACCTTATCGGTCATCCCTCTCGTTCCATAGGTGTCTCTTCCGGAGTTGAGGTGGAACGTGAAAAACTTGATAATCTCAGGAGTTAGGCGTCTGGCTTTGGGAATACGGCTGGTGAGTTTACGCAAAAAGCAAGGGGCGCTCAAGAAAACCTCTGGCCGAAGTTATTCTCGAGAGCGCCCCGTTGCGCGCCACTTCGTCTGTCAGTTTTGTAGCATCCCTACTGCCACTCTTAAATTGCTGAAAATAAACCAGCGAAAGATCCTCTTCCCCGGTAGGAATTTCAGAGCGACAGGAAAGAATTACTTTAAGGGCAGTTTTTTATTTGAAATTACGTTGGCTTATAAGCAATTTACCTGAAGCACCGCCTCGGTACCGAACTCGGTTCTACCAGATTTTCGATAGCGCGAAGTTTCCGTTATAATCGCTTTTCACCGCATTTCTTCCCTGTCGCGCCCGTAGCTCAGTTGGATAGAGCGTCTGACTACGAATCAGAAGGTCGGGAGTTCGAATCTCTCCGGGCGCACCATTTTCATTGATCTTTTCACGTCATCGCTCAAAAATAAGTTTTCGTGTCCGCACCGTGTCCGCATTTTTGCCTGACACTGATGCCTGACACTCATGCTGTGATATAACGATTTTGCATGATGGAAAAATGGGGCAGGGCCGCCGAAGCGACCCAGCCCCTTTTTTGCGGAGAAGAAACCTCCTTACCTCCTTACCGCGCTTGCAATGTGACGGCCCAGCTTACGGTTGTGGTGCCATCTGCCAGTGTTAACGGGCCGGACCAGGTTCCCTGGCCGTCCACGCGAACAATCGACCTGTAGAAAGTCGAATCGGATGTAAAGCCAGCTTGGGGACTCTTTTCCAAGGTAACGTCGCGCCGCAGACCGACCGCATACTGCGAAAAGTCCGCCAGCAAGACGTCGCCCTGGCTTCCGAGCACCGGAAGTTTTTCCGTTAGGATCACGGGTCTCGTCAACATGGTGAAATTCTCAGTTGAAAAAATCGGCACAGCGCTTCCGCCGACGTTTTCAGTCCCCGCAACGTTTTTGACAACAAGCTGCATTTGAAGGAGCTGAGGCAGCGCGGACACGTGTACTACCCATACGCTGTTTGCGAAGCAAGCGGGATGGAGTTTGCCAATCATGCCGGCCACATTTTCGTAAACAATGGTTGCAGACGCCTGCCCGGACTGTTTCGGAACAACGATTAGCGCAGGATCTTTGAGAGCGCCCAGCGGCTTCCCGGCTCCGTTCCCTTGCAGGAAACTGAAGTCCATGAACCAACGCATTCCGGCGATCAGCGAGCTGGAGAAGTATGCCTCGAAGCCTACGCTGTCCGAGTCAGCCAACAGTTCGTTGCTGATTTGCGACAGGATGAAATTCTTATGCGCTGTGAGTTGGACCAAGCGCGTCTTCGCTGTCTGTACACTTTGATCCGTGTTTTCCGGTGCCGACCACTGCGACGTGATGCCGCCGAAAAGCGTTTGGTTCGCATGAGTTTTGGCATCGAGTCCGGGAACCTTCAGCGTCTCGCTTTTCATTCCCCAGATTTGTGCCCGCGGCCGGACAACCTCGCCCTCCAGTGCGGCGTCCAGAATTTTCGCGGCGTATTCTGTCGGAACGAAAAAACCGCCATCGGAAGGAATGCCTTCATTCTGTCCACCGGCACGAAGGCGCAATCGCGGATCGTACAGTTGCGGTGCCTGGCTGAGAGCGGTCAGGAAATCGCCGAAGCTCACGAATCCGCCGCCATCGGTGCGCCCGAACAAATCGCCGTAGCGTTTGCCCGCCCCAGGCGTGAGCCGTGACGCGGCACCCTGGCCAGTGGATGATCCACCAAAGGACGGCCCGGGAATATTAGTTCCATTTCCATTGCCAACAAAGACCGATGGCGAATCGAGTTCTTCCTGGCGTTTAAGCGCTTTTAGGTTGGCCAGATTGCTGTCAAATTGCAGTGCTTCGACTTTGGTCAACTCCCGGCCTTGTGCTCGTGCGGCGGCGAGCAGGTTTTCGTTTTCGGTTTTCAATGCTTCGATTTTGGCTTTCATAAATTGCAGCTCCTCCGATTTGATTTTTTGTTCGGCCTCGCCTGCCGCGCAAAAAAAATCGCGCAGACAAGCCAGCACTTTCTTTTGCTGACAAGTCACGCGCGTTCGTCGGAACCCGTGCTTCTTGTGTTGGATGTTGCCCCCCGAGATTCATCGGAACTCGCAGGGCAGAACAACCCACTTTCCCGAAACAACCTGACGTGCATCGCACGTATTTTCGTTTCGGACACGAAAAAGATACCACAGGATCGTACCTACGCAAAGACCCCTATTTTTTCGAGGGTAGTGCGTTTCAGCTCGCGAGGCACGGCGGTCGTAGGCGCTTCTGTTTCTGAAATCCACGCATACCCCACAGCGTTACTGGGGAAGCACCGAGCGAAACTGAGGGCCACAATCCAAATTAGGCACTACCAGAACTTCAAGGAACTGGAAGCGAGGTCTAATCCGAAATGGAAGTTCATCCCTGCGAAGTTCTGACATTTGCCCCCCGACAAATGTCTAGAACTATGTGTGCTGACCCGGCACAGGCTCTAATTGCTTCTGCTGTTTGAACAGCCTGTGACAGAGGCGGAATTTCTTTCCTGCGTGAATCTGGCGCGAAATGTCCCCCCCTAACATCGGCTTCCAATCCTTCCTTCCGCCCCGCCTTATCCCCCGCGCGGATCAGCTTTCTGCGATCAGCCTGTGCGATTCGACTTGTGCTTGCGGCGGGGTCGCATATCAATTTTTTCTTTTTCAGTGGGGTCTACAGGATCACAAACCACGGAAATTCAATTTCGCGGATTTTCGTATTCGGGTGACACATGGTCTATAAAGCGAGTCGCCAGAGATTGAAAGCCCCTACCCGGCCACGCGGCATGATCACTGGAGGGCACCGGTCTCAGTACCTAAAGGGACTGCTTAGGTGCCACCCCTAGCACTCAAACTCGCTTCGCCTTCATCCGACCGGGGCGATGAGCGGATAGCCCCGCAGCTTCCGGCCATTTCGTTCCATGGCCCCATCTCGCGGGCAGCAAAAGGCTGACCTCGAGCACCCATTCGAGAAACCGTCCATTCTCATCGAAAACCGGGAGTTTAACTAACAATGGCCGCGTCCTTTCAGTTCGCTTGCTGCCCGTCTGCCACGACAAACGTTTCATAACCGCCGGTCACTGCGAAAAGACCCTGCTCCACGTCACCGCGAACGAGCGAGCATTTGAGATCCAGGGCGCTGCCAAGCTCGATTTCGAAACGAACCTTTGCCCCGGCCTGTTGTACAAGCGCACATATCGCCGATGCCTCGGCTTGCCCTCGCTCGCTCACTTTGACCGAAAATAGGTTGCCCAGGGCTGTCATGAATCGGTCCAGTTCTTGGCTTTCGTTTGCACGTGCAATTATCTTTTCGTTTTCCATTTTGTTCCTCTTTTCATTGTTAAGTATTTCAAAACTTTCCGTAACGCTCAAAAAAAGTCATGCTGGTCGAATCGAATCTGACACGCTCGTTGCTCACTGGCCCATGCCGCTGTTTAGCGAGCACTATCTCATCCTCACCAGTCGGCCTTCCGTAATCGTCGGTCGGCCTGTAGATCAGCAGAATCGTGTTTGCATCGTTTTCGAGCGACCCCGATTCTTTCATCGAAAACTTATTGGGCCGTTCATTCTGGTTCCGATCCTTTGGCCGATTTAACTGGCTAATCGCCAGAATTGGCACACCAGTATCTTTCGCTAATGCACGGATCTGGCCGGAAATCCTTGTAATTCTTTCGCGTTCATTCGGCGCCGCCGCGGTGATCAACTGTACGTAATCCACGATCAGCAGCCCGATTTTCTCCTGCCGGATCAGCAACCGCGCTCTGGCTGTGAGTTTGTGCAGCGAGAGAGAGCCATCCTCCACCACGAACAATGGCCATTGCCCGACGACGCCCATCACTCTCTGGATCCGGGTCCGCTCTTCCTGTGTGGCTGTCCTTGGACTGCGGATGCACTGAAATGGGATTCTGCCTTCGTGCGACCAGAGCCGCTGCAGCAATTCGCTCTTGCTCATCTCGATAGAGAAATATCCAACAGCCAAGTCGCGTCGGCAGTTCGCGGCTGCCATCTGTAGCGCGAGAGCCGTTTTACCGTCACCTGTCCGACCGCCGATGGCCCATGTTTCGCCCGGGCGAATACCGGTTGTTGAGAGGTCTAGACATTCAAGACCTGTCGGCAAACCTGCCAGGTCATCGGCTCCATCGGCGATGCGTTCCCAGTCGCGGTACACTTCGTCCGAAAATTCAATTACTCGCGCGGCCGGATTTTCATCTGAGCCCGTCTGAATTCGCAACATCCGTTCGTTCAATTGCCCAATACATTCCTGCAAGGATGCGCCGTCATTGATCGCGGCCTTACACGCATCACAGGACCGAATGATTTTTCTATTTGCGGATTTCTCAAGCACGATCCGAACATAGTGCCGAATGCTGGGACGATCAGGAACCCCATCCAGCAACCCAGAAATGTACGCCACATCGCCAATGACCCGCAGTTCGTTACGCCGATCCAATTCTGCGCTCAGCGTGATCAGATCAATCGCACGCGACGACTTGGCCAAGTCTTGCATGCACGTGTAAATGCGCCGGTGCGAATCCAGCGACATGTCTTCGGGAGTTAGGCCTAGGGCATCGGCTTCATCGAAAGCTTTATTGTCCAACAGGATTGCACCAAGAATGCTCCGCTCTGCCCGGGTGTCAGACGACGGTCCTTCGCCGCTCATACCGGCACCTCCGTAGGCCTACCGCGCTTAATTTGCACGCTGGCGGGAACGTAGTCCGCGGGCAAAGGCTTTTCCTTCGTCGCGCCTTTTGCTCTGAGGGAAAGTTGATCGAATTGCTTTCTGAATTTTTCCATCGAAAGAATGTTGGCCCTCCAGAAATTATCACGCTGCGCGTATCGGATAAGTTCGGCCGCTTCCTCCGGGTTCCGGCCATCGAGTCTGATTATTCGATCTGCATCATGGGCCCATTTTCGTTCCTGCGCCTGCGTAATTCTGAAATCGCCACTGTTCCTTTGAATCTCGGATTTAAGCAGGGCCGCGAGTTTGCATGCGTCCCGGGAAGGCTCTGGACGTAGTCTCTTGGGAATATCTTTGTCCGAACGGTTTTCTTGTTCGGACGAAGAGCTTTTTCTGCTCTGATCTACTCTGCTCTTATCTACTCTGCTCTTATCTAGCATTGGGTCGGGCATAGGTGACCCATTGGGTGACCCATTCGCTTTACTACTACCTTGTGCATCCCACCTCTTACGAGCCGCCCGCGTACCTTCGTCGCTCCTGCGCTCGAGATCCGCGACCACCTTGTCACGATTAATCCACATGAACCTATTCGCGCGCTTGCCAGGCCCAAAGACTGGAAAGAAATCGGCGAGCGAGATCCACGCATCTGCCATACTTGCCTCATCCAATCGGCATAGGCGCGCCAGCACGCGAATGTCGTCTGGGATCCACCCATCCAGCCATTGCCTACAAAGCAGCTTCAAGCACGCGCCGAGTTCCAGAGTGGACAAAGCGTCGATCTTGGCATCCGCAAGGAACTTCGCAGGGTATAGTTTGAACCAATCAGGCGCGTCGCTCATTCCCGATAACTCCGATCCGCCGCGAGGTTCCCAAAAAGAGAAGCTCGGTCGTCCGCTGGGTCCGCTGCTAATTGCGTCGCGCTTCGCTGATGGGCCACCGGAGCATCTCCTAAACGATAGAAACCGTGTCGAGTCCGTCCTTTGTGCTCAATGCGGTTGGCAATCTTCCAGCCAGCCGAGCGAAGCTCGGCGATCCGCGACGTGTAGTGCAGACTTATTTTTGCGAGCATCGGCGCGGGGGTCCAGTTTGGCCATGATGAGCAGAGTAACCAAATAATGCG
>CAWHQK010000007.1:0-32278 GCA_963831435.1 uncultured Acidobacteriota bacterium
CCAGGTCACATGCTGCACTTGTCGTACGATGGGCTGGCCTTGGAAGTCGGTAAGTTGCACGCCTTCGGGAGTGATCTACGGCGAGGTCTCCGTCAGCAAGGAAGAATAGATCGCGCGTATGGTAGAGGATCGCAGGGACGTCTGAGGCAACAGAAGTATTCGTCTTTGCCCAGTCCAATGACGGCTGGCGGCCCATTGCGGGCGGCAACAATCTTGTTGGGTTCGCTCACCGAAATTACTGCCAAGGCAAAGACGCCGGTCAGTTGACTGACCGTCTTGCGCACCGCATCTTCCAATACGGGAGACTTTCCATTGGCATCCTTCAACAGATACTTCTCCACCATGTGGGCAATAATTTCCGTGTCGGTCTCGGTAGTAAAGCGGTGGCCCTCTTCCTTCAGCTTTCTTTTGAGCTGTACATAGTTCTCAATGATTTTTCCGTTGTGGACCACGACGATCTTGCCCGTGCAATCACGATGGGGGTGCGCGTTTTCTTCGCTTGGACGTCCGTGAGTGGCCCAACTGGTGTGTGACCGATGCCGTAGAGCTGCCCTGAGTCGAGGGGCTTTTTGAGCCGGATCACCTTCGAAGGTTGGGCGCAACTTTCCTTCGGGCGCGGCGTAGATTTGAAAGCCCGCCCCATTGCCTGCGACGCGAGCGATGCCTCGCCGAGTCATAACCGCGATACTCAAGACGGCGCAAGCCCTTCGATAATCGACGGGGCACAACCTGCTTTTTCCCAACGTAGCCCACAATGCCACACATAAAGTACTCCTTGAAAATGTAAAGCCTGTAAGGGGGAGGTTACCGGATGATACGTCTTTTAACGACAGCGTTGCTCAATCCTCAAGGGAGAAGCGAAATTCTTCGATTACAGGGTTGGTAAGCACCTCGCGGGCCATCCTTCCCACTTCGGCTTCAGCTCTCAGCGGGAGAGACCGCCGTCGAGGCTGATCTCGAAATATTTGCCCTGGCGAACATCCCCCAAACCCTTATAGCCCATCTTATTCAGAGCACCCTGAATGGTCTTTCCCTGGGGTCCAAAACACTCTTCTTGAGCGATACGTAAACGTAGGCCTTCATGGGTGAGGTCATTATACGTGATTGCATGGAGCGACACGAGCCAAATTCAGCGCCCGGCGTTAGGCAACAGGATTGCTGTATCCCCAACAAAACTAAGATATTTTCTCCAATATACTGATTTGCTGATCCAGGAAGGAAAGCGTCTCTTTGAGAAGCTGTTGATGCCTCGCGTTCCGAACCACTTCGAGCTGCTGCAGAACATGCTGCCGGCGCAGCTCCAAGTCATCCTTCTGACGGGTGCGCGCCACCTCGGCCGGGGTGCGTCGAGGGTTCGGGCCGGCGCGGAACCGCTGTGCTCCGCCTGTTGTTCTTCTATGCCTTTGCTTTCCCATCCCCGGGCCATGCTCCATTGTAAGACTGGCGTATGGGGATCAAGTCGCGCAAAAAATGAAAGCGTTCGACATTTAAAATATTGCGCAATCGCGCATTTAGGGTATGATGGCGCCAACGTAATTGCATTTTTTTGGAAAACAATTGCTCGAGGGGGGACGCGGAAAATGAGCGCTCGTGCAAATGGTTCCAGACAGCCACTTCAATTCGAGTTTTGAGCGCTGCCGGTACGAAACGCTGCTTTAATGTGGGACTGCTGGTGCGTCATCGCAGCCTCACGGATTTCTTTCACGACGTGTCTGGGCGGCTGCACGCCGTCGCCAACTTCGAACTGATCCTCTTCACCTTCCACGATCCTGCCACCGGATGCATGCGCCTTTGCTTTAGCCAAGGGATTGAACCCTTTCCCGTTCGGGCGCTTCCGGTGGGTGAAACGCCCAGCGGATGGGTCTGGCAAAACCAGCTTCCCCTCGCCATTCCAGATCTTTCAGTCGAAACCCGGTTTGCCAAGGGAATCCAGACGCTCCGGGATGTTGGCATCCAGTCGTACTGCCTTTTGCCCCTGACCACCGCGCAGCGGCGCATTGGAGCGGTGTGTCTGGGTAGTTCCCAGGTGAATGCCTACAACGAAGCCGACCTGGGCTTTTTGAAGCGCGTCGGTGAGATAGTCGCTCAGGCAATCGAAAACGCTCAGAACCGCGAGGCTTTGCAGCAGGAAAAAGAACGCCTGCAAATGCTGTTACAAGTGAACGCCACGCTGGTTTCAAGCCTGGATTTACAGAAATTGTTCCCTGTGATTTCCACCTATATCCGCAATGTTGTGAAGCAGGATTTCGCCAGCCTTGCCCTTTACGACGAACAATTCCAGTTATTTCGCAAATACGCGCTGGACTTTCCTTCGGCTCCCAATCTTTTTTCCATTGGGCAAACATTTCCATTGAAGGGCACGACCTCAGGCCAGGCGCTCCTGGAGCAGCAAACGAAGGTGTTCAATTACGAGCAGTTGCTGCAACACGGATCCAAAACGAACGAGCTCCTGATGAATGCCGGAATCAAGTCCATTTGCTGCATTCCACTCATTACAAACAAAGGGCCGCTGGGGGTGCTCAATTTCGCCAGCAAGCAGGAAGGGACATTCATGCCGCAGGATGTCAATCTGCTCAAGCAAATTGGCGCGCAAATGGGCATTGCGCTCGATCATGCCCGCGCCTACCGGGAGATCGCCGAACTGCGCGACAAGCTCGCCGAGGAGAAGTCCTATTTGGAGGGCGAGATTTGCTGGAGCTGAACTTTGAGGAAATTGTGGGCGATAGCTTGCCGCTAAAGCGCGTGCTGGAACAGGCGAAAACCGTGGCCCCAGCAATGCAACCGTCCTGGTTCTGGGTGAGACGGGGACGGGCAAGGAACTGATTGCCCGCGCTATCCACCGCATGAGTTCCAGAAAAGAAGGCAACTTTATTAAGCTGAACTGCGCTGCTATTCCCACCGGGCTTTTGGAGAGCGAGCTGTTCGGCCATGAAAAAGGCGCATTTACCGGGGCCGTCAGAAGGAAAATCGGCCGCCGAACCGGCCCACAAAGGCACGCTGTTTCTGGATGAAGTCGGGGAGATACCGCTGAAAATACAGCCTAAGCTGCTGCGCGTACTGCAGGACCAGGAATTCGAGCGGTTGGGGGTACCCGGACATTGCGCGTGGACGTGCGGCTCGTGGCGGCCACCAACCGCGATTTGGAGCAGAGCATTTCCGAAAAAGAGTTTCGCAGCGATCTATTTACCGTTTGAATGTTTTCCCCTTGGCCTTCCCGCGCTGCGGGAGCGCAGCCGGGATATTCCTCTGCTGGTGCGCTACTTCGTGCAAACTTTTGCTCGGCGCATGAACAAGCAAATCGAAACCATCACCACGGAAACCATGAACGCGCTCATCTCCTGGGATTGGCCGGGAAATGTGCGCGAACTGGAAAACTTTATTGAACGATCGGTGATACTTTCAGCGGGAACGGTCCTCAACGCTCCCCTGGCGGAGCTGAAGCATGGCCGGTCGCGCCACAACGGTTCGAATCACACCTTGGCCGACCTGGAGCGCGATCACATTATCCGCACCTTGCGGAAAACAGGCGGCGTAATCGCCGGAATGAATGGCGCGGCAGTGCGGCTGGGACTCAAGCGAACTACCCTCCAATCGAGGATCCAGAAAATGGGGATTGATCGCGAAGAGTACAAGAATTGAACATCTTTGTGACGGGAAATCGGCAGCTTGCCCACTGATTGTCATTCTCAAGCTTTCCGCCATTTGCCAAGACGAGGCTAAATATCACCTGATAAACAACTTACCTTAATTACCTTTTTGGAACTCCACCTGCCCAAACAGGGAATGTCGTCTCCTAGGTTGTTCCACGCACCACGTTGGGGAAAAAATCAGACTCGGCAACGATCCAGCCCGGGGCCGGGGGAGCATGGCTTTGCGCGGCGTTTTGAGTTCCGCCTGTGCTGCGGCCTGTCCCTGTGCCTGTAAAAGCAGTAAAGTCGAAAAGGCCCTCCTCCGCCATTCGACAGCTAAAGATCGTCCGCCCGTCGCTTGCACTCCATAGTCCGGGTACTCCGCACGATCTCCCCGTGCGATTCGACCCTCTGTATTTACTCCACTGCTCGGCGCTATGGCACAAGCATGGAAACCCGACTGCGGGATGGGAACTGGTTGCGGCTTTGCGTTCGCTAGATACCAGCTCTCACCGGATTGCGACTTCATTTCTGGCCACCACCCAGGACGCCCGATTTTTGTCTCGGGAACTGCACCGTGGAGTACGCCACACCGCGAGAAAAGGAATAACAATCCTGGGACGGCCACATTCTTTTGACGAGGTGGACATGAGATACGCGCGATCTTTGCAACTGCCGGACAATTGCCAAAGCTGCAAATTGCGGAAATCAAATTGGTTTTGTGGATTTTCTCCCGACCTGATGCGCTCTTTCAGCGCTATGACACGCCCGGCCTCTTATCCGGGCGGAGCGCTGCTGTTCATCGAGGGTCAACGTCCGCGCGGAGCGTTCATCGTTTGCTCCGGGCGGGTGAAGCTTTCCACCACTTCGCGTGAAGGGAAGGTCCTGATCCTGAAGGTCGCTGGCCCCGGCGAAGTGCTGGGATTGAGCGCGGTCATCTCCGGCTCCGATTATGAAACCACCGCCGAGACCGTGGGCGACTGTCAGATCAACTTCGTGGAACGCGAGAGCATGGTCCGCATGGTGGAAAGCAATGCGGAGATGAGTCTGCGTTCCATTCGCGCCCTGAGCACGGAATTCCAGTCAGTCTATCGCGACATTCACGAACTGGTTCTGGCGCGATCATCCGCGGGGAAACTCGCCCGTCTGCTGCTTTCATGGACAAGGCCGGAAGGCGAAAAGACCGAGCGCGAATCGCGCGTTCCCTCAAGCCTTACGCACGAAGAGATGGCGCAGATGATCGGCGCTTCGCGGGAAACCGTTACGCGATTGCTGGGAGATCTGAAAAAGAAAGAGTTGATCCGGTTGGACGGTTCCACGCTGATTATTCGCGACCGTCCGGCGCTGGAACTGATGGCCGCGTGAATATTGATTAACTTTCCTGGCCCTCCCCCGGGCCTTCAGCGTTTGGTGCGCGATATTTCGTCACGTCTCTTCATTTCTTTCATCGTCGTCTTTGATCTTCAGGGGATAAACTACTAGGAGAACTGCTGAGGCAGTCCGGCTCATTGCCAAAATTGAATCCACGGAAGGGTGCGTGTGTCCTCATTCACAAGACTTACCACTCAATCTGAACTACCTGCTGAGGGAGAAGCCAAAGAATTTCTCTGCGGCGGCAAAACGCTGTGCGTTGCAAGAATCAATGGGACCATCAGCGCGATAGACAATGTATGCCTGCATGAAGGCGGACCGCTTTCCGAAGGCGTGATTGAAAACGGAAAAATTGTATGCCCCTGGCATGGCTGGGAATATGATCTCGCAACCGGCCAAACCGGCGACAATCCTACGGACAAAGTCGATGTGTATCCAGTCAAGATTGAGGGCGGCGACGTGTTCGTGGATGTGTAACTCGGAACGTTCCTAAAGCGCGCCATGCCTTCGATTCCACTCGTCCCTATCCATGTCATTCTGACGTGTGAGCGAAGCGATCACGAAGGAACCTACGACCCTAAAAACATCTCTAGCAGCCGACGGGAATTGGCAACCCTGCAGATAGCATACTGACCACGCGCTGACGTAAGGTCCTTCCCCACATGGCGGTTCGGGATGACATGGCTTTTAGGTTGAGCATTAAAAAACGCTAACCGCTATCCCAGAAAATTCAAAAGTTGCCCGCTGCTGAATCCGGGGAACACCTCGGCTAAGTGTTTGTTCCCCAGGTGCTGGGAAACACCTTCAGCCAACACATTGCGAAAGTCTGTGGTTATAGCCAAATCCCGTCCCTCATACAACTGCGGCTGTTCCAGACCCGGCCATCGTCCATAAACCTTGCCGCCCTTTACCGGGCCACCCATCACGAACATTACATTGGCATGGCCGTGGTCGGTGCCGCGGTTTCCGTTTTCGCGGGCAGTGCGTCCGAACTCCGACATGGTGACGACCACTGTATCTTCGGCAAGATCGCCCAGGTCAATCCAGAAGGCGCCTAGCGATTGTGAGAATTCGCCGAGAACGTTGGCCAATTGGCCTTGCGTGCTGCCTTCGTTTACGTGATGGTCCCATCCGCCAATATCGGCAAAGGCGACCTGCACGCCGAGGTTTGCTTTTATCAACTGGGCAAGCTGACGCATACTGTCGCCAAAACGTCCCCGCGGATAGTTCGCTCCGAGTGCGGGAGCATATTGAGAGGGATCGGCGGCTTTCAGCATCTTGACCGCTTCAAAAGTTTCCTGCCCCGCCCCATGCAGCACCGAATCCACCGACTGCGCGTACATGGCCTCGAAGGTGTTGGCGATCGGCGAGGCGCCGGGATTTTCCCCGCCAATGCCAAAGTTGTTCACATTATTCACCGCGATTGCGGCCTCGCTTCCCGACAAGATGCGCGGCAGGGAGGGCCCGAGCGCGACTGCGCGGAAGGAAGATTCTTGTGGTCTTTGGGGTAGAGATCCAACGCCCGATTCAGCCATCCGTCTTCGGTGGCCTTCACCCCCGGCGTGCCTGATTCCATGAAGTCCTGCGCGTCAAATGAGAGCGCGTGGGATCGGGCGAACCTGCAGCGTGGACAATCGCCAAGTATCCCTGCTTCCAGATGGGCTGCAGGGAGACATCGAAGGATGCAAACCGAAGAAACCGTCGAGGTCAAGAACTTCATTCCGCGGAATGTTGATGAAAGCCCGCATCGCGTAGTAAGCCTGCTCACCGTGCGGCACAACGATATTCAAACCATCGGCAGCTCCGCGCTGAAAAACAACCACCAGCCGCTTGGTGCGCGTGCCCGAAGCAGTTGCGCCAAAAGCGGCGCGCGCCAGAAAGCCCGGCAGGCCGCGGTGCCCACCACCGCCAGCGCGCCGTTGCGGATAAACACTCGCCGGGTCACGGACATAGTGAACTCCTTTAATTCCTACTCGCTTATTTCAGTTTCCTCTATTCAGCTAAAAACTTGCCATCCTAAAGACTTGTCATTCCAAACCGCTTTAGCGGGGAGGAATCTGCTTTTTTATCTCTGCCTCTAAAAGCAGATTCCTCGCTCCGCTCGAAATGACAATTCTTCCGAGACCGTCATTACCAACGCTGCTCACCGCTTCTGAAATTCCGGCGAGCCTAGTAACAGTCCTTCAATCATGGCCACGTCCGGCGGCCGGGCCGGATCATCCAGTTTGCGCCGGCTGATGGCCGGGTCCTGCAAGCGGGCAGCGATCGTGCCATGCGTTTGCCGGGAGACATTGCCTTCGAGCAAATTATTTTCCAGGATTGCAAGCGTTTGCTCCACGTCGGCAGGATTGCTTTCACCGGAAAGGTGTTGCACATCTACCTGCGTGCCGTGCAGCCGATTCGTGGTAAGCGCCAGAGCAAAATTCATGCGCGCAAGCAGCGCGGAAGAATTCCCCAGGTTGCAGCTTTCATGGAGTATCCTGTGGGTGGCTGTGCGCCATAAAGAGGCATTCCCATGTTTTGCAGCTGGCGCGCGAGTGGCGCGGCATTCGTGATCTCCGCGCCTGTGGCTCGCGCTGCTGAGGCAACAAATTCCAGCGGAGTTTTCACCTTCGCGCGGTAATCGTCGGCGGCCCCAGAACTCCGGAGAACTCAGCATCATCTTCATCACTTCGCGGATGTCGCCGTCTTTTTTCAGAAATGTCTTCGCCATCGCATTCACCAGAGCGTCCGAAGGATTGTCGGAGACAAATCGCACCGCCAGCTTGGTACAAATAAAATGCGCGGTCGCTGGACTGTGCGCGAGCATGCGCAGCACTTCGAGCCCTTCCTGTTCTCCATGCGGTTTTATCCGGTGGCCGAGGACCATTTTGTCGCCCGGCTCATGCTTTCGCTCGTCAAAGAAAAACCCTCCGCCATCGCGTGGTTCTTTCAGCGTCCATCCGGTGAAAACGCGGGCCACCTCGGTGACGTCTTTCTGCGTGTATCCGCCGTTCACGCCCAGCGTGTGCAACTCCATCAGCTCGCGGCCATAATTCTCATTTAATCCGCTGGGACGCTTGGCTTTGGGCTGCCGCTGCGGCCGCGGAGGCGGCGGGAAACGTCTTCTTCCCATCCATGGGCGATCTGCGTACTTGGGAATGCCGCGAGAGAAATCCGAATCCGGCCCAACGCTCTGCCAGTTGTCCAGATAAAAAAGCATGGCCGGACTGCGCGCGGTGGCAACCAGAAGATCTTCAAACTTTCCCAGGGCGTGAGGACGGATCACGTCCCGCTCGTAACTGGTGAGCATGTACCGATCGGGACCCTTGCCAATGAACACGTTGAAGTGGTTGAACCAGAAATCGGTCATCACCTCCTGCAACTGACGCTGGCTGTAGATCGCGCGCATTAGTTTGCCTTGCATCAATTCATCGGTGACGACCTGCTGCGGACTGCGTAACGCTCCCATGATTTCGCGCTGGTCAGGCGTCATACCGTCCAGTAATGGCTCCCGTTCCCGCTCATTCAACGAAGCCAATGCGATCTGCTCTTCGGTGGACAATTTTAAGATTGCCTGGAAACGCTGATCGGCGGGCTCATTCAGCAACTGCGGAAGATCGGACTCGGCAGTTTGCCGCTGGTCTTCCTTTATTCGATCTTGCTTCATGCGATCTTGATCGGACATTGCATTCTGCTGCGGGACGTTCTGCTGCTGTTCATTTTGCGCGACATCGGTACTCGCCGCCTGGGGAGTTGCATTGCCTGCCTCTTGCTTGCGGCTGATCTTTTCCTCGTAACGCTCCATTTGCGCCATGTAGACGGCATGTCTTGCGCCGCCGGAGGGCATGGCGAGTTTTCCGTCGGCAACTTGCTTGATCACCTGCTGCGAGGGAAACTCTTTGCTCATCTCTTTAGTATCCATGCGCAGGGTACGCAACGGCGCCAGGCGAGACTCCAGTGCATCATCGTTGATTTTTTCCGGATGCAGTTGCAGATCAATCCACTTGTCCACCCCTATGGCGGTGACTTGCGCGACATCTCCCGGGCGGGGGCCGAAGGCAAGGCGGTTCAAGACGTGCTCAGCGCGCCGCTGGGCATTCATTTGCATCTGCATCTGCGCGTGGTCGTGGTCATCGGCGTTCTTAGCCAACGCGAACTTGGCACAAACAAATGCGAGTACTGCCAATGCGAGAAGTAGACCGGTATTGCGGCGTTGGTGGGACATCGCTGCTTGAAAAGGGATCTCTCAAAGATTATGAACCCGGATAAGCGGAAAAGTTTCTGTCCGGATCGTTACTTTTGGGCAGGCCACGGTCGGCTCAGGAACCGGAAAATGCCGAGTGCCGGGCTTATGTTGCAAATCTAGGTGAGAAACAGCCGTCCGTGGCTCATTTTATGCTGCAAGGTTGCGGCCAACTGGTCCACGTCGGTGGGGCCAAGATTCACAATGCCCTGGTCTTCCAGGAAAGGAAGCTGGTTGCTGCCCGCCGAGTCGCGGCGTATTTGCACTAACAGGGCCTGCACAACGTTGGGGTCGAACTTCTGCGGCGTCATGCGGATGATTTCGTTTAAGCATGTGCCCAGGGACATCGGATCGCGGTACGGGCGTTCGCTCATCATTGCGTCGAAAGTGTCGGCCAGCGCAATCACTCGCACCGGCATGGACAGTTCATCACTGCGCAGGCTGTCGGGATAACCAGAACCGTCGGCGCGTTCATGGTGCCAGCGGACGATTTCCGGAATTTGCGGCCACGGGAATTGCACGCCGTGGACGATCTGATGGCCCACGACTGTATGGTCGGCCATCTCGCGAAATTCTTCGGGATCAAGCGCGCCCGGCTTACCAAAGAGCCTCTTATCTACGGCGACTTTGCCGATATCGTGCAGATATCCTGCCGAGCGCAGCGCGGAAACATCCTCATGGGTCATGCCCATGGCCTCGCCCATGGCGGCGGCATAGCGGGCCACGCGTAACGAGTGGCCGTGAATGTTCACGTGCTTTACGTCAATGGCGGCAGCGAATGCCTGCAAGGCATTGTCATAAAAGCCGTGCAAGGACGCCATAAGTCGAAGATTTTCCGAGACTCGCTGCGGCAATCGTTTCGGTTAACGAATGGTTCTGAATGGCAAGGGCGACATAGTTGCAGAGCAGTTCGAGCGCGCCCAATTCTCCGCTTTCATAAACCGCATCACCTGCGCTTCGCCCCAGGGCAACCACGCCAACCAATTTGCCGCCGGTTTTTAACGGAGCGAGGCACTTGAATAGTTCCGGGGCAACATTTCCGTTTGAGCTTAGGAAAGTGTCATGGCTTGCAGACGAAAGGCTGCCGGAAGAAAGAATGATGGGACCATGCGAGGAACTCAACGCATGCACATGCCGGGGCAGCAACGGCATGATTGCTGGCTCAGGCATAAGAGCGAAACCTTCCGATGCCAAAGAGCGCAAGAGCGCGGGGCGGTCGCTGAAGGCAAACAGAACAACTTCACGCGCGCCGCCTGCTTCCATGAGAGCGGACGCCATGGCGCGCGCAGTCTGCGCGAAGTCGCGTTCTCCGGTCAAGGCGGGACCGAGGTCGGAGAGCGCCTCAACCGTGCGCAACAGCCGGCGAAAATTTTCCTTTTGTATAGCCACGCCTGACGAGTGGCGGAACCCAGAGCAATTTGAGAGTAACACGCTGTGTATGGAAGGAGTTAGAGGGTGTTTGTTGGTTAAGTTGATGCGGGAGTATTGGAAATCTAACGCCGTATATCGTTGAAAGTCATGTGTTCGGCAGGGCTTTGATGTTGCTCTTTCCATTCAAGAAACAATTCGCCATAGCTTTTTGTGATGTAGTCGCTGGGCGCGATCTCCAAAAGCCGTGCCACGCGGTCAATCCAGCGGGCAGGGCCTTCGATTTCGCCAAAATTTCCAATGGGAGTTTCATCGAGGACGACCGCTCCTTTGCCGTCGGTCCAGGAAGCGCGGAATTTCTCATAACGGAATAAGGGCTTGTAACCGAGCGCGAGAATGATGGCCTCCATCTTTTCGCCATCTTCAACTTTGGTTTGGTTTTCAACGCGCACTTTGTGTTTGCCGATTTTGCCTTTGCTCTTATGCGTGAGTTCCCACTCGTTGCCGTATTTTCGCAGACGCAGGATTTCGCCGCGCTGACGCAACGGGCTTCCCTGCAGATCATAAAGGGTGTTCTGCTCGTGTGTGCGGCGGGTGGTGAGCCGAAATCCGGCCCTACGTAGTTTGCGGCCCATGGACGCAACATCTTCCAGGCGGAACTTGATTTCGATTTCCTTGGGATTCGACCAAGACATCCGGCCCAGTATAAACGGATGAGTTGAACAAATGCAGTTACGAGAACGTTGGCAGCTTCACCAGATCCGTACCCGGCACGCCTTCCATTGGAAGTCCGGCTTTGCGCCATGCGCCCAGGCCGCCGACGATGACATCCGCGTTGTATCCGTTCTCGCGCAGCAGGTGAGCGACACGCGCGCTGGTGGCATCGCGGGCGCAGGTGCAGTAGACATAAATTTCTTTGTCTTTGGAAATGTGATTGATCTCTTCGGCAAAGTTATTTGGCTCAAAGCGGACAGACCCTTGAATGCGCAGCGCGCCAGAGTCGTAGTAGCCGTGGCTGCGCACGTCGAGCAGCAGGATATTTGCTTTCTCGCCGGAGTCCAGCTTGCGCGCCAGTTCTTCCACTTGAATTCGCGGGACCACGCGATAGACACGGTTTTTGTAGTAAACCCAGAGGCGATAAACGAAGTAGGCGATCACCGCGGCCAGAAGCACCGCTTCAACGGTGCGGCCCGCGGCGATGAAGCCTCGGGTGATCGCGGCGAGAAAATTGCGAAACACGAATCCAAGCATCAGATAAGCGAGTGCGTAGAGAGCTGCGCCCATCAAGTCGAATTGCAGAAACTGCAGAGGTCGCATCTTCATGCTTCCAGCTAACGGCGGCGCAATGGTGTTGACGCCCGGAATAAATTTAGCCATCACCAGGGTAATTTTGCCGCGCTTGTAGAACGACTCAGCCGAGCGCAGGATGCAGGTCTCCGGATTGACCGAGACGCGACATAGAATACCAAGCAGCGCCCATCCGGTGTAGCGGCCCAGCGTGTACATGAGAAAGTCTCCGCAGACCAGCGCAAAAAGACAAATCACAAATACCGCCGGCAGATTCATGGCATGCGATGCGCAAGCGGCCCCGGCCACGACCATGGCCAATGCAGCGGGAATGGGCAGGCCGATGGCCTCAAATAAGACGGCAAGGAAGATGACTGCGTATCCATGCTGCGCGATGGTGACGGCGGCGTTGTGCATGTGGATGCCTGAATACTGGGTGCCTGAACATTAGATTGTGCACGGGCAGTTTGGATGCGCGGGATTACTTTTCGCGAGCCACGACAAATTCCTGCGCCCAGAGCAGCGCGCGCTTAATTTCCGTGTCGGGGAAGGTGCAAATGGCTTTCCGCGCCTGCTCGGCGTATTGAGCGGCGCGGGCATGGGCCGCTTCGAGAGAATGGTACTTGCCCAGGATGTCCAGGATTTCCTGGTGGGTAACATGGTCGAAACCGCGGTCGTCGAGGACGGCTTTAATGGATTGGCGCTCTGCCGGAGTGCAGCGCTCCAGCGCGTGAATTACTGCCATAGTGACCTTGCCTTCGCGCAGGTCGCTAGCGACCGGCTTGCCAAGAACATTTTCTGATGCGGTGAGGTCGAGCACGTCGTCCACAATCTGGAAGGCCATGCCAAGGTTGCGTCCATATTGTGAAAGCGATTCTTCCTGCTCAGGCGTAGCTCCGCCGAGGATCGCGCCCATCCGCATGCACACAGAGAATAGGCACGCGGTCTTGCGATAAATCAGGTCAAAGTGCTCGTCGAGCGAAATGAGCTTGCCGAGCTTTTCCATCTGCAACAGTTCGCCTTCCACCATCTGCTGGGTGAGTTCGATGAGCGTATCGAGGATGCGAAAGTTGCGCTCTTGAAGAGCGACTTTGAACGCCTGCATGTATAGCCAGTCGCCCGCGAGGACGCACTTGGAATTTCCCCATTGCGTGTTGGCTGCGGGACGCCCGCGGCGAGTTTGGGCTTCGTCAATGATGTCGTCGTGAACCAGGGTCGCTGTATGGATAATTTCGACTACTGCGCCCAGCCGGACGGCGCCTCGACCCTCGAAGCTGAACATCTTGGAGGAGAGGAGAAGCAATGCAGGGCGCAGCCGCTTGCCGCCACCGTTGCGAAGATATTCGCCGATCTCGGTGATCGCCTCAACGTCAGAGACGGTGTCCCGCCCGAACTCGCGTTCAATGGCCGCGAGATCTTCCGCCAGCATGGCGAAGATTTCTTTCCCGTTAATGGCGGTCGATGTGCTCAAGTTATTTTTTCACCACGGAGACACCGAGTCACGGCAAAAAGCAAATACCTTCTTACTCAAGCTGAGAAATGCTTTTCTCTGTACCTCAGTGCCTTCGTGGTGATCAATTGCTTCTGTAGTTCGTAAACTGCAAATCAATTCCTAAATCTTTTTGCCGCAGCAGAGCGATCACTTCCTGCAGCGAGTCCCGGTCTTTGCCGCTGACGCGCACCAGGTCTCCCTGAATGGAAGCCTGGACTTTCTTCTTGGAATCCTTGATCAGCTTCACGATTTCTTTGGCTTTTTCAATCGGCACGCCCTGCTGCATGGTGACGCGTCGCCTCGCTGTCCCTCCAGCCGCCGGTTCAACTTCTCCGTACGTAAGTCCTTTCAGCGATACGCCACGCTTCACCAGCTTCTGCTGGAAAATGTCATTCACAGCCTTCAACTTGTAATCGTCGATTGAGTGCAGCACGATCGCGTCCTTGCCATCCATTTCGATATTCGACTTCGAATCCTTCAGGTCGAATCGCGTATGGATCTCTTTCAGCGCCTGCTGAATGGCATTGGAAACTTCCTGCAGGTCAATCTTGCTGACTATGTCGAAGGTATTCTCTGGCATGACGTTATGAGTTTATAGGATAAATGAAATCCGAGTAAGGTTTACATGCCTGCACGTGAACTATTCTGAAAAGAGCACGTGAACTAATCCAGCAAACGCGGCCCAGCAAATAATCCCAAGCCACCAAGGATGGAATGGAATAGGAATTAAAAACAGAAGAACTAGGAATGCCCATTGCCACCCAGAGAACCTGGACGTTTTTCGAGGCATTTCCATATCAGACACTATTTTTGTCGATATCTAGGGCATCAAGTGCCGTGGAACAGACTAAACGGAAGCAGCATTTTCAGGAAGGGAAAAGAAGCGATAGAAGTTCTGGGAAGTGAGGCGTCCAATTTCTTCGGCAGAGAGACCGCGAAGCTCACCCAACTGGCGCGCAGTTTCCTTTACGAACGCTGGTTCATTTCGCTTGCCGCGATGGGGAACCGGCGCGAGAAATGGTGAATCCGTCTCAATGAACATGCGGTCGAGCGAAACTTTTTTCGCGGAATCGCGTATCTGCTGTGCTTTGGGAAATGTCACGTTCCCTGCGAACGAGATCATGAATCCCATATCCAGTGCGCGTTTTGCGTGGTTCCACGTGCTGGTGAAACAGTGCAGTACGCCGCCAAATCCGCTCGGCGACCAATGCTCCTGAATCAGGCGCAGACAATCTTCCCAGGCATTGTCGCTGCCCTCAGAAGGGCGGCAGTGTATGACGATAGGCAGCTTCGCCGCTTGCGCCTGTTCCATTTGCCGGATGAACGCCTGCTGCTGCAAATCGCGCGGTGAGTGATCGTAGAAATAATCCAGCCCAATTTCTCCCCAGGCAATCACTTTGGGACTTTGCGCGAGGGTTTCGAGTTCCTGAAAATCAGATTCATTCGCCAGCTTTACTTCATGCGGATGGATGCCGACCGTGGCGTAGATGAAGTCATATTTATTCGCGATTTTTATTGCGCAGTCGAGAGTGCCGGGACCGTCGCCTGTGCCGATGGCGAGGATCGTGCGAATTCCATTTTCACGCGCGCGGGCGATGACTTCGTCGCGATCCGCATTGAATCGTTCGCCTTCAAGATGAGCGTGGGAATCGACGAAGATGGAGCGCTGGTTTGCGGCCATTGGGAAAAAATTTCAAAAAAATGTCATCCCGAGCGTTTTCGCGAGGGACCTTACGACGGTGGAAACCATTTCAACGATTCGCGAGAATATTCGTCCTGCTTGCGCTCGGTTAGACCGCCAACTACCGTAAGGCCCTTCGCAGATAGAGTTGCTCGGGGTGACATAATGTTTGAGAGTTTTCTTAAATCTGCAATTTTGCATTCTTCAAGCTGCATTTTGCATTTACTTTAATCTTGCTCCCAGCGGCACTTCTTCGAGAAAGCTTGCCAGCACGGGTTTCCCGCCTTCGAGCGAAGCGGCCACGATCATCCCATTCGATTCGAGCCCGCGCAGTTTTCGCGGGGCCAGATTGGCTACGATCACAACCTTGCGCCCGACAAGAGTTTCCGGCGCATACGCTTCGGCTATACCTGCCAAAATTTGGCGTGTTTCGTATCCCAAATCCACTTCCAGCCGCAGCAATTTATCCGCACCCTTCACCCGCTCGGCAACTTTCACCTGGGCGACGCGCAGGTCTACTTTGGCGAAATCATCAATGGTGATCCTGCCATCAGCGGCGACTCCCGCAGGTTTTGCCGCGTCAGTTGCGGAGGTTGCGAATGGAACTGCGGACCTCGCACTTTTCTCGGGCGAAGCCACCTGCGCATCGGCGACAACTCCGCCCCGTTGCTGTTCTTCCATCTCCTGCATCCTTTCAATCGCTTTCTTGTCGGCTCGCGGAAAAACCGGCTCAACTTTGCCGAGTTTGCTGCCCAATTGAAGTTGTCCCCACTTCAAAGTGGCAAGATTGAATTTCGCAATGCCTTCCAGGCCTAACTGCGCCCAGATTTTTGCCGTTGCTTCCGGAATCACCGGATGCGCCAGCGCCGTCACAATCCGCAACGCTTCTGCGGACGTATAAAGCACGGTCGCCAGCCGCGCGCGGCTCTCTTCATCCTGCTTTTCGCCGAGCGCCCACGGCTCGTTTTCGACAATGTATTTATCCACGGCTCCTACCAGCGTCCACGCCGCTTCGAGTCCGCGCGAAAACTGATACTGCTCAAAAAGCGCCTGGCATTCCTTGATCGCTTTCTCCGCTTGCTCGGCAATCACGTCATCTCCTGCTTTGCGCGCAGCCCTTTGCGATGGAAACGGAACTTCACCTTTGAAATACCGATTAATCATCGTCAGCGTACGGCTGGCAAGATTGCCCAAACCGTTTGCAAGGTCAGCGTTGTAGCGCTGTACGAGAGCGTCGAATGAAAACGATCCGTCCTGGCTGAAAACAATTTCCCGCAGCAGAAAATAACGCAGCGCGTCATTGCCAAGGACATCAAGAATGGTTTCTGCCCGCACAATATTTCCGCGCGACTTCGACATCTTGTTCTCTTCAAACAACAACCAGCCATGCGCGACGATGGCTTTCGGCAACGGGATCTCCGCCGCCATCAGGAACGCCGGCCAATAGACGCAGTGAAAACGGACAATCTCCTTCCCGATCATCTGCACTTCAGCGGGCCAATATTTCTCGTATTTCGTCGTATCGTCGGAGCCGTAACCGAGCGCGGTAATGTAGTTGGAAAGCGCATCCAGCCACACATAAATCACATGCTTCGGATCATCGGGCACCGGAATGCCCCACTGAAACGTCGAGCGACTCACGGAAAGATCGCGCAGGCCCGACTTCACGAAAGAAATCACTTCGTTGCGCCGCGTCTCCGGGCGAATGAAATCCGGCTGCGAGTTATACAACTCCAGCAACTTGTCCTGAAACGCCGACAGCTTGAAAAAGTAATTTTCTTCCTGCACGGTTTCGGTGATTCGTCCACAGGTCGGGCAGGGGTCGCCGGGCTTCAGGCCATCCACATAAAGCTCTTCGGAAACGCAGTACTGTCCGGTATAGGTTCCCTTGTAGATGAATCCCTTGTCCCGGATGCGCCGGAACAACTCCTCCACGCCCTTTTTGTGGCGTTCTTCGGTAGTTCGGATGTAGTCATCGTTGGTAATGCCCATCCGCCGCCAGAGTCCGCGAAACTGCGCGGAAACTTCGTCGGCAAATTTCTGCGGGTCGATTCCCGCCGCTTGCGCAGCACGCTCAATTTTTTGGCCGTGTTCGTCGGTCCCGGTAAGAAAATAAGTATCAAAACCCAACATGCGCTGTCGTCGCGCAATGGTGTCGCAGGCAATCGTGGTATAAGCGTGGCCGATGTGGGGCCGCGCGTTGACGTAATAGATAGGAGTAGTAATGTAGAACGTCTTGCTCATGATTTAGATTTTCATCATAGGGAAGCGGTCTGGTTGCGTCAAACCTGACGCTGCCCACGCTCTGTTACAATCACTTTTTTCTTCAGCCACTTAGAGGCTCTCTTGTATCGCCATCTGGAACTCCGCCTGACCCAGAAAATCCGCGAGTTCTTGCAGCAAACTTACTCCATCGAACTCGCTCGGATCGTCATTGAGCAGCCTCCGAAGGTGGAATTCGGTGAGTACGCTTTGCCGCTGGCCTTCGAGTTGGCGAAAAAGCTGCGGAAGGCCCCGCGCAAGATTGCCGAAGAGGTGGTCGCTGGCCTGGGCACCCTGGAAGGATTTGAGAAATTTGAGGTCGCCGGCGCTGGATACATCAATGCGCGCGTTGACCGGGCGTATGTTGCGAAAGCTTTGGTGAGCGACGCTGTGCCGGATGCCGACAAAGTTTCCGGCAAAGTTCTGGTCGAGCATTCCAGCATCAATCCCAACAAGGCCGCCCATATAGGACATCTGCGGAATGCGATTCTCGGCGACACATTCGTCCGCCTGCTGAAAAGTGCGGGCCGCGAAGTGGACGTTCAAAACTACATTGACAACACGGGCGTGCAGGTTGCCGATGTCGTCGTCGGCTTCCTGTATATCGAAAAGAAGTCGCGTGCGGAAATTGAACGACTCGCCGATGCTCCTCGCTTTGACTACTACTGCTGGGACCTCTATGCCCGCGTTTCGCAGTGGTATGAGCAGGATGCCGAGAACAAAAAAGTCCGCCTCAATACTCTCCACGAAATTGAGCAGGGCAAGAACGAAACGGCTGCGATTGCAGAATTGATTTCGGTTGCCGTCCTTCGCCGCCACCTGGAAACTATGGACCGGCTGGACATCGAATACGACTTCCTTCCTCGCGAGAGCGAAATTCTGCACCTACACTTCTGGGAGGCGGCGTTTGCCAAGCTGAAGGAATCCGGCGTGCTGACCTTTGAGAATGAGGGCAAAAACAAGGGATGCTGGGTGATGCGGCGGGCGGGGACTTCCTCCGCCAAAGAGTCAACCGCCGAGAACGCTGAGATCGCAGAGGAAGACCAGAAAGTAATTGTTCGATCAAACGGGACCGTCGGCTACGTAGGAAAAGACATTGCCTACCACATGTGGAAGTTCGGATTGCTGGGGCGTGATTTCAATTACCAGAAGTTTTACCGCTATCCGAATGACCATGACTGTTGGATTTCGTCGATGAAAGGCGTGGCTGATCATCCGCATTTTGGCGATGTGGCGGAAATCTACAACGTGATTGATGCCCGCCAGTCAGAAGCCCAGAACACAGTGATTGAAGCCCTGCGCGGCCTCGGACACAACGAAGCCGCCGATCACTACACGCATTTTTCCTACGAGATGGTCGCGCTTACGCCGCGCTGCGCCGCTGAACTCGGCTATCAGTTAAGCAAAGAGGATAAAGCCAGAAGCTATATCGAAGTTTCCGGAAGAAAGGGTTTTGGGGTTAAAGCAGACGACCTGCTGGATAAGCTCATCGCCTCGGCGAAAAATGAAGTGGATTCGCGCCATCCGGAACTAAGCGATGACGAGCGCAGAAAGATCGCCACCCAAATTGCCATCGGCGCGTTGCGTTACTTCATGCTGAAGTTCACCAAGAACTCCGTCATCGCCTTCGACTTCAAAGAAGCGCTCAGCTTCGAAGGTGAGACTGGACCCTACGCGCAGTATGCCGTCGTGCGCGCCAGCAATATCTTCCGCAAGGGTGGATTCGACCCCGACAAGTTTTCCGCCGGCGAAATTGATTTCTCAAAATACTTGGGGGATGCATCCGCGAATGAAATCTGGGAACTCTGGCTGGCCGCGGCGAAAACTTCTTATGTGATCGGCCAGTGCATTGCGATAAGTGAGTCGGCCTATCTAGCCAAGCACATCTTCCAACTCGCGCAGCTATTCAACACTTTTTATCACCGCTATCCCATCCTCACCGAAGCGGATGAATCGCGAAAGCAATTTTTGCTGGCGACCGCGGCGGTTGTGCGCTGCGAACTCATTCACGCGCTGCAGGTAATTGGTGTACAAGCGCCAGCGGTAATGTAGTTCATCGCCAGAGCGCTACACATCGTTACAAATCTTCACGATTCCCTACGCGCTGCCCTGGAACTAAATGGACTTTCGTTTGTCTAATACAGTGAGAACGAAATTAAGACCGTGAGCAACCGCACGGCAGATGTTGAAGACCACGGAGCGCGCGAGGTTCGCAGATCATTCTCATCTCTCCAGATCCTGACTGTGAATCCGCGCTCTCCGCGGTTGTTTGATGTGCGCAACATCTCTAACTTCGACCGCGCCCCGCAATCATCAATCCCGCGCCGGCGACCAGCAAAATTACGCTCACGGCAACAGGCACGTGTTCGCTATGCGTGGTTTGCACGCCAATATGAACGTCGCCTGCTTTAACTCCGTGATTTTCGGTGTGTGGCACCGGAATAAAAAACGACAGAATCCCCAAAATCAAAACGATCAGCCCCACTGAAAATAAAGCCTTCATCTGCTGAATCTCCTTGTGCTGACCCGAGCACACATGTGCATCAGCGAGGCTCAGATGCGCCGGGAGCGAGCCAGGCTGCTTGCAGGAAGGGGAACATGGAGGCGAAGGGGGAGTAGCGGACAGCGAAATCATACCGTTCTGAATCAGACTCTACCGAAACAAACTGCCCTAAACGCTGTCATGCTGAGCGAAACAGGACTGGCTCAACGAGCGAGTCCTGTGCTGAGGAAGCATCTCCACTCATGGCACTCATCCGACGATAGGCATCCTTCGAACTCGTTGAGCGTGCGCGAACTCAAAGCCAAATTCGCTTAGAATGACAGATCTAATCAGGAATTCCCAAAATTCCGCGCGAACTCAATCAGTGAACGCAAAGCGACCCCCGATGGCCCTTTCGCGATCCAGGGCTTCTGCTCTTCCATCCATGCAGTGCCCGCGATGTCGAGGTGCAACCACGGTGTCTCCTCGGCAAACTCGCGCAGGAATGCTGCAGCTGTACTCGCGCCGCCCCAGCGTCCGCCAGTGTTCATGAGATCGGCAATGCTGGAACGCGTCATGTCGAGATATTCATCGTTCACCGGCAGCCGCCACATATTTTCGCCAGCTTTGGTTGACGTTTTTGCGAATCTCTCATAGAAGGCGTCGTCGTTGGCAAACACTCCCACGTTGGCATAGCCGAGCGCAACCACTACCGCTCCGGTCAACGTTGCCGCATCAATCAAATGGGTGCAGCCAAGCTGGCGCGCATAGCACAAGCCATCGGCGAGCACCAATCGCCCTTCTGCGTCCGTGTTGATAATTTCAATGGTCTTGCCCGACATTGCCGTTTGAATGTCGCCGGGCTTCTGCGCTTTTCCGGAAGGCATGTTTTCCGTGGCGCACACAATTCCGATGACTTTCACCTTCGGCTTAAGCAGCGCGATGGCCCGCATTACGCCGATCATAGTCGCGCCGCCCGCCATGTCGTATTTCATCTTCTCCATGCCGTCGGAGGGCTTAATGGAAATGCCGCCGGTGTCAAAGGTAATCCCCTTCCCCACCAAACCGAGCATCGGCTTTTCCGGCGCGCCCGCGGGTTCATAGCGCATCACGATCAGCGCAGGGGGCTCGTCCGAACCCTGCGCCACGCCCCAGAATGCGCCCATTTTTAACTCTTTAATCTTGTCCGCCCCGTACACTTCGCATTTCAGCCCAACCTCCTGCGACATTTTCTTCGCATGATCGGCAAGAACGGTCGGCGTCATCCGATTCGAAGGTTCATTCACCAACTGGCGGGTAAAGTTCAGCGACTCGCCGATGATCCGCGCCTCATCCACCGCCTTTTGGAGCGCCGAATGGTCTTCCTGCGCGACGAGCGTTACAGAGTCAATGCTCTGGTTTTTGCGGTCGCTTTTGTACGTGTCGGAATCAAAGATGCCGATGAATGCGCCTTCCACCACGGCCCTGGCCGCGTCCGCCGCGCTTAAACTGCTTTCGGGCAAAAGGACGGCAAAACTGCGCACGCCCTTCGATTTCAGCGAACGCACTGCTGCTCCGGCGATCTTGCGCAAATCCACCGCCGAGAACTTTTTGGTCTTTCCTCCACCAAGCAGCATCAGCCGCCTGGCTTTAAGCTTCGGGGGACGATGCAGTAGCGTGCTCTCCAGGTTTTTGCCGGTAGCTTCGCCGCTCGAAATCACCTCGGCGGCCACTTCCTGCACGGTTTTGTCGCCTGCGGCAACGTAAGCCTGCGGTTTATCTTTTTGCCCACCGGCTTCTGCACGATCGAGCACGATGGCAACCAGGCATTCGGTTTCAATTTCAGCGGCATTGGAATTTGAAAGATTGATCTTCATAGTCAAAATTCAGTATCCACGGAGATGGCCGGGCGTGCAACTCCACCGTATGCCAGAACGACCTTATTTTGGTTTATTCACATCGCGGCGCTTGCGGCGGTCAATGATTCCTTTTCTTCGCTCGTGAGTTCACGCGATTTTCCTTTCGCGAGGTTTCCTAAAGCGACCGCGCCAATCGACACGCGCACCAGGCGCAAGACTTCAACATCCAGCGCAGTGAGCATGCGGCGAATCTGGCGGTTCTTGCCCTCTTCTAGAATGATCTCCAGCCATGTATTTTTTCCACCGCTGCGAAGAATTGCAGCATGTTTGGCGCGCAGCAAATCTCCGGTTTCATCGCGCACGCCGTTCTCAAGGGATTGGAGCAGGGGAGGACTGGCGACGGTTGCAACCTGCACGTGATAAGTCTTCGGCCAATGATTGCCAGGATCCGTTACGCTTGCGCCCCATTCGGAATCATTGGTTAGCAATAGCAGGCCTTCGCTGGCCTTGTCTAAACGCCCGACGGGCGCGACCCAGGGAAGGTTGGGATGCAACAAACTGTAAATGGTGTTGCGGCCTTTTTCGTCAGAAGCCGTTGTAACAATTCCGCGGGGCTTGTTCAGCATCAGATAAATCTTGCTGGATTGTTCGAGGCGTGTGCCTGCTATTTCAATTCGATCTTTGCCTGCTTGCGTTGGAGATTCAGGATTGCGGCAGACTTTTCCATTCAGCTGAACATCGCCCTTGCGGACAAGTTCCGCCGCGCGAGAGCGGGAACAATAGCCTAATTTGGAAATGGCCCGGGCGAGGCCAATGCGGCGGTGTTCAGACCGGTCCTTCATGAAAAGCTCTCACTGAAAGAAAGCTACTCTGCAACACTGCTGGCCGAAAGCTGTAAGGATGACGGAAGTGGCAGATCAAATTGTTCCCGCACCTGCATGATCGCGTTCTCGATTGAATCAACAACAACGGAGTGAATGCCGAAATCCGCAGCTGCATCAACATTCTGCGGCTTGTCGTCGAGGAAAAGGACCTCATGTGGAGAAAGCTGCAAAACATCGATGCAATGCTGATAAATGCCGGGCTCGGGCTTCACCTGATGAACGTCGCAGGAGAAAATCAGGTGCTGGAAATACGAAAATATTTCCAGATGCCCCACCAGATATTCTTTCACCTCCGGCGGCATATTCGAGAGCACGGCCAATTGCAATCCGGCGGAATGCAATTGACGGACCCAGTTCACACTTACCGGATTCAGGTGCGACCATCCTTCGCCATCCACTAAAGCAAGCTTGGCGATCTGCGCGCCGTTAAGGTTTACGTCAGCCAGGTCCATGGTCTTTTTCCAGTATTCGTTGGCCGTCAAGTCGCGGTCATAGGCCAGCCGGTATTTCCAATACGCTTTGTCGAAAACATCAAGAGGAAGTCCGCAAATCGCGGCCATTTCTTCAAGGGCGGAGTGAGGTTGCGCTACGGAAAGCACCATTCCGTAGTCGAACACAACTGCCCTGATTTTGATTTTCTCCGCCGCTGCGTTCTGTTCTTTCATTTGCACTCCAGCATTCCGACTCCCGCATTCCGCTTTTAATTTAAGAGACACATTTAAGAAACATTTGCTAATTCGGCTGTTCGCTTTAATTGCCCGCACGCCGCGAAAATGTCGCGTCCGCGCGGACGGCGGATGAAGGTGGGAATGCCGCCATCCGTTAATATCCGCTGAAACTCCAGTACTCTCGCCTGCGAGGGAGTACGAAAAGCGATTCCTGGCCCGGGATTCAACGCGATCAAGTTTATCTTGGCGCGCAGGCCGCGAAGCAGTTCCAGGACTTCGCGAGCGTTCACTGGCGAATCGTTTACATCGTCGAGCAAAACATACTCAAAGGTCAGCTTTTCGCGCGGGCGAAGCTGAAATTCGCGCGCCGCCAGCAGCAATTTTTCCAGGTTCCATTTTTTGTTGATGGGCATCAGTTGCGTGCGTAAGGCATCATTCGAAGCATTCAGCGAGATCGCCAGTTTGGGGCGCACCGCCTCAGCGGAGAGATCGTAAATGCGCGGTACAATTCCCGCGGTTGAAACTGTCATTCGCGATTCTGGAATGCCGACCCCCTCCACAAAAAGACCAACCGCTTTGATGAAATTCGGATAATTCAGAAACGGCTCGCCCATCCCCATAAAAACCAGATTCACGCGATCGTTCGGGGGCGAGACATGCTGATCATTCAAGATCGCGCAAACTTGCCCGATGATTTCGCCAGCTGTCAAATTCCGCTTTATTCCCAACGAGGCGGTAAGGCAGAACTGGCAGTCCACGGCGCAGCCGACCTGGCTGGAGAGGCAAATGGTACCGCGTTCCCATTTTCTCGACGTGTCTTTTCGCGGCGCGTCCAATTGCTCTCCGGCCTCGGTCCCGTCGCCGCTTTCGCCGCCGTCTCCCTCGGGCATCCAGACGGCTTCAACGCTTTGGCCATCGGCAAAACTCAACAGATAGCGCACGGTGCCGTCGCTGGAGACAAACTTCTTTTCAACAGTTGGAAGACCCACTTGAAAACCCTGCTGATTCAGAGAATCGCGGAATTCCTTGGGCAGGGTTGATATTTGCTCGAGCGCGGCCACCCGCTGCGAATATAGAGAGTGGAAAAGCTGCTTTCCGCGATACGCGGGCTGGCCAACGCTCTCAGCAAGCTCGGTAAGTTCTTGCAAGGTAAGGCCTAGGAGCGTGGATTGTTGGTCTTTATCAACCTGCATCTAAATCATCCATTTGCATCAAAGCCTTGCGCGCGCCGGATTGCCGCCCGGCTTGGTTGCGGGCTATTCGCATCATAACAGTCCTGATTCCAACGCTGGCGAGTCCGTAAGTGATTTGTAAGATTGGAGATAAGGGCGAATCAGCGTGAGCGCTGCGGCTGTGTCACAATAGTTCTACAAAAATATGCCTGAAGAATTGCGCAATATTCGCCGCGAGGTGCTTCCCAATGGGTTGACCGTTATTTCCGAGGAGATGAAGCATATCCGTTCCGTGTGCATTGGGATATGGGTCAAGACCGGATCGCGTGACGAAGATCTGGAATGGAACGGCATTTCGCATTTTCTGGAACATATGGTGTTCAAAGGCACCAAGCACCGCACCGCGGAAGACATTGCCCGACAGGTTGATTCGATTGGCGGGAACATGGACGCGTTCACGGCGAAAGAATGCATCTGCTTCAACATGAAAGTTCTGGACGATCACCTACCCATCGCCATGGACGTGCTCAGCGATCTGGTGCAGAATCCTACTTTCGCGGTCAATGATATTGCGCGCGAGCGCGGCGTGATTCTTGAAGAGATCAAGATGGACGAGGACAGCCCGGATTATCTTGTCCACGAAATATTCACGCAGAATTTCTGGAAGGACCATCCGCTGGGCAGGCCCATTCTTGGCACCAAAGACACGGTGAAGAGGTTCGAGCAGGAACCGGTTTCCCATGTTTACAAGCAGCGATTTATTCCCAGCAATATCATCATTTGCGCCGCCGGGAGCCTGAAACACGAGCATTTCGTGGAAGTGGTGAACAAGCATTTCCAGAACATGCCGCCGGGAACGAATGGCTTTCACAGAACGCGACCGGAGATAGTTCCGCGCATCGTTCTGCGCAACAAAAAGTCGCTGGAGCAGGTGCAGATTTGCATGGGAGTGCCCTCGCACCCGATTGCGCACGAGAATCGCTACGCTTCGTACATTCTCAACACAGTGCTGGGCGGCGGCATGAGTTCGCGCCTGTTCCAGAATATCCGCGAACGGCAAGGACTGGCGTATGCGATCTATAGCGACCTGAATCCTTATCGCGACACTGGGTGCATGTCGGTTTATGCGGGAACGTCGCGCGAGTCGGCAGATAAAGTTGTGCAGTCGGTGGTTTCTGAATTCCGCAGATTGAAAAACGAACTTGTGCCTGAAGAAGAATTGCGGCGGGCCAAAGATCAGTTGAAGGGCAGCCTGATGCTTTCGCTGGAGTCATCCACGGCGCGCATGTCGAACCTCGCACGGCAGGAGATGTATTTTGACCGCTTCTTCGGAATGGACGAACTGATCGAAAAAATCGAGGGTGTGACGGCCGAGCAGTTGAAGAAGCTGGCGGAAGAGTTCTTTCACCCTGATTCCATTGCGGTCACCGTCCTCGGAAACCTGGATGGATTCAAGCTGCGGCGCGAGCAACTCGCCTGCTAATGCCAGCCTTGATTTAACTTAGCCCCGCAATAACTCTCAATCCGAATTGACCTCGATTATTCGTGCCGGCAGTCGTGCCGAACGCTATACCTGTGCAGAACATTGCACAATTCGGTTAGTTGCGTCCCTTTTTCTAGGTTTCGCCGTCGTTCTTGCTGGATTTTTACCTGAATTTCAGGCCATACTAGGGCACGCCCAGCTTATTCACGGGCCAAGGTTGGGTTTTATGCCGCTGTATGAGCACGAGCAAAATCGCGCCCTGGGCATGCGACGATCCCTCTCCCCGGTTCCAATCACTCCCGAACAGAAGCAGCGAAGGCAAATGCTTACTGCACTGGGCCTGCTGGTGATGGCCTTGGCTCTCGTAATTTTTAAGAACAAAGAATTTTGGTTTCCGCCAGCGCAGATCGCGCAGGTAGAAACCACGCAGCAACCGGCCGCGACGGTGCCTGTGGCTACGGCAACAACTCCAGTGGCGGAAAAACATCACCGCTCCTCAGCTCACAAGGCGAAGGCCCCGGTCATGGTAGCTTCGGCTAAGCCGGAGTTGAGCGCTCCTGCCGCGCCTGTGGTCACGAATCGGGCCGTGCTGCCGCCGCTTGAAATTGAAGTTGTTTCCGGCAATGAATCACAGCAAGCTCAGGCGCGCAACAATTCGGTTGGGTTGGATATGAGCGCCGGCGCGCGCCAGGCAAGCATGCAGGCGCCCAGCGCTGGCGATGTTGTCAGCAACGCGTCGCAGAGTTCAGAGCGTGTACGCCTTTCAACCGATACGGCTCAAGTGCTAACGCATCCGGTCGAGCCAAATTATCCGCTGCTTGCAAAAGAGATGAAGGTGCAGGGTTCGGTCGTGCTGCAGGCTTTGATTGGCAAAGATGGAAAAATACAGGACCTGCGCACCGTGAGCGGGCCCACGATTTTGTCGAGCGCGGCGCGGGAAGCGGTGCAGCAGTGGCGCTTCAAACCCTACTATCAATCTGGACAGGCAATGGAGACCGTCGCCCGCATCACTGTGAACTTCACGATCTCCGCGAATTAGCGTTCCCTGCTCTCCCGCGTGTAACAGGAGTGCAATTCCCGTGAGCCGCGTGAAAGACTTCCATCTGACGTAAGGTCCTTCACCGCAAGGCGGTCCAGGATGAAATGTTGTTAGGAGTTCTCTAATCGACATGTTCGGGCAAGCACCAACTTTTCGCAGAGATTCAACCCCGCCTGAGTTTCTTCTCATCTAACAAACGTGCATCGTTTACGGAGCAAAGGCCACTCCGTTGGGTGTATTTTTGTAGTGAGGAACTCCAATGAAAGCCTCAAAAGCTCATCGCCCTCCAACCGAGAATCAGCACCTTATCCGTTGGGTCAACAAGATGGCGCAGATGACCCAGCCTGCTTCCATTCACTGGGTAGATGGCTCACAGGAAGAATACGACCGGTTGTGCGCCGAGATGGTTTCGAGCGGCACGCTGATTAAGCTCAACGAGAAACTTTGGCCAAATTGTTATCTCGCGCGGTCGGACGCGAGTGACGTCGCTCGCGTGGAAAACCGCACGTTCATCTGTTCGTATTCCAAAGACAGCGCGGGACCGACGAACAACTGGGAAAACCCCTATGTGATGCGGCGCAAGTTGCGTGGACTGTTCGAAGGCTCCATGCGCGGGCGCACCATGTACGTGCTTCCCTTCTGCATGGGGCCGCTGGATTCGCCGATGGCGCAGATTGGCGTGCAACTCACGGATTCGCCCTACGTGGTTGCGAGCATGCGGATCATGGCCCGCATCGGTTTACCTGTGTTTAAAGAAATTGATAAGGACGTGAAGCGCGTTGTTCCCTGCCTGCACAGCGTCGGAGCGCCGCTTTCGCCCGGCCAAAAAGATGTGCCATGGCCTTGCAATCCCGAAAAATATATCGTGCATTTTCCCGAGGCTCGCGAGATATGGTCTTACGGATCAGGTTACGGCGGAAATGCGCTGCTGGGGAAAAAATGCCTGGCGCTGCGAATCGCCTCCAACATCGCGCGCGATGAAGGCTGGATGGCGGAGCACATGCTGATCGTTGGCGTTGAGGATCCGAGTGGAGAAAAAACTTACGTAGCAGCGGCTTTTCCGAGTTCGTGCGGAAAAACCAACTTCGCCATGATGGTGCCTCCGAAGGGCTTCGAAGGCTGGAAGGTGTGGACCGTGGGGGATGACATTGCATGGATTTGGCCGGATGAAACCGGCCGGTTACGGGCCATTAATCCTGAGGCGGGATTTTTTGGCGTCGCGCCGGGGACTTCGGTGAAAACCAATCCGAATGCGATGGGCTCTCTCGCGAAAAATGCCATTTTTACCAACGTCGCACTCACGCCCGAAGGTGGCGTGTGGTGGGAGGGCATGACCGAGGAACCGCCCGCGGAGTGCACGGATTGGCAGGGCAGGAGATGGACGCCACAGATTGGCAAGGAAACGGGCGCAAAGGCCGCGCATCCTAATGCTCGCTTTACCGCGCCTGCTTCGCAATGCCCTACGATTGATTCAGCCTGGGAGGACCCGAACGGCGTGCCGATCAGCGCGATTATTTTTGGAGGGCGGCGTTCACATACCATCCCGCTCATCTATCAGGCATTCAATTGGGTTTCTGGAGTGTATGTGGGCGCAACCATGGGTTCGGAGACAACCGCGGCTGCGGCTGGTGCGGTGGGTAAGGTGCGGCGCGATCCCATGGCGATGCTTCCGTTCTGCGGTTATCACATGGGGGACTATTTCCGTAATTGGATCAAGATGCAGCGGGCCCTGAGCATGACGCCGCGAATTTTTCACGTGAATTGGTTCCGCAAAGGAGAAGATGGAAAATTCATTTGGCCGGGATACCGCGAGAACATGCGCGTGCTCAAGTGGATTGTGGACCGCGTACACGGACGCGCCCAGGGAAAAGAATCGCCGATTGGGTGGACACCCTATTACAAAGACATTCGCTGGGAAGGCCTCAACTTTAGCGAGGAGAAATTCGAACAGCTTCAGGCAATTGATAAAACTGCATGGCGCAAGGAAGTTATTAGCCACGAAGAACTTTTCATTGAACTGCACGCGCACTTACCACCCGAGATGATTTATGAACGCGAGTTGCTGATTTGCCGCTTGTAGAGCCGCGGAAATATATCGTGTTGATAACCGAGTGTCTTTCTTCTAAAAGCCACGCTCCCGGCGGCATTCAGTGATATCATCCGCAACAGTCTTGTAGAGACGTCAATTAACAAGACGAAAAATGTTTCGGAGAGACCATGAACCTTCTAGGGGGGCATTCACGGATCTCTCAGCAGCGGAGCGCCAAAAATAAAAAAAACCGGACGCTGAGAGTACGAAACCGTGGGGCACGCGAGCGTGCCCTGATTGAGGCAGCCGCCAAGCTTTTTGCGGACCAGGGGTATGAACACACAACCACGCGCGAAATTGCAGCGAAAGCAGGTTGCGCGGAAGGGTTAATCAGCCGCTATTTTCAGGGCAAATCTGGCCTGTTACGAACCATTGTAGAGGCTCAGATCGCGCAGAAACCGTCTACGCCGGTTCCCTTCCCGTCTACCGTCCAAGAAGAGATCCAGCGCCTGGTGGATGAGGAAGTGCAGCATTTGTGGGATGACCGCGAGTTCCTGAAGATGGTCATTCCGCAGATGATTTTGAACCCGACTTTAGGACGGCAAATTTCTCAGATTCCCGACCGTCGCGCGGTCAGAATCGCGGAACGTTTGCGGAATTATAATGAAGCCACCTCTTGCTCCAGCGATGAATTGAATGCCCTGGCCACGTCAATCATCGGCCTCGGATTTCTGTTCGGCTTTTGGAGACCTGTGACTCTGGGACAGGAACGAGAAATATCCAAGAAAATGGCTGCATCCATAGGCGCAATTCTTTCCCGCGCTTTTTGAGTTGTTGTTGAGCACTGTCTCGTAGAGATCTGAAAAAGTTCCTACGAGTTTCCATGTTTGCATGCTCGGATCCAGCGTCAGCGGGCAGATCAAACTGCACTTTTGTCCCGTTTTTGTAGCGAGTCACCTTACTTCGGATGCAGTTGCCCATGCCGCCATCCGCGGCAATATTCCTGTTCATCACAACGGAGTGGCAAGCCGTCGTAAGGTACCTCCGTCATCGCAGTGCCCAACGTCGGCATGACATGCTTGTTGGGTAGTCGTGCGGTTCAGTCAAACTGCGCCTCTGCCCGCACCCGGTACCTTGACGGAATCAATCTCCATCATGCCCAATAGGAAATAGGTCCGGAGGAAACATGGTCCGTGTTCGTGGCGCGATGGTTGTCCTGGTTCTTTTCCTTCTTACAATTCCTTCTGCATGGCCGCAATCCTTAAGCAATGCCGCAACCGAACAGCGCATCAATGCGTTGATCCAGCAAATGACGCTCGAGGAAAAAGTCGGGCAGTTGGTGCAATACAGCAGCGCCAATGAACAAACCGAAGACCTGGTGCGCGAAGGGAAAATCGGCTCCCTGTTTAATGTGCTGGGCGCTGCGAACACCAATGCTTTGCAAAAAATTGCGCTGGAAAAGTCGCGGCTCAAGATTCCAATCCTGTTTGGCTACGACGTGATCCACGGTTATCGCACTACTTTTCCAGTTCCCATTGCCAGCGCGGGCAGCTTCGATCCGGAGTTGATTGAGGAGTCGGAACGAGTCGCGGGGAAGGAAGCTTCCGCGGCCGGGGTGAAATGGGTGTTCGCGCCCATGCTCGACATCGCGCGCGATCCGCGATGGGGCCGCATGGTGGAAGGACCGGGGCAGGACCCGTATTTGGCGTCGGTGATTGCGGCGGCACGGGTGCGCGGTTTTCAAGGCCAGAATATGGCTGATCCTGAAAGTGTGGTGGCGTCGGCGAAACATTACGTCGCCTACGGGGCTGCGGAAGGCGGCCGCGACTACAACACGGTGGACATTTCGGAACAACTGCTGCGCGAGGTTTATTTGCCGCCATTTCATGCAGCGGTAAAGGCGGGCGTGGGCACGATTATGGCTTCATTCGAAGACCTGAACGGCGTGCCGGCCACCGCGAACCATCACACGCTCGGAGATATTTTGCGGGGTGAATGGAATTTTCAGGGAATGGTCGTCAGCGACTACGGCGCGGTGGACGAACTGATGCAGCACGGCGTCGCCGGGGATGAAGCGATGGCTTCGTTGAAGGCGCTTTCTGCCGGCGTGGATATGGATATGGCCGATGGCGCCTATGGACGGACTCTCGCGTCACTGGTGCAATCAGGAAAATTACCGGTTTCAGTTTTGGACGAAGCTGTGCGGCGCGTGCTGCGGATCAAATTTGCGGCGGGACTTTTTGACCATCCTTACACCGACCCATCGAGGGAAAAAGCGGAAATCCTCACGCCTGAAAATCTGCAGGTCGCCCGCAAATTGGCACAGGAATCCATTGTGCTGCTGAGGAACCAGAACAATATTCTGCCGCTGAACAAGAACGCGGGAACAATCGCGGTGATTGGGCCGCTGGCCGACGACCAGGCAGACCAGCTTGGTCCCTGGGCGGGCCAGGGGAAGGCGGAAGACGCCGTCACTCCTCTGCAGGGTATCAAGTCAAAAGTGCCGAATGCCAAGGTGATTTATGCCAAGGGCGTGGATTTGGAAGACTTTCCCAGTAACACAAACCTCAGCGGCGCTGCTCCTGCTCCGGCAACCGCAACCGGAGCCAGCGGAGCGCATGGCACCGGAAGCGCGAGCATCCCGGATGCCGTGGAAACCGCGAACAAAGCGGATGTGGTAGTGATGTTTCTGGGCGAGCTTGCGGGAATGACGGGCGAGGCCAGCTCACGCGCAACGCTGAATCTTCCGGGAAAGCAGAAGGAATTACTGGAGGCGGTCGTCGCTACGGGCAAGCCTGTGGTGCTGGTGCTTGAGAGCGGTCGTCCGCTGGATATCCGCTGGGCCAACGATCATGTTTCCGCCATCATGCAAGGATGGTTTTTGGGCGTAGAGGCGGGCAATGCCATTGCCGACGTGTTATTCGGCGATGTTTCGCCTAGCGCCAAATTGCCGTTGAGTTGGCCATTATCGGTGGGACAGATTCCCATTTACTACGACCACAAGAACACGGGACGGCCCACCTCACCAGACCGCTGGCACACGGGTTATCTCGATGAGAGTTCGCAGCCGCTCTTTCCTTTCGGCTATGGCCTGACTTATGCCACGTTTAAATACGGCAACCTTCACGTGGAAAATTCGACCATCAGCGCCAAAGGCGATCTTCGTGTGAGTGCTGAAATTCAAAATACAGGAACTCGGGAGGCGACCGAGGTGGTGCAACTCTATGTTCACGATCGCGTGGCTCCGACTTCGCGTCCGGTGAAGGAGTTAAAAGGATTTTCGCGAATCACGCTTGCGCCCGGCGCGAGTAAAACAGTTTCCTTCACGGTGCATGGAGAGGATCTGGGATCGTACGATCCGGAGATGA
>CAWHQK010000008.1:0-24831 GCA_963831435.1 uncultured Acidobacteriota bacterium
GAACGTGGAGCTGACGGTCGCGGCCACGTATGCCTCGAGCGGCACGAGCAACATCGAATCGGTGCCCGATACCGCGGCATCACGGTCAACGTCCACTACTCGATCAGCGAGTTGCCGGTCACATCGTACAGGCCGCGGTTGGCCGATGATCGCGTCGGTTATTTCCTCACGGTGCTCAAGGATTTTTCGAAGAAGGAAACCGACGACGACCGGTTCGTGCGCTACATCAATCGCTGGAACCTGGAAAAGGCGGATCCGAGCGCCGAGATGTCGACGCCGAAAGAGCCGATCATTTTCTGGCTCGAGAAGACGATTCCGTTCAAGTACCGCAAGCCGATTCGCGACGGCATTCTCGAATGGAACAAGGCGTTTGCCAAGGCCGGCTATCTACGACGCGATCGAAGTCCGCCAGCAGCCGGACGATGCCCCCTGGGAGCCGGGCGATATTCGCTACAACACGTTCCAATGGATCACGGCCGGCGCCGGGTTCGCGATGGGGCCGTCGCGCGTGAATCCGACGACCGGCCAGATTCTCGATGCGGACATCATCTTCGATGCCGACTTCCTGCAGTTCTGGAAACAGGAATACGAAACGTTCACGCCGTCGGCAGTCGCGCTGTTGACCGGCGGGCCGATCGACCTTGAAGGAGTACAAAGCGGAAATGCAGCGGATGCCTGCCTACATGCAGGATTCGCACAGCGCCCGTTGCCCGTGCAACATGTTGAGCGGCATGTCGCGGCAGTTCGCGCTGGTGCGGCCGTGATGGCAACGCGCAAGCGCAGTGACGCCGAAATGGAAAAGCTGATCATGCAGGGCCTTAAAGAAGTCGCGATGCACGAAGTGGGCCACACGCTCGGCCCGCGCTGACGCTGCGGTCGGTCCGGCTCTATGCGGCGACGGCGACGATCCGGGTCGACGAGGAAGAGGGGGTAATCCCGGGCATGGTGCTCAAAGGACTAGTCGGTCCGCTAAAATTGGTTTTCGAGCGGACATGGAAGCCAAAATGGTTTGCGGAAGCTCACTCGCCCGGATGCGCCCGAGCTATCGAAGCGCGCTGCACAATGGCTTTGCACCATATGATCAAGGTGGGCTTTCGAGGGCGAACCAGCCTGATCGATGTGCGCGTGGAAAGCACGGACCCGGCGCTCGCCGCGCGGTTGGCCGATTCGGTGGTGCGGAATACATCCGGGCTGATGTCGAGCAGCACATCGAACCGGCTGTTGCGGCCCAGGCTAAGAACGCCAAGGTCCGGGTGACGCAACACGCCAAACTGCCCGACCGGCCATTTTCGCCCAACTTGAAGCTGATGTTTAGCTTGGGACCCTTGGCCGGGGCAATGGCGGGTGTGCTCCTGGCGCTGGTTTTGGCCCAGCGCGATCGGTCGGTGAGTCGTTCGGGAACTCGGATCGGGCCGCGGCGGCGTCGCCCGAAAGCTCGAGGGAATCCACCAGGAAAAACGAAAGCGCGCGACGCGGAAAACTGCCGTCCAAGAGCAGTAAGTCCTATCCCACATTGCGGGCGGCCATGGAGATGATGGCCGGAAAGAATCTCCGCCAACAATCCTTTTCACCAGCGCGCTGGCCGGGGAAGGCAAAGCGTCATGCGCCGTTGAGTATGGTCGGGTCTGGCCGGAGAAGGGCGCAAGTCGCTCTTGATTGATTTGGATCTGGGGAATCCTGGGGTCGACCGGCTGTTGCACCTGGAGCGGGCAGGACGATCTGGGATGGCTGAGGTGTTGGAGGGCCGGATGGCAGTGCAGGCAGCGATCTGCGAGGCTGGGAGAGAGAATCTTTTCTATATTCCTGTGGGCCGATCGGCTGGGGCGGCGCCGGAAGCTCTGGATCAGGACCGCTTGAGAGCGGTGCTGGAAGAGGTGCAGGGCGGGTTCGATCGGGTGGTGATCAGTCAACCCGCCGCCGGCCGGCAGCAGCGACACGGTATTGCTGGCCCTACGCATCGGGTCGGTCTGCCTGGTGTTGCGAACGCGGACGACATCGCGGCGGATGGCCGCCCGCGCCATTCATAGCTTGCGTAAAGCCGGGCAGCCCCGAGATGGTTGGTGTTTAATCGAGTGGGGGTGGCGACAGTGATAAGGTATGAGAGGGGGAGGTAAGGGGGGGGGGATGGGTTGTTGGTTGTTGGTTATTGGTTATGGTCGTGGGCCAACTAGCTCTAGGGGTGGGGAACGGCTCGTCCCCCACTTCCGATGGAATTTCAAATCCCGGGACGAGCCGTCCCCGCCCCATCTTCTTACTTGGAAATCAAAGATTTCTCAGAAGGAGCGCGGGATTTATCCTAATTCCATTCGGCAATTCAAACTTGGGGTCCCGGAGGGATCACCGACAATAGCACGGCGTTTCAACGCCGTGGTGCAACGTCCGGCTTCAATAAGTCCCGGAGAGGGACGGCTGACAGGACCTTCGGAAAAAATTCAGCCGTCCCGTTCGGGACTCATGGCCATCGTGCCTGGAAACCCGGCGTTGAAACGCCGGGCTAATGTCACCGCGTCCCTCCGGGACAAAGGAACAGATGCCAAATCAATTACCGACGACAATCGCCAGCGGCCGTCCGGTAATGGACGATGCTGCGGACTGAAGTCCGCGCTCCAATTTGGCTACTGAGATTTCAATGTTTGATCCGCTCAAGCATGGCGCGTTCTTCGGGTAGGAGATAGCCGTGGTTGGCGAGCGAGAGATACTTTTCTGCTTGGTCTTTGGCTCCTTGGGCGGAGAGCAGCACTCCGTAATAGGCGGCGGGTGAGTGGGGTTGCGGATGAGTTCATCGGGAAATTTGGAGAGCACTTGAATCCCTTCTTCGGTCCGGCCCTGGAGATGCATCGAGTAGGCGTACGTGCAGGCGACGGTTGCATTGGTCGGCTGCGCGGCGAAGGCTTGGCGGGCCAGTTGATGGGCGGCGGGCAGATTGGTCGCCAGGAGCAGGGAGGTGGCAGCGAAATTGTTCTGGGCAACCAGATCGTGCGGATCGGCTTTGAGCATGGCTTGAAAGACCCGGACCAAAGCGCGTGTGTCTCCACCCATCTCATAGGCGTGACGCAGAAGCGCTAAAGCCCAGCGATTATCACGTCTATACCTCGGGCACTTCAGGCGAGGCGAAGGGAGTAGTGCTTACCGGCGGCAACCTCGGCCACATGCTGATGTGCACCTCCGAACGGCTAGACGTTTTGATGGAAAAGCATGCTGGCCAGGACAGAGTCTTCCATTACCTTCCATTTTGTTTTGCTGGATCGTGGGTATTGTTGCTTACCTGTTTGCGCCGTCGTAGTCTGCTCACGCTGAATACCGACCTGAGCAAAATTGCGGAACAGATGCGCGAGGCCTCGCCGGATTACATTCTGAATGTTCCCGCGTTGCTCGAGCGCATGCGAAAGGCGGTGGAAGAACAACTCCACAAGACCCGCGGCGTCGCCCTGATGCTTTACACGCTGGGCAAAACCGCATGGTTGCGAAAGCGGGCATTGCAATCAAGGCTTAGCGACTCGGTCTGGCTAGGGCTTGCGAATGCCGTTGTGTTTCCCACCATTCGCAAAAAGATGATTGGCGGCAATCTTCGAGCACTGATCTGCGGCTCCGCTCCGTTGAATGTGGAAACGCAGCTTTACTTCATGATGCTCGGCATTCCGGTCTTGCAGGTCTATGGGCTGACGGAAACCATGGCGATTTGTACGATGGACGATCCGCGTCATGTAGAGCCGGGACGCGTGGGTCCGGCTATCTCCGGGATTGAAATGAAGCTTGGAGAAAATGAGGAAATCGTTGTTCGCGGGCCAAATATTTTTCCCGGATATTGGAACCGTCCCGAAGAGTCCGCAAAAGCGCTTCGCGAGGGCTGGTTCCACACAGGCGATCAGGGCGAAGTAAATGCGGCAGGAAACTGGCGAATCGTCGGTAGGATTAAGAATCTGATCATTCTGGGCTCCGGTCACAATATCGCCCCTGAGCCGATTGAAGAAGATGTACACCAGAGCTTGCCCGCAGCGCTTCAGGTAATGCTGGTGGGCAATGGCCGCGGATATTTGACGCTGATTGTGACCGGGAAGGTCTCGTCCGGAGAAGTTCAGCGTGCGGTGAATTTCGCCAACGCGGCCTTGCCGCATTACAAGCAAATACGCGCGTTTCATATTCATCCCGAGGCGTTCACCATTGATAGCGGTTTGCTGACGGCGATGGGGAAGTTGAAACGCGATGCCATTACATCCGCGTTTAAATCGGAGATCGAAGAGATGTATCGGGTGAAGCAGGCGGTATGAAGAATTTTAGTGGCCAGTCAATTTCGTGGGACGTGAAGGACAGCGTCATTGAGTTGGCGTTGCATCGCGCGCCGTGCAATGAGATTGGCACTGTGACTCTGGGAGAATTGGAGCAGTTTGCTGCGGCTTTGCCGGTACTGCAGGGACAAGCGCATTCGCTGATTCTTTACAGCACCATGAAAAGTGGTTTCTGCTCCGGCGCCGATTTGAGCGAACTGTACTATGGCGCGCAGAAGATGGAATCGCAGGAAGCAGCGCGGGGCGTTCGTGATTTCCTTCAACGTATTCATAAAGTAATGAACACGATTGACGCCGCTCCGCTCACCACGATCGCTGCGCTGCATGGCGTGACGTTCGGTGGCGGATTCGAGCTGGCGCTCGTCTGCGATTTGCTCATCGCCGACAAAATGACGCGCTTCTGTTTTCCCGAATTGCGCTTAGGTCTGATTCCCGGCTTTGGCGGGATCCCGCGCCTGAAGCGTGATCTGGGCAACGGGGTGGTCCGTGATTTACTGCTCACTGGACGCAGCTTCAACGCGACCAAGGCCCAGCAGGTTGGACTTGTCAGTCAAGTCGTGGGCGAAGGGGAAGCTTTGCGTGTTGCGCGGGGCACGGCTTCCCAGCTTGGAAAGTTTGATCGCCAAACCGCCATTGCGGCGAAAAAATTCATTAAGCCTATTCCCTATGATGAGTTGAAGCAGGAAATTGATATTTTCTGCGAGCTTTTCGGCAAGCCCGCCGTGCAAGCTGGCTTGAAGAAATTCGTGGAGAGCACCGAAGCGTTGCCTTATTTACCGTAAAGCTTTCTGCCATCATTTTTTGGCACCATGGAGACAAAACATGCCAACCGCTGAACACACACTGGAAGAAATCCTGAATTTAGCGGCCGCGCATTTTAATGTCCCGCGCGCAAAGCTCACGCCTGACGACGATTTCTTTAAGGCCCTCAAGATTGACAGCTTGCAGGCGCTCGACTTGCTGACCAAGCTCGAGCATCACTTTCATGTAGAATTGCCGGACTATGAACTGCAAGGCGTATCCGATTTCCGCACTCTGGCCAGCCGGATCCAGGCAAGATTGTAGGTTGACGGTTGATAGACTGGCGGAAGTGAAAATGCAATTTCTCCGGCTTCCCATCTACAATCAGCATATTTCCTGAATGTTAAATCTAGATCAATATTCCTGCCTCGGGGCCGCGTTGCAGGACGCTCTTGACCGCTGGCCCAATGAAACTTGCCTGATCGAGGCCGACCGCGAAAAGGAGAAGACCCGCCTAACTTATTCTGACTTCAAGGAAGTCGCGTTGCCGCTCGCGCGCGCGCTTGAGGACGCCGCTTTTGCTCCGGGTGATCGCGCCGCGATCATCATGACCAATCAGTCCAAGTGGCTGATTTCCGCCTACGCGGTGTTCTACACCGGAGGCGTGCTGGTCCCGCTCGATTACAAGCTGACCCCTGAAGAGCATCTGCAACTGCTGGCCCACTCTAAGGCTAAAGTTCTGATTGTCGAGTATCACCTGTGGCGGGCGATCTTGCAGTCGCCGGGCGGAAAAACCCACGGTGTGCAAACTGTCCTGGTCACGGAGGCGCCATTGCGTGCGGAATTGGGCGGGGCTTTTCGCTGGGAAGAATTCCGGCGAAAAGGCGATCCGCACTTTGTCCCACGAAAGCGCGAGGATGTGGCGTGCATTGTGTATTCCTCAGGCACGGGAGGCCGCCCCAAAGGATGCGTGCTGACGCATGGCAACTATTTAGAGCAGTGCAAGTCACTGGCGGAGAGATTCGCTTTCTGGCCCGGAGTGCGCTACCTGAGTATTCTTCCCACCAACCACGCAATTGATTTTATGGTGGGATTTATCGGGCCCTTTGTATGCGGAGCTTGTGTGGTCCATTTGCGGACGTTGCGGCCGGAGTTTGTTCGCGACGCGTTCATGCGCTACCGGATCACCTACGTGGCGCTGGTCCCGATGATCCTGAAAAATCTGGAACGCGGATTGCGCGCAAAGTTCGACGAACTCAACTTTGCGAAGCGGTTTATGTTGAATCGCATGATCGGGCTGAACAAGCTGCTAACCCGGAAACAGCCTAACGTGAAATTGAGTCGCAAGTTGCTGGGACAAGTGCATGCAGCGTTCGGCGGGGAATTGCTGGCGGTGTTCACAGGAGGCGCTTTCATGGAGCCGGCGACGCTGCAATTCTTTTACGAATTGGGAATTCCCGTAGCGAACGGTTACGGTCTGACCGAGGCGGGTACTTCCCTGACTCTGAACGATTTCAAACCATTTCGAGCGGACACCGTTGGAACTCCTCTTTCCGGTGTGGAGTTAAGAATTCTAAAGCCCGACAGCGAGGGCATTGGTGAAGTCGCGGCGAGGAGCGGCACCGTGATGTCGCATTACCTGGACGATCCGGAGCTCTCCGCGCGAATAATTGTCGATGGATGGCTCCTGACCGGCGATTTGGGCCGCTTCGATGCGCATGGTCATTTGCAGCTTTTTGGTCGCAAGAAAAATATGATCGTGACTGAAGGCGGCAAGAATATTTATCCGGAAGACATTGAGACGGCTTTCGAAGGTATGGCGGCAAAAGAATACTGCATTTTCGCGGCGAATTATATTTGGCACGCGAAGGGCCTGGGCAATGAAAAGCTGGTGCTTGTGCTGCGCATGGAACAGAACCAGGAATTTACTGAGTCGCTAAAAGAAGAAATTATTGCGCGCAACCGGAAGCTGCCGGATTTCAAGCGGATCGGCGGTTACATCGTCTATCAAAAAGATTTTCCACGCACCGCTTCGATGAAAATCAAACGTAACGTTCTGGCGGAAGAAATGGGAAAAACGCTGGAACGCGGAATGATTGTTGATTTATAAGAACGCGGCTTGCGAGCTTTGACTGGCCTACGAGTTTCAATTAATGACCGACGCATTCCTGGCTATTGTGAATCCCGCAGCTGGCGGAGGACGGTGCCGCAAGCTGGTTGGTCCTGCGCTGGAAAGGCTCAAAGCGGGCGGCGTTAAAGTCGACGTTGCCGAGACAGACCGCGCCGGGAAGGCCACGGAATTGGCCCGGGAAGGGTTTGGCGCTGGCTACCGGAAATTCATTGCAGTTGGAGGAGACGGTACTTCGTTCGAAATCGTGAACGGTCTCTTCGCGCGGGAATCGGCAGAACGCCCCACGCTAGCCTTCCTCCCGCTCGGCACGGGAAACTCGTTTTTACGCGACTTCAGCGACCAAGGAGTTGAGCATGGGATTGACTCCATTCTGGCGGGCCGCTCTCGGCCGTGCGACGTTGTTCGACTGAAGCATCGCGAAGGCATTCTTCACTACATAAATTTACTGAGCGTTGGGTTTTCCGCCGACGTCGCAACATTGCGTGCTCGTCGCTTCAGTAAATGGGGCGAACTGGGATACCAGACATCCATTTTCATTTGTCTTGCCCGTTTCCGCCGCCGTCCTTTTCCTTTGCGCGTGGATGGAGAGCAAAGTATTGATGACCGGCGCTGCCTGTTTCTTACCTTCAGCAACAGCAAATACACGGGTGGCACTATGATGATTGCGCCAAACGCCGATGTGAACGACGGCCTTATTGAATACGTGCGATGGGGGCCGATTGGTCGAGCCGGACTGATCCGAAATTTGCCGACGTTGTACGACGGCACGCATATCAACCATCCGCTCGCTGAACGTCGTGCGGCGAGGCGCATTGATTTCAATTTGGATGGTGCAGTGGATTGCATGGTGGACGGGGAAGTGCTTACGCTGCACTGTGAATCACTTGACGTGCTGCCATCCGCATTGAATGTTGTCGTCTAGTTTTGTATTGCTTTCTCGCATCCAAGCCCCGAATTCCGCGCAAAATAAAACGGCCTGAGCATCTTCAGCCCAGGCCGCTTTTCTCAAAGCAAATTATTTTGCGTGCTCGGGAGTCTCGATCGGGGCCAGAATTCCTTCCGCGACCGCGATCATTTCAGGAGTGACGGTGCGGTTTTTGGAGAGAGCCTCAGCCAGGGGAATTGCGATCAGCGCATTTCCGCGCAAAGCGGCCATGCATCCGAACTCGCCGTGATGCACCATATCAATCGCTTTCAGGCCATAGCGGGTCGCCAGCATGCGATCAAAAGCGCTGGGAGATCCGCCGCGTTGAATGTGGCCAAGGACCACCGCGCGCGTTTCGTATCCGGTCTTCTTCTCGATCTCGTTGGCGAGCGAATTGCCGATTCCGCCGAGGCGGACGTGGCCAAATTCATCTTTGCCCTTTGCCTGGGTCACGAGCTCTCCCTGGCGCGGATCGGCAGTGGCAAACTTGGCTCCTTCAGCTACAACCACAATGCTGAAATAGCGGCCGCGCTCGTGGCGCTGACGAATGGTCTCTGAAACTTTTTCGATATCGAAGGGCTGCTCGGGAAGCAGTATGACGTCCGCGCCACCCGCGACGCCGCTATGCAGCGCGATCCATCCTGCGTCGCGTCCCATCACTTCCACTACGATGACGCGATTGTGGGCTTCGGCTGTAGTGTGCAGGCGATCAATCGCTTCTGTCGCAATGTTCACCGCAGTGTCGAATCCAAAGGTGTAATCCGTCCCGGCAAGGTCGTTGTCAATCGTTTTGGGAACGCCGACAACTTTGATCCCTTTGTCATGGAGCTTTCTTGCGACAGAAAGTGTGTCGTCGCCGCCAATGGCGATGAGCGCGTCAATATTGTGACGCTTCAGGGTCGCGATGCAAACGTCCAAGCCGTCAGGCTTTTTTGCGGGATTGGTGCGCGAGGTCCGCAAAATTGTGCCGCCGCGGGGCAGGATGCCGGCCACGGCGTCCAGATTCAGGGGGACGATATGGTCTTCCATCACTCCGCGCCAACCTTCGAGAAATCCGACAAACTCGTCGTCGTAATGAAACGAACCTTTACGCACTGCGGCACGGATTACTGCATTGAGTCCCGGACAGTCGCCTCCGCCAGTTAAAACCCCTACTTTCATTGCCTGCTCCTCGTATGAGAATTGATCGCCAGATCACGCGCCATTCCCATGGACAATGGCTTAGAAGGGCGCTGCGGAATGTAACGTCAGGCGCCTGAATGGGAACGGAACTTATAAGATTAACATTAAAGCCGGGTTATTTTGACGGCTTTTCCGCGGCCACGGGCGTTGCCGGTGGCTGCGGTTTCTCGCTCTCGCGCGGAATGGAAAACTGTATTCCCTCGCTGGAACCGCGAGCGCCAGCTTCTGAAACCGTGACCTCCGTCTCAAATTCTAGGGGCGTGCCGTGGGGCGCATAAGGATTGAAAGTTAATTGGCGCACCATGGCGAGAGCAGGGACGGAGAGTCTTCTGTTTCCGCGAATCACATTGGCCAACTAGACCTTTCCATCGCGGCCTACTAATGCGCGGATGACGACTGGACCTGCCGCAGACCTGTTGCCAACTTCTTTTTGGGCGGCGGCTGGCGAAGAGGCCGGGTTTTTAATGGCGGCCTTTGCCCGGCTGGTATTCGCACTAGTATGCGGATTGCTGCTGGTTCCGCCATTTGGCGCAAATTTCGGCGAGGTCGTCTCGGGAACGATTGAAGCAGTTCGCACGCTGCCGAGGTTTTGTTTTTGGACCGAAGCCGGTACTCCCCAGAATATTTTTTCGACCTTCCAGCCCAACAGCAGAATTGCGGCAATCAGAGGAGCCGCGAAAGCGATTGCCCAATAATCGCGCCGAGATTTAACAAGATGATCCTGGGATGTTGTAGTCGAAAGCAGCATGATTTCTGGCAGGCTTTGGGCTGGAACGGGCGTCGGCAGGGAGGGGCTCTGGACCGGAAACGTTCGACCGGCCGCGTCTGGCTTCGGCATGGGGCGATGGGCCATAAATAAAACCCAGCGCACAAGACGGTGGCAATCTGACCGCTGGACCAACGTGCTGTTCAGGGGTCATCTGGCGTGCGTTGTTCCAGAGTTTGGTAAGTTGAACGGAGTTTGCCGCGAAACAGGCGGTCTGTCAATAGCACTCGCGAGTAAGGGCTGCGATCAGTTATGGGCCGGGCACTTTAGCTACCGGCACCATGACGTTTGGGCAGCATCTCACCAATACGGCGGATCTGCGCGCCCACGCCTTTAAACTTTCCTTCGATGTTTTCATAGCCGCGATCAATGTGATAAACGCGGTCAATAATGGTTTCCCCGTCAGCCACCAGTGCGGCGAGGACCAGCGATGCGGAAGCGCGAAGGTCAGAGGCTAACACCGCAGCCGCGCTTAATGGAGTTTTTCCCCGCACCACGGCGCGACGCCCTTCAATTTTGATATTCGCGCCCATGCGGACCAGTTCCTGCGCGTGCATGAAGCGATTTTCAAAAATATTTTCCGTAATCACGGACGTGCCCTCCGCCTGCGTGGCCAGGGCCATAAACTGCGCCTGCATGTCGGTCGGGAAGCCCGGGTACTCTTCGGTCACGATATCCGTCGCCTTTAGCGGATTGTCGCCCATCACGCGCACGGAATGCTTTGTCTGCGAGGTCTTTACTCCAGATTCCTGTAACTTCTGCATTAAGGCGCCAAGGTGTGCTGGCTCACAATCTTCAACGTTCAGATCGCCGCCGGTCAGCGCTCCAGCAATGATGAAAGTCGCAGCTTCAATGCGATCAGGGATGATGCTGTGCTTTGCGCCGTGCAGTTTGGGAACGCCTTTGATGCGAATGGTGGAGGTGCCTGCGCCTTCGATGCGCGCGCCCATTTTATTGAGCAAGTCGGCGAGATCGGCAACTTCGGGCTCGCGGGCGCAATTCTGCATGACAGTTTCGCCATCGGCGAGCGTAGCAGCCATGAGCAAATCTTCGGTCCCTGTGACGGTGATTTTGTCGAAGATGATTTCCGCGCCTTTCAATCGCTCTGCACTGGCCTCAACATAGCCGTGGTCCTGGACGATCTTCGCGCCTAAACTTTCCAACCCTTTTATGTGCAGATCAATGGGGCGGGCGCCGATGGCGCAACCTCCGGGAAGCGAAACTCGCGCGCGTCCGCAGCGCGCCACAAGCGGACCGAGGACTAGCGTGGAAGCGCGCATAGTCTTTACCAGTTCGTAGGAAGCTTCAGGGCTGGCGAGGTTCTTGCATGAGATGGTGGTGCGATGCTGCGCGCGTCCATAACCGAGTTCCACTTCCGCGCCCATGGCCGCGAGCAGCTTGCGCGTCGTTTCAATGTCACGGACTTGCGGAATATTTTCCAGGATGACCTGGTCTTCGGTGAGCAGCGCGGCTGCAATGCAAGGCAGCGCGGCATTTTTCGCTCCGCTAACGTGGATGGTCCCGAGCAGCGGATTGCCGCCGCGAATGATGAGTTTGTCCATAACCGAAAATTTCCTTACGCGCTTCGACCCGAGCGCATTTCTATTCTAAACGCGGAATGTGGAAGCTGTGGCGCGGCCTGTTAATCGAGAGTGCACGGCCCAGTAGGTTTCTTTAGCGGGCAGTCTTTTGCGGCTAGAGCTTTTTCGCGGCGAGAATGGCGTTCCGCACGTGCCCGTGTGTCTTTTTCAGAAGTTCTTCGGCGGTCGTGCGGGTTACCCCTGATTGCAGCATAACCATTGCCGTAGGCACGCTATTCCCCGCTGTTCGCAAAGTCTGTTCGGCTTGTAGCCGCGAAGCTTTGGTGGCGCGTTGCAAGATTGTCACGCCCCGCTCCGCGAGCTTCGAATTTTTTAGCTTCACGTTCACCATCAGGTTGCCGTAAACGTAACCCAGACGCGTCATGGCCCCGGTCGTGAGCATATTCAACACCATTTTCTGCGCGGTCCCGGCCTTCATGCGCGTGGAGCCGGAAACAACCTCAGGGCCGACTTCAGCGACGATGGCAATCTCGGCGACGCTACCAAGTTCAGAATTCGGATTGCAGGTCACTGCGACGGTTCTCGCGCCGTGGCGGCGGGCGTATTCGACGGCGGCGATTGTAAATGGAGTTCGTCCGCTGGCGGCGATTCCCACAACTACGTCATTCCTGCCGGGTTTCTTTTTGGCGATTTCTTTTGCCCCGAATTCCCGCGAATCTTCGTCGGCTTCGACTGCGTGGCCCAAAGCCTTCAACCCTCCGGCAATCACATACTGCACCATGCGCGGATCGGTCTGGAACGTAGGCGGACACTCGGCGGAATCGAGCGCGCCCATGCGTCCGCTGGTGCCCGTGCCGACGTAGATGAGCCTTCCCCCGCGCTTCAAAGAGGCTGCAATCTCGTCAATCGCATGGGCTATTTGCGGCAGAGCGCGCTTAACAGCCTTGGCTACTTTTGCATCCTCAGAATTAATGATGCGGGCAATTTGAAGAGAGGATTTGAGATCAAGATTGGCGGAAGCCGGATTGGCGCGTTCGGTAGTGAGTTTACTTAAATCCGGTTTGCCGTCTTGTTTACTCAATGACCTGCCTCCAAAGCTTCAACGATTGCGTTATGAAAATCCGGACGCACTTGTTTGATCGCCTGGTTTGAGCAGTCGGGCCAGGTCCGATTGGTAAGCAAGGTTACCGAAAGTTGGAGCTCGGGGTCTATCCATAAAGAGGTTCCCGTGTAGCCAAGGTGACCGAACGACGACGCCGAAAAATATTTACCGGATTGCGAAGGCGAGGACGGGGTGTCCCATCCCAGAGCGCGTGAAGTTCCGGCGGGTGTCGTTTGGCGCTCTGTGAAGAGTGCAAGAGTGTCCGGCCTGACCAAGGAAGAGCCGCCTTGGAGCAGAACGTGAGCAAAAGTTGCGATGTCCGCCGCAGGCGCAAACAGCCCCGCATGGCCCGCGACTCCGGCGAGGACACTTGCATTCTCATCCTGTACCTCGCCCTGGATGATCCGCTTTCTGAACGTCGTGTCATTGGCGGTCGGAGGAATGAGAGAACGCAATGGAACGGGAGGATTAAATCCGGTTTTGTTCATGCCAAGTGTGGCAAATTCGGTCTGGCAGAATTCATCGAGAGTGGCATCGGCAAGCCGCTCAAGGGCCGTTCCCAGAATGATAAATCCAATATCACTGTATGCAACCATGGTGTCGGGAGCCGCCGCAAGAGGGGTTGTTAACACCGCGTGCAGAAATTCCGACTTTGTTTTTGCCTGCAAATAGAATTTTTCATGTGCTGGAAGGCCGGAAGAGTGGGCCAGCAACATGCGGAGCGTAATGGTGTTTTTCCGGTCATCCGCGGAGAAAAATTCCGGCACAACCCCGGCGACCGGCGCTTCCAGGTCGAGGAAGCCGCGCTCCCACAAAACCATTGCCATGGTTGTAGTTGCCACGACCTTAGAGACGGAGGCGAGATCGAAGATCGTTTCCGGAACAACTTGAGGTGAGCCGGCTTCATAAGTGAACCGCCCGAAAGCATGGAGCGCGACAAGTTTGCCGTGGTGTGTAACAGCAATCGAGGCTGCGGGAAAGGCATGCCGGGCGATGGCTCGCCGCAAAATCTCGAAAGCACGAGAGAATTGTATGTCCTGCTGATCGTAGGCAGCGAGGGGTGAAGATCCGGAAGAAAAATGTGAGCTTTGCGCGATGAATGCGGTTATAGCAAAGTCGCCGCGCGACGTAAAGGGATAAGCAGCCTTGTTGCACAAACGGCACCCGTTACTTGAGTTTCTTGAGTGGGTGTCCGCGCTTTGTGTAAAGTCGAAGAAGTCATCGAAAATCAGCTCAGTTCATTTATGCAGTCTTACTCCGTATTCGCCTTGATTACGATTTTTGTCGTCCTGTGCGGGCGCCCTGCCTGGGCGGCGCAGCTCCCGAATAGAAATACGCAACCGAACTCCTCCATCACAACCCAAGCGGTTGATTCGCGCGTTCTCGATTCGATTGTTGACGAAGCGATCGAGAAGGGCCAGGTACCGGGGGCTGTCCTTCTTGTATGGCATAACGGGCAGGTTGTTTTTCGCAAAGCGTTCGGCAACAAATCGCTCGAGCCTGTGCGTTCCGCGATGACCGCGGATACGATCTTTGACATCGCTTCTCTCACCAAGGTCGTGGCAACAACGACGGCGATCATGCAGCTGGTAGAACAAGGGAAAGTGCGACTGAATGATCCGGTTGTGCGTTATTTGCCCGAGTTTGGCCAGAACGGAAAGCAGGAAATTACCGTGCGGGAACTGCTGACGCACTTTTCGGGTCTTCCCAAAGATCTTCCGCTGACCTATGAGTGGCAGGGACGCGAGACCGGTTATCGGCTGGCTTTCTCGTCGGCACCGGAATTTCCTCCGGGTTCGCATTTTAAGTACAGCGACGTGAATTTCATTGTGCTGGGGGCAATCGTAGAGCGCGAAAGCGGCATGACGCTCGAGGACTATTGCCAGAAAAATATCTTCACTCCACTGGGGATGACCCACACCCGCTTCCTGCCGCCAGCTTCATGGCTGCCAGAGATCGCGCCGACGCAGTACGACGAGCATAATCGCATGTTGCACGGCGTGGTGCATGATCCTACCGCACGGCGCATGGGCGGGGTCGCAGGACATGCCGGAGTATTTTCCACTGTGGATGATCTTTCGAAATTCGCGCAGGCGCTCTTGAATGGGAGCCCGATTCTCAAGCCGTTGAGCGTTGAAAAAATGACCACGCCTGAACAGCCCCCGACCGCCACCATTTTGCATGGATTTGGTTGGGACATTGATTCTCCGTTTTCCAGCAATCGCGGTGGACTGTTTCCCGTCGGCTCCTTCGGCCATACGGGCTTTACAGGCACTTCCATCTGGATTGATCCCACGACGCAAACTTACATCATTCTGCTCACAAATGCCGTGCATCCGAACGGGAAGGGAAGTGCGATTGCACTGCGCGCCAAAATTGCTAACGCAGTAGCCTCGGAAATTCCTTTGACCGAAACTGAGCAGTCACTACTTCGGCTGCAAAGTATTACTGGGTACAACGAGGCGGAAACAGCCGCACGCAAAGTCACCGCGCGTAATGGAGACGTTCTGGCAGGAATTGATGTTTTGGAGCGCCAGAATTTCGCGGCAATCCGCGGCAGCGCAAACGGCACCTCGGGGGCAAAGAAAATCGGGCTGCTGACCAACCAGACGGGCGTGGACGCGCAAGGCCAACGGACGATAGACATTCTTGCGCACGCGCCAGGAATCTCCTTGCAGGCGATCTTCAGCCCTGAGCATGGCGTAATGGGATCGTTGGATACGACGGACATCAACATTTCGAAAGACGCAGCCACGGGCGTACCGGTTTACAGCGTGTACGGCGCGAGCGATACAGAGCGTCGTCCGCCTCTGGATGTCCTGGAAAATCTGGATGCGGTCGTCATTGACCTGCAAAATGTGGGAGCTCGCTTTTACACCTACGAAACGACGCTGGGATATTTTCTGGAAGCCGCCGCGAAAACCGGGACAGAAGTCATAGTTCTGGATCGCCCCAACCCAGTTACTGGATCGCTGGTGCAGGGTCCGATTTCAGACTCAGGGCCGGGCAAAGAAAGCTTTATAAATTATTTTCCGTTGCCGGTGCGCCACGGGATGACGATGGGCGAACTGGCGAGAATGTTTAACAGCGAAAGGCAAATTCACGCCAAGTTGACGGTCGTCCATATGCAAGGATGGCTCCGCGGCGACTGGTTCGACTCAACCGGAGAGGCCTGGGTGAATCCCTCCCCAAACCTGCGGGACCTCACGCAAACTACGTTGTATCCAGGAATTGCGCTTGTGGAATTAACGAATATTTCTGTGGGGCGCGGTACGGACACGCCATTTGAGATCATTGGTGCTCCATGGATTAAAGGAAAAGAACTGGCCCAGTATCTGAATGCCAGAAATATTTCGGGCGTGCGCTTTGTTCCGGTCACTTTCACTCCCAACTCCAGCATCTACTCGGCGGAAAAATGTCAGGGAGTCAACGTGGTTCTGGTGGACCGCGATGCCTTCGACGCTCCGGAGCTAGGGATCGAATTCGCATCCGCGCTGAACAAGCTTTATCCGGAGCAATTCCACGTGGAAAAAATGCAGGCGATTCTCGCCAGCCAGGCCACATATGACGCGCTCACCCGGGGCGAGGATCCCCGGCGGATTGCGGAAGACTGGCAAGAGGCGCTGGAGAAGTTCGAACTGTTCCGCAAGAAGTATCTTCTCTATTAACAAATGCCGCATGTGACATCCGTTGCAACCCCGGCCAGCCTTGTCCATAATGATGGAGCGTATGAAACTTGAAGGTGGAAGCGCGATCTCCGTGTACCGCTGTGCCGGGCCAAACTGCGGAATTGTGAAGAGTTCGACCGACCGCTGGTGGTTGATGTGGACTTCTTTTACCGATCTCAAAGTTCCCGTTCTTTATCTTTGTCCCTGGGATGAAACCATTGCCGAACGGGAAGGCACGCTGCACGTGTGCGGAGAGCGCTGCGTCCAGAAGCTGCAATCGCAGTTCATGGGTAACGTGCGGGAAAACCAGTTAAAGCGCATGGGAAAGTAGCATCCCCCGGTATGCTCCTTCATCACAATTTTGGATTGAAGTTTCGGGATAACTAATGCTTGCCCGGGCAGCATCGTATTTGTAAGCTTTTACCTGTCACTCTCACCATTGTTCCGGAGGTCGGCAATGAAGTCATCGCTGTTTGGACTTTTGTTCATCGCGCCTGTCGCGCTTGGTGGGCAAACCAAACCGGCAGTGCAGGTGACGCCGATTGTCTCCGTGGTCTCGGCCAACCCTGCAAATCCCAATCAGGTTGTCATTCCCGCTGGCACGCAGATACCGTTAGCGCTCAACCAGGCCATCTCAACAAAAAATGCCCGCGAAGGCGATCCTGTTTATGCGCAAACAGCGTTTCCTTTCGTTTTGAACGATCGTATTCTGGTTCCCGCCGGGACTTACGTGCAGGGCCGCATATCGCATGTGCAGCGTGCCGGACGCATCAAGGGCCGGGCGGAAATCCTGATGCACTTCACCACTCTTATCTATCCCTCTGGTTACACGGTGATATTGCCGGGCTCCATTCAAAATATGCCTGGCGCGGACAAAACCTCCATGAAGGATCAGGAAGGAACGGTGCGTGAAGATAGCGAGACCGGAACGAAGCTCGGCACGGCCACCAAAGATGCGGGCGAAGCGGGTACCGTGGGAGTGCTGGGAGGTTTGGCGGGCGGCGCGAAAGGCGCGGAGATCGGAGGCGTGGGCGGGGCCGCGGTGGGAGCGGTTATTGCGATTGTTCAGCCGTGGAAGCGATGTGAAGCTAGAGCCAGGCACAACCATCCAAATGGTGATTCAGCGCGATGTCCCACTCGACGCCAGCCGCATGAGCGTAGCGGCGAAAAGATGACGGTATTGTGAATTTGCTTTTCTTGGCTTTGGTTCGAGGCTTGCTGCGAGGCTTCGAGGCAGCGTAGATGGTAACTATGGAGCCTTGCCGGCAGCGGTGTACGAGAAACGGTAAACCTGTTTATCAATCTGCTTGCGTAAGTCCTCCCAAATATCATCGGGCATGGCCAGGAAATGCCCCACAACTTCCGGGTCAAATTGCCGGCCAGACCAGGCTTCAATTTCCTTCCGAGCGGCGGTCAAGCTTTGCGCGGGCCGGTACGGACGGTCGGACGTGATGGCGTCCAATGTGTCGGCCACGGCAAAAATGCGCGCACCCAGCGGAATCTGCTCCCCTTTTAAACCGCGAGGATAGCCTGTGCCATCGTATTTTTCCTGGTGTGAATAAACAATGTCGGCGGCTTCCGCGAGAAATGGGATCTTCTTGAGCATCTGATATCCGCGATAACAATGCTCCCGCATGATCAGGGTTTCATCGGCATTCAAGGCGCCGGGCTTTCGCAGGATCGCGTCGGGAATGGCCATCTTGCCAATGTCATGCAGGAAAGCCCCACGCGCGATGATGCGAATCTGATCGGTGGAAATGCCCATTTGCCGCGCCACAGCGATGGTGAAGGCGGTGACCCGCTTGGAGTGGCCCTCGGTTTCAGCATCTTTAAGATCGAGTGCGTCGCCTAAGGCTTCGAGCGTGATGTCATAAGAGCGCTCCAGGCTGTTCATTGCTTTCTGGAGCTGTTCGGTACGCGCTTCGACCAGCGCTTCCAATTTCATCTGGTATTCGCGGTTTTCCAGCTTCAGGCGACGATTTTCCAGGGCGCGCCGTACAGTGGCCAAAAGCTGCTCGCGTTCAAACGGCTTTAAAACGTAATCGTATGCACCATTACGCAGCGCGCCGAGTGCCACGGAGATATCGTGGACTGCGGTCACCATGACGACGGGCATATCGGGAAATCGTTCTTTGCTGCGCTCCAGCAGACCGATGCCATCCAGTTCCGCCATCATCAGGTCTGAAAGCATCAGCTCGAATTCTTCACCGGAATCCAGCAAGGCCAAAGCCTCAATGCCGGAGCGCGCCTGCTTGCATTTGTAATGCGCGGAGGTGAGCATGGAGGAGACAATCTCGCGGATTGCTTCCTCATCATCCACCACTAGGATGCGAACGGATTCGGCTGGCATGACTTTTCGAGTCAGTCTATGCCCAATTCTACCTCAAGCCATAGGTTCCGATAGTAACCAGCGGAGCCCCGAAAAGCCGTGGGTAACCCTAGCGAACATGATATTCAAGAGACGATCCCTCTCTAGGGAGCACTATGAACGCCTCCGCCCTCAGCGTTTGGTACGCACTCAGCAGTTTCGCGTTTTCTCGGCGCACCGCCGAAGAATCCGCAGCGCTGCTCATGCTTGCGGCCAGTCTCCTGGTGTTTCGCACTTTCCGCGAACGCCATCTTCTGCTTTGGATTGTGGGCTGGGCGGCTTATTTTTCTTCTAGTTGGACGCTGCATGGCGGCAGCGCTTATTTTCCCGCCCGGTATTTATTAGGAATTTCTCATGCTGAGTTTGTGCTCGCGGTGTGCCTGTTTGCCGCGGCCATTTGCCTTTACACCCACGCTCGCGATCTCCTCGTACCGCTGTTGGTTATTGCAATTTCCGTAATGGCTTTCGCGTTCGTGCGACCCCTGCTTTGGCCCGATTCCATTACTTTAAGGGTTGCCCTTGAGGTCGCCTATCGCATTGTCTTATTGGCCGCTGCGGCGCAACTGTTGCACTTCCGTTGGTCTCGCACCGACCTTGGGGTGGGGCTGCTCAGCGCGAGCCTGGTTTGCCTGCATTTGCAATGGGCGCCGCTCCATGTGTACTTCCCGATAGGAATTACAGTCGCTGCGGATCTTCTGCTCGGGGTGAGCATGCTGTTCATTGTGTTCGACGATTCCCGGCTGCAAATGCGGAGGCTGGCAGTCATCAATTCGCTCACCACTAGCATAGCCCGTGCGCAGCAACATGGTCCCATGATGGAGGCGGCATTAGGCGAACTGAAGACGTTGATGGGAACGGACGCGGCGTGGTTCCGTTTGATCGAGGGTGGACGCATGATGATCACGCAACAGATCGGCCTGAGCGCCGACTTTGTCCGTGACCGTCAATCCCTGCCTTCGAACGGCATTTTCAAGGATGTTTTGCGCGAAGGCGAGCCGGCCGTCATAAAAATCCAGCAAGCGGGCGAGACGGTCAGGGAGTTCTACAAAAGCGAGAACTTTCATCACATCGTCGTGGTGCCGATCATGGGCAAGAAGGCGCCGATTGGAACCCTCACCCTCGGCAGCCGCAAGCGGATTTCGTACGCCGCGGAAGAGCTAAAGTTCCTCAAAAACACCGCGCATCAGCTAGGGTTGGCGGCGGAAAATTTCCGCCTGGTCGAGCAGATTCTTCGCTCCCACCGGCAATGGAGCAACACCTTTGATTCCATTCATGATTGCGTTTTGCTGCATGATTCTGATTTCAAAATCATGAAGGCCAATCGGGCCCTACTGCAAAAGCTGGGGAAGTCCGCTTCAGACCTTGCGGACCGAATCTGCACCGAAGTCCTTCCCCATGACAGCGCGTGGACGAACTGTCCTTACTGTTCGTCGTCAACGATTTTTTCTACGAGGGCGTGGATCCTTGTTTTGGCGGATTCGCCACGGTCTCCACTTCTTCCTACAGCGAGCAGGGAAGCAAGGAGAAGGGCACCATTCACGTGGTTCGCGACGTGACCGACCACCGCGTGGCCGAGGAGAAATATCGGCGGCTCTTTGAGCAGGTGCAGGAAGGTGTTCTCGTAGCCACTGCAGACGGCAAAATGCTGGATTGTAATGACGCCTTCGTGCGCATGCTGGGGCATGGTAACCGCGAAGATCTAATGGCGCTGAACATCGAAAACGAAATTTATGCCTCTCACGATCAGCGCGACGCGCTCCGTCGAGCGATGGAACTCCATAACTATGTGCGCAATTTTGAAATGACCCTGCGCCGCAAAGATGGATCGCTGCTTACCGCCATGGAAAGCAGTTTCGCCACTCGAAACGACGAAGGGAAAATTGAGCGCTACCAGGGTTTTCTGCTCGACATTTCGGAAAAGAAATACGCTGAAGATGAGATTCGCCGCCGCAATCGCGAGTTGAATGCGCTGAATGCGATGGCCGTGATTGCCACCCAGTCTTTCGATTTGGACGAAATCTTGAACCTCACCCTCCGGCAGGTGGTTTCCATGCTGGGTGGAGAGACCGGATCTATCTATTTGGCCGCCGCGGATGGAACAACCTTCCGCCGCCGCGCTGGATGGGGTTTACGTAGCGCCGACCGCGCCCGCTTCGCCGAGGTCAAATTTGCCGAAGGCTTCGGCGACCTGGTCACACGATCGCGCGCGGAGGTGATTACGCCCGAGTATCTGCCGCATCTGCCTCCGCTGTTTGCTGACTTCATTCGCGCCGATGGGCTCTCCGCCTGGATATGGGTGCTGCTGTGGAGCAAAGACGGCCCCATTGGCATTATGGGCATCAGCAGCCGGGAGACACGCGAGTACAACGGCAACGATGAAAATCTGCTGGTCGCGATCGGCCGCCAATTGGCCACCACGATTGAAAAGGTCAGACTCTACGAAGAAACCTGCCGCGCCTATGACGATTTGCGGCAGGCGCAGGAGCAGTTGCTGCAGAGTGAAAAAATGTCCGCCATTGGCCAACTTATCGCCGGTGTGGCGCATGAGTTGAACAATCCACTCACTGCGATCCTGGGCTATGCGCAGCTTCTGGAAAGCGAAGGGCTAAGCGAACGGGCCGCGGACTTTGTCGGAAAACTCTTCAAGCAGGCACAGCGCACGCACCGCGTGGTACAGAACCTGCTCTCTTTCGCCCGCCAGCGCAAGCCGCAAAAGCAGCAGGTAGATATCTGCAAGGTGCTCGATGAAACGCTCGTCCTGCGCGACTACGACCTGAAAGTGAACGACGTTCAGGTGGTCCGTGAAATTGGCCCACAGGTCGCGCCCGTCATCGCCGATTCTCATCAGTTGGAGCAGGTATTCCTGAACATCGTCAACAATGCCGTGGATGCCATGCTGGAAGCAGGCAAAGGCGGCATGTTGACCATCCGCATTTCCACTCGCGACAGCCAGGTACATATTGAGTTCCAGGATTCCGGCCCTGGAATTAAGGAACCAAGCAAAATATTTGATCCCTTTTACACCACCAAGAACGTGGGCAAAGGTACAGGCTTAGGGCTGAGCATCTGCTACGGCATCATAAAGGAGCATGGGGGCGACATCACCGCGCGAAACCGGGAGGAAGGCGGCGCAATCATTGAAATTGTTTTACCGGTAGCGGACCACGCAACTCTGACGGAGCCAGTCGTCTCATCAACCCGGCGGGAGTTGGCGATTGAAGGCCGCATTCTACTGGTGGAGGCGGAAGCTGCCGTGCTTGAGTTTGAACGTGACGTGCTCGCCGGCGCCGGCGCGCAAGTGGTTACCTCCACGAAGTGCGATGAAGTCAAAGAGCAACTCACCGCGAACACCTTTGACGCTCTCATCATGGACGGAAAAATGCCCAGTGGTTGGACCGCGCCGGAATTTTATAAGTGGCTGCAAGAAAACCGGCCCGGCATGGAAAAACACGTGCTGTTCACCTTCTCCAGCCTCAACGAATCCGAATTGCGCACGTTCCTCAACGACAACAGCATTCAGTACTTGGTAAAGCCTTTCGAAGTTGCGGATTTAATCTCCAGCGCGCGGCGCCTTCTGCATAAAGCGCAGGCTGCGTCAGCAAACTAAACGTACTTTCGGAAAAGGTCTAAAGTTGGTCCTCAAGCTCTTCGTGAGTTCCCGTGGGGCGCTTTCATTACGCCGGTACCAGTGCCATAAGCCAAATGTCCGCATCCCACCAAGGCCATCGATTTGTCGAGCGATCAGCCGCCTTTCTCCTTCAGCGCTTGCAGGATGCGCGGCATGCGGATAAGCGATTGCCAACAATTTCAGCGTGAAGTCGGGCAGGGGTTGGCAACTCCGTAGACCTGAATCCCGGAGTGTCCTACGCCCTATGCAGGACCTACGGTTCTTAGGTGTCCACCGATGAACAACAGTGTTCAGGTTCGAACATGACAAAAACCCACTGTGAACGAAAAGTCTTCTGTGCTCTGTCGCGCTGATCAATCTTGAACTGGCTGCAAAATTGCTCATAATTACTCGTCTAAAATTCTGTTAGCGGATGGGGTCCTACAGCTATATGACTGCCGCAATCAACGACTTGCGATACGCGCTGCGACAACTTAAAAAAAACGGCGGACTAGTGGCGATCTGTGTCGTGACGCTCGCACTTGGCATTGGCGCAAATACGGCCGTGTTCAGTGCAATGAATGCCGTATTGCTGAAGTCGCTGCCCGTTGAGGACCCCGATCGGGTAGTGTATCTGCGCACTTCCGGGGCCCCGGAACGGACCGGCACGATTGACTCGCGTGAAACGTTTCCTTATACGGTGTATGACGCGCTTCGCATGCAGCATGGTCCTCTCTCGCAGGTCATCGCCTATGTCCCTCTTTCTACTGGTAAGGTTGCCGTGCGCTACGGGTCTCAACCGGAAGAAGCCGAAGGCGATATGGTCAGCGGCAAGTTTTTCTCGGGTCTGGGAATAAACTTCGTCCGCGGCCATGGATTCACTGAGCAGGATGAAGCCGAGCACGCACCCATCTCAGTCATTAGCTTTAATTACTGGAATAGGCGTTTCGCCGAGAGCCCGGACATCTTGGGAAAAACGTTGTACGTGAACGGTGTGCCCACAACGATTGTGGGCGTCTCTACGAAAGGGTTCGAAGGACTTGAGGCCGGCCACTCGACCGATTTCTGGATTCCATTGCAGAGCCGGGCAGAACTCAATGCGTGGGGTAACCCTCCTGAGGATGGCAAGACCTACATTGCAAATTCAAGGTGGTGGTGCCTGCGTCTTGTAGGCCGGCTTGCGTCCGGCCTCAGCAAAGCTCAAGCCGCCGCACAACTGCAGCCATTGTTTCAAACCGCAGCATACATCGGATTGGGATCGCCACTTCCCGGAGAAAAGAGGCCAACGATCAGCTTGCAGGAAGGCAAGAGTTTCCCGGATACGACGCGCGATATGGCCGCCCTCTGCGAACGATGATGTTGATGGTGGGCTTTGTTCTGCTGATCGCACTGAGCAACGTCGCCATGCTGCTGATTGCACGCAACGCAACGCGCCAGCGCGAGTTCTCTCTTCGCGTGGCACTCGGCTCGGGCCGGTGGGAGCTATTTCGACAACTGTTGATCGAAAGCTTGTTGTTGGTGTCTTTGGGTGGCATTGCGGGGTGGCTGTTCGCCAACGTTGCAACCACGGCGTTAGGAAAGTGGGCACAGATCGAATCCACGCTGGCGCCCGATCATCGAGTTCTCGGGTTCACATTGGTGGTAATGGCTCTCGCCACGGTGCTGCTTGGATTGGCGCCGTTGGGCATTGTTCTCGCCGCCGGACCGGAACTTGTCACCAAAACTTCCACGGCAACTTCGCGCTCGGACCGGGGAATATCCCGCACATCCAGGATCATTGTCGTGATGCAAATGGCCCTCTGCGTGGTGCTCCTTCTGGGCGGGACCCTCCTGGTACGATCGCTTCGCAATCTTGAGAACACTCCGCTCGGCATGCGGGTGGATGGGCTGGTGGTTTTTGGCGTCACACCTCAGAACATTCATTCCATTCCCGAAAATACCGCCTTTTATCAGGGGCTGTTATTGAAGTTACGCGCGTTGCCCGGAATTGAGTCGGCCACGGTCACGGAGGAGAGACTCGGCTCCGGCTGGTCCAGCAACCGGCCTATGATGGTGGACGGAAGAGTCGATTCAGGCGACAACGCGAGTGTGCGCAGCAACGTGGTAGGCCCGGATTTTTTTCACACGCTGGGAGTCCCTGTTCTAGCAGGCCGCGATTTCAAGGATTCGGACACTGCGGCATCTCCGCAATGTCGGCATCATCAACGAACTGTTCGCGCAACGTTTTTTCCCGAATCAGAATGCGCTTGGGCATACCATCGGGACTGAACATGGCGAATTTCAAATGACAATTGTCGGCGTGGTTAAAAACCACAAGTATCGGAGCATTGACGAAGATCCGATTCCGATGGCGTGGTTCATGTATGCGCAAATACCGGTTGCCGCAAAAATGAACGTGGAATTGCGAGTAGATGGGGAGCCGTTGGCAATTCTGCCGTCGGTACGCCAGGTAGTCCAGCACATCGATCCCGACTTGCCGCTCATTCAGCCCATGACCCAGCGCGTGCAATTCGA
>CAWHQK010000009.1:0-55327 GCA_963831435.1 uncultured Acidobacteriota bacterium
AGAGGAGCACCTATGCGGCTGGGAATGGTGGGGTTGGGCAGGATGGGCTCAAACATGGCGCGTCGCCTAATGCGCGGCGGGCACGAAGTTGTAGTCACCGATCTCAGCGCCGAAAGCGTGAAGCAAATGGCGGGCGAAGGGGCAATCGGTTCCTCGTCGGTCGATGATTTTGCTTCCAAACTCGGTAAGCCGAAGATCGCATGGTTGATGGTTCCCGCGGGCGGCCCGACGGAACAAACGGTTCAGGCTCTCTCTCAGAAATTTCAAGCTGGCGACATTCTGATTGACGGCGGCAACTCCTACTTTAAAGATGACGTTCGCCGGGCCAAGCAATTAAAAGACAAGGGCATTCACTACTGCGACGTTGGCACGAGCGGTGGGGTCTGGGGCCTGGAACGTGGTTATTGCATGATGCTCGGCGGCCCGAAAGAAGTGGTGCAGCAGCTTGACCCGATCTTTAAGACGTTGGCTCCTGGACGCGGCGATATTCCACGAACTCCTGGTCGCGAAAAATTGGGTGGTACCGCCGAAGACGGTTACCTGTATTGTGGGCCCTCCGGCGCGGGACACTTTGTGAAGATGGTGCACAACGGAATTGAATACGGCATGATGCAAGCTTATGCGGAAGGTTTTGATATTTTTAAGAACGCCACCAGCAAGGAACTTCCGGAAGATTTGCGTTACGATTTGAACCTGGCGGACATTGCGGAAGTTTGGCGCCGGGGCAGCGTTGTGAGTTCATGGTTGTTGGATTTGACGGCGATGGCTCTGGCGGAAAATCCCACACTTTCCGAGTACAGCGGATTTGTGCAGGATTCCGGCGAAGGGCGTTGGACGATCCAGGCAGCGATTGATGAAGCTGTTCCGGTGGATGTATTGTCCGCCGCGCTATTTACGCGCTTCCGTTCGCGCCAGGAGCACACGTTCGCGGAGAAAGTTCTCTCCGCCATGCGGCAAAAATTTGGTGGTCACATCGAAGGGGCCCCTAAGAAAACAGCGTAGCGCTTGACCACAGCGCGTCTTATAAGGTTCATCACAATATGGCTCAAGCAGAGATGTTGCCACTTACGCAGCGCGGAGGAAGGGTCGCCGATCCATGCACCATGGTGATTTTCGGCGCGGCCGGGGACCTGACTAAGCGCAAGCTAATTCCCGCCCTTTACAATCTGGCCAAAGCGGACTTGCTGGCGGAGGAGTTCGCCATTATCGGGGTTGCCCACAATCCCATGTCGAACGAAGAGTTCACCAAGAAAATCGTGCAGGACATCAAAGACTACGCGGGCAAAGACGTGGACCAGAAAATCTGCGACTGGTTCGCGCAGCGTCTTTCTTATGTGACCGCCGATTTCAGCGACAAGAGTGTTTATGGCAAGCTGAAGGAATATCTGGAGAAGGTCAACAAGGACCACTCCACGCATGAGAATTATTTCTTTTATCTGGCGACCGCGCCGGATTTTTTTGGATCGATTGTCGAACAACTTGCCGCGGCTGGTTTGATGGAAGAGAACAACCAGCACTGGCGGCGGGTAATCGTGGAAAAGCCCTTCGGGCGCGATCTGGAATCGGCCAAGGCGTTGAACAAGCAACTGCTCAAAGTTGCCGCCGAGAAGCAGATTTACCGCATTGACCACTACCTGGGAAAAGAGACTGTCCAGAATATTTTGGCGTTTCGCTTTGCCAATGGAATTTTTGAGCCGATCTGGAACCGCCGCTACATTGACCACGTACAAATTTCCGTGGCGGAAACGGTGGGAGTGGAGTCGCGGGGAAGTTATTACGATGGCGCTGGCGCTTTGCGGGATATGGTGCCAAACCACATCATGCAGCTCATTAGTCTTACGGCGATGGAGCCGCCGATTTCGTTCCAGGCGGATGCGGTCCGCGATGAGCAGGCGAAGATTCTTCACGCTATACAGCCGCTCAGCGCCGAAGACGTGCTGAGCAGGACTGTTCGCGGGCAATATGGCGAAGGCAACGTGATGGGTCACCACATCCCCGCCTATCGTCACGAAGAGGACGTGCCTTCGGACAGCAAGACAGAGACTTTTGTTGCCATGAAGCTGGCGATTGATAACTGGCGCTGGGCGGACGTGCCCTTTTATTTGCGCACAGGTAAGAGTTTGGCGGCGCAGAACACCCAGATCGTAATTCAGTTTAGCCGCGCGCCTTTTGTGCTTTTCCGGGATACTCCGGTGGACAACCTCATGCCCAATCAGTTGATTTTGCATATTCAACCGCAGGAAGGAATCTCCCTGCAATTCGCGGCGAAGATTCCCGGGCCGGTGATGCGTCTGGGCGCGGTGGACATGAACTTTGAATATGCGGATTATTTCGGCATGCAGCCGAGCACCGGATATGAACGATTGCTGCATGATTGCATGATTGGCGACCAGACATTGTTCCAGCGTGCTGATATGGTGGAAGCGGGCTGGTGTGTGGTGAGTCCGGTATTGGACGTGTGGAAGGCGCTGCCGCCGCGGAATTTCCCAAACTATGCAGCGGGCTCGTGGGGGCCAAAAGAATCGGAAGAATTGCTGGAGCGGGATGGCCGCCACTGGAGGAACTTCGAAAAATGATACTCGCTGGAGACATCGGAGGCACCAACGCCAGGTTGGCGTACTTCGATGTAGTCAAAGGGAAGTTCGCTTTAGTTTCGGTGACCATTTTCCCCAGCCGCAATTTTTCCAGCCTGGACGAAATTGCAGCGAAGTTCGTGGACACCATGGGCGTCGTGCCAGATGTGGCTTGTTTTGGCATTGCCGGGCCGGTGTTGAACGGGCGCGTGGAGACATCCAACCTTCCGTGGGTGATTGAAGCTAGCAAGTTGTCGCAGGAAATCGCAGTGAAAAATGTTGTCCTGATTAACGACCTGGAGGCAACAGGCTGGGGAATTTCCGCGCTTGACGAGAAGGATCTGGTTACGCTGAATGTAGGAACGGGCGTAGTTGGAAACCAGGCTGTGATTGCTGCCGGAACGGGTTTGGGCGAGGCCGGCCTGCATTGGGATGGAACGCAACATCACGTGTTTGCGTGCGAGGGCGGTCATACTGACTTTGCTCCGCGCAATGAACTGGAAATGGATTTGCTGCACTATCTGACCGTGCAATTCGGGCATGTAAGTTATGAGCGGGTGCTCTCGGGGCCGGGATTGGTGAACGTTTTCCATTTTCTGCGCGACACCGGGCGCGGTACCGAACCGAAATGGCTAACGGACGAGATGCACGAAACCGAGCCGGCGGCGGCGATTTCGCGAGCGGCGATGGAAGGGAAGTGTTCTCTGTGCGAACAAACTGTGGACATTTTCGTTTCCATTTATGGCGCTGAGGCGGGAAATCTTGGACTGAAGATGTTAGCGACGGGCGGAGTCTTTTTAGCGGGCGGCATTGCACCGAAAATCTTGTCGAAGCTGGCCGAGCCGTTCTTTATGCAGGCGTTCCTCGATAAAGGGCGTATGCGTCCGTTGTTGGAAGCCATGCCTGTGCACGTAATCACCAACGATAAAATCGCCCTGCTGGGGGCGGCGCAATGCGGGCTGTCGAAGTCTGTATCTCCGGTTTCCGCCTGAGTTTATCTGTATGAACACTGATTTGGACCTGCGTGTTTTTTCGGCTCCGGCTGAACTGTTCCCCGCGGCGGCGGCCGAATTTGCCCGCCTTGCGCACACCGCGATTCGAACCTCGGGAAGATTTACTGTAGCGCTCTCTGGCGGGTCTACTCCAAAAAATTTGTTCAAGTTACTCGCCGGGCTGCCCGCTCAGGACATTTCGTGGAAGCAGGTTTATTTCTTTTTTGGCGACGAGCGGCATGTGCCGCCGGACGATCCGGAGAGCAATTTCCGCATGGCAAATGAAACTTTGCTCTCGAAAATTCCCGCGCGTCCCGAGAACGTATTTCGAATCCATGCGGAGCAAGACGCGGAAACCGCGGCCAAGGATTACGAAGAGCAGTTGGTCAAGTTTTTCAATCTTCAGTCTGGCCAATTTCCGCGGTTTGATCTCATCATGCTGGGATTGGGGCCGGACGGGCACACGGCTTCGCTGTTTCCTGGGAGTAAGGGACTTAGCGAAATGCATAGGCTGGTCATCGCGAACTGGGTTGAGAAGTTCAATGCATTCAGAATTACGTTTACCTATCCGGTGCTCGACCATGCCGCTTGCGTGATGTTCATGGCGACGGGAGCGGACAAAGCGGACGCCGTGCGGCGGGTAATTGAAGATAAGAAGCAGGGGCCACCCGCGGGAAGAGTATCGCCCATCGAGGGAAGGCTGCTTTGGTTCTTAGACCGTGATGCTGCGGCTGAGTTGCCTGTGGGCTCCCGCTGAAGGTCGGCTTAACCTCAGGCTGCATGCATAGGTCCTTCGCTTCGCTCAGGATGACAATTTTGCGCGGGTATACGCGCGACAGATTTAGGCGCAGGCGTCGCGCCAGCCGGCTATTTCTTTTAGTCCATCCGCGCGGTTTTGTTCGAACAATCGCACCCGGTGGCGGGAGTGTTCGAACTCGTGGATGTCGGCCCAGACTTCGGCCTGCCAGCCTTCTTCATGAACGGCCGATTCGCCGCAGCTCGCGCAGCGAGTGTGGAGCTTGCGGGCCGGCTGAGAAGCACGTTGCGGAACATCAGGCAACTCGACAAAGATGCAGCGCACTTCCTGGATATCGTCGTTGTCACCGATCATGTGCTCGTACCGAAGAAGGAAGCCAAATCCCATTTTCTTCGCTTCGGCTTCAGCTTCAATCCTCGTGTGAAAAGGGCCATATTCCGCGCGCAATTGCTCGGTCGAATCGCAGGCCATCCAGAAGATCTCTTTATATGCCATTCCTACCCTCACAGAGCCGTTGGGAGCCGGGGAGCCCACTAAGACGTGGCCGTATAAATGCAATCAATGGGCCACCGCCGGGCCCGGCTAACTTGTTGATTTTCATCGGTCGTAGCGAGAACAACGAACTATTGGATTTGACGGGTGCAAGTTTTTGCAGCGTTTTCCCCGCCTACACTACAAGGGTATGACCCCGGGGTTAACTGGATGTCTTACGGAGCCGTGCGGTTGCGTTCATGGCGATAGTGTTTGCGAAACCGAGGTTCCATGGCCGCGATGGTGCAAAGCGCATAAAAAATGGCAGCGTTCGCGGGGATATGGAGATTGAAATCAACGAAGCTGTGGACCAGAATGCCTGTGCAGCCCAGCATGGCAGCGAGCGTTAGAACGCCGTTTCGATCGTCGGGCCAGCCGGACAATTTTGGGAGAGCGTGCGAATACATCGTCCACAGAAACCAGAGCATTACACAAAATCCGAGTGCGCCAGTTTCAATTAGAAGCTGCAGGTAATCGTTGTGGGCTTCATTGATCCAGACTTCGGTATAGATGCTTCTGAACTCGGGGTAAATTTCCGGAAAAGTATCCAGGCCGTATCCGAGAAGAGGTTTTTGCTTGAACATGCGCAGGCCATCGCGGGTAATTTGCATGCGCATGCCGCCGGAAATTTCTGTGCGGGTCTCGTTGTTAATGCTGGTTACACGATTCGCGAACTCGCTTCCTCCCAGCCACACGAGCAGCAAGGCCAGGATCATGGGAAATAAGATGAACATCCACGTCATATAAAACTTCGATTTCGACCTTTGCCGGACAAGGAAAAACGCCAGAACCGCCAACTCGAAAAGAAAGGCGATCATGCCGCCGCGAGAACCGGAAAGGAACAATGTCGCCACCATGATTGCCGCGGCGATGATAGCCAAACGCTTCATTACGCCATGCGCAAATTGACTGAAGGCGATCACCAACGGAACAGGAATGAGCATCTCCATTAGTCCCGCGTAGTGGTTATGATTTACGTAAGGACCATAGACCCATCCGCCGTTATGCGGCGTGATGAGCCAGTACAACTTGTCCGAGGACGAAGCGCTCTGCAGGAGAGCAAGCAATGCGATCGTGAATCCAAACGCGGAAACTGCAATGGCCAGATGACGAAGGTGGGACGTCCTGCGTAGCGTTTGAGCGATAACGAAGCAAAGCAGGCCGTATGCGAGGTACAACATGACATCGGAGTACGTTGCATAGCGATATCCAGTATGCTTTGTGACCAGTTGCATCGCAATCACCACGACAAACGCGACCATGGGCGGGAACAGCGGATTCCAGGAGATGGCTAGTTCGTCCGAGCGCAGCTGGCGAACAATCCACAGCAGAAAAAGCGCGGCCGCTCCCGCCTCAAGAATGAAAATGGGGAAGGGCGAAACCGCCCCAAAAGCCAACGGACCAAACAATAGCAGTGTGAACGGCCCATAGACGAGGACGTATTCCATCCAATTGGGACGCGCTACCTGGACCGCGTTTGCTTGTGGTCGTTGATCGGGAATGACTGGGGACGTCATGGCTGTTGTTGAGGTTGCTTGGTCAAGCGAACGCCGTCAATCCAAAGTTTTCCTTTGATGACGTCTCCGGCTGGAAGCCGCTGCAGGCGCAGCACAAGCAAGTTTGTCCCCGGCCCCGCGGTGAATGTTCCATTCACTTGTTTCCAATCGCTGGTATCGGTCAGGTTATCCGTCGCAAACAGCGGGGCGCGTGTGTAGGCGTCTTCCAGTGCGAACCTTATTCCGCCAGCCCCTTCGATCCCCAGGGCTTTGAAATTGGCGGAGAAGTCGTAGGTGCGATTGGGACGCACAAAAATGAACTGGCGTATGCCCGCATCTTCAATTTGCGCGTCATCGAACGAGATAGACAAAGAACGCATGCCGGATTGATGCTGTGCGGGATCCAGGGCGAGCGAGACGTTGCGGCTCTTCTGATAAGACCAATCGAAACCGGCCCTCAGGATCGGCGAGCTGAAGTTACCGTTAACTACTAAATTGTCGCGTGAAGGCTGGTAGGCAGAAAGGCCTGCAAGTGGAGCGGCCTGTTGCCACACCTGCATCGCCAGGTCTGGCTGCTTTTTTATGAGCAGATAATTTACGTATTCAAAAACGCGTGGACGCAAAATCGGCTGTCCGAAACTTACCAGTTGCCCCCACGCTTTGGTTGCCGCATCAGTTTGCTGGCTGCTGATTAGCAGATCCAAGAACGATTCGTAGGCGTCGGTCTGCGGCGGCATCAATTTAGAAATGAACAGGTCCACATCGGGTTTAACCCGCCAGCAGAAAGGCAGGGCATGTCCGAAGGCCGGTCCCTGGTCATTGAGTAATCGGCGACATAGGTTGAGGGTCTCTTCCGGGTTGCCGCTGCTCAAGTAAACATTCGCTGTGTCCCAAACGATAGCGGGGTCGGTGGGAGCTGTTTTCAAGGCATTCTGCAGGGCCGAGTTCAGGGCCGAGATGTCGTCCAACGTGTTGTAACCCCTGGCCAGGGCCAGCCAATAACGCGCGTCATAAGGATTCAAGGACACGGCTTCCCGCAGAGAAGGCGCCGCAGCATCCGGATTTAGCAACGAAAAATAGAGCCCCAGGCGATAACGATACTCGGCGTTAAATGGCTGCAAGCGTACGGCACGTTGCAAGCTGATGAGATCGTTGCGCTCAGAGAAAATGGCCGCAAGATATTGGCAGGCCGCGAAGGCAACGAACAGGAAAGAAAACAGAAAAGCAGAGATCAGCAAAAAAGTTTTAGTCGCCGGGCTTTTTGCCTGAATTCTCATGTAGTTCGGGCATTGCCCTCCGCCGCGAGCGGAACCGGCCTAGGCCGGGGTAGCGGTAATGTTTCCGGAAGAGTCGCTGCCACCGGCATCGAGGGAATCTTCCTGGTAGTAACGCTTCCCATATTTTCCCTGATATTCGTAGTAATAGTAATAATCCGGCGAACGCAGATCCACGGCATTCAGAAGAACGCCCGAGACGCGGGCATTTACGCGTCCAAGCAGTTCACGCGAGCGGCGCAGAGCTTGCTTGGTCGTTTGACCGGAGCGGATGACCAGGACAACAGCATCCGCGCTGGTGGACATTACCACCGCATCGGTAACGGAGAGGGTGGGCGGCGTATCAATCACGACGTGATCATATTGCTCGCGCAGCGTGGAAAGAACGTCGCGCATATGCGATGAAGCCAGCAATTCCGCCGGGTTTGGCGGAGGAGTACCGGCCGCAAGAATAAATAGTGAAGGCGCGATGGGAGAGCGCACAATCGCCTGTTGCAGCGTGGCATTTCCCGTGAGCACATCGCTCAGGCCGATTTTCGGCCCCAGCCCCAGGGTTTTATGAATGCTGGGGCGGCGCAAGTCCGCATCGATCAACAACACCCGGCTATCTTTCTGGGCCAGGACGATTGCACAGTTAATGCTGGTTGTGGATTTACCTTCCTGCGGCAATGCACTGGTTACAAGAATTGTTTTCGGCGGCGCCCCCGAAGAGGTGAGCAAAAGAGATGTACGCAATGCCCGGTAAGATTCCGCCATTTGAGATTGCGGCCGGGATTGGGATACGAGTTCCACAACTTCTTTGGAAGCCGCCAAGGCCAATCGCTTTGCCGGATCCAAAAGATTTGCCGTTTGCCGCGAACCCAGTGGGATCATTCCCAACGACGGCAATCCAGAAATGGCCTGCGCCTGTTCGGGGGTTCTCACCGTGTTGTCCAAAGCTTCTAAAAGGAAAGCAAGCCCGATTCCTGAACTGAGCCCAAGAGCCAGCGCGAAGGTAAGATTCCGCGGTATGTTTGGGGAGGAAGGATAGTTCGGCACACGTGCCTGATCCACTTTGCGGATGTTGGTGGATCGCAACCCGGCCGTTACACCGGCTTCCTTCAATTTCTGCAAAAGACCTTCATACAGAGTCCGGTTCGACTCGACATCGCGATTCAGCAAATTATATTGAATCGAACTCTCGTTCAGGGCGTTGGCCTGCTGCTTCTGCTTGTCGAGCGCCGCGCTTAGCATTTTTTCGCGCTGCAACGCGGCCATGTAGTCATCATGAACGCTGTCGAGCACTTTTTTGGTTTGCAGCTGAATCTGCGCGGCTACTTCCTTTAGTTGGGTATTCAGTTGCTGCACCTTGGGATAAGAAGGCCCGAATTGAGTGCTTAGTTCAGCAGATTGAATGCGAAGGTCAGCATCCTGGCTCTGCAGCTTTTCCAAAAGAGACGATTCTCCCTTCGAGTCACTGGAGGAAGAGACGCCCATCGCCGCGGCGGAGACGGTGTTCGCGTCGCCGGATTGCATCAATTCATAAACAGCTTGTTTCTCCATCCTTTGAGATTCCGCTTCGGTCAACTCCTTATTGAGTTCCGACAATTTGGACGTAATGATGTTCTGCTTGTCGTCGGTCCCCAGAATTTCGTGTTGTTTCTGGTATTGGACTAGTTTCTCCGTGGACGTTTCGACCTTCATCTGCAGGTCCGCCAATTGCCGGGAGAGCCAATCCGAGGCCTCCATGGTCGACTCATAACGTGTTTTGAAATTCTGTTCTTCGTAGGTGGAAATGAGCGTGTTGACCGCCCGCGCCGCCAGTTCTTTGTTGGGAGAACGGTAGCGCACTTCGATAATGCGGGTGTTAGGCACCATTGCGACCGTCAGGCCGGATTTAAAAGAAGAGATGAGCGCCGAGATCCTGGGAGAATCGAAATTTTCGGCATCCCCCGTTAAATTGAGGGCGTTGGCATCGGTTGCGGACAAGTTGGTGGGTCCCTTGTCCAGGCCCAACGCCCTGAGAACCTGCAAAGAAAGCAAATCGCTCTTCAGAATGCGGACTTCGGTATCCATCTCCGTGGGATCGTAATAATCCCACTCAGGAGTGGAGTCTTTGAAATTTACGATTCCGGAGTCTGGCTTGGTGATCGCGATGGTACCTGCGCTTTCATAAATTGGCGTAGTGCGCAGCGTTGCGATGGTGATGACGCTAAAGATGACCACCAAGGTGCTCAATGCGGCCCATTTATGCTTTAACAAAGTGCGGTAGTATTCCCGAACGCCGGACTCTTGCATGGCCGGCGCGTATACATACGATCCCGGCTGGCGGGAAAATTCAATAGGGGAGTTAGGCTGGACTTCTCGGTAGACTTGACCGTTGATGGGAAACATGGGCCCGAAACTCATCAATACTCCTCAAAACCGAAATAGCGACGCACAAAAGCAGCTAGGGTCGCACTTCGGTTCACGCCTGTCGCTTGAAAACAGTACTGGCTGAGAGTGGAAAGAATTTTAGCATCGCATTTTAGAGCGGAGGCGTAATCAGGCTGGTTCCCTCCAACGGTCTAAAGTGGTGTCAATGCGATGTTTTCGGCTAACCTTCGGACAATACTATGGTCAGTTTTTGCGACTGCGGAGGCACCGCAGCCACGGTCAGCCATTCCATGCAAACGGAACGAGCCAGTTTGAGGATTGTCGCCATCATTCAAGCCCGGATGGGCAGCTCGCGTCTTCCGGGCAAGGTGTTGATGGACCTCGGCGGCGAAACCGTCTTGGGCGGGTTGTGAAGCGCTCACGACGATCACGCCTTACCGATACGACTATTGTTGCGACGACAGAATCGAACTGCGATGATGCGGTTGTGAAGGAATGCCGTCGGCTCGGTGTGAGTTGCTTCCGGGGCATGGAAGAAAACGTGCTGGACCGCTATTACCGTGCTGCTCTGGAATATTCGGCGCGACTTATCGTGCGCGTGACCTCTGATAATCCGTTGGTGGACCCGGATTTGATTGACGAGGCGGTGATGACCATCTTGAAGTTTGACGCGGACTATGCGAGTAACCGATCGCCGCGTATTTATCCGCAGGGTCTCGACCTGGAAGTATTTACGTTTGCTGCGTTGCAAAAGGGCGCACCGCGAAGCGCGAAGCCCTTATGAGCTAGAGCATGTCACCCCGTATTTTTACGGGCATCCGGAACTATTTCAGTGCGTAGGCGTAAAACGTTCATTTGATTTTAGTCACCATCGCTGGACCCTCGATGCTCTAGGAGGATTTGCACACCATTCGCGAAATCTATGAGCGGTTTGAGAATCGCGACAACTTTTCCTGGGCTGAAGCGCTTGCGGTCGTGGAAAATGGGGCCCAATTGGCAAGCATGAATTTTCCTGTGGCCCAGAAACCGCTGCACTCGAGTTGATCACTCTACGAATGCCAGCTTGCTTCCGCAACCGGCCGTTCCGCGGGGATGTGAGGGGAATCTCTTCCAGCGGAGGGTGCGAGCGTTGAAGAGTACTTCTTGTCCACCCCAAGGATCAGCCTCGGCATTGGTCGTCGCAAAAATGGGACTTGATCGTCGATCTCAGTTGGGCCCCCGCGAAAACTTATAGTCAATGGACGCGTGAATTTGGCTGTCCGGCAGTGCCCTTTCAACAATATTGCAACCTGGAAGAGGATCTCGATTTCATGCGCAAAATTTCTGCCAAGGGAGCTTCGTTGATCGACGAAGAAGGCATCTCTTGGTGGGAATTGTTTGTGTTGTTTTTTAATGAGCAGATGCAGGTAATTGCCTATGTTTGTCGTTTCGCCGAAAGCTTGAACGGTAACGACCAGGTTTTTGTTACAAGGCCTTGCCTGGAAGCAGATATGCTTCAGCGTTTGCGGATGTTTCCTGTTCATCTGCTAAGCGGGCCGAAGATGCGGCGAAGGCTTTTGCATTATGCAGCCGAAATGTGGGCGCTTCGCTTTTGGGAGCTGCGGCAAATTTTCTGGGACAAATACGATGCGGGATTCAACGTCCGTCGTCACTTCGCGAAAAAAAGCTCGAGAGCCAAACGGGACGTGGTGCTTGTGCCCAGTGCCTACGTCAATGCTACAAAAACCGCAGCAGGCTTCGCTTCGAATCTCCCTGCCTTGGATTTCCTGCTGGTCACCACCCGGGCAAACGGGAAAAGCGGCCAACTCTCCGGAAACGTCAGGACAGCGGATTTGGCAGGCTACGCATGCGGCCGGGAATCTAAAGAAGAGTACAAGAAAGTCTCGCAAATGTGGCAAAAGTTGCGCCGCGAACTTTCGCTCGATCCGCGGACTTCCTCCGCATTTTCGATGGGATTGTGGGAAGGTTTCCCTGAATTTGTAAGAGCCGGTCTTAAGATTCGAGATGCATGGCTCGGGGTCTTGGAACGTGAACCAATTAAGAGCGTGCTGTGTTGCGACAACAATCCTTACACGTTGTTGCCCTTATTCCTGGCCAAGCGAAGGAACATCGCGACGATATCGTGTCACCATGGAGCGCTCGATTGGCGGTATCGCCTTGTTTCGACTTACGCCGACACAATCATTGCCAAAAGCGAAATGGAACGGGATTACCTCTCGCGGGTTTGTAAAATCCCGTCGAGCCATATCCAACCGGACGCCTGCGCCCGGGCCAATGCTTTTGAAAAACGCAAGGCCGGTTCGGGCGATGCAATTGTCTTTTTCTCGGAACCGTATGAGACCAACAAGGCTAGGGGGGACGAGATTTATAAAGACGTTCTCCCAGCGCTCGCTGATATCGCCGTCAAAGAAGGCCGCAAACTGATTATTAAATTGCACCCCTTCGAGAGTATGCGAAGACGTAAATCGCTGGTGCTGAAAATCCTCTCGGCCGAACAACTGCGGGGCACAAGGCTGGAAATAATCGCAGGGCCGTTGACGCTGCAGTTGCTGGCAAGAGCCTGGTTCGGAGTCACCGTACTCTCCACGGTGGCCATGGAGTGCGCCGCCATCGGGGTTCCATGCTTTCTATGCCAGTGGCTGCAATATCCGCACCATGAGTATGGAGAGCAGTTCCGCCGCTTTGGCGTGGGGCATATTTTACGATCAAAAGCTGAATTCTTGAATATTTCCGCCGTCATTGATTCGCCGTCTGATTACAGCCCAAGCTCCGTTAGCCTTGAACCAAACCGGATGCCAGACCTGCAACGACTATTTTCGGGAGAAACGCGAGCACCGCTGCTGACCGCGATCTGACGCCTTCGTTCTGATGGGTACCGGAGATTTCCACCACTGGTTCCCGCCAAGGTACTTTCGCAACCGCGTTCAGCACAGTTCCAATAGTTAGACGACCGTTTTCGCGGGACGTGCACAGGCACGCGGACGCTCAACACTGATTACTGTCAAATTATGGCGGGGACCGCAGCTCTAAAGGAACCGGAACAGATCGCGGAAGATGCGGTCGCGCTGCGCGTTCTGCAATCCACGGACTTTCGCAAGCATATCGGCCATGTTTCGCGGCACTCATCCGTCTATTTTTCAGGGAGAATGTTTGCCCTGGCGACCGGCTATTTTTTCAAAATCTATCTCACGCGTGAATTGGGAGCGGAGGCCCTGGGCACCTACGCGCTGGGTTTAACCATCATTGGCTCGCTAGGTATTTTCAATGCCTTTGGGCTCTCGCGCTCCGCAACACGGTTCGTTTCGGCCTATCGAGCAACAGGGCAGTACGAGTTGCTGCGTGGACTTCTGGTCCGCAGCATTTTCATGCTGGTTTTCACCAATCTGCTGTTTGTCCCAATACTTCTGCTTGTGGGGCCGGTGGTCGCCGTGCGGATTTACCACACGCCCGCCTTGAGCGGGCACTTGTGGATATTCGCGGCTCTCATGTGCTTTGGTACCTTCAACACTTTCTTTGTCCGGGTGCTCGCCGGTTACAAGGAAGTTGCCCGCAGCACCGTGCTCACGATTTTCCTTGGTACCCCGCTGATGATGCTTACCACCATTGCTTTCGTAGCGGTTGGATGGGGACTGCGCGGGTATCTAATGGCGCAGGCTGTCGCGGATTTCGTTGTGTTCATCCTGCTCGTGGGTACCGTGTGGAAGCTGACTCCACGAAAAACGCGCTCTCATGCGGGGCCAATTCCGGCATTGGAGCGTCGCGTGGTTTCATTCTCAGCCACGGTGCTGCTGATGGAATTTCTTGGTTTTCTGATATTGCACACCGATAAGATTTTTCTGGGATTCTATTTGAATCCGCGACAGGTGGGAATTTATGCGCTTGCTGCAGGAATGGCAGCGCTGGTGCCGGTCATTCTACAGTCGGTGAACCAGATTTTTTCTCCCATCATTTCCGATCTTCACTCACGCCATGATTATCGAATGATGGGCAGAATGTTCCAAACTCTCACTAAGTGGATTCTCGGCCTCACTTTCCCATTGGCGGCCACCATGGTCATATTCGCACGGCCATTGATGCGAATTTTTGGTCCGGAATTTGAAGCTGGGTGGTCCGTTCTTATGGTGGGTACTGTTGGGCAACTGGTGAATTGCGCGGTCGGTTCGGCAGGTTCGCTGTTACTCATGTCCGGAAATGAAAAGCATCTTTTGAAGATCCAGGCGGTCACGGCGGTTGTCATGGTCGCGCTCGACCTCGTTCTGATTCATCCGTTCGGCATTCTTGGCGCGGCGATCGCGGCAGCGGCGACGAATGCGCTGGTGAATTTATGGTATTTGAAAGGCGCTTATGATCAGCTTCATCTCTTGCCCTATAACCGTAGCTACATGCGACTAATTCCCGCATTTTTGGCGGCCGTCCTGTCTCTTTACATGGTGATGCGCTTTGCAAGCGGACTGCCCAAGTGGGTTGAACTCAGCATCGGCGGTTTCATGGCCTATGCATCTTTCGTGGGAACGGCCTTAATTTCTGGGCTGGATGCCGACGATCATTTGATAACAGCAGCGATCTGGTCGCGGGCGCGAAGCTTATTTTATCCAGCGGAGGTAAATGGGTAATGCTCCTCGGTGCTGCCATTGACGAGCAGATCAATGGTTCCTGGATGAGGAACTCATGAATCCCATTCGCCTGTTGGTGGACAGCTTTGCCGACAAGGGGTTGCCCAACGCGCAGATGGCCAATGCCAGAGAGATCATTTGCCGGCTCGATCCATCCCACTTCCATGTGAGCGTATTCTGCGTGGAAGATCCCGATCCTCGAATTATGCGCCGGCCCAATACCCGGCTCATTCGTTTACCCAAGCGACGGCAAACCGTCCGAATTGCCCGAGAGTTTTTGCTGGGCAAGCATGAAATTCTTTTCTATCTGAAATCGTCGCCCGCCAGCCGGTATTACATGTCATTGCGCAGCAAGTGGAAGGACCAGCGTGTCGTGGTCGGTACAGTGGAATCCCAGGCCGATCTGCGAAATGAGCCGACGATTTCGCCTGCTGCGGAGCGCCTTTGGCAACAAACCATTCTTCGCTGTGATTACTTGTTCAGCAATTCTTCCATGGTGCAGAAGAGCTTACAGCGGGAATATCGCCTGCCAAGCAGCATCATCCCCACCGGCGTAGACACGAATTTTTTTACCTTAGGCCTTCGGGAGAAAAAGAACCTCCATCCTCGCGTCTTATTTGCAGGATCGCTGCGTCCATTTAAGGGACCGCAATTGGTGCTGGAGGCGGCAAAGCGTTTTCCAAGCGCGACTTTTGCGCTGGCGGGAGAAGGGACTATGGCCGCAGAGCTTGAATCTTTCGTGCATCGCGAGAAATTGCCGAATGTTGAGTTTCTGGGCCTGCTGAATGCAGAAAGGTTGCGGGCGGAATACCAGAAGGCTGACATTTTCTTATTCCCTTCCCGATGGGAAGGCTCCCCCAAGGTAATTCTAGAGGCTGCAGCTTGTGGGCTTCCGGTAATCGCGCGAAAGGACTATCAGCCTGAAACGGTAATTGATGGAGAGACGGGCTACCTGGCGCAGTCGGACGCCGAAATTTTCCAGCGACTGGAGCAACTGCTGAAAGATGTTCCTCTGCGCTTGACTTTGGGGGCCGCGGGCCGCAAACACAGCGAACGTTTTGACTGGAATTTAATCGCGCAGCAATGGGAACAGGCATTTATTGATTTGGCTCCGGTGCGAGGTCGTCGGCATGCAGCTTGAATGCGGGGACTATATTCAGCAGATGCATCAACGCGCGGAACAGAAGCGGCTCCATGTGCTCACGCTGACGCCGTTTTATCCGAGCAATAAAAACGAGGTCGCGGGATGTTTTGTAGCCGAGCCGCTCAAAATGCTGGAATCGCTAGGGGTTGATTCTTCGGTGCAGGCAGTGCAGTCCTATTACTCGGAAAAATCAGGGGTCATCACTGGGTATCCCTCGGAGTGGATGAGGTACATAAGTTTGCCCGGCGGAATTGGCCTCTCGTCTGCCGGAGCGTTTTTATTTGCGGGCTTGATTTCGAAAATCCGGCGCCTGCATGCACGTAAACCGATTGACCTTGTCCACGCGCATGCGGCATTGCCCTGCGGCCACGCAGCATCCTTGTTGGCGCGGCAGCTCAACATTCCTTTTATCGTGACGGTTCATGGGCTGGATGCATACTTCACAAACCAAGTGCAAGGACGAGCTGGAGAATGGTGCCGCAGGATAACTCGGCATGTATTTCATTCCGCCAGAACCGTTGTTTGCATCAGCGAAGCGGTGCGTCAAAAAGTGCTCGAGGGTGCGGGCGAGAATTATCCTACTTCGGTGATTTACAACGGGGTTGATCCCAATATCTTCGGCCCTGCGGACGAGCGTGGCGACCTGAAGATTTTGAGCGTCGGCAATCTGATCCCGATCAAAGGCCATGATCTGTTGTTGCGCGCGGTCGCGATGGTGCAATCGCGCATTCCAGAAGTTTCCTGTGACATCATTGGAGAAGGGGCGGAGCTGAAACGATTGCAGGCTCTGGCTGATGATCTGAAGATCGCCGACAAGGTCCGGTTTCTTGGGCGGCAAAGCCGCGACAGTGTGGCTGAAGCGATGCGGCAGTGCACGGTTTTTGCTCTTCCCAGCCGCTACGAAGCATTAGGATGCGTGTATTTGGAGGCCATGTCGGCCGCCAAGCCGGTGATCGCTTGCCGCGGACAGGGCATTGCGGAGGTGATTGAGCACGGCAAAAATGGCTGGCTTGTTGGCGAAGATGATGTGGCCAATATGGCGCATGGCCTGATAATTCTGCTTGAGGATGCCGAGTTGCGGAATCGAATGCGGCTGGCCGCGCGCAGGACCATTCTGAAGAGCTTGACGGTGCAACACCAGGCGCGACGGCTCAACGATCTTTACCGGGAGTGTGCCGCATGAAGCTGGCGGTCCTGACGGAAATTATTTCTCCGTATCGCATCCCGGTATTTAATGCCCTCGCCGAGCAAAAGGATATTGAGCTGCATGTGATTTTTCTTGCCGACACCGATCCAACCCAACGGGAGTGGTTGGTCTACAAGAACGAAATTCAATTTTCTTACCATGTGCTCCCTTTCTGGCGACGTCGTTATCGGGAGCGGAACATACTGTTAAATCGCGGGTTGACCGCCGCCCTCGAACAACTTGCTCCGGACGTGATTTTGTGCGGAGGATATAACTACATCGCTTCTTGGCAGGCCATGGCCTGGGCGCGGAAGCGGCACATACCGTTCTTGGCCTGGGTGGAGAGCACGGCCAAGGATAAGCGCGGGGGACACCGCCCGGTTGAGTTTCTAAAACGGAAATTCATCGCTGGTTGCAATGCTTTTGTGGTTCCCGGCAAATCTTCCACTGAATACGTACGCGATTTCAATGTTCCGCCGGAAAACATTTTCGTCGCTCCGAACGCAGTGGACATCGAGTTCTTTTCCCGCAATGCGGAGCACGTGCGCAAGGAAGCAGCTTCTCACAGACTAAGGTTGCAATTGCCACAACGCTTTTTTCTCTACGTCGGGCGACTGGTGGAGGAAAAGGGAATATTTGATCTGCTGGCAGCGTATGGCAGTCTTGCGCAGGAATTGAGAAGAGAAATCGGTATAGTTTTTGTTGGAAACGGGCGGGCAAAGGCTGCACTAATGGCGCAAGGCGCGAAGCTGGGTTGCGGCTCGGTGAAATTTGCCGGTTTCGTGCAGAAAGAAGAATTGCCGTGTTACTACGCGCTGGCGGAAGCATGTATTCTGCCCACATATACCGACACTTGGGGCTTGGTGGTAAATGAAGCAATGGCCTGTGGACTTCCGGTAATCGTCAGCAATGCCGCGGGTTGCGCACAGGACCTCGTTGAAGAAAATTGGAACGGTCTCTTGATAAATTCCCAAAGGCCCGATGAACTGACTGCGGCGCTGGAAATGATTGCCAACGATCCAGAAATGCGTTCGGCTATGGGACAGCGAAGCCGTGAGCGGATTTCCCAATATTCACCGCAGTCCTGCGCAGGCGGGATTGCGGAAGCGGCTTTATCATTTGGAGCGGTTTGCCATGCGTGATGGGCGGTTTAAGTTATTCGGAGCTGCGGCGTTCGTCCTGTTGACCGCGCTTTTGATACACGGCGCGTTTTCAAGTCCCGGCTCTTTTACAGACCCAATGCGAATCGCAGGACTGGTTTTCACGGAAGGATTACTAGTAATCGCGTGGCGTTTCGAGCGTCGGTTTTTCCCCATTCTCATGCTCGTTTTTCTTGCCTCAGGCACGGCCACCCCGGCAGCAAGCATGTGGAGCAGTCTGCGATGGGCGTTGTTGGCGTTTGGAAGCATCGTGGGAATGGCGGTCTACCTGAAAAATTACCGTTCTTCATTTGGGATATTTCATTTGTGCGCTGTTGTTTGTTGCATTACCGCCTCGACCTCCGCGATGTTTTCCAATTCTCCTGCGGCCGCCATGCTCAAATCAATCAGCCTACTGCTTTTATTCCTGTACGGAGCGGGAGGAGCGCGTACCGCAGTCTTGGGCAACCGGAATTTCCCCAAAAGACTGCTGCAAGTTTGCGAACTGCTGGTGTGCTTTACGGCCATCACGTACGGAGCTTTAAACTATTCGTTCTTTGGAAACGCGAATTCTCTGGGCGCCGTTATGGGCATTGTCTGCATGCCGGCTTTGCTATGGGGAAGTATCACGGCAGAGTCTTTTGCACCGCGCGCGCGGCGAACTCTTTTTTTCTTGGTGGCTCTGTTGTTGTGCCTCGATAGTTATTCGCGCGCCAGTATTTCCGCTGGGCTGGTTTCATGTCTTTTCTTATGCATTGGACTCCGGCGTTACCGCTTGTTGTTCAAAGGATTGGCCGTCGTGGGCATCGCTGCTTTGCTGGTGGTCTCCTTCCGTCCTCTGGAATCGGGAAAGAAAGCCGATTCACTTGTGAACGCCTTTGTTTACAAAGGTAGGCCCGATGAAGGGATACTTGCCTCGCGCAAAACTCCGTGGGATGAAACCATCGCGTCCATCCAACAAAGCCCTTGGTTTGGCACTGGGTTTGGCACCAGCTTCCTGGGAATAGACCAAAAAGAGCGTGTAGAAGCGTTACGTTCATTTGCAGGAACCTCACGTGAGCACGGAAATAGTTATTTAGCGATTACGGAATGGGTGGGGCTGCTGGGAGTCGTGCCTTTTGCCGGTCTAATGTTGTTGATCCTTAGAAATCTTTGGTTGGGTTTTATTGATATGCGGCGCAGCCTTGGCGCTCAAGAACTATTCATTCCTGTTTGCGCTATTGTTCTGGCTGGCATTGTGGGCGCATTTTTTGAGGATTGGATGTTTGCTGTAGGCTCGTATCTTTGCGTATTTTTTTGGAGTCTCGCGTTCATGCTCCCGGATTTGCTTCCGTCCCGAATGCCCGGTCTCGAACCTGTCGCAGACTTTCGTTTCCAACCCCCTCCCTCTTCATGGAATCCTGAACTCGCTCCTGCCATACAGGGACGTTAATGCGCGTCTTCGTGAATGGAACGGCCGCCAGTGCCGGAGGCGGGCTGACTTATCTGCGAAATGTAATTCCCCGGCTTGCCCTGAAGGAAAATGTGCAAACCACTGTTGCCCTTGATCCAAATGAGTCAGGCCAGTTTTGTTTTCCGCCAAATGTGACTGTGTTGAAGTCTCCTGCGAACCAGGGGGCAGGCCGGCGTTTTCTGTGGGAGCAATTTCGCCTTCCTGAACAGATTCAGGCCTCCGGCGCGGATATTCTGCTCTCGGCCGGCAATTTCGCTTTGAGACACAGTCCCGTTCCTCAAATTCTGCTCTCTGGAAATTCGCTTTATCTCTCCAAGGATTTTGTCCGCGATCTACGCGACAGGCACGAATATCGGATGCTGGCAGAACACTGTGCACGGAGCGTGCTGGCCAAACGTTCCATTGCCTGGGCGGATCGCACAGTTGCGCCCAGCCAGACGTTTGCCGCAGAACTGAGGCAATGGACTGGAGAAAGCAAAATTGTTGCCATCCATCACGGGTTTGACCACGATGCGTTTTTTCGGGATCAATCGCCCTTGCCTGCCGAAGTCCAGAGTAAATTAGATTCTTCCGCGCATGCCTTGCGCCTGCTGTTTGTCAGTCATTACAACTACTATCGCAATTTCGAAACGCTTTTTCACGCCGTTGCCCTGTTAAGCCAAAAACACGGCAAAGATGTGAAATTATTCTCGACTTGCCGCCTGGTTCAGAATGACACGCCTGGCTCTTATCAAGTAGGTCGTGCCGCGACCTTGATTCAGGAATTGGGTATCGCTGGAAACATTGTTGAATTGGGAGAAATCCCAAATCGCTTGCTCCACCATGTTTATCGTGCCTGCCAAATCTACGTAACCGCCTCTTATGCGGAGACGTTTGCTCATCCATTGGTCGAAGCCATGGCCAGTAAACTTCCAGTTGTGGCTTCGAATCTTCCAGTGCATCGGGAAATCTGCCGGGACGCGGCTATTTATTTCAACTGCTTTTCGCCGCAGGAACTCGCGCAGTGTATTCTCGAGCTTTCCGGACGACAGGAACTGGGAACAAAAATGTCAGATGCCGGAGAGTCGCGCTCGCGCGAGTTCAGCTGGGCCGGCCATACCGAAGAATTGTTGGCGGTCATGAAATCATTTGTTCCAGAAACGGCCTTGAGAAAATGAAACTATTCAGCACAAAAAGTCGAACTGCGTTCCTCGCAATCTCAGCGATGCTGTTGTCATGTATTTGCCTTACCGGCGCGCAGGCGCAGGACCGTGCCGGTACGGAGCCGCTAGCGGCCAACCCGCCCATGGGATGGAACAGTTGGGACTCTTTCGGCACAACGATAAAAGAACAGGACGTGAAATCGAATGCTGCTTGGTTCTCTCGGCATCTGAAGCGCTACGGCTGGGAATACGTCGTTGTGGATATGGAATGGTTCGTCACTAATCCTCGGGCTTCCGGGAATTCCACGGCTTCGCAATTCAGCATGGACGGGAATGGCCGCTACGTTCCCGCGGAAAACCGTTTTCCATCCTCCGCGAATGGCGCCGGGTTCAAGCCGCTGGCGGACTATATTCATTCTCTGGGATTGAAATTCGGAATCCACATTCTGCGTGGCATTCCGAAGCAGGCAGTGAAGCAAAATCTTTCCATTGCCGGATCCTCCTACCATGCCGCAGATGCCGCCGACATCACGGATACCTGTCCGTGGAATCCCGACAACTACGGCATGGATCCTGCGAAACCCGCCTCCCAGGCCTATTACGATTCCATTGCAAAGCTTTATGCAAGTTGGAATGTGGATTTTATCAAGGTGGACTGCATCGCCAGCCGCCCGTATAAAGGCGCTGACATCCGCATGTTGAGCGATGCATTGAAGAAGACTGGCAGGCCTATTGTGCTGAGCTTGTCGCCAGGCGCGGCCCCCATGGAAAAGGTTGACGAGATGAGAAAGTATGCGCAAATGTGGCGCATCTCCGACGATGTTTGGGATTTATGGCACAGCACTGTCCCTTACCCGCAAGGCCTGGGCGACCAGTTCCCGCGAATGGCGCAATGGGCGGGGCTTTCCGAGGAAGGCCACTGGCCGGATGCGGATATGCTGCCGCTGGGATATTTAGGGCCAGAACCGGGTTGGGGCGAGGCGCGGCAAACCCGCTTCACGCATGACGAGCAGCGAACAATGGTGACGCTGTGGTCCATGTTCCATTCGCCGCTGATGGTCGGCGCAAACCTTCCCCGCAATGACAATTGGACAACTTCATTGCTCACCAATCCAGAGGTCATCGCCGTTGACCAGCACTCAACCGCCAATCGCATGTTGAAGTCTGAAGGAGACATTGTTGTATGGTCGGCGCGTCCGGAGTCTGGTCCGGGCCAGTACGTGGCGCTTTTTAATACCGGAGTGTCTGCGCAAACAGCTCACTTGAGTTGGAAAGAGCTGGGACTGACAGGAAAAAAATACGAGATGCGGGATTTGTGGTCGCACAAAAATCTTGGAGCGGCTGGCGAGATTGCCGTCACAATTCCGGTGCATGGATGCGTGCTTTACAGGATCTCTGATCGGTAGACTAGCTTGGTGGGCGCTGCTAACGCTCAATTTCCTCGCTCAACGCTCGCAACCGTTCCGCGGCGCTCTCTGGCGTAATATCGCGTTGCACGGTCCCCAACATTTCAAATCCCACCATGAATTTCTTCACCGTGGCTGAGCGCAATAGTGGCGGATAAAAGTGCGCGTGGAAGTGCCATTCAGGATGGTCTTGACCGTCAGTCGGCGTCTGATGGATTCCCATGGAATAAGGAAAGGGAACAGCGAAAACTTTGTCGTAGGTTGCGGTGATCTGCTTCAAGATGCCGCTTAACTGCGCTTGCTCGTTCTCGGTGAAATCCAAAAGACTGCCCAAATGCCGCCGGCTGCAGAGCAGAATTTCGAACGGCCACGCTGCCCAAAAAGGCACATAGGCAACGAAGCAGTCGTTCTCGCAGACAATGCGATGTTGCTCGCGCGATTCCAGCGCCACGTAATCGCACAGTAGGCAACTGTGGTGAGCATTTCTATAAGACTGCTGCGCCTGTAATTCCCGCTTAGGAGCTTCGGGGATAGAAGCCGTTGCCCAAATTTGGCAATGCGGATGGGGGTTGCTGGCGCCCATCATGGCGCCGCGGTTCTCAAAAATCTGTACATGGTTCATGCGTGAATTTGCGCCGAGTTCCTTGTACTGTGCAGTCCACACGCGAACGACCTCCGCGATTTCCGAGGGCTGCATGGTTGCCAGAGTCAGATCATGACGTGGCGAAAAACACATCACGCGGCAAATGCCGGCTTCGGTCGCGGCCACGAGTAAGTTTTTACCGCCGAGGTCAACACTTTCTTCGGGCACATCTTCTTTCAGCGCCGCGTAGTCATTTTCAAAGATAAATGTGCTCGAATAAGTAGCGTTCTTGGAGCCTCCCGCGCGCTGGTTTCCCGGGCACAAATAGCATTGAGGATCATATGCGGGCTGGGCTGAGGGTGTTGAAGTTTCCACGGCACCCTGCCATGGGCGCGATGTGCGATGTGGCGAGACCAATACCCACTCATTAGTGAGCGGGTTTAAACGTCGGTGCGGGCGTTGTGCTAGGTCCAAGGGCTTTCCCGGAGCAATTATTGCAGATGTAGGCGGAAGTGGGAATGTTGGTAGCGGGTTAGTTTAGAACTGGTTCATTACCGGGATGTCGCGCCGGTTGAAGCAATCGCGGGACGCATGTTAGGGTTATGAGTTCTTATCCTCCTTGCAGCCCAGCCACTGCTTGTGACCGAGGTCTTCCATTTGTCCGCCGTCGAGGCGACCACGCCATTGATCCGCAAGACAGCGCTGAATGCGGTCCATCGCCAGATGGGCGCGAAGATGGTTGATTTCAACGGCTGGGACATGCCGGTAGAATATCCATCTTCCGGCGGGATCATCGCCGAGCATAACGCGGTGCGCACGGGCGTGGGGATTTTCGACGTCAGCCACATGGGAGACATTCGGCTGGCCGGCCCGCAGGCGCTGGATGCCGTCCAGCATATTTCCATGAATGACGCTTCGCGGTTGGCTGTTGGGCAGGCGCAGTACTCGGCGTTGCTCTATCCGCAGGGCACATTTGTGGATGACGTGATCGTGCATCGCATGGGAGAGCAGGATTATCTGCTGGTCATCAATGCCGGGACGCGCGAAAAAGATTTCAATTGGGTTTGGCAGAACACAAAGCAATTTGATTGCAAAGTAGCCAATCTTTCGGATGATTTTACGCAGATCGCGATTCAGGGGCTGAAAGGCGTGAAACTCCTGCAAAAGTTGACGGACATAGACTTAAGTGCGGTTAAATTTTATTGGTTCACGCACGGGACGGTTTGCGGCCTGAAAAATATTTTTACTGCGCGCACAGGATACACAGCTGAAGACGGCTTCGAGATTTATATTCCAAGTGATGAATCCACAAGCGCGCGGGTGTGGAAAGAAGTGCTCGAAGCAGGAAAAGAATTTGGCGGAGTTGCCTGCGGCTTAGGATCGAGAAACACCTTGAGGCTGGAAGGGAAGTTACCTCTCTACGGCCACGAAATCTCCGATAGCATCAATGTGTGGGAAGCGGGACTGGACCGCTTCTGCAAGATGGAGAAGCAGGAATTCATTGGACGACCGGCGCTGGAACAGTCCAAAAACGCGGGTTTGAAGCGAACTTTGGTTGGGCTTGAGATGGTCGAGCGGGGAATCGCCCGCGATGGCTATAAAGTTCTGGACGATGACGGCCGGGAAATTGGATATGTGACCAGTGGTTCGCATGCGCCGTTTTTAAAGAAGAACATTGCGCTGGCATATGTTCCCCTGGAGCATTCGGCAATCGGCTCTTCGGTGAAAGTTGAGATTCGTGGGCAGGGCGTCAAGGCGCAGGTGGTTCCCACGCCATTTTATAAGCGGCCAAAAAGCAGCTAGAAAATTTCGGGAGAACGAAATGGGATATCCGAGCGATTACAAATACACCAAAGAACACGAATGGATCAAAGCCGATGGCGGCAATGCCACTATCGGAATCACCGATTATGCGCAGCAGTCGCTGGGCGACATTGTGTTTGTAGATCTCCCGAAGGTTGGCGCGGAAATCAGCGTGGGTAAGACTCTGGGGTCGGTGGAGTCGGTGAAAGCTGTTTCCGATTTGTACGCGCCCGCTTCCGGCACGGTCCTCGAAGTAAACGCGGCGTTGGCGAATGCCCCAGAACATATTAATAAAGACGCGCACGGATCGTGGATGTTGAAGATCAAATTGAGTAACCCGGGCGATTTGGGCGCTTTGCTTACGGCTGCCGATTACGAGAAGTTCGTGGCCGAGGAATCCGGACACTAAATCGAAATGATGGTTCGTTACATCTAATCACTTCCATGCGCTATCTGCCAAAATCGCCCGCGGACCGCGAAGCCATGCTCAAGGCCATTGGCGCGCGATCTATCGATGATCTGTTTTCTCCTGTTCCGGGCGAATACCGCCTAACGCGCGATCTGAAAGTTCCGCGCCAGATGGCGGAATCCGAAATTGTGGACTGGTTCCGCGAGTGTTCGCGGGCAAACGGAGACGGATATCAGTCATTTTTGGGGGCTGGCGCTTACTCTCACTATCGCCCCGTAATTATTGACTCCCTGATTTCGCGCGGCGAATTTTTGACTGCATATACCCCTTACCAGGCGGAAGTTTCCCAGGGAACCTTGCAGGCGATTTTTGAATTCCAGACGATGATCTGTGAATTGACGGGCATGGAGGTGGCCAACGCTTCTATGTATGACGGATCCACGGCCGCCACCGAAGCTGTGATGATGGCCGTGCGGCTTACCGGACGGCGAAATGTTCTGGCTGCACGCAGCGTGCATCCCGAATACCGCGAAGTATTGGAGACGTATGCTCTCCATCAATCTCTTCCATTGAGCACGATCGCGTATAACGCCGATGGCCGTCTGGATCTGAAAGCGCTTGAACGCGCCACTACTTCTGAAACCGCCTGCATCCTGATTCAGTCGCCAAATTTTTTCGGGACGATTGAAGATGTTGCCGCGATTGCCGAGCTAGCGCACAAGAACGGAGCCATGCTGGCTGTTTCCATTGCTGAAGCGGTTTCGCTGGGGATCGTCGAACCGCCGCGCGAAGCCAACGTCGTCGCGATGGAAGCACAGTCATTCGGTGTTCCGCTGGGATTCGGAGGCCCTTACTGTGGCGTGATCGCCACACGCGAGCAATATGTGCGACAAATGCCAGGAAGACTCGCGGGGCAGACGACTGACAAAAATGGCAAACGAGGATTCGTCCTCACCTTGGCCACGCGCGAGCAACATATCCGGCGCGAGAAGGCCACTTCTAACATCTGTACGAACCAGGCCCTCGTCGCATTGATGGCGAACATTTTTATGACGATTTATGGAAAGGTCGGCCTCCGCGAACTTGCAAAACAGAACCTGGCTAAGGCTGCTTATGCATCGAGTCAGTTTGAGAAGCATGCCAAAGTCTTGTTTCCGGGTGCGCCGCGATTTAATGAGTTCGTCATCCAGACCAACGAAGATCCTTACGCGATCAATGGCCGGATTCTGGGAAACCGCATGATTGGCGGCCTGCCTTTGAAAAAATTCTATCCGGAATTGGGGAATGCGTCGCTCTGGTGCTGCACCGAGTTGACCACGCGCTCGGCCATTGACACAGCGGTTGGTTTTATCGCGGAGAGTGAGCGCTCTCAGCGGGCGATGAAAGAAACCGATTCTTCCAACGACATGCAGGAGGTGACGCGATGAAGCACATGACCCGCAAAGCCACGCGTCACATCAGCCAAAACGAAGGGTTGATCTTTGAGAAATCTTCCGCCGGTAAGGCCGCTTGGAAGCTGCCGCCGCTCGATGTGCCCCAGGTGGACACGAAAAAGCTTCTGGGGGCATCAGAAAGAAAAGACCTGGGCAATATGCCTGAGGTCAGCGAGATCGAAATTATCCGCCACTTCACGCGGCTCTCCACCTGGAATTACGCGATTGATCTGGGAATGTATCCGCTGGGCTCCTGCACTATGAAGTACAACCCGCGTGTGAATGAAGTTGTGTCGCGGCTGGAAGGTTTGGCGAACGGACATCCCTATCAGCCCGAAAGAATTTCGCAGGGTGCGCTACGCATCATCAAGACCCTGAGCGAGTGCCTGCTGGAAATCACTGGCATGGACGACATTACCTTGCAGCCGGCCGCCGGGGCCCACGGCGAATTTACCGGATTGCTGATGGTTCGTGCCTATCATGAATCAAAAGGCGCTGCTCGCAAGAAAGTGCTGATCCCTGACTCCGCGCATGGAACGAATCCCGCGACCGCCGCGATGGTCGGCTATTCCGTGGAGAATTTGAAGTCGAACTCCAACGGCATGGTAGATGTGGCGTCGCTTGTGGCGCAGATGAATGAAGATGTCGCCGCGCTCATGCTCACCAATCCCAACACTCTCGGAGTGTTTGAGCAGGAGATCCACAAGATTGCCGACCTCATGCACGCTAAGGGCGGCCTGCTCTACATGGACGGGGCCAACATGAACGCGCTCGTCGGCAAGGTCCGGCCCGGGGATTTCGGTGTGGACGTGATGCACCTCAACTTGCACAAAACATTTTCCACTCCGCATGGCGGTGGCGGTCCTGGCTCGGGTCCGGTGGCAATCAAAAAAGCTCTGGAACCTTTTCTCCCGAAACCTGTAGTGATTGCCAAATCCGACGGAACGCTGGGGTTTGAATATGACCGCCCGCAGTCAGTAGGACGGGTTCGGTCATTTTACGGAAACTTCGGAATGTTCATTCGCGCGCTCGCTTACATTCTGGCGAATGGGCCGGATGGGTTGCGGCAGACCACTGAAGATGCCGTGTTAAATGCCAATTACATTCGCAAAGGGCTTGAAGGAGTTTTCGATCTTCCCTACTCCACGCCCTCAATGCACGAGGTTGTCTTCAGCGATAAGATCCAGGCGAAAAAAGGCGTCCGTACCATGGATCTCGCGAAGCGGCTCATTGATTACGGCTTCCACCCCTATACGACGGCATTCCCATTGATCGTGCCGGGCGCGCTGATGATCGAGCCGACCGAAAGCGAGTCCAAAGAAGAGATGGATTTGTTCATCGAAGCCATGAAGGCGATCGCGGAAGAAGTGGAAGAAGACCCGCAAACGGCATTGCAGGCGCCGCATCACACTCGGGTTTCCCGCCTCGATGAAACGACGGCGGCTCGCAAGCCTGTGCTGCGATGGAAGCCGGCGTAATAGTCAACTCCAAAAGCTTCTTTACGGATCAAGAAGGCTTCTCGCTGCTAAAATAACCACTGACCCCTATGTTCGAGAATCTCCAGGAAAAATTTCAGCGCGCGTTTAAAACTCTGCGCGGCGAAGCTGTCCTCAACGAAGAAAACATGCAGGAAGCATTGCGCGAACTGCGCATGGCGCTGCTCGAAGCTGACGTAAATCTTAAAGTCGTCAAGCAGTTTATTGATCAAGTGCAGGCCAAAGCTTCCGGACAGCAGGTGATGACTGCGCTTTCTCCCGGCGAGCAGGTCATTAAGATCGTCCGTGACGAACTGGTAGAGCTACTTGGTCATGACACCGCGAAGTTGAAGTTTGCCTCGCAGCCTCCTACGGTCGTGTTGATGGCTGGCCTGCAAGGTTCTGGTAAGACGACGACCTCCGGCAAGCTGGCCAATTGGCTGAAGAATGGCGGGCATCGTCCTTTACTGGTTTCTGTGGACGTGTATCGTCCGGCGGCGCGCGAGCAGTTGAGAGTCGTGGCCCAGGCTATCAAAGCCAATATCTACGAAGGCGAAGCGACCGAGGCTAACACCGCAACGGTAGAGCGGCTTGTAAAAGAAGCCCGGCGAGAAGCAGTGATTTCCGGTTGCGACGTAATGATCGTGGATACCGCTGGCCGTCTGCACATTGACGATCAATTGATGGATGAAATGCAGTCGCTGAAAAAACTGCTGAATCCCACGGAAATTCTGTTTGTCGCTGACGCGATGACCGGGCAGGATGCAGTCCGCTCCGCGGAAGAGTTCCATAAGAAGCTGGCGCTCACCGGCGTCGTGCTCACAAAGATGGACGGCGATGCACGTGGCGGCGCGGCACTTTCCATTCGTCAAGTGACCGGGCAGCCCATCAAATTCATTGGCCTGGGCGAAAAATATGATGCCCTTGAGCCATTCCATCCCGACCGCATTGTTTCGCGCATCCTCGGCATGGGCGACATTCTTTCGCTGATTGAACGCGCCGAGCAGACGGTTGATAAAAAGAAAGCGCAGGAAATCGCCAGTCGCGCCCTGACCGGCGATGGATTTTCGCTTGAAGACTTCCGGGACCAACTGCAACAAGTGAAGCGCATGGGATCAATCCAGAACATCATGGGAATGCTTCCTAAAATTGGCCCATTTTCTGGATTGCAGAAGGCCGCCGACAAAGTGGACGAAAAACAAATCAACCGCGTCGAGGCCATCATCAGCTCCATGACGGTGCACGAGCGCATGCACCATGAAGTCATTAACGGTAGCCGCCGCAAGCGCATTTCTCGTGGGTCGGGAACCAGCGTTCAGGAAGTGAATAACCTGCTGCGCCAGTATGCGCAGATGAAAAAAATGTTCAAGCAGATGGGCAAGGCCAGCTTTGTGCGCCGGATGGCAGCGATGAAATTTCCGGGGGCGTAGCCACCAAAAACGCGAATTTGCTATAGACAGCCAAAAATCTCAGTTTCAAAAGTTTTGCGCCACCCATTGTTTGTCTTCTTGAAAATTTGATATCTATAGTTTTCGTAGAAGACTTCGCGGGTAACGAATTCGTTTTCTTGCGGGCTGAGGTTTAATTGATCTACATATAGGATCATCCTGCCGTCCGTCTCATCCTTTTGAATGGTGATACCAAATGAAGGAAGGCTTCTCATCATGATTTATCCCATTCACAAAAAACAAACTGTCCTGTAATCCCATGCCGTCCTTTCGCGGGATTGTTACCGTAGCAATTATCTGGATATGACTCAAGGCGCTCATTTTGACAATAGTCGCCTGGACCGCATGCATGCGCCTGACGTCCTCGCCAGGAAACTCCGTGTTCGCGAAAAAGTTTGCCGGCAATCCTCAGGGTCAGATTTACTTCAGACTGTGTTGGCGAGCGGCGCTCTGTCCCGATTCTCGAAAAGTCCTCAGAATTTGTCGCCAAGCCCATCTGCAAATTCTGCAATTTTATTGTGCTGTTTAATTTTGCGGGGAAATCGCCGTCGTTCGTGTTCCTCAAGACTGAGATCGTGCCAGCCGTTGTTCCGCCGAAAATGAAATGATATTTGCTTCCCGGCGATAAGAAAGTTTTGAAGAAGTGGATCGATGCCGGATTTGTGTCGCTACATGGGTCTGGTATCGGAAAAATTTGTCCATGCTGGACCAAAAACATTGGATCAATCGTGGTACTCCCATTCTGGCCACCTATAACGGAGAAGAAAACAGGGGGTTTCTGGGCATCCATGCTCAAAGAGGCCATTAACAACACTATGAGCAAGCTCGCGCGAAGGATGATCAGCAAAGGTGATATTTTACAGGTCAAGGACAATCATTATCGCCGCAAATGGCAACGCCTTTATACTAATTTGTCATGAAGTGGCGAGCGCTCCAAGAAGTTTCGGAAACCGACTTTCGTCCGCTGCGCGAGATTTATGCCGAGCGCAAAGAGCTGATCGCGAAATATGTTCCAGCGGAGACACAGGCGGTCCACGCTAAAGCCGTTGCGGAACTCCAGCAGCGGGCCGTCGCCGAGCAAGCTGTTGCAGTAAGCGCGCAGACGCCTCCGTTTCAATTAAAAGACCGCAATGGCAAAGACGTGTCTTCGGCGGAGCTTTTACAGAATGGCCCATTGGTCATCTGTTTTTTTCGTGGCCGCTGGGATCCATTTTGTGTGGGCCAACTAGAAGCAATGAACCTAATCGTGCCCGACATACAAAAACTAGGCGCGTCTCTAGCCGCAATCTCGCCGCAGACGGTGCATCAATCATTCCTCATGCACGACCAACACAAGCTTCGCTTTCCGCTCTTAAGCGATGAGGGAAACAACGTAGCCCGCGAATTTGGCCTGGTCTATACCGTTCCCGAATACCAGCAAGTGGTGTATCGCCGCGCCTTTGTCAACCTGCCGTTTGCCAACGGTGACGAAAGCTGGACTCTCCCTATTCCGGCCACTTATATTTTGGATCGCGCCGGAACCGTGCGCTACCGATGGGCGAGTGAAGATTACACAGAGCGCCCAGAACCGGTGGATATCGTCGAAAAGCTCCGCACGTTGTAATCTAGTAGTTCATCCTTTTTTTCGCCCCGAATCATATGAGCGACATGCCTCTTTGGAGTGTGAGTGATCAAGCCGCCCGGCTTGCCGAGTTGATGGCGAGCACCGCGGACCAATCCAAAGAGTTGCCCTTGCGGCGTGACGTGCGCTCGCTGGGCACATTGCTCGGCCGCGTCATCAGCGAGCAAGCGGGCGAGCCGCTTTTCCAGACCGTGGAAAAACTCCGGCGCCTATTGATTCAAGATCGCGAACGAAGCCGCACGCAACCCAGCAACGAGCCGAATCAGTTTCTGGATGAAGCCAAACAGATCGTCGCGGGGCTTGAGATCGAAGAGGCTTACCGCATCAGCAAGGCATTCGCGATTTATTTTGAGCTGACGAACCTGGCGGAAACCAACCATCGCAAGCGCCGTCGCCGTGCCGGGAAATTGCATAAGGACCAGCGTCCGCTTGCGGGTTCATTTCGCGGGACCCTTCGGCGAATGAAAGAAGCTGGATTGAGCGCCGAGGAGTCTCTTACCGCTTTGCGTAATGTGCAGGTGATTCCCGTGTTCACCGCGCACCCGACGGAAGTGGCCCGCCGCACGGTCCTCTCAAAACGACGCAGAATTGCAAAGCAGCTGCAGCGTCTTGATCGCCTGCCTTTGTCCAACGCGGATGCTTTGCAGCTTGAGGACGCGATTCGCGCCGAAATCACTTCACTCTGGCAAACCGATGAAGTTCGCATCGAAAAGCCCTTGGTGACGGATGAAATCCGCATGGGACTGGATCATTATCCGATGTCCATCTTCGCCGCCCTGCCGCGAATTTATGTCGAGATCGCCGATTCATTTTGTGAAGTTTATGGGCATGTGTTGAAAAGCGAAGACATTCCTGAGGTTCTTTCCTTTGGTTCCTGGATTGGCGGCGACCGCGACGGCAATCCGTTCGTAACCCCGGAATCGACAGGAGAGGCACTCCAGCGAGCCCGCAACGCGATTGTCGGCTTCTACCTAGAAAAGGTGGAATTTATCGGCGAGCAATTGAGTTCCTCCTGTCATCAGGTGGCAATCTCCGAACCGTTGCAAAAGCATTTGGCGGAATATTCGGCCGCCATCGGCGATGAGCATTCACTTCTCGCGCGTATTTCCGCCACGGAACTCTATCGCCGCTTTTTGAACTATGTTTCCATTCGTCTGCGCGCCAGCCGTAACAAGTCTTCCAGTTCCACGGCTTACAAATCCGCCGATGAATTTAACGCGGACTTATTGCTGGTGCGCGAGAGCCTGAACCAGAATCAGGGAAGGGAACTGGCCGAACTGCTGCTCAATCCGCTTTTGCGCACTGTGCGGACGTTTGGTTTTTATCTTTCTACTCTCGATATCCGGCAACACGAACGGGTGCATACTCAGGCTTTGAAAGAACTTGAAAGCGAAGGGATAAAAAATCCCGCCGTCACGATTCCATCTGGGATATCGCCGCCCACGGCGGATCTGCTGGAAACCTTCCGGAGCATTCCAAAATTCAAGAAGGGCTATCCCGCGGCGGCGATTCGCAATTACGTCATCAGCGGGGTGGAGTCGGAAAACGACATTCTCGCTGTTCTGCGTCTTGCAAAAATTGCTGGCGTGCCGCTGGCAGGAACCAAGAACGACCCGGGACTAATGCCGGTTCCGCTTTTTGAATCCATTGGGGCGCTTCGCAACGCTGCCGCCATTATGAAGCGCGTGTGGAGCATTCCGGAATATCGCGGACTTCTCGACTCCTGGGGCAGCTGGCAGGAAATCATGCTGGGGTATTCCGACTCCAACAAAGATGGCGGCATGCTTACGAGCCTGTGGGAGCTGTATAAGTCTCACCATGCGCTTCATCAGTTGGCGGAAGAGCACAGCGTGAAGTTGCGCTTATTTCACGGCCGCGGAGGAACGGTAGGCCGCGGAGGCGGCCCCACGCATGAGTCCATCCTGGCGCAACCGGTTGGGGATTTTTCCGGTCAAATTCGCATTACCGAACAAGGGGAAGTATTGAATTGGAAATATTCCGATGTTGTTCTGGCGGAATGGAATCTGGAACTCATGATTGCTGCCAGCCTGGAAGCTTTGACCCGCCCCAATGGCCCGCGCCGCGGCGCTGACGAGCGCTGGAAGGCCGCGATTGAGGAGATGTCCCAGGAGTCGTTCGAATTCTACCGCCGCAATATCGCGGAAAATGCCGATATTCCCGCCTACTTCGAAGAGGCGACCCCTGTGAACCAGCTCGAATTCGCCCGCATCGGCTCGCGGCCCTCACGCCGGAGCAAAAGCAAAAGGCTGGAAGACCTGCGGGCGATTCCATGGGTTTTTGGCTGGATGCAGAGCCGCCATGCGCTCCCGGCATGGTTTGGCGTTGGATATGCGTTGGAACGTTATGCCTCCCGTGGGCCGGAGCAGGAGCAATTGCTGAAGGAAATGACGCGTTCCTTCCCGCTGTTCTCGAACCTGATTGGCAACGTGGAACTGGCGATGGCCAAAGCCGACATGAACATCGCCCGATTGTATGCGTCGCTGGTGACCGATTCCGCGCTGCGGGAGCGCGTCTGGCATATGTTGGCCGAAGAATTCGAGCGGACGCGCCGAATCTTGCTGCGTATCACTGAGCAAAAAGACTTGCTTGAGCGCAAACCAGTGCTTTCCCGTTCCGTGCGACTTCGCAATCCTTATGTGGATCCTATGAGTTTGATTCAGGTGGACCTGCTGCGTCGTAAGCGCTCCGGCATGGATACCGAGGCCGTCAACTATGCCCTGGGTGCGACTATCAATGGAATTGCTGCAGGCCTGCACAATACCGGTTGATCATCGAGATACTTGTCAGTTCCCGGCAGAGATCTCGTAACCCATTCATCCCAAAATGGTTACTGGGAGTCCGTCTCTGCCCGGAGAAACTTACGCTTTTTGCGAAATTTGCTTGACCTTGGCCGTTTTTCCTACTAAAGTACACAGTTTCACGGAAGTAATAGCAGCCAAAGGCCATCCTGAAAGACCCTCCGGCAGTATCTGGGCCAAAAAGAAAGTTGGAAACTTTCAAACCCTGCGGAGCATCTATACCATTGGCTGAGTTTTCCCGCGCAACCCATGTGAAATGAGAAGGTTACGTGTTCTGTTCGGGGACCGCTCCGGCGGCTTGAATGCCCGGAACAGCGTTTAACAATAACATTTAGGAGAAAGAAACCAATGCGATCTGATCGCGTGTTCGATGCCCTACATACCTTGCGGAACCGCTATACTCTTTGCCAGCTTGCGTCCAAGGCGACCCGTAAGTTTCATAAGCCTAATACCCGAATCCAGGAAACCATGAACGAAGTATTTGACCGGATCGCAGATTCGGACCGGCAGGAAATTTTGTCTGAACCAGAGAACTTTGCTGAGGCGCAACGGCGGGCTGCCTGATCCAGCCCCGCCTCCTGCCTCGCAGCTGAATTCTTCTCTTTCGCGTACCTCCCTTTGAAAATCTCACCTAGGTGATTCCATGACCATTGCTGAACTGAAAGAAAAAAATATTACTGAGCTGACCAAGATCGCCCGATCTTTGGATCTGCCAGGCGCCAGCGGACTTCGCAAGCAGGACCTCATTTTTAAAATTCTCCAGGCGCAGAGCGAAAAAGAGGGCCATATTTTCGCCGAGGGAGTGCTGGAAATTCTGCCCGATGGCTACGGGTTTTTGCGCTCGCCCGACTACAACTACCTGCCAGGCCCCGACGATATTTACGTTTCGCCATCGCAGATCCGCAAATTTGACCTTAAGACCGGAGACACTATCAGCGGCCAGGTCCGCCCGCCGCACGAAGGCGAAAAATACTTTGCGCTGGTAAAGATTGAAGCTGTCAACTTCGAGTCGCCCGACGAAGCGCGCAACAAGATTCTGTTCGACAACTTGACTCCGCTCTATCCGCAAGAGCGGTTAAAGCTGGAGACGGTCCGTGAAAATATCAGTGGCCGCGTGATGGATTTGCTCACGCCTCTTGGCAAAGGACAGCGCGGATTGATAGTTTCTCCGCCTCGCGCAGGCAAGACCATGCTCTTGCAACAGGTGGCGAATTCCATCACCACCAACCATCCGGAAGTCGTGCTGATGGTTCTGCTGATTGACGAACGCCCGGAAGAAGTCACCGACATGCAGCGTTCGGTGAAGGGCGAGGTAATCTCTTCCACATTCGATGAACCCGCCGCACGCCACGTGCAAGTTGCGGAAATGGTGATCGAAAAGGCAAAAAGACTGGTTGAGCACAAGCGCGATGTGGTAATTCTGCTGGATTCGATTACGCGCTTGGCACGCGCCTACAACACGATTGTTCCACCTAGCGGCAAAGTGCTCTCGGGCGGCGTGGATTCGAATGCGCTGCAGCGTCCCAAGCGGTTCTTCGGGTCGGCCCGCAACATTGAAGAAGGCGGTTCGTTGACCATTATCGCAACTGCCCTGATCGACACTGGATCGCGAATGGATGACGTAATCTTCGAAGAATTTAAAGGCACCGGCAACTCGGAAATTATTCTGGAGCGGAAGCTGGTGGATAAGCGCACATTTCCAGCGATTGACATTCAACGCTCCGGAACGCGTAAGGAAGAATTGCTGATTCCGAAGGAAGACCTGACGCGCATCTGGGTGCTGCGCAAGGTTTTGAACCCGCTCTCGCCCGTAGAAGCCATGGAATTGCTGATTGATAAGTTGAGCAAGACCAAAGCGAATGGCGAGTTCTTATCGAATATGAGTGCGTTATAAAGGTTTATGTGGGGCGGGCGCCCTCGCCCGCCTTACGGAAAGCTAATTTCCGGCTTGCCCCTGATCGACTACATACACTTTCCCAGGCCCGGCAGTCTGAATCTTATTCTTGTCGAATAATTCCTTAATGCGCCGCCGCAACTCTCTGCTTACCGGATACTGCTTGGTCGGCCGCGTTTTGACCAGCATCAGGTATTCGGCTTCTCCGTTTCCCACGCGGTCAATTCCCGGAATCTGAATTTCGCCTGCAAAGTCTGCTTCGTATGCGGGATCATGCCTCACATCTTCCGCAATCTGCTCTAGCAGTCGGATGATCTTGTCGCTGGGCTCACTGTAAGCGACCACCACGCGCAAAGGAAGCTGCGACCAGTCCCGAGTCATATTAGAGACGATCTGGATGGCGCTATTCGGGACCGTGTGCACAGTGCCGTCCTCGTCCCGCAGCACCGTCTGTCGCAGCGTCATTGCCTCGACGGTGCCTTTCACCCCGGCAATTTTTACGGTGTCGCCCAGGTCGTACTGATTTTCCATCAGAATGAAAAATCCGTTAATAAAGTCATGAACGAGTGTCTGCGCACCAAAGCCAATCGCCAGCCCTGCGACCCCGGCGCTGGCCAGCAACGGGCCGAGGTTCAGTCCCAGCAAAGGCAATGCCTCAAGCGCGGCGACGAATACGATGATAAAGACGCCAACGCTGGTGATAACGCTTGCCAGGGTTTTGAACTGTTGCGTGCGCAAACTGCTGGGGAGTTTCTTTTCTTGCAGCCCGATAATCCGCCTGGTGAGCACGCGCAGCAGCCAGATGAGAACGGCTGCCCCTAGCACAATAAAGCCAAGCTTGGGCAATGCGTTACGGACAAAATTCAACGTATCTTCATGCCACCCGTGCACAAGGGCTGGCAGGTTGAACTCTTCGGGTATGACGAGATTTACAGCCCAAAGACGCATGCTGGGCGATTATAACAATGGGCGGAGTGCCTTAGTAGAGAAGGGGCTCAAAGCTTATAATTCCGCTCAATTCCTTTCAGGAGTACTTGGTTGACCTCTCAATCTGTTTCAAAACTGGCTTTTGCGGTTTGCATTTTTGGTGCTATGACGCTGGTAGCCCAAACAGTTCCTACACCTGCACAGGGCCCGCCTCCCAACTTTCCGCGAGCAGCGAGACCGGTGACACCCAGCGATATCGAAGAAGAGGCAGCCCGGGAACGCCTTAAAAAGGCGAACCTCCAGCGCCAGGCGCAACTTAAAGCGGATACGGATAAATTGCTGGAGCTATCTAAGGAATTGAAGGAATACGTGGATAAGACCAATGAAAATGTGCTCTCGCTCGACGTGATCAAGAAAGCCGACCAGATCGAAAAGCTGGCCCATAGCGTGAAGCAGAAAATGAGCGATAAATAATTTGTTTGTCTTTGTGACGAAACGCCAGAATCGGGCATATAATCCTCCGCGCTGTTCGTTTCATCAGGAGGCCCTATGGTTAGTAGGTCCGTTCTGTCACTTGCCGCAATCTTTGCGTTCTCTCTCGGAACAGCCAATCTAGCTCTCGCCCAAGAGAGAATTGAGCAAAATGAAAACCTTCCCACGTTGCCTCCGCTGCTGCGTACCAGTCCCAACCACTCCAACGTCTTCGTGGACAATGACCAAACGCAAAGGGAGCAGGCCGCCCAGGCAGCGGCCATGCGTCTGGAATCCATCAAGCGCGACGGCTTAAAGCTGGCCCAAATGTCCGATGATTTAAAAGATGAACTGGGGAAGAGCGGTCATATTTTTCCCGTGGATGCCATTAAAAAAGCCGAACAAATTCAGAAGCTTGCCCGCAGTTTGAAACAAAGAATGAAGGAATAGCGCAGGTGGTTTGCTGGTTTGGCGTGCGGAAACAGCGGCAATAGGCTTATAATTTCGCCAATCTGTTTTCCCTTCAGGAGGGCCTATGCTTTTCCGGCCAGTTCTGCCACTCACCTTGCTGCTTTTGATTTCTCTCGGGGCGGTTTCCCCGCTTTTCGGTCAGTCGGACCAAGGCGTTCCCCGGCTTCCCGACATCATTCGTAACAGTCCGGACCACACCAATGCGCCCATCACGAACGATGACCAAGCGCAAAGGGAACAGGCCCTCCGCGCTGCTCAAATGCGCCAGGAGGAGATCAAACGCGACACTCAGAAGTTATTTGAGTTGTCCGCGCAACTCAAAGACCAAATGGACAAAGGCAATGGTCAGGTGCTCTCGGTGGACGCCGTCAAAAAAACCGAAGAGATCGAAAAGCTTGCCCATAAGCTAAAAGGCAAGATGAAGTCGGCATATTAGCCAAGGTCGGCTTGACCAGTTTGCTTGTCGCGAATGGCAGCTCTCTTTCGGGAATTTGCCAATGGGCTTAGCTGTGTCTGGTAATCGCGCGTACGGTCTGAGTTTCAGGAAACTGTTCGCAGTGGCGTTCCAGCATTCTGCACTTTTCAAAATGCTGCCAACCACAACGCCACATTTGGAATCCTTTACATCTACATGTCCATGGTGCGTCCGTTTTTAAAAATTCTCGTGGTGGTATTGCTGCTGTGGATATTTCTGGTCGTGATTCTGCCGGCCGTTGATCTGCCTCACGCGGTCCCCGGCACCCCAGGATCCAGAAGCGTGCAATGCCTGTGGATGGGCATTTGGTTTTGTGGAGGGTGCGCCGTGGTGATAACGCTGCAACTAAGTCTTATGGGCGTGCAACGAGTGAAGTGGATCGTTCCGAGCCGGGAGTTGCTTGAACTCACCTGTAGTCGTCTCTGCTAAACGTTTTTCTTCCGCCAGGCCGTTCTGAGTGCCCAGCATTCGCTTATTTTTGAGAATGCCGCACCTCGTCCAATGCAATTACCAAACCGTGAAGGAGAACAATGAATCGTAGCCATGTAGTGCAAGCCTGGGGCCGGATCCTTGCCGGGTACCGACCTTTTTTGTCTATTGAGATCACGCGTGAGTGCCCGCTGCGCTGTCCTGGCTGTTACGCATATGAAGACGCCCACCTAGGCGGGGGCGTGGCGTTACGCCAGCTTTCAGACTATAAGGGCGACGAACTAGTGCAGCAGGTTTTGGAACTCGTAAGGCGCGAACGCCCCCTGCATGTGTCAATTGTCGGCGGAGATCCGCTGGTCCGTTACCGCGAACTCCAGGTATTGTTGCCTAAACTGAGCGCTGAAGGTATCCACGTGCAGGTAGTTACCAGCGCGTTCCGCCCGATTCCGCCCGAGTGGGCATCCCTGCCGAATCTGGAAATTGTGGTCTCCATTGATGGCCTCGCCGCAGAGCACGACCTGCGACGCAAACCTGCCACCTATGAGCGGATACTGAAAAACATCGCAGGCCATGGGGTGACGGTGCATTTCACCGTTACCGCGCAAGTTTTGCGCCAGCCGAACTACATTGAGCGCTTCCTGCAATTCTGGACGCCCGTCGCCGAGGCGAAACGCGTGTGGATCAGCATCTTTACCCCACAGCGAGGCGCTGTTGGCGAAGAAATACTCTCTCCGCGGCAATATGAATTTGTCGCTTCGGAGTTGCTGCGCCTGCTGCCCCTGCACTCGAAACTGGACATGAGACCGCAGACAATCCGCGAATTTCTCAATCCTCCAGCATCGCCCGACGATTGTATTTTCGCGCGCTCTACCCATGTTGTTTCCGCCGATCTCAAGACAGTCGTTCATCCCTGCCAATTGGGCGGGAACCCCGATTGTTCCAAATGCGGCTGCGTAGCATCCATGGGTCTCGCGGACCTCGGACATCGCAAACTGTTCGACTTTGTTGAACTGGGTGCGGTGATGAAGGCTTCCGAAAAAATCGGGAGGGTGATCGCTGGTTTTCGGGCAGCCTGAGAGCAGATTTGCGGAGCGGAATGGTAGGCCGCCCGATCACAGAAGCGCAACAATGTGCTTTTCAATTCCGTAGGTCATGATTGCCATTTCGGGTACAGTGGCTACCATGGCGATCGCAAATTCCGCGCCAACCCCTGGCGGGCAGGGACGCCGCATAGATGGGATCGATTTGCTTCGCGGGCTGGCGATTCTCTATGTATTGCTACTGCACGTGAACATACGCCTGGTGATCGCGCACGTTCCCTATACAAGAGGTCTTCCCAAACAGCTTGTCAGTTCTCTTGTATGGAATGGTCAAAATGGCGTGCAGATGTTTTTTGCCATTTCCGGCTTTCTGATAACCTCCATTTCCCTTCGCCGATGGGGCTCGCTTGGTCGGATCAATCTCAGGGCCTTTTATCGCCTGCGCTTTGCGCGCATTGCTCCCCTATTACTGTTGTTGCTGCTCGTCCTAAGCATTCTTCATTCCGCCGGCGTTTCCCATTACGTCATTCCACAGGAAAGAAGCAGTCTGCCTCGGGCAATTTTCTCAGCGCTTACCTTTCACCTGAATTGGCTCGAGGCGCGCCATGGATATCTCCCCGGGAATTGGGATGTGCTTTGGTCGCTTTCGATTGAAGAAATGTTTTATCTGTTTTTCCCAATCGTGTGTTTGCTGTGTGGCGATAAAAAGCGGTTTGTCGCACTGCTCGTGATATTCGTCGCCCTGGGGCCGATCGCCCGAACATATTGGACGCATGGCAACGAGATTTGGGAAGAGAAATCATATCTGGGAGGCATGGACGCCATCGCCATGGGATGCCTGACCGCATTACTGGTATCGCGGATAGCATTTTCTCGGCGGGCCTTGCGAACGATGGCGGCGTGTGGCGCTGCAGTCCTGATATTTTGCTTGTGCTTCGCGCAGCAGGCTTATCAATGGAGAGTGGACCGTTACGGATTGTTTATGTCGCTGGTAGCACTCGGAACTTGCCTGGTGATTGCCGTCAGTACACAAACAAAATGGAAGAGTCCGCGAATCCTCGCTCCATTGCTGAAACTTGGCCAATATAGTTACGAGATCTATATGACCCACATGTTTGCGGTGTTTGCTCTTTTTGACCTGTTCGTTTATTTGAGCAAGGCGATGCGATTAGTCGTGCCGTTGTTCCTCGCAGCGATTCTGGTTTCTGCCGTACTTGGTGCTATCGTCGCGCACACGTATTCCGAGCCGATGAATCGGATACTTCGCAGTCGAGCAAAGCATCCGGTTGACCAGGGACGGCCGAATGGAAGCGAAAAGATCGAAGCCGCCGCAGCGTCGCAGTAGCTCCCAATAAAAAATGAGCGCGCCGAAGCTGCACTCATCGAAAAATTCAAACGAAAATTTAGTCCGCCGCGACCGGAACAGCGACCTTGGTACGGTCGTTGCCGATCCGCATGCCGTAAAACGACTTGTACACGAAGAAGAATGAAGCCAGGAAAAATGCCAATGCCAGAATATGGCTCAGTCCAGCCCGGGTCGCGGTAAGTGTCACGGCAAGTTCCACTGCCAGCAATCCAAACAACGTAGTGAATTTGATCACCGGGTTCAGTGCAACAGAAGATGTGTCCTTGAACGGATCGCCCACCGTGTCCCCAATTACAGTCGCGTCATGCAACGGCGTGCCTTTTTGCTTTAAGTCCACCTCAACAATCTTCTTGGCATTGTCCCAAGCGCCTCCCGCATTGGCCATGAAAATCGCCTGATACAGGCCGAAGATGGCGATTGAGATCAAATAGCCAATAAAGAAGAAAGGTTCCACGAAAGCGAATGCCAGCGTCGCGAAGAAAACCGCCAGGAAAATATTCAGCATTCCCTTCTGGGCGTACGTGGTGCAGATGGCTACGACTTTCTTGCTGTCTGCCACGGACGCTTTCTCCACTCCCTCCAGGCGAATATTCGCCTTGATGAACTCCACAGCGCGATACGCTCCCGTGGTCACCGCCTGCGTGGATGCTCCGGTAAACCAATAGATCATCGCTCCGCCGCTGATTAGTCCCAGCACAAAAGGGGCGTGCAGCAGAGAGAGTTTGTCCACATTGGCTGAGAGTCCGTTCGTCAGGGCTATGATGATGGAGAAAATCATGGTAGTAGCGCCCACCACTGCGGTCCCGATTAAAACTGGCTTCGCGGTTGCTTTGAAAGTATTTCCCGCTCCGTCATTGTCTTCAAGCAGGAATTTGGCCCGCTCAAAATTTACATCCACTTTGTAGTCGTGCTTGAGTTCGCCTTCAATGCCGGGGATCTGCTCAATCAACGACAATTCATAAATGGATTGAGCATTATCAGTAACCGGGCCGTAAGAATCTACGGCGATGGTCACCGGACCCATCCCTAAGAAGCCAAAGGCCACCAGACCGAAAGCAAATACCGGCGCGGCGATCATAACGCCGCTCAGCCCCATGGTACTGAAGTAATATCCGATGGCCATCAGGATGACCATGGAGAATCCCAAATAATATGCGGAGAAATTGCCGGCAACGAACCCCGACAAAATTCCGAGTGACGCGCCGCCTTCCTGCGCCGATGTCACCACTTCTCGCGTATGCCGTGATTCGGTCGAAGTGAATACTTTCACCAGTTCAGGAATGATCGCTCCGGCCAAGGTTCCGCAAGAAATGATGGTCGAGAGCTTCCACCATTGAGTTGTGTCACCGAAAAGGCTGGGGATCGTGTAATAGGAGACCAGGTAAGTTAAGCCGATCGAAACCAGAGAGGTAATCCAAACTAGCGAGGTCAATGGCGACTCAAAGTTCATTTCTTTCGCGGTGCCGTAGCGGGCCTTGGCGATAGCGCCATTCAGGAAATAAGCCACGCTGCTTGCCACCAGCATCATGACGCGCATCACGAAAATCCACACCAGCAACTGTACTTGGACAGTCGCCGCGGCGGTGGCCGCAGTTCTCAATTGCTCGGCCGTGGCTGAGGCCATCGAAACGCCCGCAGGCAGGAAGACTGAGGGGATAATCCCCAGAAGAATGAAAGTGATGAGCGCCACGCCAGTCACGCCATAGGTCTCAAAGCCATCTGCGGAGGGGCCCACGGAATCGCCGGCATTGTCTCCGGTGCAGTCGGCGATCACTCCGGGATTCCGTGCGTCGTCTTCCTTAATCTTGAAGACGATCTTCATGAGGTCGGAGCCGATATCGGCAATCTTGGTGAAGATTCCGCCCGCGATGCGCAACGCCGCTGCTCCCAGCGATTCTCCGATGGCAAAGCCGATAAAACACTGTCCCGCATAATCCCGGGGAATAAAGAGCAGGATAATTAGCATCATCAGCAATTCAACGCTGATGAGCATCATGCCGATGCTCATGCCTGCGGCCAGCGGAATCTGATAAACCGGATAAGGTTTGCCACCGAGGCTCGCGAAAGCGGTGCGTGAGTTGGCAAAAGTATTTACGCGAATACCGAACCAGGCCACCCCGTAACTGCCCGCAATTCCCAAAATACTGAAGGCGAGAATGATGATGACCCTGGCCGTTTCAAACTTCAGCAGCACGCCGAAGTACAGGATGATGATGACCGCAATAAAAGCTTCCAGAAGAAGGAGAAATTTTCCCTGGCTGATCAAATACGTTTTGCAGGTCTCGTAAATAAGTTCCGACATGTCCCGCATGGAACGGTGAACGGGAAGGTTCTTCAGCCGTATGTAGATCGTCAGCCCGAATGCCAGGCCGAAGATGCAAAATAGTATTCCGATTTCCAGCAGGCGATGTCCGTCTAATCCAAGAAAAGAAACCTGGGAAAGATCAGGCAGCTTTAGATTTGCTTCGCCCCCGGCAGCTTCCGGTACCCCCTGCGCCAAAGCGGTTGCTCCAAGTAAAAGCATGGAGAAAATCAACTGCGACAAACGTCGTCCGATGGCTGCAACAGCGGTTAGGCATATGCGCATGGGGAACCCTCCGTGGATGGGAGCTTCTTTAGGATGATTTACGTGTCAAGGTCGCTTTTTCAGCACAATTCCGGAGCTTGGATGCAAACGCCCGGGGAGTGTTGCTGAAGTTTCCGAACACGCTTCCACTACACGGCGAAAAAGAGGTGTTGCTTGGCCGCGTCGGATGTCGTTCGAAGGGCCGATCTGGAATAGAATTCCAACTCCGCCGCCCTTCGCAAACGGGCTGTTATAGCATGTCCGGGAAGCAAAATCAAACCCCCGCAAACGGGGTTTTGCGCAACTGTTGCCTGTCGAAAAACATAGAAATGGCCCGCAAGCGCAACAAGGATTGGCAGAGGGATCGACTCAGTCCAGGCCCGTTTCAAATCTTACGGCGAGGGAAATCCTTCGCTCGAACTGGATGGCTAACCCATACTCCCTGGCTATCCACAACGCAATGAGATGATGATAATATAGTTGAGATATCCAACTCCGGCGCATCTTCCAACGCGCGGGAAACAACACTCCTCAGTAGCTCAATGGCAGAGCATCCGGCTGTTAACCGGAGGGTTGTAGGTTCGAGTCCTACCTGAGGAGCCAATTTTTCAATCACCTACTGCACTGGAACATCCTGTACCTTTTCCGACTTTGAGGACTTTTTGAGGGACCCATAGCATCTTTGATTCGTCCGGGCGAATCCTGCTCCAACTGTTCTTCATCGTCCGATGAATGGGCTACTAACTCTTAGACGCGAACGTTTCTGGGTCTGAGGTTCACCTGCCGCACAATGCCCGATCCCTCGCGGATAATCACCATCTGATCGGGCCACGTTTTGGAACGACTCGCTCGCGCCAGTGGGCCAGCGAATCTCAATCTCCGCGCTGGTTGCGCTTCCCAATCCGAAATGCAATCTTGGGTCATTGCTGGACAGGTAACTTGATTGGCTCACCAGTTCCTGCGCCTGGATCTTGTTTCCGTAGTGCAAGTCACCGTGCCGCCCAATGCCGGAGGTTGGTTCGGACCCTCCGACATTTCAACATCGCCGCTGCCGCTTCCTCTGACCAACGTCCATCAAATCCTGATGGACATTACCACCACCACCGCAAGCACTTCGCAATCGGTCGCCCTGCAAGTGGGCAACGACTTCCATTGGTGCCAGACCGATTTTGGATTTATCAACGCCATTGCCGGCGCGCCGACCACCGTTACGGTGGATCTGGCTACGCTATTTCAAAGCACTTCCGCTTGTATTGGATCGCTTCCCGCGGACACCAGTTCGCTGCGCAGCATGTGGGTCTTTTTCAATGATGGTGGATCAGGCCAAGGTGGAACATTCTATCTGGATAACGTGAGGACGAAATAATGGGAAAATTAGACAGTTTAGATTGCTGAACCAGAAAACGATGCGATTCCAGTGACGCCTAAACCGCCTGCGCGCGGCTTGGGGCGATTAATGTAACCAAGGAATCGCGAATACCTGGGCACTTTTGGCTAAAGACATATAATGCGGGTGCGCCAGCATCCGCTCGATGCCAAACTACCACAAACAACTCATCGCCCTTCGCTGCAGAAAGGGCGATTCAAACATTTCCCAAGAGGGATTTTATGAACATGTGGATTGCGACAATTCTGAGAAGCGGCCGATTCTTCGGGGTGCTGATTATGTTGTGTTTGCTGGCTGTCGCGATCCCGACCAATGCCCAAATTGTGACCGACGATCCGCCATTTTACGGCCCTTTTAATGGATTATTCCTTCAGGGAGGCGACGGCCTCAGAAAAGCACTGGGCGAACACGATACGGTGCTCCGGGCAGATTTGCCCTGGTCCCTCTATTGCTGGGTGCGAACAGAGGAGCCGTTGCAAGCCCCCAGCTTGTTGGCGGGGTTGGGAGACCTGACGGAGGAATATCCCCGATATTTGGGTTCGGATGGAAAAAACCTTCTTTTCTGGATGGGCAAGGACAATAGCCTTTCCGCTCCGGCGCCGCTCGCTCCCGGGAAATGGCATTTACTGGCTGTGACTTTCAACGGAAGCGAATTTCATTTATATAGCGATGGCGTGCAAGTCGGCGTCGGAAAATTAGATATCGGAATCGTAAGCCCCATTCTCCAGATAGCTCCCCCCATGAGCGCATGGCCCAATGGCCAGCACTTCGGCGGAAAAATCGCGAGTTTAATGCTCGTGCGCCAGACGCTAAGTAGCGATGAGATCAAACAGTTATCGGAAACGCCGCCAGATTTCTCAACGGTTGAGTTCGAAGATGGTTCGAAGCCCTGGCCCGTGCAGACGCGGGGGCAAGCGGGTTACCGCGCACCACAGGACCCATCCACCATGCCGCGAAGCAAAGCGCCTTTCTCTCGCCCCGTGGCGCAGCCGCTGCCAGCCTCGCATGAGGCTTTGCAGCCAAACGGCGAAAACGACTGGACCATCGTCGGCGACTGGAAGCTGGCGGAAGCGCCGAAGGTAAGCGCGGAAGGGCCGCAAATTTCCACGAATGGTTTCAATACCAAAGACTGGTTTGCCGCCACCGTTCCCGGAACCGTTCTCACAACTCTGGTGGATCGCGGTGTTTATCCTGACCCTGACTACGGGCTGAATAACCTTGCCATTCCTGAATCCTTAAACAAACAGGACTACTGGTATCGGGCGCAGTTTAAAGCTCCTGGTTCTCTCCATGGCCAACATCTCACGTTGACGTTTGAGGGCATCAATTACAAGGCGGCCGTGTGGTTGAACGGAGAATCGCTGGGAACGATCACCGGAGCATTTATCCGCGGCGTTTTCGATGTCACGGACATCCTCAAGGCGGGTCAGACGAATGTCTTGGCGGTGCGAATTTCGCCGCCCCCGCATCCTGGTATTCGCAGGAGCAATCCGTAAAAGGAGGCCCGGGAGAAAATGGCGGGCTCATGTGTCTGGATGGGCCTACTTTCGTGGCGACCGAGGGCTGGGATTGGATTCCCGCTATCCGTGATCGTAACTCCGGGATTTGGCAGCCGGTGACGCTGACCGCAACAGCGTCCGTAAAAATCGGCGATCCGCAAGTTGTCACGACATTACCGCTGCCCGACACTAGCCGCGCGAATGTCGAGATTACGGTGCCGCTCGAAAACTTTTCGGATGCGCCGGTGCAGGGAACGCTTAATGCATCGTTCGAGCAGGTTTCAGTAACCAAAAATATTACGATTCCTGCCGGAAAGAGTGAGGTAAAGCTCACGTCTGCGGAATTCGCGCAGCTTACCGTGCAAAATCCGCGCCTGTGGTGGCCAAACGGCTACGGCAAGCAGGATTTGTATCACTTGAAGTTGAGTGTTTCGGAAGGGAAGACTGAGTCAGACGCTAAGCAATCAAGATTTGGAATTCGGGAAATCACGTACGAATTAAGTTTGCTCGATAGCGCTGGACATCTGCGCCGCCTGGAGTATTCGCCTACCACGGCGCGCCTGAAAAACGAGAAAGTAGTCGACGTAAGTCATCAGGGAATGCGAGAAATTCCCGCGGCTGATCCTCCTCCGCCTGACTTCCCCAAGGAATGGCGTGATTCATGGAAGTCGTGGGTGGCCTCGCTCGCGCCAGGCGCGGAGTCCTCTCCATCGGTGCGCATGCTGGACGACACCAAGCCCGCTCCTTATATGGTGATTAAAGTTAACGGCGTCAGGATTGCCTGCCGCGGCGGCAATTGGGGCATGGATGATTCGCGCAAGCGCGTTTCACGAGAGCGGCTGGAGCCATTCTTCAAGCTTCATCATGACGCCAACCTCAACATTATTCGCAACTGGGTTGGCCAGGACACCGAGCAGGTCTTTTATGATCTCGCCGACGAATATGGAATGCTGGTGTGGAATGACTTTTGGGAGACCACGGAAAACTACAACCTTGAAGCGCAAGATCCAGTACTGTTTCTCGACAATGCGCGCGATACCATTCTCCGCTTCCGCAATCATCCCTCGATCGTAATGTGGTGCGGACGGAATGAAGGAGTGCCGCAGCCCATCATTAATCATGGTCTCGCGGATCTGATTCGGACGCTCGACGGTACGCGCTACTACTCGCCCAGTTCCAATCAGGTGAATCTGCAAAATAGCGGGCCTTACAAATATCAGGATCCCACCCTTTACTACACGGCTTTGAATCGCGGCTTTTCGGTGGAGACGGGGACGGAATCTTTGTCCACGCTGGAATCATTCAAGGCCTCAGTGCCCGCAGCGGACCAGTGGCCGATTGACGATGTTTGGGCCTACCACGATTGGCATCAGAGCGGAAACGGCGACACCGCAACTTTCATGGCGCAGGTGCAGGCGGAATTCGGCGCGCCTACCAGTCTGGAAGACTTTGAGAGAAAGGCGCAGATGCTGGATTACGTGGACCATCGCGCGATCTTCGAAGGTATGAATGCGCATCTTTGGGCGCCTAATAGCGGACGTCTCTTGTGGATGACGCAACCTGCATGGCCCAGCAACATGTGGCAGATTCTGAGCCATGACTACGATACGCAATCTTCTTTTTACGCGGTCAAGAAGGCTTGCGAGCCCATACACGTGCAACTGGATCTCTCCAACTATGAAGTGGACGTGGTGAACACCACCATCGCACCGCTATCGGGACTGCTAGTGAGCGCCGACGTTTACACGCTGGACAGCAAACGAGTGGCGTATATGGAGGAACACAAGGACATTGCCGCCGATGCAGAAAGCACCGGTATGAAACTCGACCTGACGTCTTTTCTGCAAACTGGCATGGTGTTGGTCAAACTGGAACTGCATGATGCGCAGGGCAAATTGCTGTCTGACAATGTCTACTGGCTGGGCGCGGAGAGTTCATCGTACCGTGAGTTGAACCGCCTTCACGCTGCAACGCTGGCGGGAACGGCGTCATCCACGCAAACCGGTGATACTGTCCACATTCACGTACAGTTGCGGAACACCAGCAATGTACCGGCGTTAGCGGACAAACTCACGCTGTTGAATGCTGGAGACGGCGCCAGAATTCTGCCCGCATATCTCAGCGATAACTACGTTTCATTGCTGGCGGGAGAGACGCGCGATATCGAAATAGAATATCCGGCGACTGCGGGGAAAGGTTCTCCGCAATTGGCCGTTCGGGGATGGAATCTTACGCCTTTCACGATCGCAGTTACGCCTCCAAAGTAAATGCGACGCGTTGTGTGCCGAACGTCCTCCGAAATCATCTCGAAGCTCCGTCTAAGTCATTGGAAATACGTGTACACTCTGCTTTAGCATCCGGCTGTTAACCGGAGGGGTTGTAGCTGCGAGTCCCACCTCAGGAGCCATTCTTTGCATGGCCATTCTCGACCAATTTCGTTTGGACGGAAAACTTGCCCTGGTCACCGGCGCCGCGACTGGCCTGGGTGCGGCGATCGCTTTTGGACTGGCTGAAGCCGGAGCATCGGTCGCCTGCCACGGAAACCGGCGTGCCGCGGATGAGACGACAAAAAGGATCTCTTCGCTGGGGCGCGCGGCCCGAAGCTTCACCGCCGATCTCAGCAAGATTGGCGGCGCAGAGTCTCTTTATGAAGCGGTGGTCACTACGATCGGCGCACCGGACATTCTGGTGAACAACGCGGGAACGATTTATCGCGAAGCCGCTGAAAATTACGACCCGCAGGAATGGATGAACGTGGTGCAAGTGAACTTAAACAGTGTCTTTCGCCTGTGCCAGCTTGCCGGACGGGGAATGCTCGAACAACGCCAGGGAAAGATCATCAACATCGCGTCATTGCTTTCGTTTCAGGGCGGCATTCGCGTGCCGGCCTACGCGGCCTCCAAAGGTGGCGTGGCCCAATTGACCAAGGCTTTGGCGAATGAATGGGCGGCGCGCAATGTGCAAGTCAACGCGATTGCTCCCGGGTACTTTCGCACCGACAACACATCTGCATTGCAAAACGACGAAACTCGCAATCGCCAGATTCTGGAGCGTATTCCGGCTGCGCGCTGGGGCGAACCCGAAGACATCGCCGGCGCGGCTTTGTTCCTGGGCTCAGCCGCCAGCAATTATGTCACCGGTGAAATCCTGGTAGTGGATGGTGGCTGGATGGCCCGATAAAAAAATAAGCGGTTTCAGCCTCGGGAAACAGAGAGGTTGAGTTGAAAGACTTTTGACGCTCGCTTACTTCGGAAAAGACAGCAACCAACACCAAACCCTCGCGTCTCTCTGAGGAAACTCTTGTTCGCACAAGACACAACCAGTGAAGATGCTTTAATCTAGACATTTCCATGCTCCTTCACGGTATCTATCCTCCAATCACGACGCCCTTTTATCCCGACGGCAACGTGTATTTCAAAAAGCTCGAACACAACGTCGAGCGCTTTTCTAAGACTCCCATCGCCGGCATCGTCATTCTCGGATCCACGGGCGAGTCTCTTATGCTCTCCGATGAGGAACGTCGCGAAGTCCTGAAAACGGCCCGGGCCGCGGCTGCGCCGCATAAAGTGCTGGTCGCGGGTACCGGCATTGAGTCTGCCGTGGAAACTTTGCGGCTCACCGAATACGCCGCCCAACTGGGTTACGACGTCGCCCTGGTGCGTACGCCGCATTTTTATCGTCAGCAAATGAAGCCTGCGAGCCTGTTGGCGTTTTACCGCTTTGTGGCCGACCGCTCACCCCTGCCCGTAATGATTTACAACGTGCCGCCTCTCACCGCATACGATATGCCGGCGGAGGTTGTGATTGAACTGGCCGCACATCCCAACATCATTGGAATTAAAGAGTCGAGTGGAGACGTGGATAAAATCCGCAAAATTGTTGAAGCCACGCGTCATATAAAACGCACAGCCACGGTCACGGAAATTTTTGAGGCAGTAACGCCGCGCATGTTGCGCGCCTCTGTGGGAAGCGAAAATCAGGGCGGGGACCTCGTTTCTGTTGCCGCATTGTCCGGAGCCACCGAGAAACCATCTTCCGCGGCGGTCAAAATCACCGCAGGCATGAAGACGCGCCAGAAAGAAGTTGGCTTCCAATTGCTTGCCGGAGCCGCGCAAAAATTCGATCCATCCCTTCAGGCCGGAGCGGTCGGCGGGATTCTGGCCTTCGCCACCTGCGCCCCGACCGCATGTTTTGAGGTCTACGCAGCCCGAAAAGAAGGCGACGATGAACTCGCGGCATTGAAACAAGAACGCATCTTCAAAGCCGCCCAGCGTGTGGGTGGCGAATTGGGCATTCCCGCCATTAAGTATGCAATGGATCTGAATGGCTATTTTGGCGGCACGGGACGCCTCCCGCTGCTTCCCTTGACCGCCGACTTGAAGGCTGAAGTTGAGCAACTTATGGCCGACATTCGCAACTAGTCTCCGGGGCAAAAACAACAAAGAATTCTCCGCTCAATCCCGGAGAAAAATTCCGCATATCGCCATGCGTAGCAGCGTCTAATAATTAGGGATGTCGAATGGCATGCGTTCCGATATCCGGAACACATTTACTGCGTCTCACGTATCATAAAATCAGGATTGGACTTGTAGTCTCCTATGCGGGCTGTCCTTGAAATCTTCGCGCAAACTTTCCGCACCCTTTGGGCGCATAAACTGCGTTCATTTCTCACGATGTTCGGAATCGCCTGGGGCGTCGGATCCTTGCTGCTTCTGGTGGGACTCGGCGAAGGCTTTCGCTCCGGCAATAAGAAGCAATTCAATGAGTTAGGCGAAAATGTCATGTTCATCTGGGGTGGCCGCGCCCCGGTGCTGAACGGCAGCTTCACCAGCATGAAGTGGTATTACCTGACTTACCGCGACTACCTCGACATAGCCGCTTCCTGCCCGGATGTGAAGTTGGTTGCCCCGCTCATCCAGCGTAACGACGTCCGCGCCGTCAGCGACTATTTCCAGAGCAGCGGCCAGTTGATTGGCGCTCCCCCTGACATTCGCGAAATCCGCTATATCCCGATCTCCGAGGGCCGCTGGCTGAACGATCTCGACAACGGCCAGAAGCGCCCCGTCGTAGTTATTGGAGACGAAGCCCGCCGCCTGCTCTTTCCTGGCCGTCCCGCTGTAGGCAGTTTTATTTTGCTTAACGACGTCCGTTTCCAGATTATCGGCACCCTCCAGCGCACCGGACGCGGCGACAACAGCACGGAAAACCTCCGCATGTTTGTTCCTTTTAGCGTCATGCGGCAATATTTCCCCCCCACCAACGTCGGAGAGCTGACCGACGCCATCAGTTATCTGAACTATCAGCCGGTGTCGCGTGAGTTGCATGAAACCGCAAAGTTGGAAGTGCACAAAGTAATCGCGAAAAATCACGGCTTTGATTACAAGGATGAGGACGCGTTCGACGAATGGGACACTATTCGCAGCGTGGATCAGATCGGCAAAATCTTTGACGCCATGAATGATTTTCTGGGCAGCGTAGGGCTGGTCACGCTGGCATTGGGCGCCATCGGCATCATCAACATCATGCTGGTCGCGGTCGCGGATCGCACCCGCGAAATCGGCCTGCGCAAAGCTTTGGGCGCCACTAAGCGCAGCATTATGTTCCAGTTTTTCGTGGAAGGCGCATTCCTGACCATTATGAGCGGGCTCATCGGAATGGGCGGAGCATGGGCCATCATGGCGGGACTGGCCACTTTGCCGCAGCCTCCGGGGTTCGACACCCCCAGGCTGGTTGCTTCAACCGCAATCCTGGCCATCGGCTCGCTCGCCATAGCGGGAATCGCCGCCGGCCTTTATCCGGCGCACAAAGCCGCCGTGTTGCAACCGGTGGAGGCCCTTCGCAAGGAGTGAGCTCGGAACTGAATAGATCAGCAATAAAATAAAGAAAAGCTTAGAAATAAATTATGAAGCGCGATTTGCTACAGCAAGCCTACGGCGCCATGCGCCACGATATGCGCAAGACCATCCTGACCATTCTTGGGATGGCCTGGGGCATTGCCACGGTTGTGCTTCTTCTCGCGTATGGTCAAGGGTTCGGGAACGCCATCAACAACATATTTGAGAGTTACGGCGACCGCGCCGTCGGCATTTTTGCCGGACGTACCTCGCAACAGGCAGGCGGCAACAAAGCAGGCACGCCTGTCCGGTTTACCAACAAAGATGTTGAACTGTTGCAGAATGTCGTGCCCCTGGTCCGACACGTTTCTCGTCAATCCGATATGTCCACCACGGTGCAGTCCGGATGCGCGCTCTTTCAGCTTTACTACTTTTGGAGTGGATCCCTCCGTCGAAACCATCTGGAACCTTGACGTGGACGATGGGCGCTTTATTAATGAGCAAGACAATAACTCTCACGCTCACCTCGCAGTATTGGGATCCGAAGCAAAAGACAAGTTATTCTCTGGCATGCCTGCCCTGGGAGAGTACATTCGCGTGAACGGCGTTTCCTTTCAGGTGGTCGGTGTTCTGCAACCTCGCATGCAGGAGGCGGACAACGACATCAACCGCGTCGTTTATATCCCTTTCAACTCCATGGACTCCCTGCAAAACAACTACTATCTGGGCGGCATCTGGCTCGACTTTGAAGGGCTCGACCACAACGCTCTCACCAAGACGGTTCGCAGTTCATTGGCTGCACACACAAAGTTTTAAGCCCGATGATGAACGAGCAGTTTTTATTTTGACGCGCAAAAGCAGCTCTCGCAATTCAGCATTATCACTCTGGGACTGAAAATTTCTTTCTCGGATTCATCGGCACCATCACCCTCGCCATCGGCGGAATCGGGCTGATGAACATCATGCTGGTTTCCGTGACGCAGCGTACGCGGGAAATCGGAGTAGAGAAGGCCCTCGGCGCGCGCAAGCGCGACATCTTATTTCAATTTCTCGCCGAAGCCATGGTCATTACCGGTATCGGCGGCGTCTTTGGGATCATACTGTCCTACATTATCTCGTTATCCGTGGGCCGACTGACCTTCTACAGTGCGATGGCGCAACATGCGGAAGCCGGAGACATTCGCCTGATTGTAGCCCCCCAAATTCTGATTATTGCTACCGTTATTCTTGCTGTGGTCGGCATTTGCAGTGGAATGTTTCCTGCTTTGCGCGCGGCAAACCTCGATCCCATCGAGGCCCTGCGCTACGAATGACTAGAGTTTTACCGTGGGAAGAAATTGCGGGGCTTTTCTGGTCTTCGTCATCTGCTCGAACGCAAATGCAATCTTGATCAGCATGGGCTCGCTCCAGGCCCGTCCGAAAAATGAAATCCCCACCGGCAATCCAAAAATGTAGCCAGCGGGCACGGTGATGTCCGGATACCCCGCCACCGCCGCCGCGTTCGAACTTCCGCCCACCACGTGATCGCCATCCACTAAATCCGTAATCCATGTCGGCCCTGCGGTCGGAGCAATGATGGCATCCAGCTTGTACTTGTCCATGACCGCGTCAATCCCTTCCTGGCGCGAAAGGCGATGGTTGGCGGCGAGCGCATCCACGTATTCCTTGCTGGTCAGCGGCCCTTTTTCTTCTGCTTTCAAAAATAAATCCTGGCCGAAATATTGCAGTTCTTTTTCTTTGTTGCGCTCATTGAACTCAATTACGTCTTTCAATGAATGCACCGCGGCGTCAGGCCTGTTTGCAAGATATGCATTCAAGTCAGCTTTCAGTTCGTAGAGCAGCACTGTTAGCTCGCTGTCATCAAATTTCCCAAATGAGGGCAAGTCCGCCGGATCCACGATCACAGCGCCCTCCCGCTTCATCTCCTCGATGACATTGTTCATCAGTACTTCGGTCGCATCGTGAAAGCCAAAATATTTTCGCGCCACGCCCAGCCGTGCGCCGCGCAGGCCCTTGGCATCCAGAAACTTTGTGTAATCCAATGCCGGCTTCGATTTCATCTCCGCCGTAGCCGGATCTCGTTCAGTCGAATCCCGCCAGGGCGGTCAAAAAGAATTGCCAAGTCGCTGACGGTCCTGGCCATTGGGCCCGCCGTGTCCTGACTATGAGCGATCGGGATAATTCCAGAGCGGCCGATCAGTCCCACGGTCGGCTTCATCCCCGCCAATCCATTCGCCGAAGCAGGACACACCACCGATCCATCGGTCTCCGTCCCTACTCCGACCGCGCAAAGATTTGCCGATACTCCCGCTCCAGTTCCCGAACTCGAGCCGCAAGCATTGCGATCCAGGGCGTAAGGATTTTTCGTCAGGCCTCCCCGCCCGCTCCACCCGCTGGTCGAATGGCTGGAGCGAATATTGGCCCATTCGCTAAGATTGGTTTTACCTAGAATGACAGCGCCGGCTTCGCGCAGCTTGCGCGCCACAAAAGAATCTTTCCCCGCGCGTGACCCCAGCAATGCCAGTGACCCAGCGGTCGTTTGCATGCGGTCGCCTGTATCAATGTTGTCTTTGATGACGACAGGAATGCCGTGTAGCGGTCCCCGCGGCCCCTTGTCCTTGCGCTCTTTATCCAGAGCGTCGGCAATGGATGGAGCGTCCGGATTCAACTCAATCAGGCTGTTGAGCGCCGGGCCATGCTTATCCACTTCATCTATGCGGGCAAGATACTTCCGGGCCAGTTCATGGGATGAGAACTTTCCCGCCGCCATTCCATTCTGCAATTCGGCAACGGTGACTTCATCCAGTTCAAATGGGTGGACCTCAGAAGGCTGAGTTTGGTTGCCCCCCTCGGGTCGAGCTCCTTCCGCACGTGCCGCGAGGGATGGAAATAGGGCGGCAGCCGATACGCCCAGCGCGCTGGTTTTAAGGAATCTCCTTCGCCCCGCCGACCGGCGTTGTTCGAAGCTATCTTGATCGGACATGTCCTGATCGGATTGTTCTAGGAAATCAGTCAAAGCGTCACCTACGCGGTCTTCAACCGCACATTACTGCTCCATCACATCTCCGACAGCCCTGACCTTGCCGTAGTCCACGCGCATGGTGCATTGCTTCGGTGCCAAGTGTCCAAAATAAATGTTCAGGCGCGGTCCGGCGTCTTCCAACTTTTCCATCGACATCTTTTTCCGCGCCAGATCCTGCTGCTGGTTATACGGCGCGCCCGCCGTTACGTCCTTATTAATCACGAACGTCCACGCGTCTTTTTCCGGGATGAAATAGAAAGAATAAGCTCCAGCAGGAATGATCGTGTTCGAAAT
>CAWHQK010000010.1:0-25627 GCA_963831435.1 uncultured Acidobacteriota bacterium
GACAATATTCCCACCACGGTTATTTCCGACAACATGGCTGGCGCGATGATGCGGCAAGGCAAGATTGGCGCAATCGTTGTGGGCGCTGACCGGATTGCCGCGAACGGCGACGTCGCCAACAAGATGAACTTACACGGTCGCGGTTCTTGCCAAGGAGCATGGCATTCCTTTTTATGTTGCCGCGCCGCTTTCGACGATTGACATGCAAACTCCCGATGGCAGCAAGATTCCCATTGAACAGCGGAGCGCGAAAGAAGTCACTCACATCGCCGGGAAGCAAATGGTTCCGGATGTGGCGCAGGTAGAGAATCCCGCATTTGACGTGACTCCCGCGAAGTATGTGACGGCGATCGTGACCGAACATGGAATCGCGAAGGCGCCGTATGAAGAGTCACTGCGAAAATTGGCCGACGAACACCAGCCGGTTGGTTAAGGGTCAAATCCCGTTCATGTTTTCCGTCTCCGAATCCCAGACAATCCTGCAATGCGGCGGCAAAGACATTCGTATGGATTGCTTTCTCCCCGAAAGTGAGGTACCGAGTGAAGCACAGCGTTTTCCCGCAGTCATCGGCCTGCACGGTTCAGGCGGAGGCCACATGAGCATGGCAGAGCCTGCCACTACGCTGGCTCGACAGGGATTTGCCGTTTATGTGCTCCACTACTTCGACCGCACCGGCGACGAGCGCGTGAATGATAAAGCAACGATCCTGCGTAATTCACCAGCATGGCTAAAGACGATTTGGGAAGCGATGAATTTTGTGGAGCATCAGCCGCAGGTGGACGCCAAACGGATTGGCTTGCTCGGATTTTCTCTGGAGCTTACCTTGCGCTTACCATGGCAGCATTCGATAACCGGGTGCAGGCGGTGGTTGAGTTTTTGGAGGCTTCCCGAAAGAGATCAAGCTGTTCATGCGGAGGCTTTGCCCGGTCTTGATCCTGCATGGCGAAGCGGACACTACGGTGCCGGTGCAAGAGGCTTACGATCTTAAAGAATTGTTGGAACGGCGAGAACAGCCGTACGAAATACAAATCTACCCCGGCGCCGGACACGGGTTTGCCGGCGAAGTTTGGCGCGACGCGGAATTGAGGCTTTAAATTTTTTGCGGCGCTACTCAAGCGCTGAACCTAAGCCTTGGCAACTACGGATGGAATCCTCGGACGAAGGCTTCGTTTTGTCCTCAACTTTTTTCGTGCCCTGCTTACTTTCTCCGCGCCTCGTATCCGCCCTTTTCTTGGTCTCCTTCTTTACTGTGTGACCTGTCTTCTTTGCGGCATGGCCCGTGCTTTTTGCCGCGTTCTTGGTGCTGTGCCCAGCGTCCTTCATATCTTGTTTGGCGCTCTGGCTGGCGGATGACGGCTGGCTGTTGTCCTGCGAATAACCAAGGCCCGTGAATGCAAGCAGCAAAGCAAAAAACATTACGATCCTGGCGAAAGACTTCATAAGATTAGTTCTCCTGTAATGGCGTCAAAGTACAGAGTAAGGTCGGGCCATGCCTTTTTCCATCCCGCGCAGGCTGTAGAAAGTGAAGGAAGAACCCGGTGAGGTGGGCAATCCTCCCTAGTCCCCGGGGACTCAGTTCTGATTCGGGCGCAATATCCCTCAGTATCTTGGCGAAACGCAACCGCTCAATTGGCGTGCCCATGGACGCCCTGCTAAGATCACCACAATGGCGCCTCCGAAAGTGATTAAAAAAATCAAAGGTAAGTTTCAGACTCTGGCCCACAATACTGTTCCTCATGACGGCCGCTCGCAGGGCGAACTGGTCGTGATTACTGGGATGAGCGGATCAGGCAAGGCGTCGGTGCTCAAGGCCTTTGAAGACCTCGGCTACTACTGCGTGGACAATCTTCCTGTAGGGCTTATTCCACGCTTTGCCGAACTGATTGGGCCTTCCTCCGAAATCGAAAAAACCGCTCTGGTCGTGGACGTGCGCGAGGGCAGCCAGTTGGAAGAACTCCCCGCCATTGTGAAATCCGTGCGCCGGATCATTCCCACGAAGGTCCTGTTTCTTGAAGCTTCCGACGCGGTGCTCCTGCGCCGCTTCAGTGAAACGCGGCGGCCGCATCCGCTGGGGCGGCATAACTCGGTGAAAGCATCGCTCTCCGAAGAGCGCAGGCACCTGCGGAAGATTCGCGATCTTGCCGACCTGGTGATTGACACCACCAAGTTCAACGTGCACGAGCTGCGCGCGCATGTAACAGAACGCTTCCAGAAGCAGCAATCCGGCAAAAATATCCTTGTCTCCTGCGTCAGCTTTGGCTTCCGTCACGGAGTCCCCGAAGACGCGGATTTGCTCTTCGATGTGCGCTTTCTGCCCAACCCGCACTTCGTTCCCGAGTTCAGGAACCTCACGGGACGCCATCCGAAGGTTGCGCGGTACATTCGAAGTTTCCCCCAAAGCCGGGAATTCATCCAGCGCATTTCAGATCTGCTGATCTACTTGCTCCCGCATTACGTGCATGAAGGCAAGAGCTACCTCACCATCGCTTTTGGCTGCACCGGGGGACAACACCGTTCCGTGATGATCGCCGAAGACGTGGGCGCGCGACTGAAGAAGGCGGGGTACCGGATGAAGGTGAACCACCGTGATAGCCCTAAGTAGACGGCGCGCACCGCTCTTGTGAAGTAGAATAATGCCTAACTTCCAGTGTTCATTTCAGCAAAGCCCGTCCGCGTAGGCATGGGGAGACCCTCATGCGGCAACTGACGCGGCTGGTGCGGTATGTAATTCCCTACTGGTGGCAATTCATTTTATCGGTCGTGCTGATGGCTGGCGTCGGCCTGCTCGACGCCTTTCGCGTGTTGCTGGTCGGCCCAATTCTCGATCGCGTATTGAATCCCGCATCAGGCGCGAACGATATCAAGCTGTTCACCGTTCCCGGCAGCCATCACATTATTTATCTTCAACGATTCGTGCCCGCCCATTTGCAGAACAGCGCGTGGAGCATTGTTGCTTACGCCTTCGTCGCGTCCACCATCCTGAAGGGACTTTGCGATTACACCGGGACTTACCTGGTGAATTTTGCCGGGTTCGGGATGATTACCGACCTGCGCAATCATTTGTACGAATCCGTGCTCAGACGTTCCGCGGCGTTTTTTCAGAAGCACACTACGGGAACTCTGATCTCTACGATCGTGAATGACATTGAACGCGTGCAGTTTGCGATGTCCAGCGTGCTTTCGGAATTTCTCCAGCAGTTTTTTACGTTCTTATTTACCGCCGCGTTGGCGGTAGTGCTGGGCAAAAGCCTGGCATGGCTGCTTCTGCTGTTTGTGCCCGTCATTTTGTATTCCGCGGGCAAGATTGGACGCAAGGTCCGCCGCACCACCCGCACCGGGCAGGACAAGCTGGCGGACATCCAGAACATTCTGCACGAAGCGATCACCGGGAACCGCATCGTAAAAGCCTTCGGCATGGAGTCCTGGGAAATTACGCGCTTCCGCAAGGCGGCGCACAAATTGTTTGGAGCGAACCTGCGCTCGGTGGCGGCGGCGGCGCTCAGTTCGCCAATCATGGATATTTTTGGCGCCATCGCTATTGCCCTCCTGTTGCTTGTGGGCCGCAACGAAATCGCCCACCATGTAATGTCCCCGGGAATGTTTGTTGCGTTTATCGTTGCAGTTTTTAAGCTCTACGACCCGGTGCGAAAATTTGCGCTGTTTAACAATAATTTTCAGCAGGCACTGGGAGCTTCGTCCGAAATATTCAAGTTCATGGATAGCGAAGACGAGGTCAAAGAAAAGCGCGGCGCGAAAGAGCTTCCGAAATTTTCTCGTAATATTGTTTTTGAGAATGCGACATTTTCCTACGGAACCAATGGCAATGGCAACAGCGAAGACAGCCGCGATATTCTGCGCGGCATTAATCTGGAAGTGAAAGCGGGAGAAATTTTGGCGGTCGTTGGATCAAGCGGCGCGGGAAAAAGCACGCTGGTACACCTGATCCCACGCTTCTTCGATGTGACGGCCGGCAGGCTGCTGCTGGATGGCAACGACGTCCGCGAGGTCAGCATTGCTTCTCTGCGTGCGCAGATCGGGATTGTTACTCAGGACACAGTTCTTTTCAACGATACGGTGCGCAACAATATCGCATACGGTCAGCCTTCCATTCCGCAAAAAAACGTCGAGGACGCTGCGCGCGCGGCCCTCGCGCACGACTTCATCATGGAATTTCCCGATGGTTACGACACGGTCATCGGTGAACGAGGACTGCGTCTTTCCGGAGGAGAGCGTCAGCGCCTTGCCATTGCCCGCGCGTTGCTGAAGAACGCGCCTATTCTGATTCTTGACGAAGCCACTTCCGCGCTCGACACGGAATCGGAGACGCTGGTGCAGTCCGCGCTGCATAATTTAATGTCAGGACGGACGGTGGTTGTGATCGCGCACCGCCTTTCCACCGTGCGGCGCGCCGACCGGATTGTGGTGATCGAAGACGGCACGATTTCCGATATGGGCACGCACGATGAATTAATGAAGAAGTTTGGCACCTATCGCAGGCTGTATGATTTACAGTTCGTAGAGGCGGAGCCCCAGAAAACGGAAGCCTGATTCACTCGATTATGCCTATTCGCTCCATGACCGGTTACGCGCAGGTGAAAGGACAAGCCAACGGGCAGGTGGGATTTTCCTTGTCCTTGAAATCGGTGAATCATCGCTTTCTGGATTTGCACTTCCGCATGCCTTCAGAGACAGATGGCCTGGAGATGAAGCTGCGCCGCGCGGTGAAAGAACACTTAGGACGCGGCCACGTGGAGCTGACGCTGAGCCTGGAACGGGCCAACGGTGAATCCATGGCGTTGAACAAGGCGCTCGTCGGCGCGTACATTCAAACCTTCCGCGCTGCGGCTGCGGAGTTCAGCCTGGCTGCGGAACCGGACCTTAACGTGATTCTTCGCACGCCGGGTGCCATGGAGAATTCTGCGCCGTCGCATCCTGAGGAATTAGAAGCTGCCGTGCTTGCGAAATCGAGCGAAGCCTTTACCCGGCTCAACCAGATGCGGGAAGAAGAAGGGCGCAGCATTGAGCGTGACTTAAGAGAACGTATGGAGCAGGTGCGCAAAGCCGCGCAGGGCGTGGAGCAACATCGGCACGCGATTCTGCAAAACTATCTGGCGAAGTTAAAAACCCGCATGCAGGAACTCATTGGTTCACAGGCCGACCCCGACCGGATGCTCCAAGAGGCGGCGCTGCTTGTGGACCGCAGCGACATTCAGGAGGAGTTGGTCCGCTTGAATACGCACATCGGGCATTTTCTGGGATTGCTTGACGCAGGCGGCGAAGTGGGCAAGAAGCTTGACTTCCTGTTGCAGGAGATGAACCGCGAGGCCAACACGCTGCTCTCCAAGACTTCCGGCCTGGCAGGGGAAGCGCTGAAGGTCACGGAAATGGGGCTGGCCATCAAGTCAGAAATCGAAAAGGCCCGCGAGCAGGCACAGAACGTTGAATAGTAGCCGATGTGGAATAACTATCGAAGAATGAGCATCGTATTCATCATCTCGGCGCCCTCCGGTTCGGGGAAATCCACGCTGGTGAATGAAGTGCGGCAAATTGTACCCGGACTGGATTTTTCCGTCTCCTACACTACTCGCCCGCTGCGCGGCAGCGAACAGAATGGACGCGAATATTTTTTCGTTTCCCGCGCACAATTCGAGGAGATGATCGAAAAGGACGCATTTCTCGAACATGCCAATGTCTTCGGCAACTATTACGGGACAGCACGGCGGTTTTTTCAGGAGGCGCAACAGAACCATCACGACCTGCTGCTGGATATTGACGTTCAGGGCGCGGAGCAGATCAAGCGTAAACTGCCGGAGGCGGTCAGTATTTTCATTCTTCCGCCCAACCGTGAAAAACTGGAGTGGCGGCTGCGCAACCGCGGGCTTGATTCCGAGGAAGTGATCCAGCGCCGTTTGGTCACGGCCACCCGGGAGATTGAGAATTATTTCAAGTACGAATATATTTTAGTGAACGACCGTTTGGAGGAATCCGTCGAAGCGTTAAAGGCGATCCTGCTCGGGGAACGGCTCAAACGCTCCGGCATCCAAATGTTTTCAGGGGAACAGAAAGCGCTTCTGGCAAAGACCGACTCATGCCTGCTCGAACTGGAAGTGGTTCGCAACCGGGTGCAGCCGATTTTGGCTTCGTTCAAGGAAGTAGTACCGAGCGAAAGGTAACGCGGGGAGAACAATTATGAAGTTAATTGATGGGTTCGACAGCAATTATCGTTACATCCTGGTAGCGGCCCGCCGCGCGCGGCAGTTGCAGGGTGGCGCGCCCCCGGTGATTGATACCGGCTCACGCAAGCCTTGCCGCATCGCGCAGGATGAAATCCGGGCCGGCAAAGTAAAGTGGCTCATCCCCGAACTGCCGAGTCCCGCAATGGAAGCCCCGGCGGAGATCCTCGACAATAAGGGCATTCTGCCGGACTAAGCGGGATCTTGGTTCACGGGTTCACGAGATTATTCGCGGGATGGCAATCTATCGTCCCCAGCCGTCATCATGAAAATAGCCCTTGGCGTCAGCGGTGGCATCGCGGCTTATAAGGCTGCCGAAGTTGTGCGTCTTCTCCAAGAGCGCGGCATTCACGTGCAGGTCGTCATGACTGCCGCCGCACAGGAATTTATCCGCCCCCTCACCTTTGCGACGCTCTCCGGCGAAAAAGTCATCACCGATTTATTTTCCGCGGGCGCGGAGCCGCCCAACATTGACTCTGCGGTCGAGCATATTGCCGTTGCGCAGGCAATTGACGCCTTGCTGGTCGCGCCCGCTACTGCCGACGTTATCGCCAAATTCGCGCAGGGCATTGCCAATGACTTTCTGAGTACGCTCTATCTTGCGACCACCGCCCCCGTCGTCGTTGCTCCCGCCATGAATGTAAATATGTGGGAGCACGCGGCGACTCAAACCAACATTGAAATTCTGCGCAAGCGCGGAGTCCGGGTTGTGGAGCCCGGCGAAGGCTACCTGGCTTGCGGCATGGTTGGCACGGGACGCCTGGCCAGCAATGAAGCGATTGTTGCCGCCGCATTAGAGGCTTTAGGCGCAGCGCAGGATTTCTCCGGAGAAACCGTGCTGATTACGGCCGGGCCCACGAGGGAAAAAATTGACCCCGTGCGTTACCTCACCAACCGCTCCAGCGGACGCATGGGATACGCTCTCGCCGAGGCCGCATTGCGGCGCGGGGCGCGGGTTTTGCTGGTTACGGGGCCGACCGCGATCACTCCGCCGGGCGCGGCGGAGGTTACGCAGGTGGAGTCCGCAGAAGAGATGCATGCAGCCGTTTTACATCTCCTGCCCAAGGCCTCCATTGTCATCAAGACCGCTGCCGTGGCTGACTATCGCCCCAAAGCCGCAGCAGCGCAAAAGATCAAGCGGACGAGTGGGCCAATGAGTCTAGATCTGGAGCCTACGCCGGATATTCTGGCCGGTCTCGCGCGGGCAAAGCAAAACCAACTCATCATTGGATTTGCCGCTGAAACCGAAAACGTGCTCGAGAACGCGCGGAAAAAGCTGGCCTCCAAAGCTCTTGACGCTATCGTCGTCAATGATGTCTCCCGCAAGGGCATTGGCTTTGACTCCGAGCGCAATGCAGTCACCATTCTCACCCGCGATGAAGCAATCGAGGTTCCCGAAACCACAAAGTGGGAAGTGGCGCAACGCGTGCTGGATTCCATCGTAGAACTGAAAAAGCGCGCTGCCATCGAAACTGCTTAATACCCGCCGGGCGAGGACGTCCGTCTCTCCATTGTCGATCGCTTCAACATCTCCTGTTTTTCTCTTCATTTTGCATTAAGATAACCTTCCATGCCTTCCGTCACCGATCCGGAAATGCGGCAAGCCATTGCCGACCGCATACGCTTTTACAACGATCTTGGAATTTATGATTTTTACCGGCGCGAACCGGCGTCGTCAGAAGTTGTCACTTCGCTCCAGACAGAGCGGGACTCCGCACAAAGACAGGAACCAATAGAAGAGATGCCCAGAGCCAAAGCTAGCCTAGCCGTTGCTGCTCGTGAAGAAAACTCGTCTCTTGCCGCAAGTTCAAATCCTGAAACCAATGTTCAGGATCCCGTCCGCGGGTTGCAAATCATTCGCGAGGACATTGGCGATTGCACGCGTTGCCCGCTGCACAAGCAGGGCCGCAAACAGATCGTCTTTGGCGTGGGCAATCCGAATGCGGATTTGATGTTTATCGGTGAAGCTCCAGGCGCGGATGAAGACATGAAGGGCGAGCCGTTCGTGGGCCGCGCGGGACAGCTGCTCACCAACATGATCAAAGCCATGGGCCTGAGCCGCGAAGAGGTGTACATCGCGAACATCATCAAATGCCGCCCGCCCGGGAATCGCCAGCCGGAACGCGACGAATGCGAAACATGCTCGCCGTTCCTGATGCGTCAGATCTCCGTGGTAAAACCGAAAGCGATTGTTGCGCTGGGCGCCGTGGCCGCGAAAACTTTGCTCGCCATCAACGCGCCCATGTCTGAGTTTCGCGGACATTGGTATGATTTCCGAGGTACCAAGCTCGCGGTCACTTACCATCCGGCCTTTCTGCTACGCGATCCGCGGCAGAAGAAAGAAACATGGAAGGATTTGCAGATGGTGATGAGGGAACTAGGCTTGCCCATGCCGGCGAAACCGACGGAATAGCCACTCTGTTTCTCACCGCAACCGCGACAATCGCGCCGTGGTTTATCCTTCCATTTGCATGCCAGCATTCTGCGACATCGCGCTTCCCGTGCCGCTCGATACTGTCTTCTCGTACAGCATCCCGGAAGGCATGCACCCAGTCGTAGGCGGGCGCGTGCTGGTTCCCTTCCGGCAGCAGCGGCTGTCGGGCATCGTTACCGAATTGCACGACCGCAAACCAAGCGTTAAAACCAAGAACATTCTCACCGTGCTCGATGCCACCCCGGTCCTCGACGAGCAACTTTTGCAGCTCGGAAAATGGATCGCTGGATATTACCTTGCGCCAGTCGGGCGAAGTTTTCAGAACGATGCTGCCCCTGAATGCGGAGTTCAAACGCACTATCGGTTACCGCATCACAGAGCAGGGCCACAACATGCTCTTTGAAACGAGTACCGGAGGCTCGCCGCTTCGCTCGCACAAAACTCCGGAGGAGCATATGGTTGAGATCCGATATTGGATTTCCTTGCCCACGACGAAACGGCGTGAAGAGTGAGCCTGCGGTCCTGGTCGAAAGCTCGAACGAAAGCCCTGCCCGGGGGGATGGTGCGAAGAAATGGATCAACCCGCGAGGACATTATCCGATGCGCGGACGCCACTCGGACCATAAGGGTGGCAGTACTCAAGAATGTCGAGGGCAAGCTGAATGCGAACCAGAGGATGATCGTGGCCCTCACGGCGCAGAAGGAAAATTGCAGTCGAAGCCTGCGGAGCTCGCCGTGCCTCGCACAACGCTGGCAAACGCTGGTGAAACGAGGGCTGGTGGAACTGCTGGAACAGCCGGCGGATTTCACCATTTCCCAAACAAACCCGTCCTTCCAAATTCGATTTCAATTCAACGCGCGCAAAAAAAGGCGCTGAGTACATCCAGAAAGCGTTGAATCCGCAAATTTAGTCGGTGCTTGCTGCATGGCGTTACCGGTTCGGGGAAGACAGCTGTCTATCTGGCCGCCATGCACTCCGTGCTGGAAGCCGGTCGTCGGCCATCCTGCTGGTGCCCGGAGATCGGCCTCACTCCGGCGGTCGCCGCTGATCTGCACCAGATTTTCGGCAGAGGAAGTCGCCATCCTGCATTCCGCGTTGTCAGACAAAGAACGCGCAGAGCAATGGCATCGCATCCAGCGAGGCGAGGCGCGGATAGCCGTGGGCACCCGCTCGGCGGTATTTGCCCCCGTCGCGGATCTCGCGCTGATCATCGTGGATGAAGAGCAGGATTCTTCCTATAAGCAGGAAGAGATGCCCCGTTATCACGCGCGCGACGTGGCTGTGATGCGGGCGAAGATGGCCAATGCGGCGGTGGTGCTCGGCTCGGCGACGCCTTCGCTGGAGTCGTACTTCAACGCGAAGAAGAACAAGTACGATCTGCTCGAGTTGCGGGATCGGGTGGAGAAGCGTCCACTGCCGGAAGTTGAAATCATCGACATGCGGCAGGAATTCCAGGAGACCGGACACGAGCAGGTCATCTCGCGCAAACTGGCGGAGGAAATCCGGAGCGGCTGGAGCGCAAAGAGCAGGTGATGGTGCTGCTCAACCGCCGCGGATATTCGCCGGTCGTGCTGTGCCGCGCCTGTGGTAAGACACTGGAATGCAAAAATTGCGCCATTGCTCTGACGCATCACAAAGCGCGCAACGCATGGAGTGCCACTATTGCGGATTCATGGCGCCGGTGCCGAAGGCTTGCGCGCAGTGCGGCAGCGAGTACGTGTATTTCCTCGGAACCGGCTCGGAGAAGTTGGAAGAATTGCTGCATGGAATGTTTCCCGCAGGCACGAATCGCGCGCCTGGATCGCGACACCGTGCGCGGCCACGAGGATTTCGAGCGCACGCTGAACGCGCTCGAACGAAGGCGAACTCGACATGCTGGTGGTACGCAGATGATCGCCAAGGGGCACGACATTCACGGCGTGACGCTGGTCGGCGTGGTGGGCGCGGACATGGCGCTCGGCTTTCCGGATTTCCGCGCGGCGGAGCGAACATTCCAACTGCTCACCCAGGTGGCAGGACGCGCGGGGCGCGGCGCAGACTCCGGGCAAAGTCGTGCTGCAAACTTATTTTCCGGACCACTACGCGGTGCAATATGCGGCGCAGCACGACTTTTTCGGTTTCTACGAAAAAGAACTGCGATTCCGCAGCTGGATGCACTATCCGCCCTATAGCGCGCTGGCCAATGTGCTGGTGCGCAGCGAAAGCTGAATGAAGCGCTGCAATGGTCGGGGAGCTGGGCGAGTGGTTTGAAAAGACGCGGCATGAAGGCGTTCGCGTGCTGGGCCCGGCGGCAGCGCCAATTGTCCGGCTGAAGCAGGATTATCGTTACCACTTCGTGCTGAAGTCGCCGAGCCGAGAGAAACTGAACGCGCTGCTGCGCGCGATGCTCGGCTACGCGGCGCAACAGAAAAATTCCGCGAACACAGGTGATTGTGGATGTGGACGCGGTGTGGCTGATGTAGAAAATAAAACGCCGGGTCGGAGACCCGGCGCTCATGAGCAGAAAATCTTAAGAGATTACCTTCCCGCCATCGCCGGCTGATGCACGGAGCGGAAAGCTTCGAATCGCTTGTTCACTTCTTCCCAGTTCACGACTCCCCACCATGCGGATAAATATTCCGGACGGCGGTTGTTGTATTTCAAATAATAGGCATGCTCCCAAACATCGTTGCCCATGATGGGGAACAGGCCCTGAGACATGGGATTGTCCTGGTTCGCGCTGCTGAGCACTTGTAGTTCGCCGCCTGGTTTGCCGGCAAGCCATGCCCATCCGGAACCAAACTGCTTTGCTCCGGCGTCGTTGAATTTTGTCTGGAAATCCTTAAAGCTGCCAAAAGTTTTGGTGATGGCTTCCGCGATCGGGCCAGTTGGATCTCCACCGCCCTTCGGCTTCATGATCTTCCAAAACATGCTGTGATTCACATGTCCGCCGCCGTTGTTGCGGACGGCGCCGCGAATGTCTTCCGGGACCGCGCTCAGGTCGCGCAATAAATCTTCAGCGCTCTTGGACTGTAGATTGGGATATTTTTCCAGGGCCGCGTTCAGGTTTTTTACATAAGCGGCGTGATGCATATCGTGGTGCAACTTCATGGTTGCAGCATCAATAATCGGCTCCAGGGCCGAATAGTCGTAAGGCAGGGCGGGTAATTCGTGCGCCATGATTTTCCTCCTACTCTTTCTGATGACAGGAATTTATGCAGAGATTCACCTATCGCTCCAGATGATTATAAATCCCGAAGAAGCACAAAACAGTAAACGCGAGCCATTTAAAGAGAGACAATACCGGCCCCCGCCGCCAACCTATTCGAGCACACTGTCATCCAGCTTCTTTTTCCCCCAGTCCTCGGCGGCCTGCACGAATGCAAGCACCAGCGGATGAGGATTGCCCCGGCTTGGAAGAAAGCTGGGGCTGAAATAATGTGGCTACATAGAACAAATGAGTGGGCGATTCGATGGCGCGAATCTCCCCTTGCGGGCCACGCGCTACAACCGGCAGCCCAGCCTCGATGGTGGCCCATTCGAACTCCGGATTCACTTCGAAATTGCAGAAATATTCTTCGCTGACGACGTCCTTGCCATAAAAAGATTGCAGGTAGGAACCTGGCCGCAAGCGAATTTCAGGAACCACGCCGGAAAGTTTGGGAGCTCCGGACGCTTGATTCGGGACGGCGCACGCAACCGGATAGATCACGAGATTTTTCGAGCCGGAATTATTCTCGGCTGAATCGGCGTCCTTGATGTTCAGCACATTGCGCACGCACTCAATCAACGCGTACTGGAAGCCTCCGCAAGTACCCAGAAATGGCCAATCGCGTTCCCGCGCGAACTGGATGCCCTTCAGCATTCCGTCGAAGCTCTTGTAAGGGCTGCCCGGCGCAGCCCAAAGGCCGTCGAAACTCTCCAACGCTTTTACCCCTTGGCCCTGAAGCAGGGACGAGGTTGGGATCCATTCCAAATGCAGCGAAATACCCAATTTACTGGCGGCATGTTGCAGGCAATCGTTGGTAGCGTTGTGCGAGCGGAATTCTTTGTTGAAGTCGCCCAGAATCCCTATGCGGACTGCGTCGGTCACATCAGCATTGTAAAGGACGCGCCGCGTTTTAGAGGTTGAGCGGGGTGAACAGCTAGATGACTAGCGTTCCAGGCCAGGTGCCGGGAGGAACTTGCAAAGATTCATGGATCAGGATTGAAGATCAGGATTGAAGGCACAAGCTCTGCAAAACGGGATTCATAAAATGGACAAGCCCGCGGAGAGACGTGCACGACAGCACGGCCCGAATTCTCCCAGCCGAACTTGATTCGGAGAATTAAGCGGTCGCCACTTGCGAGCTTCTCACACTGACGATTGAACCGTCATCGCCAGCTCTTCAGGCGCTGGCTGCCTGCCGTCCCTGGAAGCATTCGCGGCAAAAAATTGGCCTTCCCTGGGTGGGCTTAAATGGGACCGTGGTCTCTTTGCCACAGTGCGAACAAACGGCATGGGTTTCCACTCGAATGGAGTTCGGCCGGTTCCCCGCCCCCACCATTGCTGCCCGCTTGGTCTTGCATTCGCGGCAGCGCTTTGGCTCATTCTTGAACTGTTTGTCGTGAAAAAAAAGCTGTTCCCCGGCCGTGAAGATGAAATCGGACCCGCAGTCCGAGCATTTCAGTACCTTGTCCTGGAAATCCATTTGGAGTGCTCCCCTTAAAACTAATCCGGCACAAGAATGCGCACTGCGGCGCACCTTTAGCAGGTCTGTCGCACCCCCCTCAAATCTTTAGAACAGTTGCCCCTGGGTTCGGCCCGCCACACCCTGAAGGTGTGGGCATTGCGCTTCGCGATATGATGCCCAACAACTTTCGACCGATTAAGATATTAAGGAAGGGCCGTCCATGAAGAGGACGGCCCTTGAAACAATCAGCTACTCTTGCTCTTTCCTTGCCTTTTTGCGGCTGCGCTTCCGCGCCAACGCTTCTTTTACCCGCTTCTTTTCGCCCGGTTTCAGGTAGAAGGAGTGACGCTTTACTTCCTTAATGATGTCCTCCTGTTGTACCTTCCGTTTAAAGCGGCGAAGAGCGTTCTCGAGGGACTCGCCCTCTTGAAGTCTGACTTCGGCCAACTGATACACCCCCCGACTCGTCCCAAGTTGGAACCGCAAATAGTTATGTCAAGGATTGCTTGCCAAGTCAAGCGTTATTGAGCGATGGCTCACATAAATTTTAATGATAGCAGGTGTTTTCGCGAGCGCGTTCTCATTCCTCGCGTCAAAAAGTGGCCTTCAATGACAGCTCAAGTTGCCGCGCGGCATAAGTGTCCAGAGGCTTCATAAAGTTGGACGTCTGCTGATAATATGCTGGGAAATTATTGACGCCAATAGATTTATCGGTCAATACGAATTGGCTGGCGGCGGTCTGAAAGCCATTTTGCGAGCTAGCTATTTTCAAATTTTCGCGGTTCAACGCATTAAATGCGTTCGCCATCAAGGTGAGCTTGAATTTTCCACGCGCTAAAATTTGTCGGCTCAGGCGCACGTCCAGTGTCGAATAGTTTGGCCCCACAAAAGAATTGCGGCTGGCTCCAGGCAAACGATCATTGGCGCTGTCATCGTCCTGGTTGGGATCTCCGATCACCTGCGGATTTACCGGCCTCCCACTGCCATAATTCATCACTCCTGACACCTTCCAGTCATTGAAGAGTTTGCTCAAGACCGGCTGTCCGTGGCCGAAAGGACGCGGAGTCAGTATCCAGGAAAACACCAGTCGGTGACGCTGATCGGTAGCGCTCGGCCCTTTCTCAGAGTTCGGAGAAAACGAATTCTGCACTAGCGCAGGACTGCCTGCAACTAGCGCATCCTGACCATCGTCCTCGGCGTGCGCCCACGTGTAGCCCAGGCGGAAGTACAGACCATTCGCCATACGACGCCGCAGTGAAACCGTTAAGCCGTGATAAATGCTCGAAGCCGCGCTTTCAAACACATCCACCGCGCCAAGCTCGGGAACCGGACGCGCCAATGGATTAATGCAGGGCGGAAATGGACAACTGATGCTGCGCGTCATCTGCCAGGTGGAAAATGAATCCACATTGGAATATCCGAGCAAATTTATTCCCGAAGAGTTATATACCGGATACGATACGCTGACCGGACTGGCAAGGTTCGCATCTCGCGCGCGAATCAAATTCTGGCCGTGAACGGAAGTGTACGAGAGCTTCCCGATATCCGCTCGCTCAACTGCTTTTCCATGCTCAAATTCGCCTGGTGAACCTCAGGCGTGCGGAAATTCCGCGAGAAGGCGGAAATATCGCTCTCGGCATACTGTGCGAGGCTGGCCGGAAGGTCGCACCCAACCGCGGCAAGCCCACAATTCACCAGCACCTTCGGATATTCGGGAAAAACCGCGCGTGCCGCCGGGTTCGTGTTATTCAGGAAAATCTGGCTGTCAGAGAGTCCATTTTCCGTGGCGATCGCTGACGTATAAATCTGTGGAATGCGCGTATAAAACAATCCGTAACCGCCGCGCACCACCAATGGCTGTTGTTTCCCGAGGGAATACGCAAAACCGAGCCTCGTGGCGCGAAATTGTATGGCTTCAAATGGGGACCTTGCCGGAATCCGGCCAAAGCGGATTTGTGAGCAACCCCTGCTTGCTGAAGGTTTGCAGATCGTAACGCACTCCCAGACTCAACGCAAAGTGGCCCGTTACACGAATGGAATCCTACCAAGAATGCAGCATATTCATTGGTATCAGGATGGCTGATACGCGGGGCCAAAGCTTTGCAAATAGTAATGCGGAACGGCGTGAGCGTAGGCGCGCAGCGCAGTAAGATACAGCCCGCCAATTTCCGGCTTGAAGGTAAACGGGTCCACTTTAATCGGATCAAAAATATATTCGCCGCCGAAATTCGACGGGAAGTAGTCGTAAATTTTGCTCAGCAGCGCGTCGCCGCCGAATTTCCAGGAGCTGCGACCTTTGTCCCAGCCCAAAGTTTCCGCGACATGAATCCGCTGTTCATGTTCCTGGCGAGGAAGAATGTTTGAGCGTCCAAAGCCGTCAATGACGCTGTATATCTTCGTCAACGGATCGCTCGTGTTGCTGCCCGAGTTCTGCAGATCGCGAGAGAATTGCGCCCTCAAATGGCTTATCAGATGCGGCGAGACAGCGCTCATCAGCGCCAAAGATCCCGTCTGCGTATCCACGCTTTCGCTGCCATTGTCGGAGATTCCATAGGTGGTGAGCGGACTGGTGGGATCTACGAAAACATTGTTCGTCCCGTAATAGTGCGAGGTGTTCAGGCGCAGCGTTAGCTGCTCGCGGGGAGAAAGCGCAAAGTCTATTTTCAGGAAGCCTGTATTCCCCCGCAACCTGGCCGGATAAACGCCAGCCTGCCCGAAAGCTGGGCGGCGCTGGCGAAAACGAGCGACTCATCGCTCTGCTCATAGTCGCCAGGTGTTACCGGCCCGGTCGCCGCAAGCGGCGTGATGCGAGAGCTTCCATTTACAAATTGCACCACCGTCGGCGCCCGATAGTCGTGCTGGTCATATCCCGCGAAAAAAAACGCGCGGTTTTTCTTTAGTGGGCCGCCAAAGGTCGCGCCAAACTGCTCCTGCTGTCCTTTCGGTTTTGAGCCGGTAAAAGGTTGTTGGGCGTTGAACAGGCTGTCGCGAAAATTGTCGAAGGCCGTGCCGTGGAAGTGGTTCGACCCAGACTTAGTAATAACGTTCACGACTGCTCCGCCCGACCGCCCCAGTTCTGCCGAATAGGTGTTCGATGACACGCTGAATTCCTGCACCACGCCATTGGAAAACTGGTCAGGCTCGCGGTATCGTCCCCGGGCCTGCGCAAAAAATGCGTTGTTATTGTCGCTGCCATCCACCAGGTAACTGGACTGAAAGCCGCGAATACCGCCAAAGGCCAAGTCTCCATTCGTGCTCGAGGTCAGCCCGCGCGGATCTTGAGTCACATCGGAGTTCAATAGCGCGAGATCGGAATAGCGATGGCCGCTCAGAGGCAGCGAGTTAATTTCCTGTTCGGTCACCACCGAAGAAATTGAACTGCATTGAGGTTCTATCAGTGGCGGTGCGCTTGAAACCGTGACTGTCTCCTTGGCTCCCGCGGGCGACAATTTAAAGTCCACCGCCGTTACCACCCCAAGGTCCACATGCAGGCGTGGAGTCTGCTGTGCCGACATGCCCGATGCTGTCGCGCGGCCCTGGTAGTCTCCCGGAGGCAGCAGGTTCAGGCTGAATCGCCCCTCAGCGTCGGTCACAGCCGTATAACGGATTCCCTTGGCCACATTGACGAAAACAACCGTCGCCATCGGGATGCGGCTGTCGCTGATGTCGCTTACCGCCCCGCGGATCGCGCCCGTGGACGCGTCCTGCGCGCGCAGGGAGCAACACAGCAAGAGACAAACCATCAGCAGGCTAGGGATTCGCCCGGCGAAACCAGCCGATCGAGTTTTCGAGTACAGCATGAAGCCTCACCTTGCGAAAGCACAAAGTGAGTCCAGCACATTGACGGAAGACAGGAATGTATATATCACCGCGGGCATGCTTTGTCTGTGATGGGCGAAGTTTTTTTCACGATCTTCCCAACTTGGGATTGAGGGGCAAGATTACAGCACTATTTTTCCAAAATGTGTGTCATCCCCACGTTGAGCGCAGCGAAGACGGAGGGACCTTACGACGATGAGCCAACTTCTCAGCCATCCACGGGAATATTACTCCCGCCGACAGCATAGACGATGCGATCCAACGTAAGGTCCCTCGCAAAAGCGCTCGGGATGACATGATTTTTCCGTTCGAATTAGTGCCTTTTGGTAAGCAGGTCTAGATTCCAGCCAGTTTTTTCGCGACCAGCTCTTCCACTCTTTGCAGGACGTCATCCTCAGACAGTTCCGTGGAATCTAGCTTTACTGCATCCGCCGCGGGTGCTAAAGGGGAAACCGCGCGTGTGCGGTCACGACAGTCGCGTTCGCGCAACTCGGCGGAAAGGATTTCCGCCGCCGCCCCTTTTGCGTGCTGTTGCGACAACCTTCGCTGCTCGCGTATCACCGGGTCCGCATCGAGAAAAATCTTAATATCGGCGTCGGGAAAAACTTTTGTTCCGATGTCGCGGCCTTCCATCACAATGCCGCCACCAATGCCCATCTCCCGCTGATGCTCCACCATCCACTCCCGCACCTTGGGATGCACGGAAACCCGCGACGCTGCTTCGGTTACATCCGCCTCCCGCACTCGCTGGCTCACGTCTCGACCGTCCAGCAGTACGCGGTTGCCGCCCAGCGTGGGTTCCAGTTTGATCCACGAATTCCTTGCCAGCGACACAAGCGGCGCCTCTTCGTCCACCGAAACGTCGTTCTGGATGGCCTTCAGCGCCAGCGCACGGTACATGGCGCCGCTTTCCAGGTTCACATAGCCCAGTTTGCGCGCAAGGCGGGAGGCAATCGTGCTTTTCCCGGCCCCGGCGGGGCCGTCAATGGCAATAATCAGCTTGCGTTCGGAGGCGAGGGTCATCGTGAGGCCCTATGATTTTACACGCCGATGGTGTGGCGCGGACACTCCTGTCCGCGTTTCGGAGCCCTCTCTGGATCATAGCAATCACGTCAGCGAATACGCTATCAGCAACACTGCTGCCGACTGAAGCCAGCGCAGCTTTACTGGTTCGTTATGCTTGAACCAGTTCCACGCCCAGGCCGCTAAAGTCATGGAAACCAGCAGGAACAGAATCCATTCGAGCGTAGGCACGAAGGTAAGCGTGGGGCCAATCAGTTGGCGCATGCCGAGGTTCCAGGTGGAACCGTAAAGGATGCAGATGTGGATGATGTAAATGGTCAACGATTCCTGCGCCACAGATTGCACAGCCCGGCGCGGTAAAGCGATTCTTTGGGTCAAATAAGTAAGCCCCGCCAGAATCACGCAAACATAACCCATTCTCATCAGGAACAGGTCCGGACTGGTTTTCCAGTAGTCGGCATTCGCATAAAGAGTGAATGGGGCTTTGTTAAGACAAAATCCAGCGCCCATGGCCGCTATTCCTATCAGAGCCACCGGCCAGATTGACGACGCCAGGTCCTGCTGCTTCCGCGCATACAGATATCCCAGCCCAACTCCGCACAACACATAGCCGGCCCAGGGAAAAAGCGGGAACAGCGAACCTGTGTTCCCGTTCAAGTAAGAGCAAAAGAAAAGCGGGACGTGAGCTCCCACTCTCCACATTACCGGCGTCAACAGGATAGCGACGGCTCCGCTCCCTACTGCCAGCTTGGCAAAGCGTGCGGGCGTTTTCGCGATGAGCACCAATATCTGGAGGAACACCAGGCTGATTCCAATGCACTGCAGCACGTCCACCTGCAGCCAGTCCCGCCATCCCGCGCTGCTTACGAAGGATATGTTGCGGAACGATTTCATCGGGAGATGCATGGCGTAGCCCAAAGCCACGAAAAACAGGAATCGTCGCGCCCGTTTCCAGAACGCGGGGGTCAATGCCACATGCGAATCCCATCGGCGCATGGTGGCGATCGCAAACGAAGCGCCTGAAAGTGTGAGGAACATCGGGGCCGTCAGGCCGCGCAGGAAAAGCCATTTGTCGAAGAAGAAGCCCTGCCGCGCCGCCGGGAGCAAAAGAACATCCAAAGTGTGCCCCTGAATCATGAACAGGATGGCCAGCACACGAGCGAAATCCACGGCGATAATGCGGGAAGACTGCGCTTGCTCTTGCTTCATGCGGCGGAAATCCTGGTTGAACATAGGAAACCCGCGAGAAGCTCCGCAGTTGCGGCAAAGTCATCGCGGGAATCGGAATTCAGTGTTTGATGCTTTCTGGCACGGAACGGGATGCAGCAGTTTTTACTTGCGTAATTTGAATTAACGAGCGGTGCCCTACATGAACGAATTCCAGTTCCCGGGCCGCCAGAAGCGCATGGATCGCTTCCTTCACGCGCGAACGGGAGACGAAATTGCCAAAGAACGATTCCAACTCCGCCTGTTCAGCGGCGATGACGCAATCAAGATATTTGGAAAGCAGCGCGGACAGGGCCTCCGGCACTGAAAATCCAATGCCTTCGCGCACCGCGTCCGGCGACCAGCGATACAGCACGTCCCAGAAAGCCCCTTCGCCGGCTTTGTAATCTACGCGCGTAATGCGCAGCTTCGACCACAGTTCCGCCAGTGATTTATCCAGCGCCGGACCGGAAACCCCGCCTCCCAGCGTCTCCAGTAATTTTTGTTTGGAGATTGGCCCGCCCCGACGGACCGCTTCGTAGGCGTCGCAAGCCAGTTGGGAATATTGAGAACGCGGGGCAGGCTGCGGCGCTTGTTTTGGATTGCGTTCTCCTACCAACGCATAGAAATACGGGAAAACTGAACCCGCGACAAGAAACGAGTTGTTCTCATCGAACAAATTGGTTTCATAGGCGGAGTGATCACGAAGCAAGCGAACCATTAAGTCCGTGCGCTCCTGCGCGCTGGGATCCGAATAGGCCTGCCGCCAGTTGGGAAGCTTCTCGTCGGAGCCCGACCACGCACCGATAAAAGTAGGCGCCAGCAAAGCCGGGCGCGTGGGATAAACGAGGCAAAAACCAACGTCTTCAATGAAAGAGCGGGCATCTTCAAACGTGCGTGCGGGATTGCCGTTCAGCCGCCACTTCTGTCGCCGTTGTTGTTCGAGTTCCTGGTCGGTCATAGGTGAAGTTGTCAGTTGCCGGTTACCAGTTGCCGGTTTGGCACTTAGCAGTTGGCAATTGGTATTTGGTACCTAGCATTCAGCAATCAGCTTTCAGCATTCAGCCATTTGTGCTCGTGCAGAGAATTGAAAACAGCCACGACTACTGAATGCTGAGTGCTGACGGCTTCTTGCTAGATCCTCTTAAACGCCTTCTGAATGTCCTTCATTGAGTATCGCAGAACTACGGGTCTTCCGTGTGGACAAGACATGGGGCAGTCGGTTTTGGCGAGCTCAGCCAGCAGCCACTCCATTTTGTTTTGCTCCAGCGGCATGTTTACCTTGATCGCGGCGTGGCAGGCGATGGAAGCGGCGATCCGGGAGCGGATCTTTTCCAGATTCAGGCTTTGATCTTCGCGGGCGAATTGCTCCAGCAATTCGTGCAGCATGCGCTCCACCTGCGGCCCTTCGATTCCTGCGGGCGCGACTTTCACCGCGATGCTGCGCGCCCCGAAGGGCTCCGCTTCAAAGCCGTTCTGGTTCAGCTCGTCCGAAATTTCCGCGAATACCGCCTGCTGCGCTACCGTCAGTTCCAGAATTAATGGCATGAGCAGGCGCTGGCTTTCTACTTTCTGGGCTGTTCTTTGTTTCAAAATCTTCTCGAACAGCACTCGCTCGTGCGCTACATGCTGATCAATAATCCACAACCCTTCGCGATTTACCGCGAGGATGAATGACTCGCGAATCTGGCCAAGCGGTTTGAGGGTCGCAAGCAAGGGTGCAAGCTCGCTGACGTGCTGAGGCGCATCCTGATATCCGGGCTGCTCTTCGAGCTGATCGTCTGGAATCGGCGGGGCGCAACCATCGCCCGTGACCATTTCCTGGGGCATGCGCGCCAAAGCGGCGCCTGCATTGGCCTCAACGCTGATTCCATCCATGCCAAACTGCAATCGCTCGGTGACCGGCGGAAAGCTTGCGGCCTGCAACACGAACGACTCCGCGCCCAATTGCGGTCCCCAGGCCGGCGCTTGCGCCGGATCTAGCCGCGCACCGGGCGTCAGCGATGGACTGGCCGTCGCGCGAGCGTGGATTTCCGCGGCAAACTGCGGCACGGGACGCGCCTTCATCAACGCCGCGCGCACCGAGTCGCGAACAAAATCATGCACCACTGTCTGCTGGCGGAAGCGGACTTCCGTTTTTGAGGGATGCACGTTTACGTCCACCTCGGCGTTTGGCATCTCCAAAAAAAGGAGCACAACCGGATAAACCGTGGGTGGAATAATATTGCGGTACGCCTCAATGATCGCGTGCTGGATGAGCCGGTCGCGAATAAGTCGCCCGTTCACGAAGACGTAAATCGAATTGCGGTTCAGTTTCTGGATCTCAGGCTTGGAAACAAATCCGCGCACGCGCAACTCTCCGGGCGTGGAGGAATGAGCATCAGCTCCATTCTCAGAATCTTCCTCGGCAATTTCTGCTCGTCGCCATGGGGGAGGCTGCGGCAGTCCTATCCGCTCCAGGGGCTGCATGGCCGCGACAGGAATTAGCCCGTCGAGCACTTCCCTGCCGAAGACTTGGAATACGCGTTCGCTTTGCCCTGACACGGGAGGCGCCATAAGTATGGCGTTTGTGGAAGAGTGCAGTTCGAAGTGCTTGTCAGGATGCGCCAGCGCGTAGTGCGTCACGAGCGATGCGATGTGCGACAGTTCGGTGGATTCAGCTTTTAGAAATTTCCTGCGCGCGGGAATATTAAAAAAAAGATCGCGAATGGTAATCGCCGTTCCAGCTGGCAAGCCCGCTTCTTCCACTTTGAAGATTTTGCCGCCGTTGATCTCAACGACCGTTCCTGATTCTTCTTCCGGCGCGCGTGTCTCGAGATGCAGCCGCGACACGGAAGCAATGGAAGGCAAAGCCTCCCCGCGAAAACCCAGCGTGGAAATATTTACCAGGTCTTCGGCGTTCTTGATCTTCGAAGTGGCGTGACGCTCAAATGCAAGCAGCGCGTCGTCCCGCACCATGCCGCAGCCGTTGTCGGTGATCTGGATGAGCTTCTTGCCGCCAGCTTCGATCTGAATTTTGATTCGGGTTGAGCCCGCATCCAGAGAGTTCTCCAGCAATTCCTTCACAACGGACGCAGGGCGCTCCACCACCTCACCGGCGGCGATTTTATTGGCGACGTTGTCGGAAAGAACGTGAATGCGTCCCATAAGAGGCTGATGAACAGAACCTTCGTCAGTGTCGCAGCAAGTGGGGAAAAAGAAAAGAGAGCGGTCCGAAACTCTTGCACGTGCCTGTATGCGAAATCCTGTCAAGACGCACGAAGGTACGTAGCAAGGGATAACTCGCGGCAAACAAGCCAAATCGAGTTGCGCGGCAAATGTCCCAATTCACCTGCCTCAGTTGGTATGCTGGTTATAGAGGTCAAATTGGCCAACGGCACTTTGGGCGCGGAATCAGATCAGAACTACGGCGCTGCCAAACGTTGGTAAAACGATTTTATTCGATAAGAAATTACTTTGCCGGTACAAGCGCAAGCATCTACACTGGTTCGGACAGAAACGCAGCGGTTTCCATCTCACAATTTCTCGGGGGCTATTCATGGGGCAGTTCCGTGTCCGGCTTGTCTTGCTTTCATTCCTATTTCTCGCTTTTGCCAGCGCCTTTGCGCAAGATGCGCAACCTTCCACTCCGCCGGTTTATATGGATTCTTCGAAGCCAACGGATGTGCGCGTAAATGATTTGATTTCCAGGATGACGCTGGAAGAAAAGGCCTCGCAACTGGTGAACCAGGCGCGGGCCATTCCACGCTTGCAGGTGCCCGCGTATGACTGGTGGAGTGAAGCTCTTCACGGTGTTGCCAATGCCGGAATCGCCACGGTATTTCCCGAGCCGATTGGGTTGGGGGCCACTTTTGATTCTCCGCTGATTCACCAGATGGCGGTCATTATCGGCACCGAGGGACGCGCGAAGCATGATCAGGCAGTACGCGCGGGACGCCGCGACATCATGGAAGGGTTGGACTTCTGGTCTCCAAACATCAACATTTTCCGCGATCCTCGCTGGGGACGCGGCCAGGAAACCTATGGCGAAGATCCTTACCTCACCGGACGCATGGGCGTGGCCTTTGTTACAGGCTTGCAGGGTGACGATCCGTACTACTTCCGCGTGATCGCCACGCCGAAACACTACGTCGTGCACAGCGGCCCGGAGCCTACGCGCCACAAAGCGGACGTGCCCGCTTCAAAGCATGACATGGAAGATACCTATATGCCGGCGTTTCGCGCGGCGATTGTGGAAGGCAAGGCGGAGTCCACGATGTGCGCGTATAACCGCGTGAATGGCGAGCCTGCCTGCGCCAATCCGTTTTTGCTGGAACACACCTTGCGCAACGAATGGAAGTTTAATGGCTACGTAGTTTCGGATTGCGACGCGGTTGCTGATATTTACAACGGCCACCACTTCACCCGCTCGCTTGCGGAGGCTGGGGCGGTTTCACTGAAGACGGGCATGGACAACGAATGCGCCGACTTCTTCACCAAGGCCAAAGACAACTCCGACTATGTGAAATTCATTGATGCGGTGCATCAGGGCATTCTTAGCGAACACGATCTTGACGTCTCACTGCGCCGGCTATTCACCGCGCGCATGCGGCTTGGCATGTTCGATCCGCCGGAAAAGGTGCCTTACGCAAACATTCCGGAGTCAGAAATTGATAGCGCGCCGCACCGTGAGGTTGCGTTGAAGGCCGCGCGTGAGTCCATTGTGCTGTTGAAGAATGACGGCACGCTTCCGGTGAATGCAAATATCAAGAAAATCGCTGTGGTGGGCCCATTGGCGGAACAGACCAGGGTTCTGGCGGGCAACTACAACGGCACGCCGTCACACGCGACCAGCGCGCTTGATGGCACCGCAAGCAGTTCCCCTCTGCGGAGGTGACCTTCACCCCAGGAATTAATTTCCTGCGGACTGAGACGGTTGTACCCGCCGATTTGCTTACCACTCCGGATGGCAAACCGGGATTGAAGGCGGAATATTTTGCTGACGACCTGAACGGTGCGCCAAAGGTGGTACGCGTGGACCGGACAGTTGACTTGCAGGTTTTCCGTCCCGATGCGGATGCGGTAACACCTCCTGAAGGAATGCGGGACTTTTCCGTGCGCTGGACCGGATTTTTACTCCAAAAGAATCTGGAAAATACAACCTGGGCCTTGCGGGTTCGATGAACCGCTTGTGGTTTGACGGCAAGCTGCTGCTCGATGACTCTGGGCTGCACGATCCGCATCCCAAGACTGTTCCCGGTGCAACTCAGAAAGGTCACCGATACTCCATCAAGGTGGAATACTTACGAGGTGGTTTTGGAACCCGCCTGGTATGGCTGAAGGTGCTTGCCGATCCGCTGGCGGACGCGGTTGCCGCGGCCAAGAAAGCTGACCTGGTGGTTGCGGTGGTGGGCATTACCTCGCAACTTGAAGGCGAAGAGATGAAGGTGGATTTGCCCGGATTCAAGGGTGGAGACCGCACCAGCATTGATCTTCCCAAGGAAGAGGAAGACTTGTTGAAGGGTGTGGGCGCTACCGGTAAACCGCTTGTTGTTGTTTTGATGAACGGCAGCGCGCTGGCGGTGAACTGGGCAAATGACCATGCGAATGCCATTATGGACGCGTGGTATTCAGGCGAAGAAGGCGGAACAGCCATTGCGGAAACCATCGCTGGCGCAAACAACCCAGCGGGACGTTTGCCGGTGACCTTCTACACGGGCGTGGACCAATTGCCTCCGTTTGAAGATTACGCCATGACCAACCGCACTTATCGCTACTTCGAAGGCAAGCCCCTTTATCCGTTCGGCTTCGGGTTGAGCTATTCGAAATTTGAATACAGCAACGTGAAGCTTTCTACCAGCGGCGTAATTGCCGGCAATCCTCTCACCGTGGATGCGGATGTGAAGAATCAGCGACAAGGATGGCGATGAGGTTGCGGAACTTTATCTCACATTCCCCAAGCTGCCGGGCACACCGCTGCATGCTTTGCGCGGATTCACGCGCGTGCACATTGCCGCCGGCTGCCACGAACATGTGCAGTTCCAGTTCGACGCACGCGATTTGAGCATGGTGGACCTGGCGGGCACCCGCTGGGATGCTGCCGGGAACTACACAGTGACCGTGGGCGGAGGCCAGCCGGGGACTTCGGCTCCAATGGCCAATGCGCACTTCTGGATCAGCGGCAGCCACAAGTTGCCGGAGTAACGGGAATAAAACTAAAGGCAGGATGCCCGGTTCGAGCATCCTGCCTTTCATATTTCTACGCGAAAACGCTAGGGC
>CAWHQK010000011.1:0-22980 GCA_963831435.1 uncultured Acidobacteriota bacterium
AATGCCGAACTGGAAGGGCCGCTATTCAGGTGTGGAAGAAATGAAAGTTGCGGTCATGGGTGCGTCGTCAACGGCCCCGGCGAATCCAAGCACGCCAATTTGGAATTTCCCTCCCAGGAACTTTCGAAGAACCCAAAGCCCCGGTATACGTGGACGGCCGCCTCTTCACGACGCTCGTGGCGACAAATAGTCGCGGAATTCAGAAAAATCCTCGACAACTACGTGGATTCCCACTACGCGGCAAAAGAAGAAGCGATCAGCCGGGCCTGATCCAGAATCCAATCCCAACTCAAGTATTGTCATCCTGAGCGAAGCGAAGGTTCCCTATACCCAGCCATCACTCACGACGCGTCGCGGCCGCAAAAATCCTGGCCTTTACTTCGACACCGCCGCGAACAAGTCCGAATGCAGCAGTGACTGGAACTGCTTATCATCGGCCTTAAAGTGCATTTGCAAATCTGAGCTGTGGGAATTCACGGTCACGCAGCAAAAGAAGAACTTGCTTCCAGGTTTGATCGGTCACGCCTGATTTACCGATCCGCACAGCCTAAATAAATCTATTGCTGAACGATGTTTTGACAGGACCATCAAGATTTCAGATGTTAAGGATCCGTCCATTCAAACGTCGCCTCTTGGCCCGTCATGCCAATTTCTGCGGCTAAGTCCAGGGAGTCATGATCTGTAGCGCGCCGGTCTTCGGGGGTCGCAAAAACATTTAACGTCCGATGTTTTTCTTCAATGGTGGCCAGGGCAAGGTAACTGCGCAAGCCTGTCGTTCCGTAGGATTGCGGAACTGCGCTCAAGGTGAAACCGAAATGCTTCCATCCTCACGACTATTTAAAGTATATTCAAACTCATATCCACTTGAGGTAAACGTGCCAGGACGTGGGCTTGCAACATATGACATAGCTGGACAACGCCGCATGTATTCATTGCGATCGGTCACGACCGTCTCTTTCTCCTTCTCCTCCCGAGAACCTCCAGTTGGCATGGTCGGCGCTGGCTTCCCATAGGCAACTCAAAACCCTTGAGAATATCTGATCGGGCACGTGGTAAATAGTAGCGGCCCCTCGCCCATTGGGTGAATCGTAGCGATACCATATACGGCCTGACTCATCGCTGGATAAGTTGCTTGCGGCGGAGTCCTCGGACGAGACCTGGCTGGCATCCAGCTGGTAACCGGAAATGCTACCGGTGGCATCATTCGGATCGGGCGTGTAACGAATGCGATAACCTTTGAACACACCTTGGGCTAAATCTTCGGTGAGGCATTGATTGCCTGTGGGGCCAATCCGGGCGAGCGATTTTGGATAACCGAGGTTTGGATGTGCTCCAGCATACTGAATGCTGCATTTGTCAATCGCAAGGATATTTGGCGCCATTATGCTCGGATCCAAGGCCACCATCCTCTGCGACTGATCGCGGCTCGAGGCGAGGGACCATCCACTCAGGATGCCTAAAATCAGGGTGCCAAAAAAACCCAAGCCGAATGCTCTTCCGGACCATTGCGGCCCGACCTGTTTCGTCATGGAAGAACTGGCCTTCAAACACACAATGAGAAGTGGAACGAGGAGAAGGGGAATAATGCTAATTGCAAAAATTATAAATAAAAAGGGAGACGTGCCATCCAAAAAAGCAAAGCCAGAGACGACACAAGCAGCAGACACCAGTAATACCCAACCACCAGGACAGCACTCCAGGAGGCAGCGATTTTACGCTTCTGCGCTCGAAAAATTAATCCAGCAATTGCTGGCAGCGGACTCGCACACACCAGAAGGGTAAAAATGCCCGATGCAAAATTGGCAAATAAAAGATCAGAGAATTTGTCGTGCAAGACTCCTAACAAAATCGGACTGATGATCAGCGCTGGAATACCAATCCAATAAGCCGGAAGGCCATGGGTTGGTGTGCCGGAAGATTCTTCCGAAATTGTGGTATCAGCAGCCATGAATCAGCTTATGCTTTTGCAACCCTCAAACCAGCGCGCGTTCTCGTTGTGTTTGTTCTATTCCACTGCTTCCAGTTCAGCACCAGTTGTCATGTCAGTTCAAGATCACCATGGTCATCGTCGCTTCCATACAAGCTGGCAAGTTGTGGCTTCTATGAGGATCCCAACACCTTCCGTGTCCCCCCTGACACGCACGACTACAAGCAAACCTCTGGCAGCTCGTCGTGTTAGGAGGCAAACTAGAGTTAGCGATGACGGTATGAGATTGGCGAAGAAGCCTGGAAGTCTTGCCATTGTTCAGTCACAATGGAAGCAAGAGAATGCGAGAATGCCATTACGTTCGCAAAATGATTCCTCGCAGGCTACATCCCGCAAGCAATGGCAATAACTCCTACTTCGAGACCGCCGCGAACAAGTCCGAATGCAGCAGCGACTGGAACTGCTTGTCATCGGCCTTAAAGTGCATTTGCAAATCTGAGCTGTCGGAGTTGATGGTCACGCTGTCCAGCGCAACTTTCTCAATCGGAGTCGCGGTCATCTTCTTATAGAGCACCCCAGCCTTCACCAGGGTCGAGAGCGTGGCCGCAGTCACGGAATCTTCAGTCACTACATCCAGGTCAAAATTCACTCCATTCTGAAAATTCATGGTGTAGCGCGATCCCAGCAGACGCTGCTTTACCGTGTCAAAGTCCGCCAGCTTCGCAGCATCGCCCAAAGCGGAAAGCATCATGTTCTGCGTGCCCTTCTGGTCCAGAACGCTCCACACTGTGCCGGAATCCACACTGCCCATCATGTCCGTCACTTTGTTGTTGGTGTCGAGCGCGGCAGTGTAGCCATCGCGCGCGTCCAGAGCGCCTTTCAAAGATGTGGCATCGGCAAACAACAATGTGTTGTCGTCGAGAAATGTCATCTGCATGCCACCCGCCATGGGATAAAGGTCCGAGTCGTGGTATTTGACGGGCTTGATCTTGTGCAGCGTCATCTTCTTTAATACCAGCTTTTCCTGGAACTCGCCTTGCGCGATGCCCACCGTGCGCGTCCCATTCTTCGCCGTGCGGTAGGACGCGAACGTCAACTGGTCCAAATCCTGGTCGGGATCAATTCCAACGCCCTTAAGCGCCGTCTCAAATTCCTTCAGCGCGGGCGGCAGCACCTGCTGTTTGAGGGCCATGGCGGTATCGGAATTTTTCAGCGCGCGATAGTCCACAGAAATAATCTGCTGCGCCGTCGAAGGCACCACGGACCGGGCCGCCGACCCCATGGGCATGGCAAACGCGGAAGCGCAGCACAACACAAAGATCCCCACACAATATTTCATTCGATTCATAAATACCTCAGGGTATACCCGCTTAGATGCTGAACGGGCCACCACAGTCACCTTGCACTGGATATCCATATTTTATGCGTTTTTTGGCCCGTGGGAGCAAACCAAAGTACAGGTTCTTCAATGAGTAATGAGCGGATAAACGGGAAATAAAATGGGCTGGTCAGGGGGCCGCTGCGACTGGCGTGGAAGGTCTTCGCTCATCGGCCAGGCTCATCGTCTTCGCAAGCTCATCGCCGCTACCAGGCGATTCTCGAGGATCCGCGACGGATCAAAGTTTTCTATCCGCAGCGAAGCGGGAGTGATGTTCTCTAACGCTTTTTTCGGCACCAACCCAATGAGTTCGCTAGAGCCGACCTCCGCTCCGTGCTTGACAGCTTCGCTTTGAACCGCTGCAAAAACTTGTTCCATGGATGTCATTTCGAAGTCCGTCAGGTTCATGGAAACCTGCGCCTGCCCGCGCACCAGAAATCCTGATGCCTTTACGCAAGGCAGGCCAGCGCTCGAAGTGCGCACTGCCCTAGCCACTTTGCGGGCGACTTCTACGTCAGCTGTGTTCAAAAAAATGTTGTAGGCAATCAAAAACTTTCTCGCCCCTACGATGGCAGCGCCCGCGGTGGGATGCAGTTTCAGATCGCCGAAGTCGGGCTTGCGCGCGGCGACCGAGGCAATTTCATCGCGGATGCTTTCAAAACCTCCGCGCCGGACGTTTTCCAGGTTGCGCCGCTCAGGCGACGTCGCGGCCGCTTCATACAAGTACACGGGAATCGCATACCGCTTCCAGATTTCCGCGCCAACGTGCCGGGCCATGGCCACGCAATCCTCGAGCGTCACGCCTTCCACAGGAATGAAAGGCACCACGTCGGCTGCGCCCAGGCGCGGATGTACACCACGGTGCGAGTTCAGGTCAATCAGCTCTGCGGCTTTGCCCACGCCGCGGATGGCTGCCTCCTGAATGGCCTCAGGATGGCCCGCCATGGTGACCACGGAGCGGTTGTGGTCGGCGTCCATCTCATGAGCAAGAAGGTAAGCGCCATCCACCTGCATGGCGGCGATGATTGCCTCCACCTTGGACTGGTCGCGTCCTTCAGAAAAATTTGGGACACACTCGACGAGCGGGCGCATACCGGGAAAGGATACCATCGCGGCTGAGCGGGCTTAGGGCATTACCGCCGCGCGGGCTTTGAGGCCAAAAGATTTCCACAGATGTTCCTCAAGGAACATATTGTCAATCGATTTTGTATGTACATATCTACATTGATCTATACGATAACACACTGTCTCAATTCAACTTAAAGCGCTTAGGATGCTTTTGCAACTTTTGTCTGTTTTTCAGACAAAGCGCGGCTTAGCTCCTCAATCAGGTGCGCGAGTTTGATGGGGTCTTTTTCCTTGGATGCGGCTTCGGCGACTTCTTCCCAGGTGCGCGGGGTGCGGGTCTGGCTGGGCATAAATTTGCTCCTATGCCCACTTCAACTCCTGAGGAGGAAATAAGTTTCGCGGGATTGGAAAAATATCGGACGCGGAATTCGGAAGCCTGCCGCCTGAGCTTAAAATGCTCCAATTCATTTTATGAATCCAGGCGGGCGGGAACGACGCGGGTCGCCAGGAGGAAGCTGATAAGGCTCCAATAAGGCAGTAAATTTCTCCAGCATAGAATGCAAAGTTGGCATGTCCGGCGATCCGCCGCGCAGCAGGCCCACTTGTCTGCTCGGCAAATCATGCATAGGAACCAATTGGGCCGCTTCCAGAAGGTTTGCCGATATCTCAGCCAGGTCCAGACCGGTTTCCCAGTCTGCCTTGGGATCATTTAGCCATTTTTTATTCTTCGCCACTGCCTCTGTAACATGGTTTTCGCGGTCGGGAACCTCTTCCACGACATTTTTTCCGCGATTGCGAAAAAAGCCAAGAATCGCCGCTGGAATCGCAGGATCGCGCACGGTGCCGTCCGGATAGAAAACGCCATGGACCGTTCCCCAATGGCGGGTAATCATCAACTCCCAGATGTACCAGCCGACGTGGGCCTGCATATACTCCTGCAGCGTAACGTCATACGGGTTGGCGCGGGCAATGCATCCGATTTCGGTGTTGATCAAAGGCTTTCCCACTTTATCTGCGTAGGCTTTGGCCTTTTCGATATTGGCGAGAATCTGTGCGCGAGTAGGACTGTAGTCGTGGAAGGAGAGCACGTCCACGGCATCGCCCATTGCAATCATATTTTCCGCAAAAGTTGAGCCGATGGTCACCGGCGTGACGGGATCGAGTTCGTGAAACATCCTGGCCATGTAAACGGCATGTTCCATGTGCAGGCGATTTTCAGGCGTGGGCGGCAGCTTGCAACATTCAGGCTCATTCTCCACGTCCCAGATTTCAAGGCCGGGTTCTTTTCCAATCGTCGCTATAAGGTCGGAGACAAACTCCCGCGAGTTGGGCCATGCCGTTTTGTCTTTCCACTCCCCGAACTTATATTGAACAGTCGGCATGACGCCGATGCCGCGCGCATGCGCGGCGCGCACAAAGTCGAGGAGATTTTTCCGCAATGCTTCCTTGTTCCGCTCCCACGCTGCATAAGGCACGAATACTCGAACCTGGTTCAGTTGAAGCCGCTTTGCATAATCCAGATCGCGTTCCGTAATTGCAGGATCATATTGCAACCAGTGTTCGACGTGTCCGATGGTTTCAGCAGACTGATAATTGAAGCCCCTGACATTGCTCAGATCTTTCGGCACTCGACGCTGCGCGGTCGCGGAGGAAACAAGGATGGCAAAAAACAATCCAATTACAAAAAAATAAGGTCGCATAAAACCTCCAGCAAAGTTGCGCCCGGGTTTCCCCGCTGAAAACGGAGAGAGGAAGATTGTCATATTAAATTACGAATTTATGGGCAGGTCATTATCGAGGGTTCTCCGACATCTGTCCATACACTGCAAAAAAATAGATGACTTCTCCTATTGGCAGAAACAAAACGATCAAAATCGTCCAGAGAGCTTTCGAAAAAGTCGAAAATCCAGAAATTTTCAAAAGATGCGTGAGCATGCCAACAAATAGAAACAGCGATGTCATGCTACCGATCAAACCGGCTAAGCCAAAGAAGACGGATATCAAACTATTTAGTACCGAGCGGTTATCAACTATTGCCGGGAAGAACACCAGGATTCCGATAGCGACCGACGCCACCAGCGTCCACCACGCACAAAATCGGAAAATGCGAGCGGCATTGCGAGACGTGATTTTGCTTGACCACATTGTCGAATTCGTTCTCACTTTGTAAGTTTGAGTTGGCGAGATGGTTTTGTTATTGGCGGTGCCCCACTCAAGCGTTGTTTTGGCTTGGGTGGGATTGTATCGAAATTGAATTGATCAGTATCAAGCCTAGAATTGAAAGCGCGAACGATGAAAGCTTCTCATTCATTCGCACGGAACGAACGGGCACCCGCCGAACGTCAGTGCAATACGCAGGATTTTATGGTCGCGGCCGGGTGCCCCACTCAAGCCTTCATTTGGCTTGAGTGGGACTGTATCGAAATTAAAATGGTCAGTACCAAAGATTTGATTTGAAAGTGCCAACGATGAAGTATTCCCACTCATTCGCACAGAACGTGAATGAATCGGCACCCGGCCGAAACCGTGGATGTCCGGCATTCTCCCTCCAAATTATTGCTTTAGTTTTTCCCACCAAGTTAATGGCTTAACGAACAGAACTACCTGTCCGGGATGCGGCGAGAGCGTACCCTTACCGCATGTGTTTGGCGAGACATAGCCGCGACTAAGTATGTCTTTCGTGGAGAAGTTTAATACCCCTAGCCACGAATAATTTGATCCTCCTGATCCACATAGTACGTAAGGAACGTTGATTTGGAGAGACTCATCGTACTTCACGATAGGATGATCTACAACGTTAGATCCACTATTCGTCGAGCTTGTAATGTTCACTTCGCGGGGATTCGACGTTAGCTGTATTCGAGCAACGCCTTTTCCATCAGTCGGTACGACGATTGCGGCTTTGCGCTCTGTCCCTACCCACACATTCACATAGGAGGACGCCCCAACCATAGGGTGTCCATTCCTACCATCCACCAATTTGATTTCGAGCGTCTGTGCCACCAGAGCCACCCCATGCACAATCAAAAACAGCGCTGCTAGAAGCTTGCTTAATCTAATCAGCATCCCGGATATCCTCCTACCTTCGTCATGTTCAGCAGCCAATGGGAAAGGGCACCGAATGGGTTGTAGGGAAATCCAGAGTCGATGTGGAACGTACCTTGAGTAAGCGAAAATGGCAAGGTTTGTTGACTATCTAACCCTCCATGACCGCCGGAACCGCTTACGACATGAAGCGTCGGACCATAGCCTATGATGTAGGTGTACCAGTTAACCGGATAGTAACCTGGAGATACTCCTGCTGTTGAGCCGGAAATATTCACATTAAATGTACCCGTATCTGGTGGTGCACCAGTCGAGTATGAAAAAGTTTTAGTGACATTTGCATTCGTGTAGTTCGTCCCAAATCGGTTGTTCGTGGCGTTTAGAACCTTCGCCTGGCACGCTGGAGGATTAGCCGAGTTATTTGCAGCATTCTCTTGGGAATCCAGGTAGTTGCCACAAAATAGATCAGACATCTCGGCGTCGTAGGCCGCGTAAGCCACTTCCAATTCGTCGGGATTGGGTTCGTTCCACACTGTACCGGTTAGACCACCGGAGCACCATGCACTCCAGCAACCTGGAGTGAAGTCTGGCGGTGGGCCGCCATAGTCGGCCATATAGTAATCAGGAACCTGGCACGGTTGATTCGCATTTTGGATTTCATCTCCACTAAAGTTACAACCGTCGAACGGAGCTTCCCTCGTCGCATCAACATTTGCAAGCGGATTGTTCGGCACATGCGCGTAGCGGTTCCAGCTTTGCGGGTTGGTGGGGTCTGCTGCCGCCATGCCCGCCGGGTCCGGCGTCATCCAGCGGCCCTGGGTGGATTTCAGCACGGCTGCATTCTACACATTCAACTGCCCCAGCCTTCGCAAAAAACGCGAAAGGCTGGGCCACCCGCCCGGCATAGGGTTCGGGGTCAGTTCCGTCTGTCCCCGAATTTCCTTGTCCCCGAATTTCCTCACTTCAACTCTTACGGGGAAAATAAGTTTCGCGGTTCAGGAAAAATATCGGACGTTGAATTCTGGAAGCCTGCCGCCTGAGAGCTTTCCCACTCATTCGCACAGAACGCGAATGAATGGAGCACCCGGTCGTCCAGACTAAGTCAACCCTTTAGATCATCAGGGTTAGGGCCATAGCGTAGGCAAAACCATTTCCAAGTCAAGAGACCAAAAATGTACCCGCCTGCCAAGCAAAGAGGCAATCGAAACAATAAATCAAGTGAAATTTGACCAAGTCCTAACGCTTGACCCTTGAAATGTTCCCATGTGAAAGTCAAGATGGTCATAGTTATTCCGTACCCGAAAATCCCACGCGTCACGACATAGTGTGTTTTGCCTTTCGCGGCAATCAAGTCCCATCTTCTCCGCCGCGAACTGGTTTTATCTCCTGTGTCCTCCATTCATGTCTCCTAATTGTCGTTGATTCTTTTAGAACTCAAATTTACTGAATAATCGAACAGGCCGGGTGCCCCACTCAAGCCTTCTTCTGGCTTGAGTGGGAATTGTACAAAATCTAAATTAGTAAGAACTGAATCAGAATTCAAAGTAATCCCATTGATGAGATTACTCCCACTCATTCGCACAGAACGCGAATGAATGGGGCACCCGCCTTGCGCTTACGGCTTGCCCGCGTCTTGGATTGCTGTGTATCCGGTTTTGACGTCGATGCTCCAAGGACGCGGTGCAGGTAGAAAAAAGTCACCATCAGCGATTTGTACAGGCATCCACAGGTAGCGGGAGTCCCAGAGTGCTTGCGGCTTCCAGATATCCCCCATAAAAATAACGGAGGTTTGTTTGGATCCTACGACCTTCGTGAGCATGGTCGACTGTGCGTGGTAGGTGTTTGCCGCCGGAGGTGCAATATTTTTGAATTCGGTCCAGGGTCCGCTAAGCGATGGGGCCGTCGCATAGACATTTGGGTTGGCACTCCATCCGGTCATATGCGAACCCACGGCGTAATAGAGTCCTTGATAATGGACTAAGGCTCCGCCCTCAAGCGGAGCGTGGATGAAGCTGATCTGCTTATCGACGCCCAGGTAATCTTGAGACAGGCGAGCGATAAAGAATCCCTTGGTCGGACGAGATTCGAAAATCAGGTACGCAGAACCGTCGTCATCGACGAATTGTCCAATGTCGCGGCTCTGTTGATCGAGCGGACGAAAACTCCTGACGTATCGATACACTCCATCCACCCGATCGCTCACGGCAACGCCTACCCGAGCATATTTATAACGCGCGTCATCCAGATGGAAATAAAGGACAAATTTGCCCGTATTAGGGTTATGAAAGAGTTTCGGACGCTCGAGAACCCAGTGCGGACCGAGACCTTCAGGATCGGATAACGCGAGAATCTGACCTCGATACTTCCAATGCACCAGATCGCGCGATGCATAGCAGGCTACGAAGCGTTTCTCAGGGGCGTTTGATCGGGTACGGTCTTCTCCAACCCAGTAATAGGTCCCCTTCCAAAGCATGATACCGCCTCCATGCGCTTGAATCTGCTCTCCGCGATTATCAAGCCAGACCTCGCCCGGAAGAATCTGCTTGGTGGCGCTTCTGGCGGCAGTGACAGCGAGCACGGCGGCAAGAACGGTGAGAATAATTGCGATATTCCGTTTCATGATCCTTCCCTCGGCTCACAAAGGAGCAATGTAGATCAGATTTGAACTAATTCGATCCTCTTGCCCGGATGCGTTCAAATTTCGATCATATAGGCAACGAACAACTCGCTATGTCGCCCAGAGGACTACCAAAACTAGAATTGAAAGTGCCAACAACGAAATATTCCCATTCATTGGCACAGAACGCGAATACAGATAATTCGGGGACAGACGGGGGATAATTCGGGGACAGACTAGGATTAATGTGCCAACGATGAGGTGTTCCCATTCATTCGCACAGAACGCGAAAGGCTGGGCCACCGACTATGGATGTTGTATCTGCGTCCACACATTATTCATCCACTCCGCTTGTCGATTTGTCGAATTCGGAGGTACTGTAATTTGGGATGCAAAGTGGCTCAAATAGCATTTACCCCATAGTTCGTATTTATCACCGTGAAGTATCGCGCCTGGTCTCAGTCCAATAGGCAAGGTCGCGTTTAGACTTTGATCTATTAACCTGGTCACCGTCGCCGAAGGCAATGTAACTTTTGTTGCGGATACATGGGCCTTTTCAGCAACACTCCTCGCCTCGCCCGAGTTGGCTAGTTCCAATCCATTCGTTAACTTAAACGTCCAGACAGAAATAACCTTCGGGGGCGTGAAAAGAATATTTATCTGATGAATGTGGTTATCCGATGGAACATAGCGCATCACGAGAAAGCACTTATTAGCTTCATCGGATGACAATTGGCGGGGAAGGAGGTAATCAATGAGTTCGTCATATGTTTGATTCAAGTCACCGCGTCCCAACTCGTCGAGGTTCACGCTCGGCGACCACGAGGAGTGATAATCAACCGTCTGAGCATCCGCGCTAAAGGTATACGTAAACAACACGTATGTGATCAGAATACAAATCTTTTTTATAGTAATCATTTGCTTGGTCGGGGGCAGACGGGACTGACCCCAATTCTTCCCTCCCAATCCGGGGAATTACCCCCGCAAATTGTTCGGCGGTTAGAGAAACCATGAGATTCACGGCACTTCGCCAGTTTACCCACACTGGCTGTCCGCCGGAAAGCCCCCAGTTTATCGCACAACTCTAGCAATCAACGCTCCGCCTGCTCACACCACGCAAAAGAGGCCGCAGACAAAACAATACGACTAGCCTCAACCAATCTCCTATTGTTTTTGCGGCTTAGAATTTAGAATTAGGGTCAGTTCCGTCTGTCCCAGGATTTTCAGGATTTTGTCCATCCCAGGATTTTCCCCGTCTGTCCCCGGATTTCCGTCCTCGAAATTTCCGCAATTTCCTATCCCCGAAATTTCGAGGGGATCAACTACTTCGGCGATACACTACTGTTCACCGGCGCCGTTCTCGCGCTGGCCAAGGCAACACCACCATCCGATTGAAATTGACGTGAAATACTGTGGAAGCAATAATCAAGTTCTCAGGGGCGCAATGCTGAAGCTATCGGTTTTTCATAGGATCCTTCTTCCAATAAAGAAATGGTTTCTGTTAACACTGATTGTTGTGGTTCCGCTCAATGCTCAGCAGAACGCATCGCCCGCAGGGGCGGCCTGGGCGGGGGTGGTACAGACGGCACCCGGCCAATCCGTGGCCGGAGCGAAGGTGACGGTGTCTACCCCTCAAGGTACCCAAAGTAAAACTAAAGAAAAGCCGCGTTCCACGGTGACGCGTGCCGATGGACGGTTCGTCATTACCGGCATCGCCCCTGGCCCGCACACCGTAGTCGTGCAACTTCCAGAGCAAAGTTCGACTCCTCCTGTCGCGCTGGATTTCCCCGGCGGGAGCGTCATCCTGACGGTTTCCGGTCAGAACACGCTGCTGATCGCAATGAATCAGCAAGCCGTCCAAGCGGAAAGCTCGAATGGCAACTCTGGCTCCGCTTCCACCGGTGGCGAGAAGCTTTCTAGTAAAGCCGTGAGCGAATTGCCGCTTAACGGGCGCGACTTTAGCACGCTTCTGTTGCTGGCCGCCGGCACCATGACCGATGCAAATGGCGCCACAAATTTCACCCAGCAATTCGCGGTCAATGGACAGCGCGGCGTGGAGGCGGTCTTCGCCATGGACGGCGCGGACATCAGCGACCCCGAGATGGGCGGCAGCACATTTACGAATTTCAACGTGGATGCGATCCAGGAACTCCAGTCAAGCTCAGGATGGATGCCTGCCGAGATCGGGCGCGGCGCCGCAGGCTTTACCAACATTGTGACCAGGTCCGGCAAAAGCGGCTTTCACGGATCGTTCTTCGAGTTTCTCCGGAACTCGGCTTTCGACGCGCGGAATTATTTCGATCATCCCTCCATTGCTGAGCCCGGCCGCATTCCTCCGTTTCGCAGAAATGAGTTTGGATTTACCAATGGCGGTGCGGTCGTGTTGCCGCACATTTACGACGGTCGCGGCCGCACGTATTATTTCGTTCAATACCAGGGATTCCGGCAGGTGCTGGGGACCACGCAGGTGCTGGCTGTGCCTACCGCAGCGGAGCGGGCCGGCCTTGATACGGTGACATACTCCGACGGACGCACCGATACCCTGAGCATACCGGTCAATCCCGCCATTGCCACAGTATTAGACCGCTATCCACTGCCCAACAATCCTACGGGCGCATTTGGCGTTCGCACGTATGCTGCGCCTTCCAACGTGAACACTGACGCCAACCAGTTCTCGATTCGCATTGATCAGAAAGTAGGCGGCAAGGGGCAGTTCTATGGCCGCTTCAATTACGACAATCTGACGGGGCCAACGACGAATCCGAGTCAGACATTGATTGATCCGGCCTTTGGCGTCCAATATGTGGACCGCCAAAGAAACCTGGTGCTGACTTACACGCGTGCCGTTTCGCCACGGTTTCTATGGTCGTCGTCGTTGAGCTTCACGCGCACAACGCCCTCATTCCCGACTGCGGACCGCACGCAGCCCGCCTTGAAGTTCGAGGACGGCTTATTCGAGCCGTTCAATAGCGCGGCGGGGTCGGTGATGTCGGCATTCGGGAACCTGTTCCACGGACAGGTCAATTTTTCACTGACCACCGCGCGGCACGCCTGGAAGTGGGGCGCAGAAGCCCGGTTGAATCGTGACACGACATATTTCGGAACCAGCCCGAATGGAGAATACGACTTCGGCGGCGGAACCGTCTATTCGCCAATGTTCATTCCATCCGCCAGTGGCCAACATGACGTGCAGGTAGGCGATCCTCTGCCCGATACCCTCAGCAGTCTTTTGGTCGGCTATCCGTATGCGTACATGGTGGCGGTTGCGCCTCCTTACTCATCGAATGGCGCGCACATTGGGCCTGCCGCCATCAACCGGAACGACTTCAACGGCTATGTGCAGGACACATGGAAAATCAACCAGCATTTGGCGCTCGATTACGGACTTCGCTATGAGTTGTACACCCCAATCACGGAGCGGGCAGACCGGACGTCGAGCTTCCTGAATTCATTCCCGGCTCCAGGCATGGGACAAGAGTATCTGATCAATCCCCGTCCCACTTACCAGACAGGCTGGAACGGCTGGGGCCCGCGCGTTCAGGTGAACTGGAGCGCGCCTTTCGGCGTGCGGGTGCACGTCGGCGGCGCGATCACAATCATTCCGCCAAACCTCTGGCAGGACAATTTTCTTACCGGCTCCACACCCTATGTGGTCTATCCGCGCGTCAACGCAAACAAGAACGGCGAGATTGCTTACGGATTCCAGATTGCCCCCAATCAATTGCCCCAGGTCTATACGCCCCAGGGTGTGGACGTGCTGGCCAGCGGCAATCCGAAAAAAGTTCCGGCAAACACCGTGATGGATGTGAATCGCTACCAGCAGGATTTGGCGGCGCTCTCGCCCAGCCATCAGCTCTCGCTGCTCAGCCTGAGCGGCGTTGACCGCAACTTCGGCAACGCCTCTTTGGATACATGGACCTTCGGACTGGAGAAGGCTTTCGGCGGGATGACCGCTGACGTCGCATACGTCGGGACCGCAGCGTCGCGCCTTCCGCGAATAGCCTATCCGAACGCATATCCCGGAGCCGACCCGGCCTTCGCGCGGTTTACAAACTTCGATTCCACCGGAACCGTGACCGGAGGCTTCGGCTACGAATCAGTCGTAACCGCTGCGGCCCACTCTTCCTACAACGCTCTGCAAACTTCATTATCCGGACGTCTCGGCCACGACGGTCCCGCATTGCAGGCGGCGTACACCTGGGGCAAATCGCTCGACAACGTCAGCGGCGTGGCCGGAGGAACAGGATCCACTGGCGCGGTATTTGTACTCAGCCCGCAGGACCCATTCGACGCCAGTTCCGAGAGAGGCCCTTCGGACTTCGACGTGACCCACGCCTTCACCCTCAGCGCAGCGCAGGATTTGCATCTTGAAAATTTCGGATCGCAATCGGACCGGGTCCACCTGTTCACAAGCGGCTGGCAATTGCTCAGCATCTCCAGCATCACCAGCGGCCAACCGTTTACCGTGTACTCGGGAATCCAGCAGACCGGCGTGGGGACTATCGGCGCCGACCGCCCTGACCAGATCGGAAAGCCGCACCTCTCGACAGCTCACAGCTCATCCCGCCGGCGTGAAGACTATTTTTGGCCTCGGTGACACCAATGCCAGTTTCTTTTCCATCCCAATCGGGATAGCGGGCGGCACCGGCCCCAATTCGGGTTTCTTCGGGACGCTCGGCCGCAACACCTTCCGCGGGCCAGCCTACTACGACTTTGACTTTGCGCTCATCAAGACGACTACGCTTGCCCGCCGCAGCGGCATGGACCGCGCAGCCCTCCAGTTCCGTGCCGAGTTTTTCAATCTCTTCAACATCGTAAACATGGGCCTGCCTGCCAACACCATCAAAGGATCAGGCTTTGGCGTGATCAGCAAAACCGCGGGCACATCGCGCCAAATTCAGCTTTCGTTGAAGCTCATTTACTGAGGAGCTTGACTTTGGGTGACGGACGGGGCGCTCGTTGTTTCGCGTTGTTTGCGAAGGGCGGGTAGTCTGCACCCGAATTTGTGCACGAAGTCGATCCACCAAATACTTGACACGCCGCTGAGACTCGCGTAAACCTTGCCGAGCAATTAATTGGATACGGTGTTTGCCTTTCAGTTTTAACGCGTTGGGAGGAATTTATGGCGGATGGTCTGGTGGCAAATCCGGCTCCGTTGGGGCTGGCCGGATTCGGACTTACCACAATCGTATTGAGCTGTATGAATGCTGGGTTGTTCCCGCTCGAAGCGGCAAGCGTGGTTGTGCCGCTGGCGTTCTGCTATGGAGGGTTGGCGCAGATTATCGCCGGCGTACTGGAATACAAAAATGGAAATACCTTCGGCATGGTGGCGTTTGTTTCGTACGGGACATTCTGGTGGTGGTACGCGCTGCTACTGTGGACGGTCGGCGCGGGCTGGATCAAGCCGCCGCACGCATCCGGCGTGGGGATCACGCTTTTGCTGTGGGGAATATTCACATTTTGTTTGTGGATTGTGACCTTCCGCCTGAATCGAACTTTGTGGCTGATTTTTCTGACGCTGTGGATCGCATTTTTCCTATTGGCGGGCGGCGATCTCGGTATGGGCGCTACCTGGCACAAGCTGGGCGGATGGGATGGAATACTCTGCGGAACTTTGGCGCTTTATTTGTCATTCGCGGAGTTGACGAATATTACCTGGGGACGTGCTGCCATTCCCGTCGGCGGGCCAGTGATGAAGTGAACAGGCGAATGTTTGAAAGAGTCAACTACCCGCCCTTCGCAAAAATCGCGAAAGGACGGGGCGCACCCGTTTATTTTCGTACCACTGGCTCGTATAAAAACCGTCTACTGACTTAGCGCATTGGAAATTGCCGTGTATGCCGGCTTCTTCTGATATGTGTCGTCAAACGGCAAAGCCCAGCCCATTCCTGGAAACGAACCTGGGATCCATGAATATTTGTCGGTGAAGCCCCATGTTTGGAAAACTTTGCAGCGTGGCTGCTGCCACACATGGTCATTAGCTCACCGTAAAGTTTGGCCTGGGCGTTGAGTGAGGCTGTGCTGTTGTCGCTCAATCGAATATCCAATTCCGTGATATGCACATCCAGTCCAAGCGCGGCGAAGCGCTGAAGATTGCTGGCGTATGAGGCGAGTGTGTTTGGATTGTCGAATGAAAGGTCCACGTGGGTCTGAAAGCCGATGCCATCCAGCGGGACGCCGCGATTTTTGAAGTCGGCAGCCATGGCATAGATGGCGTCAGACTTCACATTCATCGTCTCGTCGTTGTAATCGTTGTAGAAGAGCTTGGCGTTTGGATCAGCCGCATGCGCCCATTGCAGGGCTTGCTCGATATATTTGGTCCCCTGCCCGGCGAATCCGATGCCGGGCTGGTCGTACCAGATTGTGTCGCGCATGGTGCCGTCGTCATTGAAGGCTTCGTTCACCACATCCCAGCCATAAACTTTTCCTGCGTAGTGCCCCATGACGGTGTTGATGTGGTCTTGCAGAATGTTCGAGAGATCGGTGGCGGCAAAGCCTCCATTCGTGACCCAATCGGGGACCTCCTGATACCAGACGAGAGTGTGCCCGCGAACCATCATGTTATGAGTTTGGGCGAATGAGACCAAAGCATCGCCGCCATATGAAATCGTAAGTGCCCTGCTGGGGGTGAATGAGGCCGAACTTCATTTCATTCTCAGCCTGGAGTTGGCTGAACTCAGAGCCCAGGACGCTTGCGTAGTTGGTCTCACTGAGAAGCGGGGAGTCGGCAGCCGCACCGATGAGAATGGCATGAGGCGCGGCAAGCGAGCGCAGAGTGGTGGCCGGAGTTGAAGGGGATGAGGGAGGGTTAGGGAAGAGCCGGCGCTACCGCCGCCGCAGCCATATAAGAAGAGCGTGAATAGCAAAACTGCAGCGGTGAAAGTACTCTCGGCGAAGCGTCGAGCGCCATTCCGTGCCGTGCGGCAAAAAAAAAGAGATGTCATTTCTGTCCCGCAATAAAAAGTAAGCATATTCCGCAGATAGTTTTCGCACACTGAGCGCTGGCTTATCAAGCAAAGTTCGAACATCTGGCGAAGAATATCTTTAAGTGCTGGCGGGGCAGGATTCGACGCCGCCCGCTTGCGCATCACTGCCGGGGCACGAAGTCTTCCATGACCGCCTTGCGCATGAGGTCAGGCGGAAGAAGGCCCTGGGCAAGGATGAAGTCGTGGAATTTTTTCTGGTTGAACTTCGGCCCAAGCTTGGCTTCGGTGTCTTTTCGCAGCGCGATCAGTTTGGTGTATCCGTAAAAATAACTGTTGGCCTGGCCGGGAGAGTCGTAGGTGAAGCGCTCCACTTCTTCCTCGGCGAAAGCGTGGGACGCGACCACATCCTGCTGCAGCACGCGGTAGGCTTCCTTAGGCTGGATCTCGCCCAATTGCAATTCAGGATCGAGAAAGGCGCGAGCCGCACGCAGCAAACGGTAGTCGAGCGAAACCAACTGGCCATCGAGCGGCATGTATGGCTCAATGAGATATTCGGAGTAGAGGCCCCAGCCCTCGACGTTGGTGCTGTTAAATGCGTATTCAATGCGGGCGAGGGAGACTCCGTGCTCGAGCATGGAGTCGAATTGCAACTCGTGGCCGGGACGGGCTTCGTGGGAGGTCAGCGTCCACGCAGCCGCGCCGAAGCTAAAGTCGTCATACTTGTCGGTCGTAGTTTGCCCCTCGCTGGGCGGCAGGTTCAGCGGCAGAACGAACACTCCTTTTTGCCCGGTGTTGTGCAAAAAAGGCGGAGGCTGCATGTGCGGAGGCGGCGTTTGTGCAGTTTCAGCGGCGGTGGCGATGCGTATTTCCGCGGGCCGGTCGGGGAGGCTGACAATCTGATGGTCAACGATGATTTTTTCAATCTGCTTCAGGATGTTTTGATAGTACGGAAGAATCGCGTCACCGACGAGTTGCTGCTTTTTCAATTCGCGCATGACATCGCGATAGTCACTCGAGGGCAAGTGGCGTTGCGTCGCAATCTGCGCCGCGATCGGCTTCATCTCCGCCTGAATTTCGTCGAAAGCCTGATGCGCCATAGCCTCCATCTTTTGCGGAGGAATATCAATACCGTATCGTTCTAAATTGAGGGCGTATTGTTCCGGCGGCAAACGGAAATCGGTGCGCGCCTTGGGTAAGACGTTCGCTTTGGTCCAGGCATCGTACTCCGCGAGTTGAGATTTCAGTTTGCCGTAGGGCTCCTGCCAGCCGGTAAGTTTGTATTTTTTTAGGAGCGCGGCAATCCCCGTAATGTAGTTGGAATTCCTTCCCAGCTCGGTTTCTATTTCGACCTTCGCGGGAAAAGTCACTCCGGGCTTGGCCATCTGCTCCCTTACCCGCTGTTCCAATATCTGTGTGAGCGGTTTGTACCCCGGCTCGAGGCCTGCGTATTCGCGGATGCGCACTACCGCTGCCGGACGGCGTTGGGCGGCGGTCTGGTCGTCCAGCAAAGCATGCAAACTGCCAAAGACCATGCTGCTGGGATTCAAAAACGGAACTTCATGAGCGCGGGCGTAGTCCTGCTGCTTGAAGTTCAATTCCACGCGGCGAATGAGAATCTGAAGGTCTTCGGCAACTTCTTGCTGTTGTGGCTGCGCGGCAGCTGCCTTCAATTCTGCAAGCACCGCTTCTGTCTCACGGCGCTGCTGGTCTTCATCGGCCAGCGTGGGCTGGGCGACCTTGTCGTCATATTGGCTGAGCCCTTCCCGCGAGCCCTACTCGGGATGGTGCTTCATCTCCACAGTCAGCAATTTGTTGGTGTACCCGTTGCTGACTGCGATCCAGCTGGGCGCGGAGGATTGCGCGAAGACGAAACCGCACAGAAAGACAATGTAAATCAGAAGCAGATTGACTCTTTTAGGCAAAGGAAAACTCCTCTCAATCAGGGCGCATGATTTGCATTGTATCTCCTGCGCGAGGCGGGCAGATCATCGCTGCTCATTGAAGGTAAGGAATTGGTGCGCGTTTACGGCGGAAATCTGGAAATAGGAAGCGGTTTCGCAGAATACGGAAATCTTCGACCTTCACCTTCCAGAAATCTTTCTCATCTCGATCCCAGCGTTGTAACCTTAGGTTATGGCGGATATTCCACATCCTATATACATAATGAGGCCAATGGTTTCTTTGCACGATCCAATTACAGCTGGTGAGCAAATTGGTGTAACTGACGACTCGGGCTGCCAGAGCAGTGGCCAAATCCACATATCTCGACACGACCCTAATGGCAGGCCAGTGAACTTTACGGTTCCATGCACGAACCCAACCCCAACAAATAACTTTTGGGGATGGCGTTGCAGACGATAATGACGATGACAGCTTATGAGAAAAACGATTAGCTATTTCGTAACTTTCCTATTGGTTGCTACGGGCCTGAGCGTGACTGCCGTAGCCCAGAAAACGGTGACCATCCAGCTTCCCATTCGCGGGCCAGAATTGGAAGCCATTGTGACCTTTGATCCCTCCAAAGTTTCAGCCAGTGACGTGAGGCGCTGGATGAAATTAGCGGAGAATGGTTACTACTCGAGGCCGGTTGGAATGCCATTCGACTGCGCAAAGGGGCCCGATCTGGAAAAACGTCAACGCGGAGTTGATGATAATCGGAAATTGGTTGATGAGCTACAGACCTCGAGCTATCCAACTGAGTTGTCAGGCGTCGTGCTCTATCTGAAGCACTTGCAATCCTTCTGGCTTTGGCAACAAGAACAGGAGCTGCATTTCTTTCGAGACGGAGACATGCCGGATTTGAAATGGGAGGGAGTTGACGCGCGCGAAAAGTGCGGCGGGACCATTGCGCGCCTCCGAAATGACACGGACGCAGATAATGTCTGCATGCTGGTGGCTTACCACTGGCAGAATTGCGTGCTCCAGGCGGCGAGAAGCGACCTCGGAACTTATCCGCGGGACGACTGGAAAACGTTCCTGCAAGTGTATGGAATCACAATTAAATTAATTTCAACAAATAACCTTTGGGATGGCGTTGCAGACGATAATGACGACGACAGCTTATGAGAAAAACGATGAGCCATTTGAAGATCATCGCTGCGGTTCATTGATGGTGAGGAATTGGTCGGCCTTTACATTGCGAAGCACCTGCACGATGCCGCTGGGCCAGCGAATCTCGATGGTTTTGGCCTCCACATCTTGTCCAAATCCAAAATGGACGCGCTTGTCGCTGGACGACATGAAGCCAACGCTGCGAGTGACGTGGTTATAAAGTGTGCGGCCGGAAACAGTCGTCACTTTTATTCTGGTACCGATTCCATCGCGGTTACTGCGGTGGCCAATCGTGTTGATCCAGAGCCAATGGTTGCCGTTGCTCGCCGAATTCATGAGAATGCGCGGACGTTCGCCAAGGGATGTAACTACAAGATCCGGAAAGCCATCATTATTAAGGTCGGCTATGGCGGAGCCGCGCTGAAAGCCCTCGCGGAGAAAGTCCTCACCCAGAGAGCTTGATACATCCACAAGTTTTTTGCCGTCCAAATTTCTCCAGAGCGTATCGTGCTGCCTAGCATTGTCTCCCGCGAACTGGACGTCACCGTTCGCTGAGTAAATGTCTTTCCAGCCGTCGTTGTCATAGTCCACGAAGGCATTGCTCCAGCCGGAACTCCTGAGGCTGAGCATGGCAATGTTTGATACGGGTGAAACATAGCGGAAACCGCGGCCGGTCTGGTTGAGAAATAAAGCAAAAACCTGTGACTGTAGATCGTTGTAGAAGATGTCCACCCATCCATCGTTGTTGAAGTCTTTGGCATCGGCGCCCATGCTGGAGACTTCGCGGCCATCGTCGTTGTAGGCCACGCCGTATGCCAGGCCGACTTCCTTGAACGTGCCGTCACCCTGATTGAGGAAGAGAAAATTTGGTTTGGTATCGTTCGCAATGAAGACGTCCATGCGGCCATCGCCGTTGAAGTCCGCAATGGTAATGCCCATCCCTTTGCCTAAGGCGGAACCGAAGCCGGATTTCCCGGTGACATCCTCAAACTTGCCGTGTCCTAAATTGTGGTAGAGCCTCTGCGCCACGCTTGGGTACATGCGGGGATCGCAGTAGGTTTCGCGTTGGCCCATTGAACAGCGTTTGTCGAGTTCCGGACTCCAATAAGTGTATTCGGAGACGACCAGATCGAGGAGGCCATCATTATCATAGTCGAACCATGCCGCCCCTACGCTGAGAAGGTTTGCAGGTTTTTGTTCCAGGCCCGATCCCGCGGTGACGTCTGTGAACGTACCATCACCATTGTTATGGTATAGAGTGTCGCGGCCAGCGCTTGCGATGAACAGGTCCGGATAGCCATCGTTGTCATAGTCGCCGGCAGCCACTCCAAAACTGAAGCCCAGGTCAGCGCCCTCCAAGCCGGCTTTCTTCGTTACATCTTCGAAGGTCCCATCTCCTCGATTGCGGAGCAGGCATCCGTAAAATTTCGCGTCTGTCTTCTTCATCTCCGGAAGCTTGGCCCCGTTGGTGAAAAAGACGTCCATCTTGCCATCCTGATCGTAGTCGAGGATGGCAACGCCTCCGCACATGGGTTGGGGAAAATATCGCTTTCCGGTGGCGTCGTTATTGGTGACGTAAGAGAACTTCGACAGTTGGGAAACATCCCTGAACGTAATGGGAGAAGGGGTTGCGGAAGCAGCGACAAGGGTCCCGCCGTTCCATGGGAAACTTGGAGCCCCTGGCATGGCGGCCAGCAGAAGAAAGCAAAAGGCCGGCACCAGGATTCTCGAGCAGGATTGAAGCACGCGGTCGGCCCGGGATTTTGTCATCTATCAAACCTTGGAATAGTCAGACTGCTTGCCACGCTTTTAGATCTGCCAGTATTTGCCTCTCAGTGCTTGCAGCGGAAAAATTTGCCGATGCCGATGCGCACCTGGACCGTATTCACTCCGGAGTTCAGCGGCGCCAGTCCTGCGTTGGAGATGTGCATGTAGCGCGCTTCCACGCTCCAGTTGTAGCTATCGCGCAGAACATGGATGCCGAAGGCGGCAGCGTCGGTAAAGTTCACGGTGTTGGTCCCGAATGGGACATCGTGATTAGAAAAGAGCGTGCCCCCGTTCAACTCGAAATATGGGACCAGGTTGCCTCGGGTCGCAAGCAGCCACTTCAAACCCAGGGGGCTGAATCCCGCTCCGTAGGCTGTGCCGCCGGGCTGGAAGACCATGAATACCGGGGTCCCATCCACGACGTATTCAAATCTTCCCTTCAGAAAGCCGGGGCCATGAGGAGCGGTCAGGATCCATCCAAAGCGGCCGCCCGCATTCCAAACGCTGATCCCGGAACGTCCGCCGGAAACTGAATGGCCTCCGGCCGACCACAACTGGATTTCGCGGCCTCCATCTTCAGGCTTGGTCTGCGCGCCGGCGAACACGCCGCATGACAAAAGAAAAATGAGGATCCAGCTCTTCATGGAGATTGTGGATTGCACACCATTCATGCTGCCGTAAGTAGCATCAGGCAGCGCACGATGTTATCAAGATGATATAGGACGAGCGTTGCCACCGCTGCTTACAAACTCAATCCCCCGTCCACGGCCATGATTTGTCCGGTAATAAAGTGGGGGGCGGTGGCGAAAAACAGCACGGCGGCAGCAATGTCTGCTCCGCTGCCATTGCGGCGCATGGGAGTTTGCTTGGCCATTTTGCGCATGAACTCGGCGGCTGCTACTTCGCCCAAATCAATCATGCCCGGGGCAACGCAATTCACGGAGATCTCGGGGGCCAGGGCCTTGGCCATCGCCTTGGTCAGCATGTGCAATGCAGCTTTTGAGGAGCAATAGTGGGCGCGCTCCGCCCAGGCCCGCAGGCCGCCCAGCGACCCCATGTTAATGATCTTCCCATTGCGCTTTTTCAAGTAGGGCAACGCCTCGCGTGAAACCAGAAATGGCCCGCGGGCATTCGAGGCAAAGATATCGTCCCACTGTTTCAGTGTGATCTTGGAGAACTCCACGGTTTCATAATTTGCGGC
>CAWHQK010000012.1:0-5538 GCA_963831435.1 uncultured Acidobacteriota bacterium
TGGCCAGGGACGGAGTTGAACCGCCGACGCCAGCCTTTTCAGGGCTGCGCTCTACCACCTGAGCTACCTGGCCACGCTTGTAGTTCCACGACTTCACTTGCCGCGCCGAATGTGAACGTAATCAGGCGGGATATGGAAGAACGTGCTGATGAAATTGGAACCGTGGAGCGACTTGATTATAGCAATGGGATCGCGATTCGCTCAAATGGCTTGTTCGAACAAGAGTGTATTTGCTCCTGGCAAAAATGCAAAAGCACGGGCGGATCGCCGGAAGCCGACCAAAAGCGATGGGGAGCGAGTCGCACTTTTATTTAGCGAAAGAGGACTTTTTATTCTCCAGAGAAAGAATGACGTTGCTCCAGCCATGAAGTCAGGGCGCCTTGCTGTTGGGATTTTAAGTCAATGCAGTAATTTATGCGTTCCTCAGATTGTTTCAGGGCCCGTTGAGCCGAGGTTTTATGCTCCGCGAAGAAGTTCAGCATGCTGTCGCGAAGCTCAGGACTACAGAACCTGCCGCTGGCCTGCACGATTCGTCCACTTAGGAAAGCACCGCCGGTGCCCTGAATATCATTCCAATGGGCTTGGATAAAGTTCCAGGCCTCTGGCTGGATTGCGGGGTTTAGGAGTTCGCGTGCAATCAGTAGGTCGACGTCCTGTGATCGGACTTCCGGGGAGATGAAATAGGTCAAAGATTCTTTTACCAATGTTGGATTTGTGAACTCAGTAAGAATTTGAGAGTAAAGAGAATGTGGTTCGGGATCGTGGGCGGCTTTCAAGTGGGCCATTACCTTTGCGTAAAGGGCCTCATTTCCGTGGGAGGCCGCGACTTCAAGCGCCGGTACAACCAATTCCTTTTGCACTGAATTAGGACGGTCCAGATACTGTTCCGCGAGCTTCTTTGCTTCGGCCAGAGCCCGCGGATCCTGTGCGGTGCCCAAAGCCTGGAGCAACTCACCGCGCAATTCAACTTGCTCGCCACTTTCGCCGAGCTTGGCTTCCCATCCAACTTGCTCCGCGGTTGCGGCGAATAAATGACGCATCCAAATGTTAAAGGCAGGCCGATCTTCATCGGTGACCAAAAATTGCGAGATGTATTTTAATTGAACTAAAAGATGATTGATGACGGCATAATTGTGCTCGGTATGAAATCCGTTGACCAGCGTCAGATAGTCGCCGATGGTAATGTGGCCTACGCGCATGGAGGCCCATGCGTCGGTCAGCAGCATCATGCGTTCAGCCGGAGACAACGAGGATTCGACACTCTTCGCCATGATCGCCAAATCGGCGGGAGTATAACTGGAGCGGTAGTAGCCGCGAGCGTCGCGGTTGGCATAGATCCACGAGGTGCAGCCACGGAATGAGACTGCCTGATGCTGCTGCTGAAGCAGCGTGCACTGCGAGTGCTCTTTTGAAGGCCCTTCACCTTTGAAGCAGACTGGAATCATCCAAAGTTCATCCGATTTATCCGCGGCAAGCCGGGCGCGATCATAGAAGTAAAGATGCTGGCCGAGGACGACTTCTTCCGTATTTTTCGCGCATTTCATGCTTACGCTCACCATGGGAACGCCGGATTGCTCGACGAATGTGGGCATAATTTGGTCCACGGGCTTCTTTGAAGCCTGGGCCAGGGCGGTCCAGAAATCCGTGGCGGTGGCATTTCCGTAGGCATGTTCTTTTAGATATAAGTTCACACCAGCTTGAAATGTGTCGGGTCCCAAATAAGATTCGAGCATCCGCAGCACGGCGGCGGTTTTGCCGTAAGCGATGCCATCAAACAGTTCCAGAATTTGAGCGGGTGTTTCCGCCCGCTGATGGATGGGACGCGTGTTTTCCAGGGAGTCCAAGTCTAGAGACTGCGTGGTCTCTTGCACGTCGTTTAATTCAACCTGCCACTCAGGATGCCATGCCTGGATGGGTTTGCTTGACATCCACGTGGCAAAGCCTTCGTTGAGCCAAACGTCATCCCACCACTGCATCGTAACCAGATCGCCAAACCATTGGTGCGCCATTTCGTGAGCGATAACGGAGGCGACTCGCTTTTTTGAGGCTAGAGAAGCACGTTGCTGATCGAGCAGAAGGAGTATTTCGCGGAATGTGATGCACGCGGTGTTCTCCATGGCGCCCGCGGAAAAATCCGGCAGGGCGATGAGGTCGAGTTTCGTGTAGGGATATTTGATGGCGAAGTAGTGATCGTAGTATTGCAGAACGTGCTCGGCCGTCTCGAGCGCGAATCCTGCTAATTGCTTTTTGCCAGGCGTGGTCCAAACGCGAATGGGGATGCCGTCAGCCGAACCTTCGACAAACTCGAAATGTCCTACGGCGAGTGCCAGAAGATAACAAGACATTTTCGGAGTGGTCGCGAAATGCAAGGTGTGTTTGGCGCCGGAGGAGTCAGGTGCGTCGGTAAGGATTTTGGAGTTAGAAATTATGCTTAGGTTCTTGTCCGCCGTAACGGTGAGGTCGAAGGTAGCTTTATAGGAAGGCTCGTCGAAGGAAGGGAAGGCCCGACGGGCGTCGGTGGCCTCGAATTGCGTGACCGCATATTTGTTGCCCTCTTCATCGCGCCCAAGATAAAAGCCTCGGAGTTGATTGTTCAGCACTCCGGTGTAACTGATCTCGACAGTTGCGCGGCCGGGAAGGATTTGATTCTCCACCGCCAGGATTGCGGTTTGTTTCTCGGGGTTTTCGAGGACCCTCGCCGTCTGGGTAGCGTTGGCGCTGGTGATGCTCGCGTGTTCAAACTTGATGTCGGCGGCGTTCAAGACGATTTGCCTGGTCGGCTGCAAGACCTCGATTTGGATGGTTTCCGCACCAGTAAAAGATTCGGTGGAAAAATCTGGGGCCAGGGTGAGCTTATAGTTTGTCGGCGTGGCCAGATGGGGCAAGCGTTGCGCAAAAGAGGCCAGTGGGAAAACCGAAACGGTACACGCTAATAAGGCGATGATTTTTTTCACGATTTTCACTTTCTAATCAATACGTTCTCATAGGGGCATTATCGAAGCATCAGTTGGTTGCCCGATCAGCAACTCCGGAACAGACTCCAGCCGGATAAGACTAACCTCCTAGAGTTGAAAGCGCTTTTTTGGCGGCATGGTAACCGCACATGCCGTGGACGCCTCCTCCGGGCGGAGTGGAGGAAGAACAAATAAAAACGTTCTTTGCAGATGTCGCGTAGTGGCGCCAGGTTGGCCGGAAGGCAAATTGACGGATATCCATGATGCCACCGCTGATGTCACCGCCCTTTAGATTCGCATCCATGGATTCAAGCGTGCTGGGGGACAGCGCATTCCGCGCTAAAACACACTCGCGGAAGCCGGGAGCGAAGCGTTCGATCTGGTTCTCGATTCTTGTCTGCATATTTTCGTTTGATGCGTTGGGAACATGACAGTAGGCCCAGGCAGTATGCTTGCCGGACGGTGCACGTGAAGGATCGAATAGACTTGGCTGGACTAATAGAACAAACGGGCTCTCGGCATGTTGCCCGGCGCGCATGGCTGCTTCCGACGTAGAGATTTCTTCGAAGTTGCCTCCGAGATGTACGGTAGCGGCTCTGCGGCATTCCGCTGCTTTCCAGGGAATGGGCTCACGCAGTGCGTAATCCATTTTGAATACGCCGGGTCCGTAACGGAAGGTTTGCATTTTGTGTTTGTAGGAGCTGGATAGTCGGCTTCCGGAAATGTTCAATAACTGTCGCGGGGTCACGTCGCAAAGGTAAAGATCGTAATCCGGCAATTCGTCGAGCGATGCAATACGTCGAGAGGTGTGCAATGTACCTCCCAGTGAGGCGAAGTATTGGCAAAGAGCATGGGTTAATGATTGAGCGCCGCCACGCGGGATGGGCCAGCCGACGGCATGGGCTGGCACAGCCATCATGAGCCCGAATGCGCCGCTCAAGGGTTCGGTGAGTTTGAGAAATGAGTGGGCCGCCAGGCCGGCAAATAATGCACGGGTGCGTTCGGTGCCGAAACGATGAGCGATTGTCTTTGCCGAAAAGAATGCGTTCCTGCCGAAGCGCGCCATGAGGAAGGGGTGTTTGGGAATCGCCGGAATGGGTGCGAGAACCTCTGCCGCAAATTCCTTCCAGTGTTCAACAAAAGGAGCGACCAAGTCTTCCCATTTGCGACCGTCTTCGCCCAGTGAAATACTCGCGTCCTTCAAACTACGCTCTAGAACTACCGCAGTACCGTTTTCGAGCGGATGAGCGACCGGCGCGGGCGAGTGAATCCATTCCAATCCAAACTTGTGAAGCGGCAGGGAAGCGAAGAATGGAGAGCCTGCGCCTAGTGGATAAACGGCGGATCCAAAATCGTGAAGAAAGCCGGGCAGAGTTAGCTCCATGCTGCGCACGGCGCCACCGGGAATGGCTTCAGCTTCGAATACATCCACGTGTAGGCCCGCCTGAGCCAGTACAATGGCGGCCGCCAGTCCGTTGGGACCAGCGCCGACTACACATGCGCGGCGAGTCATATCCGGGCCCCCCTGGTCGCTGTGTTGAGATCGTCTGCCATGGTTTACTGCCTTGGTTGCACCGTGGGTAGCGCAACTACTTTGATGCTGCCATCTGGTTCGCGTTCCAGAGCCGGCGCATACACACCCAGCAATTGTCTTCGCCACCACATTCCAGTCAGGTGTTTTTCTCCCATGCTGGTGAACCAATACTGCCAGAGTACCGCCCGGATCTGTTTCGGAGGCTGATTGGGGAACGGGTTGCCAGCAAAGAGTGAGAGTACGTCTTTATCGTTTGAGAGTAGTTTTATTTCCGTGTTGGGAACAATGGGATACTCGCGCCATGAACCCAGAGACGCGAACCATAGGTTCCAATCAAAGCGTGGCTGAAAGGGCGCGTAAATTCCGGGTGGCTGGTCCAAGCGCTGTGGTTTGTGGAGGAAAGGATATGCTGTCCAATTTTCTCCACCCGTGGTGCCCTGAAATTCAATTTCGTAACGGCCGCGAGTCATCACGGCGAAGAGGCCGTAACGGTTCGCGATGCGAAAGGGCTCTAGGGCGGTGACGGGAAAATCAGGCAAAGGCAGGCGGACAAACGTCCAGATGAGTTGTGCTGTTGTCGCGTAGAAGATCCACGTTAAAAGTACGGCGCTTGCGGCAAGTTTGATTGCGCCCCAATGTTGGCGAAGATTGTTCCGCCAAGTTTGTGTGGGGAGTATTTCCGGGGAGCCGGCGGCAGCGGGTATCAGTAGTGGCTGCCATTTTTGCGGAAGAATGCTGGCTATGGCACGATCGTCAAGCAGCAGTACGCCCAATGCGAGAACCAGATAATTGAGGAACGCATAGTTGGCGGTCGAGATAACTACCACCTGCCAAGCCGTTGCGATAAAAAAACAGGCGATCCGCCAACGACGGGGAAGAAACATCATCCAGACCAAACCAAGTTCGAGCGCGAGCGTTGCCACTACCGTGGCGGCATGGAACCAGTGAGGCAGGTGTTGCATGTACCAGCCAATCCACGTGGGTAGCGGGCCATTTTGGTAGTACTCGTCCATGGCGGTAAAGTGCCGCCATTCGGGGTCTCCGCTGAGG
>CAWHQK010000013.1:0-36813 GCA_963831435.1 uncultured Acidobacteriota bacterium
CGGCTGCAGGCTCCCGGAGCAATCCCCCTTCTTGCTGCTCAGGATGCTGACTTTCACTTTATTGTCGCTGTCAGGCTGGTCATCAATCCGGCTGATGACGTCTCCTCCGGTCAGTTCACACTCCTGGCCATTGGCATCGGTGACGTCCAGATTGCTTGCCACGACGAATACCCGGGAAGTTCGGATCGAGGGCCGCCGGAACCTGATTCTCGCTGGAGGTGGAGGCTTCACGCGACAATCCGCCTCTTCTTCTTCATCTCTCTCTTTTTTTACTTTGTCAGAAATTGCCTGCCTCACTTCAGGTGGAGCTGGACCGTACCTTGCGCTGGCGCCGCATCGTAGTCGCCAGCGTCTGCTTGTGCCGCATCCGCCGCGGATTGCTGCTGGGCGTCATACGCGTACTGTAAATTCGCGGCAAGAAGGTAGTCGGTCAACCAAAGCGATGCGCTGGGATACACGGGCGACGGAACCAGATAGTAGCCATAGGAGCCGTACCAGGGCCCACCCCATCTCCAGGAAAAATATACGGGCGCAGGCCAGGGACGATATACCCAGCCATAGTACGCGGGATGAAAGTAAAAGGATGGCGTGTAGCGATAATAAGGACGACCACCCCAGTATGTAGTGCGATATGCAAAGGCAACGCGACGGCCGCCGTACACATAGGTACGCTGGATGTAAACGTGCCCGCCGATATGGAGTACGGACGCTCAGAAAAACCAACGTGTGCGCCTAAGCTGACCACGCGACGTCCGCCGGGATATGTATGAACAATGACTCGATCGCCGCGGATGCCGCGTCGTACGTCCAATCCGCGAGCCTGGAATTCTCTTACCTTGCCATCATGAGCAAAGCGGGCTGAGCCTCCGTCCCGAAGATGGACTTCCCGCATCTGGGAAGCGCGGTTCTGCGGATGACCGGGCTCCATCCGGCTGTTTTCTCTGGATGGGCCGCCCGCATGGCCGGTTGGTTGCTGTTGTGCATGCCGTTCTGCGGACCATTGTGCATGGCCGGCCAATTGTTATTGTGCATCCCGTTCTGCGCGCCGCCGCGCATGGCTGGTTGATTGTTGTTGCGCGTGCCATTCTGCGTCCCATTGTGCATGGCTGACCGATTGTTGTTGTGCATCCCATTCTGCGCGCCGCCATGCATGGCCGACTGATTGCTGTTATGGGTAGAGTTTGCCGAGCCTCCGCGCTGGTTATTGTTGTGCTCCGCGGCAGCATTGTGCGGTGGAGGCTCAGGCTTCTTGTTCTGGTCCTTATCAGCGGCTGCCGCGAGCGCCACCGCAACGAGCAGAATTGGGGCCCGCCTGGTTGCGGCCCTTATCAGTTTTCTGAGATTCATTTGCAGCCTCCTTGGTTCGATTACATAACTAGAGAAGTATCTGTCGCAACTCAGCTTTGCCGGATTGCCCATTTGGCCGCAGATCATATCAAAAGTTTGCGACGCGCCCAAGTTACCATTTACGCACGCATTCGAGCTTCCGGGCGAGACTTGAACCATTTGAGCAAACAAAAAGCAGAGGCATTTGCCTCCGCTTTTTGACGAGAAATCTCGCCACAGCCGGTGTGTTATTGCGTGACAGTTTTTACCGCATCGCCCACCTTAAATCCATTTCCCGAAACCACGTTGCAAACCGCAGAAACATCATCCACATCGGTTACTTTCACAACACCGACTGGAGAAGTCATTCTCCGGATCACCTTCCCGGTGGACGGGTCTTTAATCTCATGTGTGACACGCTCGACATTGAGCTGATCGCCGACTTTCACGCCAGCTTTGCCGCCGACATTCAGCACGACTTGGCCGCCATCCACCGCGGCCACCAGACCTTCCACGATGACTTGGCGGACTTGCAATTTCCCCGCGTCGGAAACCAAGCCGGTACTTAGCTGATCTGTGGCCAATTTCGTGGCTTCACCGATGATGGTGTTCTGGAAGTCACTGCTGCCAAAATCCGCATGGCCGGCGCCAAAGCCATGCCAGTTCCCGCCGCCGCCCAGCAAAGAAGTGCTGGACCGTGCTGATTCGCCCTTGCCGTCGGCGACTCCGAAAATTTCACCGGTATCAACATCCACCAGCCGCGCGGAAATTCCTACGATGGCCTTGGTCTTCTTGTGTCCGAAGCCACCCATTCCCACACCATGCCAGTTTCCGCCGCCGCCGCCGAAATTCTTGTTCTGCGTCTCGTCGCCAAATTGCGTAATGCTGCCCACGATAATCGCATCTACACCCAACAATTTGCCTATCTTCGCCGCAGAGTTGGGATTGGCCCGGTCGCTATTGGAAAAATTCTGTTCAGCCATGATCTTGTCAATGGCCTTGCGTTCGATGACCGAATATGTGCCGTCCTTTACCAGGTCGCTGACGAGCAAGTCGGAAATGCCTTTTCCTATATCAACATCCTGCCCAAAAATTGCGGCCGAGGAGTCGTGCACAGTGCCGTAATCAAAATCCATGATGGCTACACGCTTCTTGCGCTGCGCTCCCGCCAATGCACTCGCGCACACAAGACCTATCAATGCTGCTGCAAGCAATGCTCTTTTCATGATCTTCCCCTAATTTGGGTTTAACGGAGGAGGGAGGGCTTGTCCCCGTGCTGCGGTGAAGGGTATCGCGAGGTACAGCCATTGTCAACGGCGATGTGCTGATCTTATGCAAAAATGGAGGCAGACCAATACCAAAAATGAAAAAACTTCGAGTTGGGATCCTATTTGGCGGGCGCAGTGGAGAGCATGAAATTTCGCTGCTCTCAGCCGCATCGGTATTCAAAGCAATTGATCAAAATAAATATGAAGTAGTTCCCGTCGGCATCACGAAGGAAGGCCGCTGGGTAACCGCTGGAGATGCCGAGAGATTGCTGACCGGGAAGGCGGCTTCTGACAAACCAAAAGACGAATCCCGCCACTTGCGTGCAGGTGATCCTGAAGCCACGCAGGCGGCCGCTGTTTTGGCCAGCGGCGAAAGCGTTGTGGTGCCGCCGGAGCCGCAAAAATCAGGCTCGTCGCTTGCGCCATTCCAAACCGACAGCCCTACCCGCCGCGCCGCCGACCGGGCCATTGATGTGGACATCATCTTTCCCGTGCTACACGGAACCTTCGGCGAGGACGGTACCATTCAGGGATTGCTCGAACTGGCCGACATTCCTTATGTAGGCGCCGGAGTGCTCGGTTCTGCCGCCGGCATGGACAAAGACATTATGAAGTCGCTCTTTATCGCAGTGGGGCTGCCCATTGTCAAACACGTTACCGTTTTGCGTGTGGATTGGGAGTCGGAACCCAAGAAAGTCCAGAAGCTGGTGGAAAGCAAATTGAAATATCCCGTATTCGTGAAGCCGGCAAATTTAGGATCGTCGGTGGGAATTTCCAAAGCCCACGACCGCCAAGAACTAGGCCCGGCCATTGAAGAAGCTGCTAAATTCGACCGCAAAATTGTCATTGAGCAAGGTGTGGGCGGCAAAAAAAATAAGGCCCGCGAGATTGAATGTTCTGTTCTTGGCAATGACCATCCGGAGGCCTCTGTTCCCGGCGAGATCGTGCCGGGGAAGGAGTTCTACGATTACACTGCGAAGTATCTTGATGAAGGCTCGCAGCTCATCATTCCCGCGAAATTGACCAGAGCGGAAACAAAGCAATTTCAGCAGCTTGCGATCAGCGCCTTTAAGGCCGTGGACTGTTCCGGTTTGGCCCGCGTGGACTTTTTGATGGATCCTAAAACCCGCAAAATCTATTTGAACGAGATCAATACCATGCCTGGATTCACCTCAATCAGCATGTATCCGAAATTATGGGCCGCAACGGGATTAGCTTATCCCAAGCTGATTGAACGGTTAATCGAACTCGGCCGGGAGCGCCATCAGGACAAAAAGAAAAACCAGTACAGCCGTGCCTAAGTATAATTTTTGCGCATATGTCTATGTCCAATAAAGCTAGGTTTGATTGTTTGTTCTTTACTGACGTTAGCGGCTGAATATGCAGTGACCGATATGAAACCGAGAGTCGTTGAAAAGCTCGATGGCTTCACCGTAGTTGGGATAGCCGCGCGTACGAACAATGCGAAAGAAAGCACGCCTGATAGCGCCATTGGGAAACTTTGGCACAGCTTTTTCAATGAAGGGATTCTGAATGAGATCCCGAACAAAGTCGACGCAAACACCATCGCGGTTTATACGGATTATGCCAGCGATAAAGACGGCGACTACACCTACGTGCTCGGAGCGAAGGTGAAATCGCCGGAAAATCTTCCGGCTGGCATGGTCGCGGTGCAAGTACTTCCAGGCCGTTATGCCGTGTTCACGTCAGAAAAAGGTCCGGCATATAAAGTCGTGCCGGACGCTTGGCGGAAAATTTGGGCAGTTCCGAAATCAGACGCGAATGGGAATCGCACTTACAAAACAGACTTCGAAGTTTATGATCAGCGCGCTGCTGATCCGCAGAACTCGCAAGTGGACCTGTATGTGGGACTTAAGTAAGTCGTTAGACACCTAACGTTTGACTGCAGCAGCTCTCGCCGCGTCCGTCCCCGTCGGCATTGTCGTCACGCGCGCGCCTTGGCTCTGTCCTTGAGCAGCAGCTTGGCCCTGGGAGGCTGCCTGCGCTGCCGTCGGAATCAATCCCATGGCTTTGCGGACCTCCGCTTCGATCTTTGCCAGAGAATCTTTATTTTCCTTAAGGAATGCCCGCGCATTCTCGCGCCCCTGTCCAATGCGCTCACCCTTATAGCTGTACCAGGAGCCGGATTTCTCGACGATATTCTGAATCACCGCCAGGTCCAGCAAATCTCCCTCCCGGGAAATTCCTTCTCCATAAAGGATGTCGAATTCAGCTTCGCGAAACGGCGCCGCGACCTTGTTCTTTACAATCTTGACCTTGGTTCGCGAGCCGATCATCACATCGCCCTCTTTGATTGCGGCAATGCGGCGGATATCAATGCGTACTGACGAATAAAATTTCAATGCTCGGCCGCCGGTGGTTGTCTCAGGATTCCCAAACATCACGCCGATTTTTTCGCGAATTTGATTGATGAACACCAGGCAGGTATGGGACTTGGAAACAATTCCCGTCAGCTTGCGCAGCGCTTGCGACATTAGTCGCGCCTGCAAGCCCATGTGGCTGTCGCCCATTTCGCCTTCGAGTTCTGCCTTCGGCACAAGCGCGGCCACCGAGTCCACGATCAGCACATCAATGGCATTGGAGCGTACCAAGGCTTCGGCAATCTCCAGCGCCTGTTCGCCATAATCGGGCTGGGACACCAGCAAATTGTCTACGTCCACGCCCAACTTCTTGGCATAGATCGGGTCAAGCGCATGTTCGGCGTCCACGAAAGCGGCCATGCCGCCGACTCGCTGCGCCTCAGCAATCACCTGCAATGCAATGGTGGTTTTGCCGGACGACTCCGGTCCGAAGATTTCAACTACGCGCCCCCGCGGGAAGCCACCCACACCAAGCGCAGCGTCGAAAGATACCGCGCCGGTAGAGATCACGGAAATCGGCACGACTTCCTTCGATCCCAGGCGCATGATCGAGCCCTTTCCAAATTGCTTTTCAATCTGTGCCAGAGCTAAATCAATTGCCTTTACGCGTTCATCCGCCATGGTAGGGCTCCTTAGTGGTTCTTAATGATTACTAAAGGCGGATTATACATAGGCCCGAAAGCGAATGAAAGGCGAATTTCCACCGGAGGAATTCACTGATTAGGTTCGTGTGTCACGATTTTCCGCCGCAATCTGCTCCCAATCTGAAAATTCGACCAGCCATTTCCGCTTTCGATACAAGAGTTTTCCGAAGTGATCGATTCACGGATCAAGTTTCACCCGGTTGCCCTTATGATTTTCTTCAGCCGGGCACCGCACCTTCAAATTGAATCCCGTGGTTCCGGCATGTAAGCCGTCAGGGACACCTGGAGTCCCTGCTCCCTTGCCCCGGCCGCCCCGCCGGGGCACTTTTTTTGACGGACGCTTTGTCGAGCAGTTTTCCGTAGATTCTTGCAATTCGGCGTTCGACCCAAGGCGCTCGCTCAGGTAGTGTCCTAATTTGAAATCCATCTTCAAACTCTTGCCGCGATTGCGGCATTCAACGTGCTACGAATCCACTCTGACAAAGATTGTTTACTAGCCTTCGCGGCCATTTCATACGAGCGCAACTCGCTGGGAATTGATCGAACGCGAATGGTTGCCGCTTTCGCATTACCCTTTGGAAGCGTAGGCCGTCCAACTTTTTTAGGCTTGGGCATTGTTTCTAAACTCCTGAATGATGAAGGCTCTGACGGCAGTTAAAGGCGATACCACGGGCGGGACATGAAGCACTGCAACGTGTTTGATTGGTTTGCTCGGATCGCCTGTGTCGTGGAACCAAGCATAGGCTGTATTCGCCTTTGGATGGCCTTCCAAGTGGAATACTTCCACAACCCCGTCCCAAACCGTCTCGCCGTTGAAAACATCTTTAACAGGAACACTCTCGCGGTGAGTGGCTTTTGCGCCGTGGAGCTTATGAATCGCTTCCCTGAGCTCGTCAATATGGCTCATGCCGCAGCCTCTACCAGATCGCCCACGCTCCAGAAGTTTCCCGTTACTCCTGCCGCCATCGCCGGAGTGCAGCGCAGAGTGTTATGCCGCTTCACAAAATTGTAGTAAGCGAAGTGCAGCGCAACGGCTGCCTCAAAGTTTTCCCGCTTCTTGCTGAATGCCAGAGTAAGGCGCGTCAGACGGCGCATGTGCAAGCGCGTGGTGGCATTCAGGCGTTCCACATAGCTGGTAGAGATAAGCCGCTCATCGGGATTGCCTACCACGATCTTTTTCTCGCAAGAAACAAACTTCGGAGCACTGTAACGGCGATTGTCGCTCACTTCCTCATGCCCGTAAGTTTTGATGATTTGGCCGTAATCCACGAACTCACCGAATGCGCTTTCCATCGCAGCTACGTAGGCATTCAGGCCATCCGTGGAAATTTGCACTCTGTAAGCCATGCGCTCTGCTACGTCTTGCACAAAAGCTTTCGCGGTGGGAATATCACGATTGCCAACCTTGAATGCGGGAACGAGCTTAGTTTCTGCATCAATCGCGCAGAACGTCCAAACGCTTCCTACTCCGTCGTCGCCCACTCGAACGTTGCGGTCTTTCTTCCCGACAAATCCCCATATTTCGTCCATCTCTAGGCGATTGCAAGGCAGATTTCGCATCGTCGCGTCCATCACCTTAGCGCAGCCCTGACCAACTTTAACGCCAAGGCGCATGATCGTATCGCGGTGAACGCCCGTAATGCGCTCAATTGAGCGGATGCTAGAACCCTCCGTCAATGCGCCGATGACCGCTATTTTCCTGTCCGTATTGAGTACGTTCGCCATGTCAATTACTGTACCCCAATAATTATTGTCTGTCAAGTGTTTGTGGGGTACAATTATCCCACCATGAAGATATTGGCCATTTTCGCAATTCTCATCTTGGCCCAGCAACCAGCGAAAATGCCAGAAAGTAAGCGGATTGCCGAATCCAACAATACTCAAATCACTACCAAGGCAGCCACAAGCAACAATCAAAAGAAACCAGCCGCAACGGTATCGGCGGTAAACCAACTCGGCAGAGCAGACAGCGAGGCCAAGACAGACGATAGCGACAGCAAGACACGCAAAGAAGATCGGAAGATTCAAAGAGAACTCGTATGGTTTACAGGGACGTTGGCCGCTGTCGGGGTTTTGCAACTGGTCATCATGTTTCTTCAATGGCTGACTTATAGGCGTCAGGCCCGTGAGATGAGGCGACAAAGACATGAAATGGTGAGGCAGCGCACCGAAATAAGTGGCCAGCGGATTGCTGCTGAGGGCCAATTGAAAATCATGCAGGAGCAGATAACTCTTGCTAAAGACAGCGCTAAAATCGCGCAAGACAATATCAACCTTGTCATCAACAAAGAACGAGCAAGACTTAAAATATTCTTCAAAAAGTTTGAACCATTCACCGATTTTCCCGAAATATTCTATGACGCAACTATTTCTGGCACTACCGATGCCTTCGATGTAGTGGGCATAATCGGTTTCTCTCTTATACCTTCCAATGAAAACGTCGAAAAAACTCCGTTTCGCACGATTCCAATTCCATTGCCAAATGTAATTGTTAGCAATATGCCAGACATCCATGACAACGTAAGATTCCCCGGCCGTCTGACCGAATCCGATGTCGAGGATATTAATCATGGCAGGAAGCACGTTCACATCAAAGGGTTTCTGCGATACAAGGATGTTTTTGACAACACTTGGGCTACTGATTTTCACAAGATGTGGGTGGTTATTGATCTTCCCTACCCACCTGAAGATGCCAATGTCTTTCGGTACTGGAAAGATTTGATTCCCCAAGAGGAAAAGAAAGAAGAAAAAGCAAATTAGGACACTACCCTCGCTCATGATCAGTGCGCGCCGTGCTACAATTGGCGCGTTCCCAACGATTTCCTGTTAGTGAATCCAAATATTTTGAATACGTAAAAACAGCAGCGGACAATTGCGCGTGGCCCCACAATCCTCCAAGACTGAACCCATCACCTACGCCGATGCAGGCGTCGACATCGAGCGCGCCAACCGTACCAAGAAGCGCATTAAGTACCTGGCCCATAAGACGTTTAACCGCGGTGTGCTGAGCGAGATTGGCGGCTTTGGCGGTCTGTTCTCCATCGATAAAAAGAAATACAGCGATCCGGTGCTGGTTTCCAGCGTGGACGGCGTCGGCACCAAGCTCAAGATCGCCTTCGAGATGGATTGCACCAGACGATCGGGGCCGACCTGGTGAATCACTGCGTGAACGACATTGCCGTACAGGGCGCGGCGCCTATGTTCTTCATGGACTATTTCGCGACTGGCAATCTGGAGCCGGAGGTTGCGGAAAAGGTGGTTGACGGAATTGCCGATGCGTGCAAGCACAACGGCTGCGCGCTTATCGGGGGCGAAACCGCTGAAATGCCGGGCTTTTATCCGAAGGCGAATACGATCTGGCAGGCTTTATCGTCGGCGTCGTCGATCGCGAGAAGATCATTGCCGGCAAAGACGTGCAAGCCGGCGACGTGCTGCTCGGCCTGCCCTCCACTGGACTGCACACCAACGGCTATTCGCTGGCCCGCAAGCTGTTATTCGAAGTCGCGGGATATACTCCCGATACCTACGTCAATGAATCGAAGGGCAAGGTCGGCAACGAACTGATGAAGCACGCACAAGAGCTACTGGCCGATCATCCGCAAGTTGTGGATGCCGAATGCGTCGCGCCATGGCCCACATCACTGGCGGCGGCATCACGGAAAACCTGCCGCGCGTCCTGCCCAAAGGGGTGGCTGCGGTGATCGAAGTCGGGTCCTGGCCCGTTCTGCCGATCTTCGAACACCTGCAAAAGCTCGGCAATGTTCCTCAGGACGAAATGTTGCGCACCTTCAATATGGGCCTCGGCATGATCTGGTGGTTCCTTCCAAGAAATTCAAGAAGGCGCAAACGATGCTGGAGCGCGCGGGCGAAAAAGCTCACACCATCGGCCGCATCGTCAAAGGCGACCGCAAGGTGATGTACACCTAGTCAGGATTAGAATCTAGCGTTCAATTCTCCTGTGCAACTCCCGGATTGCCTGCTCCATCCTGCTTTTCATGCCCGGGGCATACTTCCCGGAAAATGCAAAGTTGTGATGAAAACCTTCCACTTCATAGCCTCGTCCGGGCAGCATTTCTTCCAAAGGTATGTAAGCGAGCGTCTGGTCAAGGCATCCAGCCGTAAATAGTCGTTCTTCACCCAGAATTCTGGCAATCATCTTCCGGTATCCGTGAACGAGTTCCGCGTTCCAGCCGACAAACCTGAATCCATTCTTTAATTCAACGTACTGCAATTCAAAAAGATCGTTCGGATTATGTCCAGGAGCGATATCGGCCACAGGAAACGCGGCGTTTGCAAACCGGATTTCATCCACGTTCAAGACTGTTCTTTCCGACTTATACATTTTGAGCACTTCATCCGCCAGGGAAGACGCCCATGCTTCCCATTCGGCGAGGCTCGGTTTTCCAAAGAGAGGGCCTTGAAGCACGCGCAAAATGAACTCTTGCGGCGTTTTCAATCGCCCCAGCAATCGCGGGCGAACATCTCCGGAAAAGCCCTGAAAATAGAGCACGGGAATTGGCCCAAGTTCGGCACGCAAGCGTGAGCGGACGACCCCAGGGAACTCTGCGCTGACGTGAAACTGGTTGGGATATGCCGTGGGATGGCATGCGTAATTCCAAACAAGGCCCATTGTGGAGCCATCGGCAACAACTTCGACCATGCGCATGGATTCATCTCGGGGACCGGCAGGATTGGGGGCATAGCCTTCGCAATGCTCAATACGCCCTCGCTTGTTCACTCTCCATCGCATGAGCCTTCGATTCATACTGTGATTGGCCATGCCCTCGCTATAGCGAATGGCGGCGGGCCGAAGCTCCTGCCGTAAACGCAGAATCAGCTCCGCGATCCGGTCGGAGATAAGCTTCAAAAACTCGGAGTCCACCGTCCCCAGGTTAGGCATCCCTTCCTGCACCATGGGGGCAAAATGTGTGTGGGTTGCTCCCAGAACAAGCGTCTGCCCGTCGGCCCACGGTATGGAAGCAAGTAAATTGCGCCGAAGGCGTTCCCCCGGAAATAGCAAGTCCACTGAAACGAAGGTGACTTCATGACCCCCGCAGCGAGCAATGAAAACGTTTGCTTCCAGAGGGGTGTCAATCTTAATGAATGGCCGCCGAGGGTCGCGAGAAGCCCCGAGGGGAATGGGGATCGTCGGGGTAATGTCCACTAACCCAGTCGTCGCATGCAAGGACCCATCAGGCATTTCGTCTCCCAGGTGCGCGCCCCTTTGCGCGGGCCAGATCAACCCAGAGCCAGACAAGACACTTCCCCGGCCCGGTTCCACGACTCAACGAGATATATCATCAGTCTACTTCTTATCCAATCCGATCCGAGTAACCCTCCAAAGCCTCTATTGTCCGCGTGAGGTTTCCAGCTCGATTGCGTTGACCACCCGCAGAGCTACAATAATAGTAACCGTATACTGCGAGAGTTCGGCCACCACGGACGAATGTTTCGAGTAGAATAGCCATCGTTCTTGAAGCCGAAGCTAGAAGTTTGTTGACCATATGGATATAAGGGAAATCGCGAAGCGCGCCAAAGTCTCCACGGCCACTGTCTCCCGTGCCATCAACCGCGTTCCCACCGTCAACCCGAACCTCGCCAAGCGCGTTTGGAAAATCATCGAGGAACTGGATTACTATCCGAACACGCAGGCGAGAGCGCTGGTTTCCGGCAAGACGCGAATCTTCGGGCTCATCGTATCTGAAATCACCAATCCCTTTTTCCCCGAAATCGTGCAGTCGTTCGAAGACATCGCGGTGCAACACAACTACGAAATTCTGCTTACCTCAACCATTCATGATCCCAAACGGATGGAAATTTCGGTGCGACGGATGATTGAGCGCAGGGTGGAAGGCGTTGCCGTTTTGACCTTCGGTATGGAAGAGTCGCTTCTGGAAGGACTTCGCTTTCGCAAGGTGCCTCTGGTGTTCGTAGACGTGGCTCCGCGTTCGCCACGCATGAGCAACATTCGCATCAACTATCTTCAAGGGATTCGACAGGCCGTGCAGCATCTGGCGGCCTTGCGGCATACCCGCATCGCATTTGTCACCGGACCTTTGGAGCTGCGGTCGGCCCTTGTTCGAAAAGAGGCATTTGAAGAGTCCATGCGGGAAATCGGGCTGACGGTCGCCCCGCAGCTCGTCGTGGAAGGTGACCATACCATGGAAGGGGGGATGAAAGCGCTAATCAAACTGGCCGCGTTACGTCCCCGCCCCACCGCCATCTTGTGCTCGAATGACATGACCGCCATCGGCGTTATGCGCGAGGCCTACGATTACGGTCTCTCAATCCCGGAAGAACTTTCCGTCGTGGGATTTGACGACATACGCCTTTCTGAATTTATGATTCCTCCATTGACCACGATCCAAATGTCCCAGACGGAAATCGCACGGCTCGCATTCAGGGCGTTGAAGAATGAAGTGGACCGCGAGGCTCCCGCCGCTGAAGGGACGGAATATATATTGGATACGAATCTGCTCTTGCGGAAATCCACGGCGCTCGCGCCCGGCAATGCCCAAGGCCCCAGCAGGCACTCTTGAGATTTGAACCTTTCTAACTGCAAACAGCAACTCTTTTATTTGACAAAACCACAATGGTATTCTACTTTTCGGAGTCCCGGTAAACGATTACTTGGCTTGGCAGCAGGGGCCTTCGGATTTTGTGCCCAAGCGTTGACCAATAATTAATAAGAGGAGATTTGGAACCTGGAAGGTTTATGACCAATAAAAAAATGACGATGGGCGTAATTGTCGGAAACCGCGGTTTCTTTCCTGATCATCTCGCGAAAAGCGGACGGGAAGAAATGCTGCGGGTGCTTGCTGCAGCAGGAATGGATGTGGTTTCGTTGCCCCCCGAAGAAAGCAAGTACGGAGCAGTCGAAACCCAGGAAGAATCGCGGCGCTGCGCTGAATTGTTCAAGAAGAATCGGGAGCGCATTGACGGCATCATCGTTACACTGCCGAATTTCGGCGAAGAGCGCGCCATCGCCGACACCTTGCGTCTGGCTGATCTGCGCGTGCCGGTATTGATCCAGGCCACGCCGGACGATCCCAAGAAGATGACCATCGCCTTCCGCCGCGACAGCTTCTGCGGCAAGATGTCGGCCTGCAACAATCTCCGACAGTACGGCATTCCCTATTCCATCACCACGCTGCACACCGAAGCCCGGACTCGGCGGAATTCGCCAAGGATCTGAGTGGTTCGCCGCCGTCTGCCGCGTAGTGAACGGATTCCGGAACCTGCGCGTCGGCGCCATCGGCGCGCGTCCCACGGCCTTCAACACCGTGCGTTACAGCGAAAAGATTCTGGAGGCGCAGGGCATCTCCATCGAGACGCTCGATCTCTCCGAAGTTCTGGGCCGCATCGACCGAATGAAGGACGACGATGAGCACGCGCAAGCCAAGCTCGCAGAGATCAAGAGATATGTCGACCACTGGCAGCGAGCCCGCAGGCGGCGCTCATGAAGATGGCCAAGCTCGGCGCGGTCGTCGACCAGTGGATGGCGCCAGACTGACGTCGAATCAGCGCCGTGCAGTGCTGGACCTCGATGGAAGAATATCTTCGGCGTCGTGCCCTGCACCATCATGAGCATGATGAGCAACGAACTGATGTCGAGCGCCTGCGAAGTGGACATCTGCGGCGTGCTCGGCATGTATGCGCTGCCACTGGCTCGCGAGACGCCTTCGGCACTGCTCGACTGGAACAATAACTACGGTGACGATCCGAACAAGGCCGTCTGCTTCCATTGCTCCAACCTCCCCAAGCACTTTTTCCGCTCGGTGAAGATGGACTTCCAGGAAATCATTGCGGGCACGGTGGGAAAGACAACACATTTGGAACATGCGTGGGCCTCATCAAGCCGGAAAAAATGAGCTTCGCCCGTTTCTCGACCGACGACACTGCCGGCAAAATGCGCGGCTATGTTGGCCAGGGACGATTCACAGACGATCCGCTGAATACCTTCGGCGGCGCGGGCGTGGTCGAAATCCCGCACATGCAGCGACTGCTGCACTACATTTGCGAGAACGGCTTTGAGCACCACGTGGCCGCGAACTTATCCACCGTGGCCGCGTCGGTGCACGAGGCCGCCTCCCGTTACCTGGGTTGGGACATGCACTGGCACGACGGGCCAGCGGGAGTCGCGTAATGGCACTGTCGCGGGAGTGGATTTCGGAACTTTGAGCGTTCGCGTCTCACTCGTAGATAGCGAGCGTGGCCTGCTGACCTCCGCAATCGCGGAATACCCCTTACATCGCAAGCGCGAAGATCCAGAGTACGCCACGCAATCGCACGAAGATCAGATGCGCGCGCTGGCGTCAGCCACGCGCGAAGCAGTAAAGAAAGCCGGGATTTCCGGCGACCAGGTCGAAGCCATCGCCCTTGATACCACGGGATCATCCGTCGTTGCTGTTGGCAAGGACTGGTCCCGCTCGGCGAATACTACTTGTGGTGCGACCATCGCGCGAAGGGCGAAGCCGCGGAAATCACTGAAGCAGCGCACCGCGAAAAGCTAGAGGCGATCGAATGGTGCGGCGGTGTTTACTCCTCGGAGTGGGGATTCTCAAAGCTGTTGCACTGGCTCCGGCATAATCCGGCAAAACGCTCTGAATTTGTTTCCGCATTCGAACACTGCGATATGGTGGCCGCCACCTTGTGCGGCATCACCGATCCCCAAAAAGTAAAGCGCAGCATTTGCGCCATGGGGCATAAATGGCTATGGAATGCGAAGCTCGGCGGCTTGCCGCCGGAAAAATTTCTGGTTTCTGTTGATCCGTTGCTTGCGGGCGTGCGCGAAAAGCTTTCGGGCGAGTATGCAACCTCCGATCAGATTGCAGGAAAGCTTTCTGCAAAGTGGGCGGACGAATTGGGCCTGAAGCCAGGTATCCCCATTCCCGTTGGCGCATTTGACGCGCACTGGGATGCCATCGGCGCGGGATGCCGCACCGATGACATGGTGAATGTAGTCGGGACTTCGACCTGCATTATCGGAATCACGCCTTCGGTCAACCTGGTTCCCGGCGTATGTGGAGTGGTGCAAGGCAGCGTTCATCCGCAGCGCACCGGAATTGAGGCCGGCCTTTCCGCCGTGGGAGATATTTTCAGCGCCATCGCCACCCGGGCCGGTTCAAGTGTGGAAACCTTAAGCCAAGGCTTGGAACAATACCGCGCCGGACAAACCGGATTGCTGCGCATGACATGGGACAACGGCGACCGTACCGTGCTGGTGAATCCCAATCTGCGTGGCGTTACCCTCGGATGGAACCTGCAAAGCACCGCCAAAGACGAACTCTTTGCCGCGATTGAAGGGACGGCTTTCCACACGCGCGTAATTCTCGACCGTATGGCTGAACACGGAGTGAACATCAAGCGGGTCATCAATGCCGGAGGCATTCCGCAAAAGAACGATGTTCTGAACCGCGTGTACGCCAATGTTTTGGGACGGCCTGTGCTGGTGCCGGCGAAAAGCGTGGTGAGTCTGGGATCGGCGATCTTCGCATTTCTGGCAGCGGGAACCTTCAAGACCGTGGAAGAAGCCCAGGAACAAATCTGCCCTCCGCACAAAGTGTACGAGCCGCAGAAGTCGGAGCAGGCTGTGTACGACGAACTACACGCGCTCTACAGCGAGTTGTACTTTGCCCTGGGGCAACCGAACCAAAGCCTGGGAAATGTTCTGCCCCGATTAATTCGCGTGGCGGAATCTGCGAACCTGAAAACCGGCACCCCAGCTTAGTACCCGGCAAGAAATACGCGGCCAGCCCCGTCCGGGGGCAAGCGCCACCGCTCGCATATCACTCCCATCGCACGATTTACATTTTAATGTTCGCTTACCGCAACAATAGCGCGATCATTGTTCATTGCAGCGAATGGAGAGTTAATTTCTCATAGTATCCAGGTGGATTTTTCCGAGCAGAGGAAGAAAGAAGGAGTATCGCAATGCCCACAACTTTCGCGCTCAATCGAACATCAAGACGGGTGGACCTTGGCTACGGCAAATGGCTGCGGGCCCCCGGCCTAACCGGCAATGCAATTTGGCGATCTCCTACTGAGCATAAGGCGCTTCTTGCTGGAGCGCCGCCCGATCAAATGACCCGTGCCCTTGCTGAGGCGGGACTTGAGCGCGAAAGCGGATTTCTGTCACTGGAGGGAATCACTCCCAGCCCGACGCCAAGATTGGCGAAGGCAGTTCCGGAAAGAAGCCCGCACCACAAAGTCCTGGTCGGTACCACAATCGCATCCGATGAAGTGGAATTCGCCATCTACCGCGATGAAGACGGAATCCTCAGCCTTCATTTGCCTATACCGCTGCCCGCAGTAGGCAAAGCGGTCACGGCCAGTGTCGCGGCCCCGCGCGGCCCGCATGGTAAAGCCTCGGTTTCAGCCAAGCGGTCGGCCCCTTTGCCGCCGACTCACCATTACTGGATCAAACTCCGCACCCCTCAAGCAGCTCCAGCGGGAACAGCGACGCCAAAACAGATGGCAATGCTGGGTGGAATCGGCGGAAGAGTGATCCAGTTTGTAAAGAGAAAGGTCTTGGGAGGATTGGCGGGAGACGCGGTGTATCTCGCGGCCAAGGCGTGGGAAGCTCATTATCGAAAGCCGCAGGGATTTCACGGAGGCGCTACGGCGACCGCGCTGTTGGCAAATCCTCCAGCGTCAGTTGCCGACCTTTCTTCTTTCAAAAACAAAAAAACTTTGCTCTTCATTCATGGAACGTCCAGCAACACCTCGGGTGCCTTTGCCGGACTGTCGCAATTCTCGCAGGCGGGCAACCATCTGTACGAAAACTATGAAAACCGGGTCATTGGATTCAACCATCACACGCTCACCAAGAGCGTCGCTCAGAATGCGATTGATTTTTATGATGGGCTGCCTGAAGGCGCTTATGAATTTGATGTGATCAGCCACAGCCGCGGCGGATTGCTCGCCCGCGCTTTAAAAGAGCTTGCTCCCGCGCAGTTGGCGGAACTTGCCGATCAACCCGCATGGAAAGCTCCCACCGGAGTAAAGGTTCAAATTGACAAGATCATGCTGGTGGGAACTCCTGACATTGGCACGCCCCTCGCCGACCCAAATGATTTGCCGAAAGCCGTGAGCCGCCTCGCTTCCATTTTAAGTTCATTCAGCCAGGGGGTCGCGGAAATTGGGTTGGGGGCTCTGCTCACAATTTTCGGAGGAATTGTGGAGGGAGGGATAGGCGCGTTACCGGGGCTTGAAGATATGGACCCCGGAAGCCCGCTTTTGGTCGAGTTAAATACGCCGCCCTTGAATCCTGCTTTTTATTTCGGCGTGGAGGCGGACTATCACCCTTCCGGAGGGCTAAAGCGGGCCATCGAAAACAATGGCGTTGACGCGCTGTTCCTTGGAGAACTAAACGACCTGATCGTGCCTACGCTGGGAGTCTCCACCGTCAAAGGGCAGGTCCTGCCGCCGGCGCAAGTGGACGAGTACGGGCAGGCCACCGGCGTTTATCATCTGAATTATTTTTACCAGGCTGGCACCTGGGACAAGATTCTGCAATGCCTGGCATAAGTCGAATATGCAGGCACGGCACTCAGTCCAAACAGCAAGTGGCCGAAACAACTAATTCAAAAATTGCAAGCAGACCGGCGACGACAGCTCAGTTTTATCGCCCGTCGGCGTCAGGTGACCGGATGCCTGGTTAATGCGATAGACCACGATGTTGTTGGAATCCTGATTGGCCGCGAGCAGGAAGCGACCCGACGGATCAATCACGAAATCGCGCGGCGTCTTTCCCATGCTTGAGTCGAACTCGACCACCTTCAGAGTGCCTTTCGCCGGATTAACAGAAAACACCGCGATGCTATCGCTCCCTCGATTCGACCCATAGAGGAATTTCCCCGAAGGACTCAAAGCAATCTCCGCCGCCGTGCTCTTGCCTTTGAAATCCGCAGGCAAGGCTGAGATCGTCTGCAATTCCTTCAATCCGCCGTCCGCGGGCTGGTACGAATACACAACAATTGTGGATTGCAACTCATGAATCACATACAGGAACCTGCCATCCTTGCTGAAAATCATGTGCCTCGGGCCGGCCCCAGGATGCGATTTCGTAATGTGCGGCTCACCCAAGGTCCCCTTGGCCGCATTAAACGGGTAACTGAAAATTTCGTCCAGGCCAAGGTCCGTAACCAGCGCGAACCGGTTATCAGGCGACATTACGATTTCGTGCGCGTGAGGACCCTCCTGCCGCTCGCGATTCACGCTCGAACCACGATGCTGTACAAAAGCACTGGCTTCGCCCAGGCTCCCGTCCTTCTTTACGGGGAAAACGGTGACATTGCCGGACGTATAGTTGGCCACGAGCAGATACCTGCCCGTGCGATCCAACGCAAGATGAGCAGGATCTTCGCCGCGCGACGGCAATTCGTTCAGGAAAGTCAGTTTTTCGCCCGACGGCTGAATGGCAAAAGCGCTCACTCCTCCGCTAGGCTTGCCCTGGTAATTTTCAAGCTCGTTCACCGTGTACAAAAAGTGTTTATTTTTCGAGAGCACAAGGAAAGAAGGCGAAGCAGTCTCAGCGGCTAGTCCGATGGCGCTCAATTTTCCAGTGCCTTCGTCAAAGCGGTATGCATAAATTCCCTGGCTGCCATGGCCGGTATAAGTGCCAACGTACACAATGAACGATTCTTTTTGTTGTCCCACGGCCAAAGATATGCCAGAAAGAGCAACCAGTAGTAGAGCGTGCATGAAGAAACGAATCTGTTTTTTATGTGGATTGACCATTTTCATCATTGTCGTTTGGATCCATTGCAGAAAATTTAACGCTCACGAGAATAACACTCCGCACGGATCTGACCGCCATATGAAATTCGGGATGCGTCCCGCGAGACACGCCTACATTCAGCGCAAAATCGCAGCAAGTAATTTCTGCTACGCTTTCCACAAGGAAGTTTCATCCTCCACAGTTTCTGCACAAGCAACCCCAATTTTTCCGTTGCGAGAAAATCGGCTTTGCCGCAAAGTGCTTTCACGGCATGCGTGAGATGTTCTGAACGCTGCGGAGTTTGCAGAAAGTGTGGCGATATCGGCGGTGCTCCTTCGGGGGTGGCTGCCGGAAGGTTTCAAAGATGCGCTTGCGCATCAAGAAACCAAGGGCGTTGCGGCCTTCGGGTTCCTGCTGAAAAGCGGAATTTGGCGCTACCTGATTTGCAAAGCGATGGGCCTACGAATGGCAGACATCGTTGATCGAAAGGTAAGTTGGTTACACACCGTAAGGTTTGTAGGCAAGTTATCGAACGATTGAAGATTTTGCTAAATGAGAACTCTCGCGATGCGATTTTGAGATGCTTCCTCGCGGAAGACTTCCGGTCGCATAACTCGCCGCTAAAAGCGGCAACGCGGCAAAGAATATCCGCAGGCAATCGGCCCAGGGATGGCTGGTCCTTGGGCCGCATTTATTTTCAGGCCGTTTTTCAACCGGCATCGGCGCGTTTTCCGCTTCAGCCCGCTACTTGGATCGGAATATTGCCTATTCGCCATTTATTCTCCTATACTCTAAGCACAATGAGCGGGAACAAGTTCAACTGCCAATCGCCTGACGAAAAAAATAATTCTTTCGCATTTTTCCAAAGAACATTCACAAGCATTCTCATGTACTCTTTCACCTCGTTCGTTCTGGAAAATTCCCTTGTTATCAATTGACCGTGGCAACTACTGACTACAGTGTCGCGCGCACGCTCCCCGCAAATGAGGAAGCGGAGAAGTCCATTCTGGGCGCGATTCTCCTCGACAATTTTGCCTACAACGAAGCCGCCGAACACCTGAAGCCAGAAGATTTTTCGCTCGACTCGCACCGCCGCATTTACACCCGCATGCAGGATTTGGCGGAGTCATCTCGCGCCATTGATCTGATCACGCTCGTCGAAGAACTCGACCGGCGCAAAGAACTGCAAGCAATCGGTGATGCAGCGTACATTTCCGGATTACTCGATGGCGTTCCAGACCGTCCAAGCATTGAGCATTACGTAAAGATCGTCCGCGATAAAGCATTACTGCGCGGGCTCATCCACACCGCAAGCGCTGCCATCTCGCGCGCCGCCGAGCAGAGTGACACAGCCGAAGAGATTCTGAATGACACCGAAGCTTCAATCTTCGAGCTTTCTGAAAAGCGCATCGGCCGGGGCTTCATGGGCGTCCTCGACATCGTAAAGGATTCTTTTGGTTCGGTGGACGCTCTTTTGCAGCGGGGCCAGCGCATCACCGGCCTGGAGACCCACTACACGGACCTCGATGAAATGACCAGCGGCTTCCAGAAATCCGATTTAGTAATTCTGGCGGCGCGGCCTTCCATGGGAAAAACGTCGCTGGCCATGAACATTGCCGAAAACGCCGCAATCGAAGATAAAAAAGTTGTGGGAATGTTCTCGCTGGAAATGTCACGCGAGGCATTGCTTTTGCGCCTGCTTTGTTCGCAAGCCCGGGTGAATTCTCACAAGATGCGAACAGGATCATTGTGGCGCGAGGACATGCAGAAGGTCGTGCACGCCATGGAACAACTGGCGCACGCGCCCATTTTTATTGACGATACTCCGGGAATCACCTTAAGCGAGATGCGCGCCAAGGCGCGGCGGCTGAAGCAATCGCAAGGCTCGCTGGATCTGCTGATTGTGGATTACCTCCAGCTCATGACCGGCGGCGGCCGCCGTTATGAAAATCGCACCCAAGAAGTGTCAGCGATTTCGCGTGGGTTAAAAGCTCTGGCCAAGGAATTAGAGGTTCCAGTGATCGCGCTCTCGCAGTTGAGCCGCGCGCCCGAAAGCCGCGGAGGCGACCACCGTCCGCAACTTGCTGACTTGCGCGAATCCGGATCCATCGAACAGGACGCCGACTTGGTTATGTTCATCTTCCGCGAAGAGGTTTATAACCAGGACGACCCTGCTTTACAAGGTGTGGCGGAGCTGCTTATCGCCAAACAGCGCAACGGCCCGACCGGCCGAGTAAAAATGTCATTCCTGAAAGACTCTACTCGCTTCGAGTCCATGGCGGGCGGCGGAATCGAAGCCTCCGAATAGCCTTACGCCTTAAGGTTCGCCGCCCCCGGAATAGCTCAACAATCCGGCCAAACCCTGTGGAAAATACTGTGGAAGCGCAAATTGGCGCTATTTTGCAAGCCAAAAACGACCAAGCGGTCGGGTTGGCTTTAACAATCCGTTTATATGTAAGTTGCTGTATATAAGGTAGTTGATGAATTTTCTGAATATTGGACGTCTCTTAGTCCTACAGTCGCAAATTCAGTGCAACCAATGAGATTTGCACATCCAGTAAGCCCTGTACTTTCGGTCTAGGGGTCGCATTTCAAAACTTTTACCCACGCTTGCGATGTTCTCCATCCTGAAAAGAAATAGAGAATCTTGAGGTTTGAGGGCAATCAAAAGGCATTTCAAATCCTCCGGCAAAAATGTGCTCCGGACTCTGCCAGCAAATTTCGATGCTCGGGTAATATTCCGCTCTTCCTTTTGACAGGCGGAATATACTTAATGCGCTTCCATGCGCCGCCTTATCTGTTTATTCATTGCATTGCCACTGCTCCTTCCCGCTCAGGAGACGGAGCTTAGTTTTCGCGCTACATCATCCGAGGTATTGCTGGACGTCGTGGTTCGCGATAAAAAAGACCACATTGTCCGCAACCTGAAGCCTGAAGAGGTCCAAGTGCTTGAGGACGGCGTGCCCCAAAAGCTGCGCCGCTTTGAATTTTTTGACGGCCATGCCCCGACGGAGGCTTCGCCATTGCAGGCGGCAGCAAATGCCTCGGCCAGCCCTCTGAGCGCTCCAAATGCTCCCGCGCAACCGCTGAATGTGCAAGAGCTGCGGGACATCAGCATGGTTTCGGTTGTGATTGCAGAATTGGACCAGCGGGGGCGCAAATTCACGCTGGACACCATGCGCGAATTCATCAAGAACGAGCTGCGGCCCAATGTTTATGTCGGGGTGTTCACGCTCGACGAGTTCGCAGGACTGCACCGGATCCAGCCTTACACCAACGACAACGCAAGTATTTCCGCCGCGATGGAGCGGGTAGTGCGCATTGCGTACCACGAGACGTCCAAGACATCGGGGCAAGATTCACGCAGTTTCGGGTCGGACACTTCATTACAGGCGCCCATCAGTACAGACCAGCTGACTACGACGCAAGCGAACAGCGCCCAAACCGGTCCGGCGCAATTGATTAACCAGATCACGGAGAACAATGTCGTTACTTCCATGGAAGACGTGTACCAGGGAAGCATGCGATTTTTATCTTCGATGCATGCCTTGGTGCAATCGCAGGCGCGGATTCCCGGGCGGAAGGTGATTTTGCTGTTCTCCGGCGGACTACCTGTGCACTACGACACGGTCGAATCGCTCCAGAACGTGATTAGCACAGCGAACCGCGCCAATGTCACCGTGTACGCTGTGGACACTCGATCGGATAATACCGATCCTGAAATGATGGCCTCACTGAACATGATGAGGACGATCGCTGCTACGTCCGCTCGGCGGCAAATGGGCACAGTCAATGGAGGCGACCAAACAATACAGCCCATGGAAGTCGCGGCGCCTGAGTGGACGAAAGGGGTCATCCACGCTGATGTCCATGGCAACCTCCGTGTGCTTGCTGAAAGCACTGGCGGTGCGCTGCTATCAAATTCCGATCTGCGTGGCCCCTTACGGAGAGCCATGGAAGAGGTAGAGACCCACTATGAGCTGAGTTACGCGCCCGCCAATTCCGCAATGGATGGACGCTTCCGCAAGATCGAGGTGAAGGTTTCTCGCCCCGGCGTGATGGTATTCGCGCGGAGCGGATATTACGCCGTACCGACATTGAACGGACGTCAACTTTATCCATTTGAAATGGCCACGCTGAAGGCGATCAACACCAAGCCCCAATTGCGACAGTTTGAGTTTCACGATGCCGTCTTTCAGTTCCGGCCGGGAACCGGAAGCGACCAGTTGGCCTTTGCCTTCGAGGCACAGGCCCATGACCTCTCCATTTTGAAGGACAAGGACTGGAACCAGGTGCACGTCTCGGTAACTGCACTGATCAAGAACGACCACGGACAAGTGGTGGAGAAGATCAGCAAAGACATTCCTTACGAGGTCCCGGCGGCCCAGAGCGCCGAGTTGCAGCGGGGGGTTGTGACGTTCACCTCGCCATTTCTGTTGCCGCCAGGACGCTATACCGTGGAGACGGCGGCGATTGACCGGGAAAGCATGAAAGCGAGCGTGCAGCGTTCCTCGTTGGTGGTCGAGCCATCCACGGGGCTGGCGATGAGCGACATCGCCGTGGTCCGCCGGCTGGATACGATCCATGGAGAATCCGAGGAGGCAGACCCTCTGGAAACAAAAAGCGCCAAGGTCACTCCGGAACTGCTGGACGTCATTTCCCCGGAAGCGGACAAACAGGTTAGGTTTTATGCCATTGCCTACCCGCCCACGCCCGTGGATGCCCCAGTCCAGGTGAGCATGGAGATTTGGCGGAACGGACAGATGGTTGTGCGCACGCCGGAGAGCGAGGTACCTTCTGACGCGACGGGAGCTGCGTCAATGCTTGCGGGGATTCCGCTGGAAAAACTGCCGGCCGGTCAGTACGAGGCGCAAATTACATTTGGGTACAAAGGACAGAAAGTTTCGAAGGTCACAACGTTTGCTGTGGGCGCGGGCAGCTGATCCGGCGCTGGCCTCGCCGGTTTTCGAAACGTATTGAGTCTCAGGCCAGGTAGTGCATATGACCCATAGCTCCCTTTAGCAACTCCGCGGAAAATTCTTCAATCTCATTGCAACTTCGTGTACTCGCAGGGCAGGTTGGTCGGCTGCACGGGCGGCGTGGGCGGCACCAGCCAGGGTTCGTTCACAAAATCAAAAAATTCCGTCATGTCCATCTGCGCCGCGTCGCGCCGGGTCAGGCTCGGCAGCCCGAAACGCGTTTCGATCAACTTTGTAATCGCTGTATAGTCCGCTACGGTATGTGAAACGTAATTTTTCTTCGTGAATGGAGAGATCACGATCAGCGGCACGCGGAAACCCGTAAATACGAAATCACAATTTGGACCGGTGGATTGCGTGCAAATATCGTTTGGCCGAAGGTCCGAGGGCGTAAGTCCATCCGGGCTGGGCATCGGTTGCGGTGGAACGTGGTCGTAGAAGCCTCCGATTTCGTCCCAACTAAGAATGAAAACGGAATCCTTCCAGTAGGGGCTTTGCATGAGCGCATTGATCAGCGTGGAAACATAGGCGGCACCGGCTTGGATTTTCCCCGAAGGAGCGGTGGGCGTTTCGCCTGAATGCTCGTCGAGGCCTTTCGCGAAGCCCGGTTCGATCGCGGCCACGGCAGGCAGCTTGTTGTTCTGCAAATCGGTCATGAATTGCTTCGCGGAGACAAAATTGGCGGAGTGGCTGTTGGCGAAAACGAACATGCTTTCCTCGCTTCCGTCGGTGATGGGCGTGTCCTGATCGTCGGTGATATAAATGCGCCAGGGAATAGACGCGTCTTGCAGCAGTTCGAAAATTGTTTTGTTGGTCAGTTGGCCGCCAGCCTTCGTTGGCGGATAGGCGTGTCCATCGGAGGTCCCTGCCATCAGGTAAGCACGATTGAGTTGCGTGCGCGACATCACAGGAGAAAACCACCGGTCTGAAGTCGCGAAGTTCGAGGCCATAAAATAGTAGTAGGGCAAATCATCGCCTGTGTAATAACCCATGACGCGGGCGCCGTTGGTGTCGTTAAGCGGCGGGGAGTCACGGCGGGCGTCATCGGCTGCGGTCCGCGCGAATCCGTCCATGGTGGGAGTTGGAGAAACCGGATCGTTCACGTTCCAGTCCACGTGCGACTCATTCCACGATGGGCTGGGGTTCTCCGTACACTGGGAAACAATGTGGAAGCTCGGCACCTGCGGGCTGCTCGCGTCTATTTTGCAATCGACTTCCGGGCTCGGTGACGGGCTGAATGGAAATGCCGGATCGCATCCGATAATGGATGCCACGGGGCCGGCCGGGTTGTTGAACTGCGACAAACCGTCGAGCGGCTGGTCGGGGTATCCGTTTTTTCTCCAGTAATCTCGCAATGCGCCAAAGTACTCATCGAACGAGCGATTTTCCTGCAACATGAAGATGATGTGATTGATGGATTGCAACGTAGCCGCGAATGTGGCCGTCACGGAACTACTGTTGTTAAGCGTTACAGTGCAAGGGGCGGTGCCGGTGCAAAGTCCGTTCCATCCGTCGAAAGCGTATGTATTTCCGGCCGCAGCGGTAAGGGTGATCTGAGTTCCGGCAGCAAAATCAGCCGAGCATGTTTGAGGACAATTGATGCCTGTGGGAACACTCGTCACTACGCCCGAGCCAGCGCCGGCGGGGGTCACGGTGAGTTGAACTTGTTGTGGTGGCGGAGGTTGAGTTGTCGCGAATGTGGCTGTAATTGAACTATTCGTGCTAATGGTAGTCACGCAGGTCGGTGTGTTCCCTGCGCAGCTACCTCCCCATCCCGAAAAACTAAAACCATTTGCCGGGGTCGCAGTCAGCGTGACCTGTGTTCCGGAATCGAAATTTGCGGCGCAGCTCTGCGGACAACTAACGCCGCCAGGGACGCTCGTCACCGTGCCTGTGCCGGTTTCATTCACGTTTAGCTGGACTTGTTGCGGCGGCGGGGTGGTGAGCGCCGCAAACGAAGCGGTCACAGAACTGTTCCCGTTCACCGCAACGGTGCAAGTTGTAGTTGCTCCGGCACAACTCCCAGTCCACCCCGCAAAAGAAGAAGTGGCCGTTGCAGTCTCTGTGAGCGTGACCTGGGCTCCGGAAGCGAAATTTGCCGTGCACGTCTGCGGACAATTAATGCCGACCGGCGCGCTCGTCACAGTCCCGGAGCCAACACCAGCATAGGCCACGGTCAATGAAAATTGAGTAGGAGTTGACGGCGAAGTGGAAGGATTGGGCGAGCTCCCAGTGATTGCCTGTTGGCACCCTCCCAACACAAGAACGATAGAAGCGACGAAGACCCCGGCCAGAAGCCTTGAACGAAGTGACATCAGTTTTCTCTTCCCCATAATGCACGGCATGAGGTACGCGATTGTTCCCGCGTTTACGCATGAAACCAGTGATCAAAAATATTTGGGGGAATCCGTCTGTTGCCAGATCGGCGAGCGAGTATAACTGAGCGGCACGCACATTCATCAAGCTAAATCGTTGAAGTAGGGTATAAACCTTATTAACGCCGGGTAAATAATGTACAGGTCGTTCTAAGGTGGCAGAGCGGCTAAACGAAACGAATTTCCAAACTTAATTTACGCCGTCATTTCCGACCCACCGGAGGCGAATTTACCGGACGGCAACGGAACATTCTTTTGGGATGGCGCAGCGGGTACACGATTCTGGGTGGATCCAACAATCGACATTGTCTTTGTGGGAATGATTCAACGCATGACCAGCCATGATAATCACAGCCTGCTCTACCGAAGTCATGCCATGGTCTATCAGGCGTGATTGACCCTTCAAAATAGCTAGCCAGGACCGGAACGAAAAGATGCTGAATTACGAGCGGAACATGGGTTAAGGTCTCTGCCCATCCCCTGAGTTCGAGGATCGTTTCTCATCTTCCTTAATTGTGACCTTTGCGCCGCAATGCACGCATGTGGCTTTCACAATAAATATGTGCCCCAGCGGCGTGACGAAAAAATTCTTCTTCCCGCATTGTGGACACTCGAAACTAAACCCATTTTGCTCAAACGTAATCTTGCTCTTCATTACCGCCCGGGAACCAAGATGCCACGAAAAGAAGGCATTGTTCGATACAGGACATTCCCTAATTTCGTTCTGATGATAATCTGTAGCGCCTAAGGAGGGATTTGATCTCCATGAAGGGCCCCCAGAAAGAACGCTGGCTCGAGTTGACCGAACAAGCGGCCAATGAGCAGGATCCGGAAAAGTTTATGCTGCTCATTAAAGAAATTAACAACCTGCTCGAAGCCAAAGAACAAGCTCTTCGTACCCGCCGTGCTGCACAAGCGGAGCCGCACCAATCGAACTCGATTAGACCAACACAAAATTAAGCGGGATGGCGCAGATTTCCTGCCTTGCGCCCTGATGCGTTCGCGCCCCGATACCTTCGTAACCTTCCGGTTTAGCAAAATGCCCTCGAGTTTGCCGATAACAAACTAAAGAAGACACGCCATTCTTTGGCGGATTGAGCCGGTATGAATCAGCCTGCTATGAGCCAACCCTGGACACTTCTTCGTCTTCCTCCGTTCCCGCCGCTGGCCCTGCGGGTGATGCGCATGGTCTCTCGCGACGACGTGTCCATGAAGGAGTTAAGCGAACTCATCCGCGCCGACCAGGTTTTTGCCAGCGAAATTCTTATGATCGCGAATTCTCCGCTCTATCAGTCTCGCGGTGAGATTGACAGCATTTTGCAGGCGACCACCTTGCTGGGTCTGGAACGCATGAAGGGCCTGACCGTGACAGTGGGAGTGCGAGCGTACTTGGGAGACTGGTTCAATATGCCGTCGCTGCGCGCCTGCTGGCGGCACAGCATGGCATGCGCTCTCATTGCGGAAAAACTGGCTGCCGCGGCCCACATGGACCGCGACACGTGCTACACGGCGGGATGGGTTCACGACATTGGAAGACTCGGCCTCGCAGCGCTGCATCCCAAGCCCTACGCCGGGTTTCTGCAGGCCACGGAAAAAGCTCCCTGCGATATTCTGACGCGCGAGCGCGAATTATTTTCCTGCGATCATTGTGAGGCTGGCCGAAATCTGGTGGAGGCATGGAAGTTGCCGGCCAGACTGACCGAGGTAGTATCGCGCCACCATGAACCGCGAGGCTGGCGCGAGGATGACATTCTTTCCATCGTGCATCTGAGTTGCCGCATGGCGGATAGCTTGGGTTTCGCCGCCGCCCACAATCTGATTTCGCCAGCCTACGCGGAGCTTCTTGCCGAAATACCTGCCACGGGGCGTGACCAGTTCCCGCTAAAGACCGAAGAGATGACTCTTCGGCTGGCGGCGCAAATCAACGCAATTGAGAATGTGTAAAGCAATTCCGCGCTTATAAGAATGCAGCAAAAACAAAGGCCACGCGCTGTTGCACGTGGCCCTTGCGACTCGCGACCCCACTGAAGCCGCCCCGCGATTACTGCCGGTCGTCAATCACCTTTACCGGCGCCGGATCATTTGCGTTTGCCGCCGTCGTCGGCGCTGTAGTTGCCGCAGCGGTAGCCGTTGGAACTGCTGTGCTTGAGGCTGGCCCCGTTACGGCTGTTGCTGTCGTGGCTGCGTCTGACGCTTCCGGTGTGGCCGGGGCATCAAGCTTTACGGTTGCAAGAATCCATTCCAGCTTGTGAAATACCTGATTGCGGTTCACTGGTGTCGGTTCCTCGTCGCCATCAGCTTTGGCAGTTTGCATGCCGAGTGTGAATTCATAGCACGTGCCGTTCTGGAATACGTGATAGTACTTCGCATCGGCCTGCTTGTCGTCCCCGGCCAGAACTTCCATCTCGCTGAATTCGGTCTTGCCAATCCTCACCTTTGACGGAGAAGACGACTTGTCCGCGGAAGCGGACGCATCCGGCGAGGCGAATTGCTCGCATTGCTCCGCCGTCAGCTTGGGACCAACGTTGGCGTTGAAGAACGCAGAGCTGAAGTCAGTTCCCGGATAAAGTTCGTTGGGCAATTCCACCGCGCTCAGCGTCAATCCGCCGGGCTGGGAGAAATTCATGGGAACCGGCCCCAGGCCCGTCCACTCCTCTTTCGCTTCGTCGCCCTGCTTCAGGCTGTCGTACTTGGGATAGCGGAAGGAAATTCCGTAATCGGCATTGCGATAAGTCGCAACAGGGATTTTGGCCTTTCGAGCTTTCTTCACCGGCTTCTTTACCGCCGGCTTGTCGAGAACAACCGGCGCCGATGCCGGCATGACTGGCTGATTGCTGGCCTGCGTGGTGGGCGCGGCGATGGTCGTCTTCGCGGCTTTGGAACAGCCGCTGGTTTCGAGCAGCGCGACTCCCATAAGCGAGATCGCTACGGCTGAACCTACAATGGTCAGTGTTTTTGGTTTATGCGAGCTTGTGCCGGCTGGCTTCGCCGTGGAAGCGGGCCGCTGCGATTCTGGTTTGGTTGCTTGTGCTGCTGATTTTTCGTCTGATTTGCCATTCAAATTCAGTTGTGTGAACTGCGTCATATTCTGCCTCCGGTCCGGGTGTCCCCAGTCACGGAGAAGAAATGCACGGCGCGTGCCTTTGCGCCAATGTTGATTTTTATGGAGTTACATCAGATCAGATCGCGCAGATTTGTGGCCCGGCCGACACTGTGTAGCTGAGCGGACACATCGAAGAGTGCCGGGCTGCTACAGGACTGCGCTTCGTTCTGAAATGAGCTTACTGATTTTCTCGACAAACTCGCCAGTTGGCATGTCTTCGGTCTTTTCTTTGCCGCGAGTGCGGACGTTCACTTTTCCTGCTTCGGCTTCTTTGTCTCCGACTACCAGCAGGAATGGGACTTTCTGCAATGCATGCTCGCGGATCTTCGCATTCATCTTTTCGTTGCGGCCATCCACTTCAACTCGGACGCCAGCGGCTTTGAGCTGCGTGGCAACTTTGCTGGCGTAGTCCACATGCCGCTCGGCGATGGGAATCATCACGGCTTGCACCGGCGAGAGCCAAACTGGAAACGCTCCGGCATAATGCTCGATCAACACGCCAAAAAATCGTTCTACCGATCCATATAAAGCGCGATGCACCATTACCGGCTGCTTGCGGGTGCCGTCTTCCGCCACATACTCGAGGCCGAAGCGCGCAGGAAGGTTAAAGTCGAACTGCACGGTGGAAAGCTGCCATAGGCGGCCGATGGCGTCCACCAGTTTAATGTCAATTTTAGGCCCGTAGAATGCTCCTTCCCCCGGAACGGTCGTGAACTCAATCCCTAAACCATTCAGAACGTTCTCTAAAGAAGTAGTCGCCAGTTTCCATTGCGCTTCGGATCCCACAAAACTCGCTCCTTGCGAGGGGTCCCAAGTCGAAAGCTCAGTCTGGAATTTATCGAAGCCGAAATCGTGCAGCGTGTCGCGCGCGAACTCAACGCAATCGGCCATTTCTTTTTCAATCTGTTCGGGAGTGCAGAAGATGTGCGCGTCGTCTTGAGTAAAACCGCGCACGCGCAATAGGCCGTGCATCACTCCGGAACGCTCATAGCGATAAACCGTTCCGAGTTCGCCGAGGCGCACCGGGAGATCGCGATACGACTTCAGCGAGTCTTTGTAGATCAGAATGTGGCCGGGGCAGTTCATGGGCTTCAGCCGGTATTCGGCATCGTCGAGCTCCATGGTGTCGAACATGTTCTGCGCGTAATGGCCTTCGTGGCCGGAGGTTTGCCAGAGCTGCTTGCGCATCACATGTGGCGTGTACACGAGCGAATAGCCACGCTTAAGGTACTGGTTGCGCATCCAGTCTTCCATCTCTTTACGGATGATGCCGCCTTTGGGATGCCAGAAAATCAGGCCGGGCCCGGCGAGTTCCTGAATAGAGAACAGATCAAGCTGTTTGCCGAGCACACGGTGGTCGCGCTTTTTCGCTTCTTCGATCTGGTTGAGATACTGGTCGAGATCTTTTTTTGAGAAGAACGAAATCCCATAGATTCTTTGCAACTGCGGATTCTTTTCGTCTCCGAGCCAATACGCTCCGGCGATGTTCAGCAGCTTGAATGCTTTGATTTTTCCGGTGGAAGGGATGTGCGGGCCGCGGCAGAAGTCGAGGAACTTGCCGGTCTTGTAAATCGAAATTTTCTCATCGGGCTTGGTGAATTGCTCGATGAAGTGGCACTTCATGAAGTCGCCTTCGCCCTTGAACTTTTGCAGTCCTTCTTCACGGGGCAGAAATTCACGCGCATAGGGAAGGTTCTGCTGGACGAGTTCCTGCATCTTCTTTTCAATCTTTTCCAGGTCTTCGGGCGTGAAGGGGGTAGGACGGTAAAAGTCGTAGAAAAATCCGCTCTCGGTGGCTGGACCATGACCGAGCTTGGTCTCCGGAAATAGTTCCAGCACGGCCGCCGCGAGTAAGTGCGCGGAGGAGTGACGATAGACCTCCAGGGCCTCAGGATTCTTATCTGTCAGGATTTGCAGGTCGGTATCTTTTTCGAGCGGACGGGCAACGTCAATGAGTGTGGAGCGGGCGCCATCGCCCGCTTCTTTGCCGTTGCTCGAGATTTTCGCGGCCAGCGCGGCATCCGCCAGGCGCGGGCTAATAGAGTTGGCAATCTCGAGTGCAGTGGTTCCTTTAGCGACTTCTTTTACACTTCCATCCGGAAGTTTGATGTGAATGTTGTCTGACATGGGGAACATTCAGTTTATGGGACGAGGGAAAGAGGGGTCAAACAGGGAACGTCTCAAGGCGTAGAATACTCATCGCTTAAATTGGACCCGCCTCATGTTTTTAGGATGGTATTTCGACGTCATTATAGGGTACGTGATCCGTGCACTTATTCGTTTTTTTCAGATGCAACGTGGGAAAGCATGGCCTATTGAGAAAGCTACGATTTCAAGTATTACCTGTGAGGGCATGGCATACGGCGGCCCATACGTTGACCTCGTGTACACCTACAATCGTGACGGGGAATATTATTCCGGCTTGCATCGCAAGGGATTCATGTCAACGAGTTCTGCAAAAGAATACGTTGCGCGGAGCATAGTCGGTGGCCAAATTCCAATACACGTCAACCCTATGCAACCAGAGACTTCCATTATTGCAGGCGATAATTGAGCACCTGGCGATTAGGCGAAATCCAGCATCAAAAGAAAGATATGCGGATTCTCTGTACGGCCTTCATCACCCTCTCGCTCGTCGCAATTAGTACCAGCGGGGTGATGGCGCAAACGCAGACAAAAAAAGGCCCCCATCCCGCTTCGCACCATCTCACCAAAAATGACCGCAAGGCACTAATCGCGGAGGCCCTTAGTAATCGCGTCCAGCAGGAAGAAGACGGCTCTGACTGCTCGCATTTTGTACACGCCATTTACGAAACCGCCGGCTTCCCTTATGAATACGCGCCGTCAGACGATCTCTACGACGGAGTCGCGGGCTTTCAGCGGGTGAAGGCTCCGCTGCCGGGTGATCTGGTCATTTGGCGCGGGCATGTGGGGATCGTGATCAAACCGTCGAAGCATACCTTCTTCAGTTCCTTGCGTTCTGGTCTGGACACTGACAACTATAACTCGCCCTATTGGAAGCGCCGCGGCCAGCCGCGCTTTTATCGCTATAACAAAAGAGCATCCCTACACACAGCGGAGTGAACCAAACCTTTCTCGCTCACACCAAAAACGTTGATTCAACCTCACCTGCGCGCAAAGGTTTGAATGGGCCTGTCCCCCCGAGGCATGATCCTTGTCCCGGTACGAGAAATTAGCTTTCCGCCAATCTCCCATTTTCCATACAGTCATTCTCGGCCAACTTGTACAGCAACGCCTGCATCTTTGACCATGCCTCGCGTGCCAATGCGGGGCACTTACCGTTTGGAGAAAGTTTATGTCCCCCCTCCGCCTGCGGATCCTGTTTGTTTTCGTTTCCTTCTTCAGCTTTCTGCCTTTGAGCTTCGCGCAATACGGCGCGGGAATTCAAGGCACGGTCACCGACAAGTCCGGTGCGATTGTTGCCGGCGCAAATGTGACTGTCACTAACGAAGCCACCGGCGTCAGCCGGAACGCCGTGACCACCGGCTCCGGCTTTTACAGCATTACCGGACTTGCGCCGGGGAACTACACCGTGAACATAGACGCGCCAAGCTTTAAGAAGAGCGCGAACCCGCATGTGGCGGTGGCGGCGGAGGCAGTTCGCGGATTCAACGTTGTGCTCGATACCGGATCGAACCAGGAAACTGTGACCGTTACCGCTGCTCCCGGAGGCTTGCAGACGGAGAACGCCAACGTTGGCACGACGATTTCCGCGCAGCAGGTAACGAACCTTCCACAATTTGGACGCGATCCCTATCAGCTGATGCGCCTGACGCCGGGCATTTTCGGCGATGCCTCGCGCCAGGGAAACGGGAATTCTCTTGGAATCCCGCAACAGGTGGGACCGGGCGGTTCCAACAGCGAAATTTTCCAGACGGAAAACCAGGTACAAGCCATCTCCAATGGCCAACGCATCACGGCCAATGATTTTCTGCTCGATGGCGTCAGCGTGAACAGCCTGGACTGGGGCGGAGCGGCGGTAGTCACGCCGAACCCGGAGTCCATTCAGGAAATTTCGGTCGCATCCGATAGTTACTCCGCGCAGGATGGACGCAACTCCGGCGCGCAGGTAAAGGTAATTTCCAAAAACGGCACCAACGATCTGCATGGAAGCGCGTTTGCGAAGTTCAACGACAAGGGACTCAACGCATTTAACAAGTTTTTCGGCCCTTCCACCGGAGCCTCAGACATAACCTGCGAAGGTGGGACGCCAAGCCAGTTCACGACTTTTGCCAGCCACTGCCCAACGCGCGTAGACCAAAAATATCGCGACTTCGCCGGCAGCATTGGCGGCCCCATCATCAAGGACAAGCTGTTTTTCTTTTTTTCGTATGAAGGCGTTCGGCTTTCCAACACTTCGTTGTTGCGCGACCAGCATTTGGAAACACCGCAGTTCGAGCAGTACGTAATCCAGAATAATCCGGGCAGCCTGGCCGCGAAGATTTTCTCTACGCCGGGAATCGCGCCGCGCTTTGCCGGTTCAACTCCGTCCTCGGTAACAGACTGCTGTTCGTTTATTCCGAACTATGGACTTGGACGTTGGTATATCGCAGGAAACCAGGTGGGGCAGGCAATTGGCAACGGGCCGGATGGAATTCCTGACTGGGAGATCGCCGACCTGGTGCTCCCGAACACCAGCAGCGGCAACCAGTACAACGCTCGCGTGGATTACACGCAAGGCAACAATCAATTCTTTGCGAGCACGTACATCGTAAAACTCGACAATTTGAATGGCGGCGCGCGGCCGATTGATGACATCACCTTGCAACCGAATAATTATGTGGGCACGGTCGGCTGGACGCGCACCATCAGCGGGACGATGTTGAATGAACTGCGCGCGAACTTTACACGATTTGCGTTTGATCAGCGGCAGCCGGTGGGAAATACGAACTTCGGCATTCCGGACATTGGACTGTTTGATTTCGATTCTGGAGGTTTTGGCGCAGTAGACCATGGATTCATCGGCATCACGCAATCGGGTGCGACGCCGCAGGCTGCCGCGCAAAACACTTACGGTTTAGCCGACACATTTAGCTGGATAAGAGGCCGCCATGCGTGGAAGTTCGGCGTGGAGGCGCGGCGCGAGCAGAACAACAATGATCAGCCGGGAGCCGCGCGTCCTTACTACCAGTTCCGCGGACTGCTGAACTTTGCCAACGATGCATGCTGCTTCAATGAACAGGTCCAGGTAAATCCGGCCACTGGAGCCCCGCCGGTTTCGATTCGTTATTACCGCACGGCGGACTATGCTCTGTTCGCGCAAGACGATTGGAAGGTGAAACCAACCCTCACTGTGAACCTGGGCCTGCGCTGGGAATACTTCACGCCGGTCACGGAACTTAACAACACACTCAGCAATTACATTTTCGGATCGCAGGGCATTGTGGATGGTACGGTGCAACCGGTGCATCAGCTTTACCAGTCAGATCGAAATAATTTTGGGCCGCGAGTCGGCTTTGCGTGGAGTCCCGCGGCATACAACAGTAAGGTCGTTTTCCGCGGAGGCTTCGGAGTTCTTTATAACCGCTATTTCGGCGTTGTATTCGATAACGTGCGGCAGGACACTCCTTTCAGCGCACTCGCCAGCCCGTGCTGCTTCTTTGACCCGGGACCAATCGTGGGGCCGCCGCTCGGTTCGAATATTCAATATGGTCTCGGCGCAAATTCCCAAGCGACCAGCTACGCGCCGAATCCCGCACTGGCGTTTGGTGTTGCTCCAAACGGCGCGCTCTGCGGCGATCCTACTTGCGCGACCATCACGCCGGTCAGTCTTTTTGGATCGCTTCCGCAGGAGCCTAATCCCTATGTGTATGCGTTCTCCATGCAGACCCAATTCCAGTTGGCGAACAATCTGATTCTTGAACTCGGATATCAGGGAAGCCGCAGCCGCAAACTAGTGCGAACGATTGATGTGAATCGCCTGAATCCTGGAGATACGTTTGACGGATTGCTGGACAGGTTCCAGAATGACGGCTCGAATGGCCAGCCTTGCGGGTCAGGAAATCCAACTTGCTCGGCGCCGCATGCGACCGGCAATGCCGATTTCACCAATATTTTTATTCCCTTACCGGATGTAAACGCCAGCTTTGATGCGATGGTCACGCACGTGACCTATCGCATGTCGCACGGATTGCAAGTGGACGGAATGTACACCTGGAGCCATGCGATTGACACCGCTTCGTACGAGGTCGGCTTCCAGCAGACCGATCCCGGAGATCAGAACATTGACCGCGGCAATGCTGACTTCGACATACGCAACAACTTCGTTCTTTCCTCTTCCTGGCAAATGCCTTTCTGGCGCGGTAATCACAGTTTTGTTGGCAATACCCTCGGCGGATGGACGCTGAGCGGCATCATGAGCAAGCACAGCGGATTTCCGTACTCCGCGCTGATTGGAAGTTGCAACACCAACGCAGACCGCAACGGCGACGGCACCTGTCCTGATCTTCCGTTCGCATACAACGGCGGAGTGATCCTGCATCCCAACAAGCAGCAATGGATCAATGGCGTATTTCCCGACCCAACAACAGAGTTTGACACCACAACCCTGGGGCCCGGCTGCCGGTGCCGCAATATCTTTACCGGCCCGGGTTATACCTCGATTGATCTGACAGTGGGCAAGGATTTCGCCCTGCCAGAGATGAAAGTTTTGGGATCGGGTGGATTACTGGCGATTCGCGCAAACTTTTTCAACGCTTTCAATATTTTGAATTTAGCGCCGTTGATTCCGGCATCCGCGCCTACAGACATTCTGAATCCGACGAGCTTTGGCCGGCCTTCCGATGGACTGGCAGGAAGGGTGATCGAGCTGCAGGCGCGGCTGAGTTTTTGAATAGCTCAGGTATCCGATTTGGTTGTTTTGGACAAGGGGTCTTAGCGTGCCGCGACTTTTCAGCCGATCCAGAAAGGTGGGCCGCAAAGCCGTCGAGAGCTTCAGCCACTTCGTTCGGCTTCGAAAGATGTGGAGTGTGATCAGCGTCGAGTTCAACTACGCCTGCGCAGGGGTTCTCCGCGATCATGCGACGCTGCAGCGCAGGCGGAATCGCACGGTCGCGCCTGCATAGGACGTAATACCTCGGAATGCCGTCGAGGGTCCCTTCAGGGATGGATACCGGAGTGGCAAACGGCGCCAGCGGTTGCGGACAATGACGGGCAGTCGCCCACGCTGCAACTTCATTCGTGCAGCACCCATATAGCGCCTGCGCCGAAGCTCCCTCTGGCATGACCGCAACAGGAGGCATTCCTTCAATCACAATATTGGCCTGCACCTGATCGCCAGTTCCTTCCGGGAGCTTTGTGAGGTCGAGCAGGCTCTGGCCGTCCTTGGGCAGGAACGCCGATGCGTAAACGAGCGCCGCAACACGGTCGCGACAACGCGCAGCTCCCTGCGTTGTGATAATGCCGCCCATGCTGTGACCAGCCACGATGGCGGGTTCCGGGCTGGCAGCAAGCGCTTCGCAGAGTCGGGCCGCACAAGCGTCTAGCGTGACCGCTGCCGTTGGAGTTCGGTCATCACCCGATCCGGGCAAGTCAAACGCTTCAACCGAATGGCCCGCAGCCTTCAGGCGTTCCGCCACCGGTTGCCAAATCCACGCGCCTGAGAATGCACCGTGTACTAGGACAAATCTTGCCATGCGGTCTCCTTAACTGTGTCCTCAATCTTAGAGTAAGAAAACCAATGATGTTCGCGCCCGGCATTCACTGTCCCGTTTTCTCAGTCGCCGACGACCCATCAAACTCCTCCCCCATCCAGTGCTGAAGCGCGCTCATGTTCTGTTCCCGGCCCAAAAAGTTTTTCACCAGAACGTTTGCTGACTCCGACCCGCCCGGTTCAAGCACGGTCCGCCGATAACGCATAGGCGTTGGCCCAGCGAGCAAATCGTTCTGATCAAACTGCATGAAGAAATCTTCCGCAATCACTTTGTCCCACAGATACGTGTAATACGCAGAAGAGTAACCCGCCAGGTGGCCGAACGATAGCAATACGTAATCGTC
>CAWHQK010000014.1:0-20322 GCA_963831435.1 uncultured Acidobacteriota bacterium
CGGGAAGTCCTCTGCTAAGGAGAACTACTCTTACGACGTAATCGCCATGGTCGGCGATGTGGGCCAGGGGGACGACATTGATGCGGTCGTCGAAAAAGCCTACAAGACGGGCGCGGCCAAAGTTGTTGTGCGCGACATGCGTGAAGAATTTCTGCGCGATTATGTTTTTCCCACTCTGCGCGCCGGAGCCGTCTATGAACACAAATATCTACTCGGCACTTCCATGGCACGTCCGGTAATCGCTAAGCATCAGGTGGAAGTTGCCCTGGAAGAAGGCGCTACCGCCGTTGCCCACGGATGCACGGGTAAAGGCAACGATCAGGTGCGCTTCGAACTGGCGTACCAGGCGTTGGCGCCGGAACTCAAAGTGATTGCGCCGTGGCGCGAGTGGAAGTTGAAGTCACGCGAGGATTGCCTTGACTATGCAGCCTCGCATGGTGTGCAGGTGGAGCAAAGTCGAACGAAGATCCATAGCCGCGACCGCAACCTCTGGCACATTTCGCATGAAGGTGGAGAGCTGGAAGATGCCGGCAACTCTGTGCTTCCAACCACATGGCAGATTTCACGTTCGCCACAGGAGGCCCCTGATCGCGAAGAGAAAGTCGAAATCGGATTTGAGAAGGGAACTCCGGTCTCTGTCAATGGGATGAAGCTTGATCCCGTTGCCCTGCTCGAGTTGTTGAACGAAATCGGCGGGCGTAACGCGATTGGACGCATTGACCTCGTTGAAAACCGTTTCGTAGGGATCAAGTCACGTGGCGCTTATGAAACTCCGGGTGGGACTCTACTCGTGCTTGCACATCGCGAACTTGAAGCATTGTGCCTGGAGCGCGAGCTTTCGCACTTTAAGCAGCATATCGGATTGAAGTATGCGGAACTGGTTTACTTCGGGCTTTGGTTCACCCCTCTGCGGGAAGCGCTCGACGCGTTTGTGAACCAGACGCAAGAGTTCGTCACGGGTTCCGTCACGCTCACGCTCTACAAAGGGAATGTTTCTGTTGCAAGCCGCAAATCTGAGCATTCTCTCTATCGCACCGACTTGTCTTCGTTCACCATGGGGCAGGAGTATGACCAGAAAGACGCGGAAGGTTTTATCCGCATTTTGGGTCTTCCTTCCCGCTCGCGGGCTCGATTGCGGGGGCAAGTGCCTCAAGAAACCTCGCCGTCGGGAGCTTCTCGATGAAGATGTGGTCCGGCCGTTTCCGGCAACCGCTGGATCCGGAGTTCGAGCGCTGGCAGCGGTCTTTCGATTTCGACCGCCGCCTGTTGGAGCACGAACTCGCGGGCAGCCGTGCGTATGCCCGCGCTTTGAAGGAAGCAGCCGTACTCTCGCCGGATGAGTTAACGTCGATTCTTCACGGCCTTGATGAAATTGGTGCGAAGGCAAAATCTTCTGCTGCGTTTCTTGACGACCCCGAAGCGGAAGACGTCCATCATTTTGTAGAGAAGCAGTTGGTTGCGCTCATCGGCGATGCGGGCCGCAAGCTGCACAGTGGCCGCAGCCGTAATGAGCAGATTGCCACCGACCTGCGCCTTTATGTGCGGGCTTGCATTGAGCAGATCCGAAATGACCTGGCACGTTTAGGCGAAGTCCTTGTGGATCGTGCGGAAAAATCGGGTGATGCCGCTATGCCCGCCTACACGCATTTGCAGCGCGCGGAACCCGTACTCGTCGCCCATTGGCTGCTGGCTTATTTTGAAATGTTTCTGCGTGATGCTGACCGTCTGCGGGATTGCAGCAAGCGGCTGAACTTTTCTCCACTGGGCGCGGGTGCCGTCGCCGGAACGACGGTGCCGTTGGACCGTCAGTTAATGGCCGACGCATTGGGATTCGCCGCTCCCACCGCCAATAGCATGGACGCGACCAGCGATCGCGATTTCGTACTGGAGTTTGTTAATGATCTTTCGTTGCTCGCCCTGCATCTAAGCCGTTGGGCGGAAGAGATGATTTTATTTTCCACGCAGGAATATGGCTTCGTTCGGCTGCCGGAGGCGTATTCCACCGGTTCGAGCGCAATGCCGCAGAAGATGAATGCCGACTTGCTTGAATTGACGCGCGCGAAAGCGGCGCGAGTGTTGGGTCACGCCACCGCGTTGCAAGTAACGGTGAAAGGCTTGCCGCTCGCCTACAACAAGGACATGCAGGAAACTCAGGAGCCACTATTCGCTGCCGCGGAGACCGTGATTTCATTGCTTCCGCTGGTTATTGGATGGATGAAGGCTGTTGATTTTAATTTTGAGCGCATGCAAAAAGCTACTGAAACAGGATTTATGAATGCATTTGCCGCCGCCACGTATCTTGTAAATCATGGGGTGCCGTTCCGTCTTGCGCACGAGCGCGTTGGTAAAGCTGTCCAGCTTTGTTTGGAGAAAGAGAACGGCTGCGAGTTGGCGGACTTGCCTTTGGAAGACTTGCGAAAACTAAACTCTGCCTTTGACCAGGATTTTTATTCCTTTTTGAGTGTTGACGCGGTGCTCGCGATTCATGACGTGCCCGGCGGCACGGCCCCGGCCCGCGTAAAGCAGGCGATCCACGAGGCGAAACAGAAACTCGGTTCCTTGCGGGAGGTGGTTCATGCGCACGCGTGACGCGATTCTGCCCGATGCGGAACGAATTCATGAGCTGATCTCCAATTACTCCGGCGACGGAACATTATTGCCGCGTAACTTCGCGGAGATCTGCGAAAACGTGCGCGACTTTGTCGTGCTTGAACACCGCGGCAAAATCGTTGGTTGTGGAGCACTTCACCTTTACGGCCAGCATCTCGCTGAAATCCGTTCCATCACCGTCGAGCCGACTTACCAGCGACAGGGCGGAGGCAAGCGGCTGGTGCAGGCCTTGATGGAAGAATCAGAAAAACATAAAGTGACCTGCATCTGTCTGTTCACGCGCAAGCCAGAATTTTTCGCGCATCTCGGGTTTGGCCTAGCGCAGCGCGAAGGATTGCCCGACAAAATCCACAAAGACTGCTGCGTTTGTCCGCGCTACACCTGCTGCGACGAAGTCGCCATGGTAAAGGGCGAGTTGCCGAAATTCGCCATTCTTCCGGAACCGCAAAGCTGGCTGGTGAAACTGCAAGTATGACGGAAGCTTTCTCCTCGCAAGTCCCAATTTACTTGCCCCGAGGGTTTTCCTTCGCCGCCGCGGCCGCCGGAATAAAAGCCAGCGGCCGGCCCGACTTGGCGCTCATCGAAGCCGTCGAAGGAACGTCCGCGGCGGCAGTCTTCACGAAAAATCGCTTGGTGGCAGCGCCCGTGGAAGTAGGACGTGAAGCGCTCACAGCATCCCGCGGGCGAGTGCGTGCCGTGCTTGTGAATGCCGGAAATGCCAATTGCGCCACTGGTTTGGCAGGTATAAAAGCATGCCGCCAGGTCTGCCAGCAGACAGCAAAAAATCTCGGCGTGGCCGCCAAGGAAGTTTTCCCTTCCTCCACAGGAATCATCGGGGTTCCGCTCCCGAGTGAAAAAATTGCTGCGAACCTGCCTGCGTTGCTGGCGTCGCGGCAGGCGACCGAGCAAAAGTTCCTCGAGTTTTCTGACGCCATTCTCACCACTGACACGCGAAGAAAAATTGCTTCCGTCAAATTTAAGGCGGGCAAGAACGAAGTCTCAATCCTCGGAGTTGCGAAAGGCTCCGGCATGATTCATCCGCAACTTGCCACCATGCTGGTTTACATCATGACCGATGTCGCAGCGAAACCATCGGAATTGAAGTCCATGCTGCGCGACGCCTGCGATGAAAGTTTTAACTGCATTTCAGTGGATGGCGACACTTCGACGAACGATACGGTTCTGCTGCTCGCCAGCGGACAAAGCCGCGCTCGTGTAAAAGACCCAGGCACAAAAAAGAAATTCAAGGCCGCTCTAGGCGACGTGGCAAAATCGCTCGCCGATCAGGTAATTCGCGACGGCGAAGGTGTGCAACACGTCATCCGGCTTCACGTCGAAGAAGCAAAGAGCAGGGAAGAGGCGCTGCAAATCGCCCGCACGATTTCACACTCCTTGCTGGTAAAAACGGCTTTTGCCGGGGCCGATCCGAATTGGGGAAGGATTCTTGCCGCGGTCGGACGCTCGGGTATTGCGGTGGACCCATCGAAAATCAATATTCTTATCAGCGATCAAATCGTCTGCCGAAACGGCGCGTCATGTGCCTTCGATGCTGCGCAAGCTCACACAGAGTTGTCGAAGCCAGAGTGCAAAATCACGGTTCGCCTGCGACGGGGCCGGAATTCTATCGTGTTTACTACGACAGACCTGACTGCGGAATATGTCCGTATTAACGCCGACTATTCCACATAGATGCGTTTTTTCTGCTCTTACGCCTACCGGGCGGCTTTCGCCGTGGATTCGCGAGCAATCAACTCCGGTTTCACAGAAACTTGCAGAGGATATTTGTCTTCGCCTTCAATTCGCGCCAGCAAGATCTTGGCCGCGGTCTGCCCAATGTCCCAGAGCGGTTGCCGGATCGTGGTCAGGCTCGGATATTGATATGCCGCGCTCTTGATATCGTCGAACCCAATTACAGAGACGTCCTGCGGTACGCGAAGCCCCGCCTCCTGAAAGGCGCGAATTGCGCCAATCGCCGAAATATCATTGAAAGCGAAAAGAGCGGTGAACGGACGCTTTCTTTGCAAGAGCGTTTTCGCAGGGGCATAACCCAGTTCGGGCGTAGTACTTTCCGAAACAAGTTGCACCACCAGGTCTTCATGAATGCTGATGCCAAGCGACTGAGCAGCTTCCGCGATTGCCTGCCAACGTTCGTGAGAATCCGCGCTGGCGGGGTTACCTTTCAGGACGGCTATTTCACGGTGGCCAAGGCCAGCCAGGTGCTGCAACGCAAGCCGCGCCGCGCACTTGTGGTCCAGCACGATATTAGTCACGCCTTCGTGCTGATGGTGGCCGGCAATGGCCACGGTCGGTACGCGAACGGCGTGGGGCAGGTGCAGGTCCAGAGTGATGACCCCTTCGACTCCGCGTTCCAGCAGCATCCGTTCATAACGTGCAAACAAGTCCGGATCATGGCGGTGCACGCCAGTAATAAAAAAGTAATCCTTCTGTCGCACGTAATCCTCAATACCGCTGATGACCAGGCCGCCATACTCAGAGCCAATATCATTCAACATAATCCCGATGGTGTAGGTCCGTTTATTGCGGAGGTATCGGGCAAAGAAATTAGGCTTGTAATTGAGGTGACGGGCGGCATCGACAATCCGCTTCCGTGTGCCTTCAGGAATGTGCCGCGAAGAAGGCGAATCATTCAGCACTGCTGAGATTGTGCCGGGAGAAAGCTGCACATATTCCGCGACAGCCTTGAGCGTCACAACAGTAGGGTCATGCCCGCGTTCTTTCGACGACTTGGAATGACTCTTAGAGATATTTTCGCGGACCAACGGACGCTCCTGTCGCAAAACTGAACGGCCCTCTAAAATACAACGTATTCTTCAAATTTGAAAGCGTTGTAAACGTTTGCTGTCCTGCCGGGATTTTGTCTGAGAAATTGCTGGGCTTGCAAAGTCAGGAGACGAAAAAGGTAAATGTGATGCGTACCGTAGCTTCCCGATTACTTGCGCCAAAGTTTGTTATGGCGCAGCATTATTCTGACCCATCGAATAGAGTTTTGAGTCTATCGGCACAAATAACGGATGCCCTGCAGACAGCCCCTCTAGCGGCTGGTTCCCGGCGAATCACCATCGCCGGAACATCCTCCTTGCTTCCTGGAAATTCTGCCTGGCGTTCCCTTCAATCCGAATACGCTCTGGCTTTCGCCGATTTCAACGAATGGGGAAATGCTCTATTTCGCGGCGAGTCGGAGGAGCGAGAAGGAAATGCGTTTTTACTGACGGTGTTTCTGCAGGACCTCGTTCCGGCTGACCAAATCGCAGCGTGGCATGCTACGGGAACGTGCGATCGGGAGAAAGTCAGGACCCAGTTGGAGCCCCTGTTCATGGGCATTGACCACTTTCTCGCGCATTCCGCTTCTACGCCGCTGTTGGTGGCTTGGGGCAATGTCGCGCAGGAAGTGGCCATTGAGTCAGCTCGACATTGGTCGATATGGGAACAGATTGAGAGGCAATGGGAGTCGGAGCTTCGTGAGCGGCAGGCGCGCTCAAAATCTCTTTATGCCTTGTCTCTGAATCGAATCTTTGCCAATGCTGGTCTGGGCCAATGCCTCGATTCGCGAAACTACTACAGCGCCCGCTGCCGCATGAGCCAGCGCGGGCTTGCCGAACTGGCCCGGCAAGCCGCCACCCTTCTAGCCCGCATTACCAATCCCGCGAAAAAAGTGTTGGCGCTCGATTGTGATAACACTCTTTGGGGCGGGGTCATCGGAGAAGATGGACTTGCGGGAATACAACTCGGTCAGGATGGGCTTGGCGCCGCATACGTTGATTTCCAGAGACAAATACGTTCGCTGTCGGAGCGCGGAATTTTAATTGTTTTGCTCTCGAAAAATAACCAGGAAGATGTTTGGAAGGTCTTCGACGAACATCCCGCAATGGTCTTACGCCGCGAGGATATCGCGGCGGCCCGCATCAACTGGAAAAACAAAAGCGAGAATCTTGCTGCGATTGCCCGGGAACTCTCCCTGGGGGCCGATAGTTTTGTTTTTTTGGATGACAATGCGTTGGAACGTGAAAGTATAAGAACGCAAATGCCCGATGTTTGCGTGCCAGAAATTCCCTCTGAAGTCTGGCAATGGCCCTCCTGGCTGGAATCCTCACCCTTGTTCGCGAGTTTTCAGACTACACAGGAGGATTCCCGTCGCAGACAGCTTTACCAGGCCCGTTCGAATTTCGAGTTGTCCAGCCGGACAGCAACTTCGGAAAACGAATTTCTCAAGAACATTGGATTGTGCGCGTCGGCGCTGCCGGTGAATGACGCGAACATCGCGCGCGCGGTACAGCTCACCGTGAAAACCAATCAATTCAATCTCCATACCATGCGATATGACGAGCCGACTCTCCGCCAGGTGATCGAAAGAGAAAACACAACTTCATTTCTTGTGCATCTTTCAGATAAATTCGGCGACCATGGGAATGTCGGACTGGTCATCGCCAGGACCACAAATGTTTCCCACATCGCGTACCTGGACACATTTCTTTTAAGCTGCAGGGTTCTCAGTCGCCATCTGGAAAACTGGATGTTGCAGGAGTGCATAAGGCGATTACGCGCGAAAGGTGTAGAGATTCTGTTGGCTGAGTTTATTCCTACTGAGCGCAACCAGATCGCCGCGAATTTTCTGCCGGAAAACGGTTTCTCTCCCGCCACTGAATGGGATCCACAATTGCAGAACGTTGTTGCGAGTATCCCGCGAAACAATGCTGGAACGGTTTTCGCCGCGCGGACGGCCGAAATTTCCATCTCTCACCTTGATATTTTTGCCGCATGATGACCTTGGAGCAGTTACTCCGTCAGCATTTTCCAGCTGCCGTATTCGAAGATTCCGACGACTTGCGGGTTGGGAGCCTGCCAGATTGGAACTCGCTTGCCCACTTCAATTTTCTGCTCCTGGTCGAAGAAAGTTACCGCGTGCGCTTCAGCGTGGATGAAATGTCGGAACTCAAAAGCATTGCGGAGATCCGCGCCAGGCTCGCTGTTGCCGGGATTGTGGCATGAGCTCAATTTCCCCTGAAGAAATTACCAATGCTCTGCATGCCGTGGGCCTGTATGCTGGCGACGTTGCGCTGGTGCACAGCGATGCCATCGTAGCCGCGCAGCTTCCGCCCATGCCTGACGATCACCGTCTCGATCTTCTGCTGGGCGCAATTGAATCCGCCATCGGCGCGAATGGCACTCTGGTGATGCCCGCCTTCAGCTACAGCTTTACCAGGGGAGAACCATTTGACGTACTCAATTCGCCAAGCACCGTAGGAATGCTCACCGAACGGTTTCGCATCCGGACGGGCGTTTGCCGCTCCTCGGATCCTATTTTTAGTTTTTCAGCTAAAGGGCCGCAAGCTCAGTCTTTGTGTGCAATTCCTGCTCAAGAGTGTTTCGGCAAGAATTCTTTTTTCGCCGCTTTGCACAAGCTGAATTGTCACATCGTCTGTCTCGGCTGTTCGCTTTCCAGCGGCGGAACCTTTACCCACTACGTAGAAAAGTCCCACGGTGTTGACTACCGCTATGACAAGACATTTCACGGAATTACAATTGCTGCCGACCGGCGGGAAGGTCCTTCCTCGGTTGTTTATTATGTTCGCGATTTAACCCGCAAGTCGGATGCGGACCTACGCCGCCTGTATGCCCGGCTGGAAAACCTGGACAGGCTAAGGAGCCATGTCGTAGGCAGAATCCGGATATTCGCCGTACGTGCGGTGGATTTTTTTGATACGGCGTTCCAAATGCTGGATGAAGATCCGCTTTCTCTAATCAAGGAAGGCGCGCTGAGCGTTTGAGAATGTGCTGACATGGCTGCTCGAAAAGAGTCTCGATAATGCAGGAACATTCAATTAGCCGGCAAATGTACCAGTGGGCAACTGATTTATTCCCTATTTGCCGCAGCCTGACCGGGAATGGCAACCGCCAAACTCTTCGCTACCTCGCAGACCTGATTCCCGGACTGATTGTTCATGAGGTGTCCTCTGGAACGCGGGTGTTTGATTGGACCGTTCCCGAGGAATGGAACGTCCGCGATGCCTTTGTTTCGGATGAATCGGGCAAGAGAGTGATTGACTTCCGCGAGAACAACCTGCACCTGGTTGGCTATTCGGTCCCGCTCTCCGCCGAAATGACTTTGGATGAACTTCAGCCGCACCTCCACTCGTTGCCCTCAATGCCAGATGTGATTCCCTACGTCACCTCTTACTATGAAAAGCGCTGGGGATTTTGTCTTACAGACAGCCTGCGGCAAGCCCTCAAACCAGGCCGCTATCGTGTTGTGGTGGACGCTACACTTGCTCCCGGCTCCATGACGTATGGTGAGCTCATCTTACCGGGCGCTGAGCAAAGCGAAGTGTTGCTTTCCACCTATATCTGCCACCCGTCCATGGCGAACAACGAACTTTCGGGCCCGGTGGTCACAACTGCGTTGGCGCAATGGTTGCTGACTCTGCCCAACAGGCGTCACACCTACCGTATTGTTTTCGTGCCGGAAACCATTGGGGCCATCACCTATCTCAGTCGAAATTTGCAGACCATGAAGCAGAATACGATTGCAGGGTACGTGGTGACCTGCGCTGGAGATGAGCGGCAGTATTCTTTTCTGGAATCGCGCCTTGGCAATACCCTCGCCGATCGCGCGGCCCGTCATGTCCTCAAACACGATTATCCTGAATGCCGAATGTACAGCTTCCTTGAGCGGGGTAGCGACGAGCGCCAATATTGCAGCCCTGGAGTAGATCTGCCCGTTGCGTCACTCATGCGCTCTAAGTACGGGACCTATCCTGAATATCATACCTCTGCGGACAATCTCACTCTCGTTTCTCCAAAAGGACTGCAAGGAACCTTTGACGCTCTTCGCAAATGCCTGCTGCTGATTGAGGCGAACCGTACTTACAAAGCAACCTGGCCTTGCGAGCCGCAACTGGGCAGGCGCGGCCTTTATCCAACCTTGAGCACCGCAAGCAGCGGGAGGTCCGTCCAAACTACCAAGAATATTCTCGCCTATGCAAATGGCACTCACGATTTAATTGCCCTCGCGGAGAAAATCGGCGCTTCAGCACTGGAGTGTCTTCCCTTGATTCAAACACTTTGTCAGGAGAAGTTACTCACCTTGTAGGCGCAAGATGCGCAGGCGTCGTATAAGAGATTGTCTGGCCCACTTCACCTCCGTTCTTTGTCAGGCATCTAACGCCACGAACAGGGAGGATTGGACATCTCTATGCGTCACAAACAACTTTCCCGGCAGCCAAAGACCTTCGCTCTTATTTTAGACACCGGGGACGAGATCGCAGAAACTCTTAAACGCTTTGCCACCGAACAAAAACTTGCTGGAAGCAGCTTTAAGGCTATCGGCGCGCTTTCCTTCGTAAAGCTCGGCTGGTTCGATTGGAAAAGCAAAAAATATTCGGTTGCCGTGGAACTGGATGAGCAAGTGGAGTTGCTGTCCCTTATAGGCGATGTAGCTCTAAAAGATCATGAGCCCCAAATGCACGCGCACGTGGTGGTAGGCCGTTCTGACGGAACCGCCCACGGGGGCCATTTGTTGGAAGCGAGGGTTCGTCCGACTTGTGAATTGATCTTGACGGAGAATCCGCAAAACATGCAAAAAGAATTCGATAAGGATTCCGGGATCGCGCTGATTCGATTTTGAGAAAGCCGCACCGGCAAAAAGCGTTATTAGGAAGCTAAAATATACGAGCACAAAAAAGGGCTGCATCGTGTTGACACAATGCAGCCCGACATATTTAGGCAACACGCCTGCTGTTTTTCTTGCCGCGTTGGGAAGTCTCGCTTCGCGCTTCTATCCCCTCCTCCGCTTCTTCACCCTCATTCGCCTGCGGATTGATCGTCTTGGCGAGTTCTGTAAGCTTCTCGTCGGTCTCTTTCTCCTCTTCCAGGGTCTGATTCAGCAGCGTTACGTGCTCTGACTCGCCCAGCAGTTCGGCGAATTCCGACGCCGTGCCATAGCCGGCGATCTCGTAGTGTTCAACGCGCTGCGCCGCGCCAATCAATGCCGCGTCCATCACGGCGCCTTCATAATCTTCGTCCATGACCTCGCTTCCTTCTTTCACAAGTCCTTCCATGCCGGCGCACTTCTTGCCTTTGGGACTCTCGTCCAGCGACTCAAAAATCTTTTCCAGCCGCTCTACGTGGCCTTTGGTTTGTTCCAGATGTTCTTCGAATCCCTGGCTCAATTCCTCCGACGAAGCCGCTTTAGCCAGCTTGGGAAGGGCTTTCACGAGTTGCGTTTCGGCGTTATAGAGATCTTTGAGTTCATCAATGTAAAGTTCTTTCAGTCCTTTGTTCGGCATTTTCTTCTCCTGATAATTAATTTTGTTTTATCGATTGCTGATCTCGGGTATTCGTTTTTATGTCCTTGTTTGGGGAGCGTTCGTTGTCGAACGCTTCCCGCGATCTATTGGCGTCCGTGTTCAAATTGTTTAGTTGCAGCTGTGCGCGTCACAGTTGGATTTGCAATTCGCGAATCGCGTTTATACGCGGCTTGCCTTATTTCGCCGCGCGATGGCTAATTTATGCAGGTGTTGGCGCGTTCATGCGGGTAAGGGTTTTTGCGGATGGCGCGAAGGAATATGTCGAAATCTACTGAAGCGAAGCGCTAAGGTTTGCAAATGGCCCGTCATTCGCTCATCAGCAAAATGTGAGGAAGGCCAGAATCCCGCTTCATGAATTCCCAGTACCTTACTAAGATTGAATAGACCGTCAGGCCGATCTCGCCTTCTCCCCACAGAGCATAGTCAAGCGACTGCTGCATCAGGTTGCGCCGCGTGAGACCCAGCACAATGCTCGCAGGATCCAGGAGTTCGCTTAGATAAGCAATTGAGTTCGCTATGGCAACTGCGCCCCAGACCTCAATGACCGAGTTTGTGCCCTCGGGCTGCACGCGCACCCGCAACGAGGAAACAAATTCGCTGCGGTTGTCCAAAAGATTTACATGGAGAAATGCCAGGGGTCCTTCGACTTTGAAATTTTCTTCGATCTTGCGGATAAGATTTTTTCGATAGGCAGCATCATTGGCATGGTGAGGCACCAGATTGACCTTCTTACCCGCGATTGACTTCCAGAGCTTCGCCGATTCGTCATCCACGAACCTGACCTCGGCCACGCGCATTTCAGTGGCCCGGTAATAACGGCTCACGGCGCTCGTGAAAATCAGCAGTAGGATAAAAATGGCCGCGATAATAACGCCCGCTGGCCGCTCAATCACGTTTGCTATCAGCGTATAAGCGAAAACCGCGCTGACAATCCAAAAGTAGCCGGAGCGCAGCAGCTTACCGGCTTGGCTACGCGCCTTTTCGCGTGACAACACAAGGGCCACCGCCACGGCCGCCGAAAACATCAACACCAATACTCCGGTGGCGTAGGCGCTCCCCTGTTCCTCCACATTGGCGCGGAATATTACAGTGATGACTACATCAATCGCCAGCAACAACAAGACCAGCGGGCGGCGGTAGGCCACCCAGCGAGGCGCCATTCCGAAGCGCGGAAGATACCGGGGGATCAGGCTCAACAGACCTGTCATCGCGGAAGCGCCCGCGAACCATAGCACCAGAATGGTGGAAAGATCGTAAAGGCTGCCGAACGTGGTTCCCAACAACCGATGCGCCAGGTATGCTATCGCGCGCCCATCCGCGGGACCTCCAGCCCGATACGCGCTCTCGGGAATGAGCACGGTCGCCACCAGGCTTGACATCAACAGCATGATGCTCATGATGACCGCGGCAGCAAGCAACAATTTTCGGGTGGCGCTGATTTTGCCTTTTGGTTTGCCGTGATCTTTTGTCCTTGCATCTTTTTTGTTGGAATTCTCGGAATCAGAGGACACCAATGGCATGACCGACACACCGGTTTCAAATCCACTCAGCCCCAGAGCCAGCCTCGGAAATACAAGCGAGGAAGCCACGAAGATTGCAGTCCAGTCGCCAAATGAATGCAGATCCAAGTACCAATGGGAAAGCAGACCCGGCTGCAAGTAGATGAGCCGCAGGCTCCAGGTCAGCACAAATGCGTTCAGCAGGATGTAGGGAATCGCGACGGCGGCGGCCAGGCTGATGGCCTCGCGAAAGCCCAAGAGAAATACGCCCGCCAGCAGCAAAAGAAAGGCAAGTGTCGTCGCCACGTGAGCGTGTCCCAGGTACGGATGCAGCCAGGGATTGGCAATCGCGTGCCGGGCGGCGTCGGCCGCTGACAGGGTCATCGTAATGACAAAATCGGTGCCCGCGAAACCCAGCAATACTAGAACGAAAATCTTGCTCTTCCACCCCGAGAACAGATTTTCCAGCAGCGCGACCGATCCCTGGCCGGCGTAAGACCGGCCCGCCACAGCGGCATACACCGGGACCGCGCCAAACAACGTGACCAGCACCAGCACCACCGTCGCGGGCACGGAGAGTATCCCCGCAGCCAGCAACGCAATTCCGGGCTGGTACCCGAGAGTAGAAAAATAATCTACCCCCGTCAGCCACAGAACCTCGTACCAGGGGCGCGTATGTTCGTCGGTGGACTCTGGCCGGTCGAGGGGCCGGCCGCTAAGAAAAAATCGTCCCCACGTCGATTTTGCCTTTGCGTTCTGCTCTTCCGGCAAACAAAGACTATCGCGGCTGGAGGATCGCATGGTTTTTCGGCTCACCGCTATTCCAGATGAGTGATATTAAACTAGCAGTTATCCGAGAAGAGCGCTGAAAGGAGAGAACGCATGGGGTGCAGGGCCGCGGTTCTAGCCTGTCTTGACCGCGGCGGGACGAGGCACAAGCGTAGTCACTTTAGTGCTTATCGTGGAACTCACCGCCGGTTGCGGACCCTGAGCCTCGAGATACGAAAAGAAATCGGCACACCAGCGGAAGACGTCTTCATTACGTACCTTGCGACGAAGCTTCCGCATCCGCTTTCTCCGCTCTTTGTCGGTCATGCGAAAAGCCACTTGCAGCGCTTCAGCCACATTCTCAATGTCATAGGGATTGACAAGGATCGCGCCATTGCGCAGTTGATTTGCCGCACCCGCGAACTCGCTCAAAATCAGCACGCCTTGATCTCCGGCCTGGGCGGCGCAAAATTCCTTGGCCACTAGATTCATCCCATCCTCCAATGGCGTAATCAGGGCGATATCGGCAATGCGATAGTGCGCCAATAAATCCGCACGCTCCATATTGCGATGAATGTAGTGGATCGGCACCCATCCGGAATCACCGTAATCGCCATTAATCTGGCTGATCAACATCTCTATTTCGGTTTTTAATTCCTGATATTTTGGGATGGTCTCACGGCTGGGGACCACGATCTGGACCAGCGTGATTTGACGATGCATTTCCTTTTGCGTGGCCAGCAAATGCTGGAACGCTTTCAGCCGTTCAGGAATGCCCTTGGTGTAATCCAAGCGGTCCACGCCAAGCACAATCTGGCGTCCAACCACGTTGCGGCGAATCTCCGAGGCGTGCGCGGCCACTTGAGGTTTTCCCGCCGCGTCAGAAAATTCCTTGAAATCAATACCGATGGGAAAACTGCCGATGAACATGTGGCGGCCGTTCACTTCGGCAATGAGCTGTTCGTGGGAGCGATGCAATTCGACGTTGGGCAAAAAACGCCGGACGCATCCCGCGAAGTTCCGCTGATCGCGCAGCGTCTGGAATCCAACCACGTCAAAATCAAACAGCGCCCGCAGAATTTCGCTTCGCCACGGCAGTTTTTCAAATATATCGAGAGGAGGGAAGGGAATGTGCAGAAAAAAGCCCAGCCTGTTCTTCAAACCCATTTCGCGAAGAAAACCTCCCACCAGCATCAGGTGGTAGTCATGCACCCAAATGATGGAGTCGCGGTCCGCCACCTTCGCCACTGCCTCCGCGAATTTGCGATTGACCTTCAAGTAAAACTTCCAGTAAGCGGGATCAAAGTTGCATCGCGACTGGAGATCATGAAAGAGAGGCCAGATGATCTCGTTGGAAAAGCCCGCGTAAAATCCCTTCTGCTCCTCTGGAGTGAGCGATACAGGAACAAGACGGCATGCGGCCGTGGATTTTTCCCGCGCGATCAGACGGTCAATCTCCCCCGGACAATCTTCGCCCGGCCAGCCAATCCAATGACCGTTTCTTGACTCAAGAATCGGGCGCAAGGCTGTAACCAGGCCGCCCGAACTCGGTTTCAGTTTCGCTCCTTCGGGCCCGCACTCCACCGTCGCCGGAAGCCGGTTGGAAACCAAAATCAGTTCTCCGCCTGTCTTCATGCCGCACCCCCGCTTCGCTCGAGCCATTCGGTTAGAAAATCGAGCAGATCCTCCGGCGGTCGCAACCAGATTCTGGCATGGGTTTCGCGCCATTCCGGACGCACCAGCACCGTCAAAGAGCAAGTTTCCTGCAGAGCCATAAAGGCATCCTCGTCGGTAAGGTCATCTCCCAAAAATGCAAGCGGGGTTCCCGGGGCTAACTCTCCAAATACTGTAAGCACTGCTCTGCCCTTGTCATTTCCACCAACGCGCAGTTCGATTCCGCCATCAAACTCCAGCAATCGCATTCGCTCTTGAGCGGCCAATCCTTCCCATCCGAAACGGACCCTGTTAGCGATTCCCTCAGATTCATCCGCCGGAAGGCCGCGCCAATGCACCGCAATGCTCCCCGGCTTTTGCTCGGCCAAATGGATAAAGCCGTTCTGCTCCAGCCATGCGGCGGCTTCTTGAAGGGCCCCAGCTTCCCGATCCGCAATTGCCACGCTCTCGCAACGTCCATTCGGCTGTAGCCGTTGCAGTCCGTGGGCTCCCCAAATTTCCGGCGTGGGAGAAATGCCGAGAAGCTTTTTTACCTCTTCTGCTCGACGTCCGCTGATAAGTACAACCCGCGTGGCAGTCCTTGTCATAATGCCCGCGATCAACTCTCGCACGCCCGGGTATGGAAAGGCAGAGTCACGATCTTTATTGAAAGGCGCGAGCGTGCCGTCGTAATCGAGCACGAGCGCGCCCGAACCCCGCGCCTCAAGGCGTCCGAAGAATTCCGTCCGTTGTCTTTCTGTGTTGCTCACGGGCACTAGGCTTTACCTCGTCCCTTGAATCCTCGCGGATCCGGGAAATCCTGAGAAGCAGAGTTAAATGGCTGTACTACGATGCCAAACAATGACTTCTGGTCACTAGTTAGGAGCCCTTGTGACTAACTGTTTTAGCGAAGAATTGTGCATTCGACGGCAAGGTAGTAGTGTCCACGCACAAGCCTTAAAATAAATGGAGCCAAGGTCGCTTCCAATGCAAATGTATTATTATCAATATATTGTGAGATACCCTGCGAGAAATACTTAAACTACTATTTTGCTGTTAGCGAGGATGCAAGTGTTATAAGCTCCCCGCCATCCGGAGCATTCCGCCATCGATAAAATGAGTGCTTCCCGTGATATACGCCGCCGCATCCGAAGCCAAAAAGACTGCAAGTTCCGCCACTTCCTCAGGACGCCCCCAGCGACCCAAAGGAATTTCCGCCATGAGTTGTTTCTCGATTTTGGGATCAGCTTCCACGTCTTTATCAATGGGCGTATAGATCGCGCCGGGGCCAATGTTGTTCACCGTGATCTTGTGCGGCGCAAGTTCAACGGCAATGGTCCGCATCAGCATGCGCAAGCCACCTTTGGCCGCGCAATAGGGCGCATTTGTCGGCATGGGCAAGTCTTCGTGCACCGAAGAAATATTAATGATTCGGCCGCCGTTTCCTTGCTTTACCATATGGCGCGCGGCCGCCTGCGAGCATAACCATGGACCTGTGAGGTCAACTGCAATGATTTTTTGCCACAGGTCGAAGGGAAACTCAAGAAAGGGCCGTTTGAACTCGATTCCCGCATTGTTCACCAGAATATCGAGCCTTCCAAATTTGCTCACGGCCTGCGTTATTAGATTCTCTACCTGAGTGGGATCAGACACGTCTGCTTCCACGCCCAGGCCCGACGGGCCCGCAGCGGCAATCTTCTGCAACGTCAGGTCAGCAAGCTGGCTTTTGCCGACGTAATCCACCACAACCGCCGCGCCCTCGCCGGCAAGAGCCATGGCAATCGCCTGTCCAATGCCCGTTGCCGCGCCCGTGACGATTGCCACTCTGTCCTTAAGCCGCATCTTTTCTCCTCGCGCCGTTTGACGGAACAAATCCTACGGATCATTAGAGTCATCCGGCAGGCCGGAGGCTGTATCAAGGGAAGATCAGCCTTTCGTTCCTGTACCGTGGCTCCATTTGCATCCAAAGAACCCATGAAGCAGCGCAAATCTCCACATAATGGACAGCCCGCATTCCTGTTCGATTTGGATGGCACGTTGATTGACAGTGTTTACGAGCACACACTTGCCTGGCGTGAAGCCCTCGAAAAAATGGGAATTGAACTTCCTACCGCTTCTATCCACCGGCGCATAGGCATGAGTGGAGGCTTGCTGGTGCGTGCTTTCGAGAGGGAAGCGGGAGTTAAATTTTCTTCAGCCCAAGTTGAGCGAATGCACGGGCTTCACTCCGCTGCCTACAAAAAGCGCTCGCAACAGGTACGGCCTTTGCCCGGAGCGCGCGATCTTTTGCGGGAGCTTTCGCATTTGCACGTTCCCTGGGCGATTGCCACAAGTGGAAAACTAAAGGACGCGAAGCCATCTCTGGCGATGCTCAAGCTAAACGCAAAAGTCCCCATCATCACTCGTGACGACGTTGAGCATGCTAAGCCTGAACCGGATCTCTTCCTGGCGGCCGCCGCCAAACTGGGGGTTGAGATGCCGCACTGCGTCGTAGTGGGAGATAGCGTGTGGGATCTGCTTGCAGCGCAGCGCGCGCATGCTCTCGGGGTTGGGCTGTTGTCAGGGGGATTTGGCGAAAATGAACTGGAGCGCGCAGGCGCATATCGCGTTTATCGCGATCCTGCCGACTTGCTTGCGCATTTAGACGAGGTCGGAGTGCGCGGCGAATAGATTGACATTTGCGGTATCGGAAAGGTGTCCATGGCGTTACCCATAAGCAAGAAATACCGTCCCATGGAGGCGCTTCCCGCCTCTGAGTTGCCAACCGGTGACAACTGGCAATACGAGCCCAAATGGGACGGCTTCCGCTGCCTGGCATTTCGAGACGGTAAAAGTGTGGCTTTGCTATCGAAGGCCGGGAAGCCTTTGACGCGATATTTTCCGGAAGTCGTGGCTGCGCTGTTGAAATTGTCCGCCAAAAAATTCGTGCTCGACGGCGAAATCGTCATTCCCTTGCAGGACAGCTTGTCATTCGATCATCTGCTGATGCGAATCCATCCTGCTGCCAGCCGCATTCTGAAGTTGAGCAGGGAAACACCCGCATTGTTGTTAATTTTCGACCTCCTGGTCAACGAGCGCGGCGAATCTTTGGTGAAGCAGTCTCTTTCCTCGCGCCGAAAGCACTTGGAATCTTTCGCGCGCAAGTACATCAAGCATGATCAAGTTCTTCGCCTGTCGCCAGCTACAACCGATTTGCGTATCGCACGAAAATGGTTCCGCATGAATGTGGCGCTTGATGGCGTAATTGCCAAGCAGCGCGACTTGCCTTACCAGACGGGCAATCGGGATGGTATGCAGAAAATCAAACGCCAGCGCACGGCTGATTGCGTGGTCGCGGGGTTCCGCTATCTCGAGAAAAAGCGGTTAGTGGGTTCACTGCTTTTGGGGTTGTATAACGATGCCGGGGAATTGGACCACGTGGGGTTCAGTTCTTCAATCAGCAACGAAGAACGCCCCACGCTCACGAAGAAGCTACAAAAACTTATTGGTGGTCCTGGATTCACAGGAAAAGCTCCCGGAGGCCCCAGCCGCTGGAGCACAAAGCGCAGCATGGAGTGGGAGCCACTACTTCCCCGGTTGGTGGCCGAAGTTCAGTTCGATCATTTCACTGGAGATCGCTTTCGCCACGGCACGAAGTTTTTACGATGGCGTCCCGACAAAGCGCCGCGGGAGTGTACTTTTCAGCAGGTAGAGCGCGAATCGCGATCGGCTCTTCAGTTGTTGTGAATGGGCAGTTGAAATCGTCGTATTCAATCGCGATCACTCATCTATATTCAATGCAGATCACGCATCCCGATGACCGAACATTTACCAATCCGCCAGCGCGCAAATCAAGTGGTCCGCCTTACCGGCAGTGCGCTGAAGAATTGGTTCATCGCGCAATGCGAAGACTCGCTCGCGGTGGGAATTTTATGGTTCGTCGGCCTGCACTTCCTGCGAGTTCCGTGGGCGCCGTTGTGGGCAGTCCTCGGGGCGATCCTTCAATTCATTCCGCACTTTGGCCCGGTTTTGAGCTTGCTTGGCCCCGTACTCTCCGCCGCAATTTCCTGGCACGATTGGAAGCATCCGTTTTATGTGCTGCTGCTTTATGCGGGAATTGTGGTGGTGGACGGATTTTTGCTCCAGCCTTATCTCATGAAGCGCACGGCGCGGGTACCCATCTGGGCCTCCATTCTCGCGCCGATCGTTCTAGGCTTTCTCATACCATTCTGGGGAGTCTTGCTTGCGCCGCCACTGCTGGCGGTTGTCTACGCTTATCGAAGAGAGTTTTGGCAGAACCGTGCTCGCGAGTAGCCCCGCATCCAATCCAGATACAATGGGTCGAATCTAGCAGCCGCAAATAGAAGTCGATAACGATGATGAGCGACGATGGCAATTTCCGTAAGTCCTGTTTGATTCTGTGGCAAAAGCATGACGTATCATTTAGCCTCAACGGAAAACGCGTTCGGAGTCTTACTGCTTGCACTGCAAGCTTTTCAAGTCGCTTTTCTTTGGATTCACGACTGGATTCCCCTCGGAAGCCTGAATGATGTCGCGGCCGTCCGCAGCCAGGACACCCCGCGACGTCTCATTATCGTGACCTTGATTCAGAGCGTTCCATTTACCATCGGACTGATTTTTAGCGCGAAATACTTCGGCCATCCGTATCCTACATGGCTCAGCAAGTGGCTATGGATCAGCTACGGCATACTATTGGGCGGGCAATTTCGCGCATGGTGGGTGCCATATTTCGGCAAAGCCGAACCGCATCATTGTTAACTCACGAGCCTCCAACCTTCGCAGCAGAACCGCCGACGCCACCGCTGCCCTAAAAGACATCCTCGAAAAAACAAGCGTCCCGATCTAAATGTAAAATGAAGGGAAGGGAATTTCCTTCCGTGTCAGTGATGCTGTTCGGATGGATGGGCCTATTTCACTCATCTTGATAAGCGGACGCGGTAAGACGGAAACGGTTAAATGAAGCTCAGGCAGATCACACGATTACTTAGTATTCGCGATCTGAGGAATTCGATCATTGCGGTGGTGGTGATCGGGGGTGGGCTCGGGCTTTCGTTTTTGACGATCTACGCCAGGTTTGAGGAAAACTCGCTCCTGGCGACGATCTCGGCGGTTTACCGTCGCTGGTTTTTGTGGTGCTGCTGTTGGTATTTGTGGTGCCGCCGCTCGCGAGAAATGCGGGGAAAGAAGCCTCGCAGATGAACTTGCCGTTCGAGTTCACGTTCGGTGGGGCGATAATGTTGGGGCTGATTGTGGTCGTGGGTTTTTCGGCATGGAATACGCGAAATAATCTTCTCTTCCTGATCTTGTCGCTCCTTGCGGCTGCCGTTTTTGTCGGGTTTATCGCGGGCAATTCCGGCCTAAAAAAGCTCGATGTCCGAATGCGGTTTTTGCGACGATCTTTGCGGGCGAGGAGACGCGGATCATAGTAAATTTGCAGAACCGTAGAGGATTTTCCCAAGCTATTCGAT
>CAWHQK010000015.1:0-11225 GCA_963831435.1 uncultured Acidobacteriota bacterium
CTGCACATCGCTGATGGTGATGCCACTGACCAGCGGCACTCTGCTGATTCCCTTCCGCAGCACTTCGCCATCCAGTTGAATGGATCCCAGCACGACATTGTTCTCCACATGGAAAACCAATCCGCGTGCTTTATCGAGTAGGACAAGGGAGGCAAGCGGATTTTTCGGCGGCTTCATCGCCAGATCAACCAGTTTGTTGTATTCGTCCAGAGGCAACGTGACTTGGTCGGAGCCGGGAAGCGGTACGTCGTTTTTTTCCTGCGCAAGCGGGGCAAGGGATAAGGTAATCAGCAGGAGCAGCAGAACGCCGGTTTTTGCTTTTGCACTCAAGCGTCCATTCATCCGATTGAAAATTGCAATTCTCCCACTCATCGCCCGCCTGCTTTCTTATCTCTCTCGTAGCTGAATTGGATCGTCGGAGTTTGCCCTTCGCTAGTGAGTTCGGAAACCAGAAAAGTGGAAGGGCCAAATTCAGGGAACGAAATGAGATCGGAAGATGCCCGTCCGGCTATTCACCGAACTGGCGCGGTATTGATCGAGCAGTTTTTGCGTGGCCTCTTCGTCTTTAGCGTTTGTCCTGCGCGTAATGATGGCCGATTCCTCATTCTGATCGCGCAGTTTGCTCTGTCACCAGGTTCCAGCACCGGTGAAGCGGGCACTGCGTACTCTTGTGTGCTAAAAGTCCCGGACTGCGCAGTGACCTTGTAAAAGGGCGGATAGTAGAACAACAGACCCGTGCGTGATACCGGCAAGTCCACAGATGGGAGGGCGAGGCTGAAATTTCCCTTTTCACCCCAGGCCGATGTTTTTATCCAGTAGAGCAGCTCCGCCACAAATACTGGAGCGTCGTCGCCGCGGGATTTTTGCAAAGGCAGCAAAAGGCTTCCATCCGGCGATTGTCCTGGTCGCACGGGCTTGCCGGCCACCAGGGTATCCCAAAGCACTGCGCCTGCCGGTAGGGTCACCTTTGCAAAGTTCCGTTGATTGTTCCGCACTGCATACTGCACCCGCACCAGCGTCTTTCCGTCGTTGCTGGAAAGAATGTGATAGCGGGCCTCCTCAATATTCGCCATGAGCACGGCCTGCTGCTGGTAACGAACAACGTGCACACTTAACGATCGGTTGGTGGCGGAATTTCCCGCGTGGTAGTCGAATGCAACCAGTTGGGGAGACTGGCGGCTGGCCACCATTTCGCCCAGGTCGTTGGCGTCAGCGGCCTCAAGGCCTTCGGATTTCACATCTTTGGGCAGGATTTCGCCCGCGCCCAGCACCTCCACCGCCACGCCGCCCGTGTCGCGCTCGGTGCCCAATAGCCGAAGCAGTGGAACACTGATCTGCCCCTCATGCAGCGATTGGACTTCCCCGTTGATCGTAAAACTGACATTTTGCTCGACCGGTTCCAGAAATGTAACCGTTAATTCTCCCGATTTCGTTTCCCAGTCGGCGATCATGGCGCCGGAAACCTGATTCACGGTAATCTGCGGAGGGAGTTGAAGCCTGGCCTCGCGCGCAACGCCCTGCACTACTTCCAGATTCACTTCCGCGGAAATGGAACTGGAGTCCTCGCCGAGGCTGGTGAGCTGCGTCAGCGACCCACGAAGGCGCAAGGGCTGCGTAACGCGATGGTCTTCAGTTTTCTTTTTCCAGGAAAACGTCAACGGCTCGGCGCCCCGTGCGAACGCCACCCAATGGGTCTGGCCTCCTGCTTCGGATTCTTCAGCGGTTAGTCCGCCGGTCAGACTGTGGTCCACGTTTTGTTCTGGGAGTTGCAACGTAGCACGAGTAATGCCAGAGTCAGCAGCGGGCAACTCCATTCGTTCCACACCCGCCGCATAGGTGACAGGAGCGTCGAGATCAAGCACTAAGACAAAACGCCCGGCATGGGAAAGCAGCGCGGCGAGGTGGTTCTTATTTTTGCCCGGCGGCCCCGGAACAAGAGCGACAGGTTTTCCCTCAAGGGTAGCGCGCCGCACCAGCAGCCCATTAGGAATGGGGACGCGCACCCAGCCATCCTTCAACACGTCTACGGTAAGCGTTGCCCGGCCTGTTGCGATTTCGCCTGACACGCGAAGGTCATACTCCACGCGGCTGAGCGTAGCGTCCACGGGCGGCGGCTCCAGCGGGCTCTCTGATGGATAGGCCTTGGCGCGCAGGGCTTGATAGTCTTCAACGGAAATTACTACCCATCCCGCGGAATGAGTAGTTTGGGCGGAGAGCGCGGTGGCCAATATCAATAGAGCCAACAGCACGAAGGTCGTTAAGAGCCACGGCCTGCGCCGCAGCGGATGAAGGGGCCCGGTCCACCTTTGCATACGTTTCCCTCAGGCCGGCAAACACGCAGCCGCATTGAGCATAAGAGAAAATTGTGGCGGAAAATATTGACAAACAGGGTCATGGGGTTACGGCGGTCACCCAGACCTAGCGGCATTCAACCGATTCGAGAAAGATGGGTGGTCAGCAAAAATCACATTAGCCCGCGTCTTAGTTATCGTCCTTCCCCCGCGTCTTTCGCCGCCAGCCGCGATATCGCCGACCAGTCCAGCTTCTCGCCGCCATTCGCCAGCAAAGTGAGAAAGCGGTTGTAAACCAGGCTGGCGATTGGCAGCGGCACCTGCAAGTCCTGCCCCGCGGCAAGTGCCAGGCGATTGTCTTTGAATCCCAGAGGAGCGGCGAATCCCGCGGGCTCAAATTTCTTGTCAACGATAATTGCGCCGTAGGTTTTGTAAATGGGAGCGGCGAAAAGAGTGGAAGTGAGGAAGTCGAGATATTCATGCTGATCAAGCCCGGCCTTCCCAACCAGCGCCATGGCCTCGGCAAGCGACTCAATCACGCAGGAGATCAGAAAATTACCGCTGATCTTCACTAGGTTCGCGTCCGCGGGTTTGGCGCCGAAGCGGAAAGTTTTCTGTCCCATGGCGTCGAAAAGTGGCGTACAGGCAGCGATGGCATCGTCCGCGCCGGAGGCGGTGACGACCAACTTGGCCGCCGCCGCAGCTTCGGGGCGTCCAAACACCGGAGCGGAAACATAGCGCTGCCCGCGCTCGGCGTGGGCCGCGGTCAACTTTTTCGACAGTGCCACGCTGATGGTGCTGAGAGAAACGTGGATCGCGCCTTTGCCCAGGCTGCCGAGGATGCCCGCGTCTTCTTTCGATCCCGCGCCGCTGTCGCCGAACACAACGCTTTCGAGCGCTTGGTCGTCGGAAAGCATGGTCATCACTACATCGCCACGGCAGGCGTCGGCGACCCGCGCCGCCAAATGCGCTCCTTGCTTTGCAAGCGGATCGGCTTTGCTGGCGGTACGGTTGTAAACAGTGACCTCGTGCCCGGCCTTCAACAGATTGGCCGCCATGCCTACTCCCATATTCCCCAGACCGATGAATCCGACTTTCATGCGCCGCTCCTTTTCTTGTCCGAATAGATTATTTTAGACGCAAGAGCGACGCTGCGATGCGGCGACGCTGCGGACATGCGTTCGCGAGGTAAATTTGGTCAAGGGCGGGCAGTCGAGCTTCGCTACGCTGCCTTCCGCTTGCGTTTCGCGACCTTGGCGCCCTGCTTTCCCAGCGCCGTCCGCGTGGATTTTGAAAGATGGGAAATCGTCCGCTTCTTCTTCGCGGCCGTCGCGGCCTTCTTGATATTTTTCCTAGCGGCTGCTTTTTGTTTTGCGCTTGCCATGATTTTCTCCTCCTTATAAGAAATCAATAGTTGATAGATGTGCGCCAGTCCCTACGGTTGGCCGCATCGCTTTACCGCAAGGTTCTTGGGGGCATACAGGATTGGCTCGATTGAAATCTGTAATTTTGCATGACTATGCTGCAAGTGGAGGATTTCATGCCGGAAAAAGAAACTTTGGAACGCGCTCATGAAGATGCACGCGAGGGGAAATCACCCAGCACCCAGGCCGGAGAGTTTGTGCGGGAGGAGATGGACCACATCCGCGAAGGAAAACACGGTGCGGCCTCAGCAAAGCAGGCCATTGCCATCGGCTTATCGAAAGCGCGTCGCGCAGGAGTCAAACTTGCGCCGCCGAAAAAAGGAAAAGCATCGGCAAGAGTCCGGAAACAAGCCGCACGCGACACGCGCAAAGGCCAATCCAGTTCGCGCGGAAAAGCCTCTCGCACACGCTCCCGCGCAACCAGCGGCGCGCTTAAGCGTGAAGGGCGCAGCGCGGCTTCGCATCGGGCATTATCGCGGCAGGCAAAGAGTACAGCGAAGAAACGCGGCGCGACAGCCAGACACCGTTCAGCGGTGAAAGCCGCGCGGACAAGAAAACGCGCGGCATGACTTAAGGTGCCTACCTTGAAGACCCAGCGAGCGACTTCCTGCCCAGCGCCGATCTCGGCAAAGGTGCCCTAACGGGAGGATCAAGGTTGATCTTGAGCGCCTTCTGATTTGTGATCAGCTTGGGCCGTTCGTCGTCGAATGGATTTTCGGGTCGCGTTGACATAGATCAATTTTTCGCAATCAAGGTACTGGAAGACTTCTCCGCTGCTGTTAAATGATTATTAATTCGGCATGTTGGGAGGAAAACTTTAGCTGGGTGGGATGGGTATTACTCGCCGAAAGTCATACATGTGAGTTCTTCTTTTATCCGACTTTGTTCGGCTTCATTGGAGGAAGTCTGGAATTTATCGACAAGTTCAAAGAATCTTTGTCTTTCTGCTTCTTTTGATTCACTCATTGGTGTCCGGTACATAAGTAGAAAATTATTTTACACGCGCTGTCTCGATGAGTTTAGAGACCATGTTTTATTTGCGTCGCTTTGCGTCTTGGGAGATTCCACGATAGCCATACTGCCTGCTGTTGTTGATCTATCAAATGTAAGTTTGTTCTATCGATCCATTGCCAACGGAAATGGGTTTCCAGAAGTGATTGCAACCAAATCGGTTTCCATTCAGAATTGCGATGACACTGTCCCCATGCATAGAGATCGGCTAACTGTAAAGCGGGACAATCCCTCATATCAACTTCTGTTCTTGAAGTGATTCGGTTCAATGCTGTGGCATCTTTACGGGCTTTTTTGTTTTCCAAAAGGTGTACCAAATGTCCATAAAAAAGCTCTCCTTGATCGAAGAAAAAATGACATTGATCGCAAGCAGCCTGATCCATAGACCATGGAAGTACTTCTGTTAATACTTGGCGCAAAAGGCATTCATTAACGTTGTTCGGAGATTCATCGTTCCTCGATGCAAATTCCACGAAATCCTTAAGCACGATAGACATCACTACATTAAAGATTCCATATTTACCTTTTATGTCTTCATGATCTGCCCTAGCGCTATGTTTGATTGCTACTTTCACGCAATCCATAAGAAAGGCATCACTTTGGGGCTCCGTCCATTTCTCATATATACCCTCCCTTGAAACAGCGTATGTAGTATGAAGATAATCCGCCTTGTGTTTTGCAAGCACTTGTTTCCAATCGTCATCAAATGCACTCCATAAGTCTTCGGTTCCAGAAACCACTGCTAAAGACACCACATCGTATTGCGTGCTGTCATCTTGATTACCAACATCGAAATAGCTTTTCAGAATCACTTGACTTCGCCTTCCCTTCGCCTATAATTCTCGCATGGCAATCACCAAGCGGCAACGGCAAATCTACGACTTCATTTCGGAGTTCTGGCAGAAGAATCAGTACGCCCCTTCCTTCGACGAGATTCGCGTGGGGATGAAACTGAATTCGCTGGCCACGGTGCACAAGCACATCACGAACCTCGAAAAGAAGGGCCTGCTCACGCGCGATTACAATCGCAGCCGGTCGATTGATTTGTTGCCTCCGAAGGGAAAGTTGAAGCAGTCCATGGCGGTGAATACGGCCATGGTGCTGCCGCTTTTGGGGCGGATTGCCGCCGGGCAGCCGATTGAGGCGGTGCAGAATCCCGAGACGATTTCGCTCGCCGACTTCGTACGTTCGAAGGAAGTATTCGTGCTCGAAGTGCGTGGCGACTCCATGCAGGATGAAGCCATCCTCGACGGCGACTATGTCCTGGTTGAGAAAGCCAAGATAGCGCATAACGGAGACATTGTCGTCGCGCTCGTGGATGGCACCGACGCCACGCTGAAGCGCTTTTACCACGAAGGCGACAAGATTCGTCTGCAGCCGTCGAATGCGACAATGAAGCCGATCATGGTTCCAGCCGTGGCTGTGGACATTCAGGGCAGGGTGATTGGGGTGTTGAGGAAGTATTGAAAGACGCATTTGGCATTTAGCATTTGGCATTTAGCCAATTACAAAGCCCGGATAAAAGTAGGGATTCTTCGCTTCGCTCAGAATGACAAATCAAAAAGAAAAACGCCCGGAGCGATCCGGGCGTTGTCTCTAAAAAATTGCTTGGCCAAATGCCAATTGCTAAATGCCAAGTGCGATTGCTTTACCCAACATGCTTATCGAGCGCGGCCTGTATCTTCTCCTTGGGAACATAGCCAACAATCTGCTCTTTCACCTGGCCGCCCTTGAACACTAAGAGCGTCGGGATGCCTCGCACGCCGTAGCGCAGCGGGGTGGAATTGTTGTGGTCCACATCCATTTTGCCGATTTTGACCTTGCCGTGATATTCCTGGGCCAGTTCGTCAACAATCGGGGCAAGGGCACGGCACGGACCGCACCATGTCGCCCAAAAGTCCACCAAAACGGGCTGCTCCGATTTCAAAACGTCCTGATCGAAGTTGGCGTCAGTCACCTCGATGATTCCATTGCCTGCCATTCATTTCCTCCTGTGTCGCGACAAACCCGCAACGGGCGCGAATGAGATTTAAAGATAAATTACCGCTACGAAGGCTTTAATAGTAGCAGTTAATTGGATGCAAAGGAGACGGGGAAAGTCGCAGCCCGCGGGAACCGCCAGTCTTGGACGATCCATCGTGGCGGCTATTTGTCGCAGTGTCCCTCACAGACTGAAGCTGTTCGGGATGACATTTTTGAGGGCTACTTTAGGCCGACTCGAAATCCAATTCGCGACGATTGGCGGTACCCGGACTGGAGGTGCAGGTTGCTTCCGGGAGATGTGCGCAGCCGTTTACAAGCAATAAAAAAAGCGTCCAGAACTTTTCAGTTCAGGACGCCTCGGCAGCCCTCCCCCAGAACTGCCAAACCACGAAATGGATACTACGGTGCACCTCAATTTATGTAAATGTCACTTAAGTAACACGCCTTATCTTTTATGGTAATCAAGCGAGGTTACCCGCCCGCGCATCGCTTAAGCGGCCATTTTTCAAAGCGATACACGAGTACCGGCATCGTTCCAATTTTGCATCGCGCTCAAAATCCGTATTTCGCGACAACGCTTTTTTGCTGCTTGCTGATGACGGCAATGGCGGCATGTTGGCTGAGAAGTCGAAACGCTAGCCTTGCCCCAGTGAACTTGTCGCGTAGATCCACGCTGGTGTCGTCCGAGCATGTCTGAAGCAAAGACGTACATCACGGAATCCTGCAAATTAATGGGAAAAACCATCACACTCGAAAGGCAGCGGTCCCTGCACGTCATAGGAAGGAACGAGTCCCACGCGCCCCGCCACATACGAGTAAAGATAGCGCTTGGCCGCTCGCCCGCCAGTTCCACGGGATAGCCGCCCAGAAAACGCGCCCTTTACCGTAGCTGATTTCCTTGAGCGTTGCGCCGTCGCTGAAATGCAGCGACTCCAGAACATTTTGGGCTTGCAGGTTGAAGTTGAGGTCAATTTTGCGCGTTCCCGCCGTAATGGTCGCGCCGTGGTAAGTAAGCGGCTCGAGCTGCGCGTTGGCCTTTAAGTCTGCTTCGCGGTCCACGCGCTGCCAATGCTCGTCACGTCCAACCGGCCCGGTAATGAGCAAGTTTCCGCCAGCTGTTCACATAATCCATCAGCGCGCTCCAGGTTTTGTTCATCAATGCCTGCGGCGAAGGCAGGATAGCGAGCTTTGGCGATCCCAGCTTGTCAATCTGGTTTTCGGCAACGGCATAAGCGGTGAGGTGGTCGTAGTACACCAGCGCGCGGACGGCATTTTGTTGCCCCGCAATTTGCTGATCGCCCAGAGGTGAGTATTGCGCCGCCTGCGATGTAACGATCGCGATTGAAGGCAGTTGCAGGATTTTGCAAATGCGGGCTGAGCGCTGCCGGCAAAAGTGCGAAGTCGCGCAGCACCGTGGCTTCGGGCTTCTCGGTCCCATCCGGACGAACCGCCCCGATGGGCGTTTCATTGCTTTCCGTCATGTACGGAATTGGTATTCCAAAGCCATTCGATCGCTCCGGAACCTTGCACAAATGAAGTTGCGATCTTGCGTTCCAGAAGCGCCGCTTCGTTCTCCGGCGTGCGCCGCGCAATTTCGTCCATATTCAATTCGCGTTGCAATCCAGTCTCCTGGATCAGCATGGTCTTTCCCGGCTGCTTGGCGAGAAGCGAATCCCACAAGACCGAATCGTTCTGCCACCACGAATGATTGGTCGTGAAGTTCACGGACTGCCCCCAGAAGGCGGGGGAGAGCCGGTCCTGAATGCCGCCTTCGTCCTGGCCGAGGGTGATCAGTTGCTGGAGCCGGTGGTGCATCGCAGCGTCCGCCATCGCCTGTACCCAGCCGTGCAAATGATTCCTGCGCGAAAACGAAATAGTCATAAATCTTCAGCGAATTCCGGCCCACATACATTCCCCGCGGCGCGAATTCGATTCCTCGGGAAGCGCAACGGTGCCGCTCAACACCGCCGCGGGAACATTCCAGGCCGCCGCCAGCGCTGCGCTTATCGGGATAACGCTTATTCAACCACTCATTCCATTTTTCAATTCAATGCGATCGCCGTTCGGCCGCGTCTTCCACAAGTGATTGCGAAATGCTCGGCTCGTTGATCAGGTCCCACGCCAGCCAGGGAACATCATGAAAGCGGCCAACCACCGCGGATATCAGCGTTTGCTGCTTGCGAACGCTTCGGGATCGAGATAAGGATTCGTTCCTCCGAGCACATCCGGCAGAAACGCGAAAAAATTAAACTGCACCGGCAGGCCATATTTCCGCGCGGTCATCAGGTACGCTTCCATAGTGCGCAGCGTGCGCTCGTAGGGCTGCCCGTTTTCGTCGCAAAATTTGTCCCAACCCGTCCACCAGCCGGTGCGGATCATGTTCAGCCCTGCGGCGTGAATCTGCGCGAGATCCTGATTCCACACGTACACATTCGGATGTTCGAAATACAGGCGCTGAGTTTCGCTCGACATATAAGTGGTGCCGACCACCGCCAGCGGCCGTCCATCAAGTTCAAAATAATCGTGATTGACGGTGAGTTTCGGGCCTGAGCGCAGAAACTCTTCGTCGCGGATCCAAAACCCTGAGTGATAGATCCCGCGCACGGTATCGCCTTCCATCAACTGCGCGTCAATGATGTAGAGTCCCTTGCCGTGAGGAGCAGGTAATTCGGCAGGCTGCGTTATCGGAAGATTGATAGCGGCTGTCGCGCCAGCCGGCTGGCCATCCGGATGCACGCTAACCTTCACGCTCAAAGCCGAGGTCGCCGCTCTTGCGGAATATGAAGAAATATCCAGTTGAATTGGTTCCCCGGGCAAATAAAGCGGAAGAACGGGGCGAACCGTGAATTCTTCGCTGCCATCACTCGCGCGCGCCACAAGCGAACGTAGCGTAGTCGCGGCGTCGGGACTGTTATAGAAATCGGATGCAATCTCCGCATTCACAATAATCCAGCGGCCGCCGTCAAATCCATTGTGGATGTGGTCCACCTCAATCGCCGGAGCGGAGAGCTTACGCCCCGATTTCACGCCCACGCAAGCGCATCCAGACGCGCATCCAACGAGCCGGCAGCTCCGCCGCGATGATACAAATCTACGGCGCTCAAACGGATCACAGGACTGAATGCCTGCTTCCAGCTAAATGGCGGCAGCTTGAGCGTAATGTCGGGATTGTCCTGAAATTCCATCCCGTCGGAGCTGGGCGTGCTCTGGTATTGATCAATCATCAGCGGACGAATGAATCGCACGCTGTACTGGCGAAGATGCCAGCTGCATTGTCGTGATAAGCCGAGCGCGTAAATGGCCGGCCGCCCAGCACCACAAGATTACCGCCATGCTGGAGAAAGTGAAAAATGTCAGGCCAAGCCTGTTCCGGGAAACGCGGATCCGTAAGGCAACACGAGCGTTCGCGTAGCTGGATTTTTCAAAACATCGGCGAGATGTCCTGAGCTCGCAAAATGCGCCCCCGGCAACATATTTTCCAACTGGCCGGGAGATGGAGCGGCGGCATCCGCAACGGGAAATCCCGCTTCCCGCGAAGACGGCCACGCCTGACAAATCCGTGGTCTGGGCGGCCAACTGTGCGGTGAGAGGAAAAACAACAATAAGCGCAAGAACGACAGCGAGAAATCCAATTTTTGATCTATTCATTTTGATGACACAACAGCGGCAAGATGTTCCAACGGGCTAGGGCGTCACCGTAATCGCTGCCCCCGAATACTGCACGGTCTTATCCGGACGATCGGTAGCCTCTACGCCTACTCCGTGGTTCTCTCCAACAAATACAACCTGGAAAGTTCTGTTCTGGAGCATTCCCGGGAACTGACCCTTGCGCGTCGCCTATAGTCAGCGTCTGCTTCGCATCATCCCAATGCAGCGGGATGGTCGCGTAGGCGCCCTTCTCGTAGTTGTAGGTATCGTTCTCGTCCTCGTACAAAGTGAAATCGCCATCCGCGCCGCGATAAATGCGCAGCTCGATTGGATCTTCCGGCTTTTGCGTGGACCATTCCATCGTCGGCCCTAGCGGAAGAATCGAACCAGCGCGGACGTACAGAGGGAAGCGATCCAGCGGCGCGATGGCCGAGATCATGCGGCCTCCGCCTTGGGACGTGCCATTCCAGAAGTCGTACCACTTCGCTTCGGGAAGATAAAGTGCGCGACTGGTGGCCCCGGGCTCGGTCACCGGGTTCACCAGCAACGCCGGGCCGTACATAAACTGGTCGCCGATATTCTGCGCGCGAACATCATTGCGGAAGTCCATGACCAGCGGCCGCATCGGCGTATAGCTTTCACTCGTCGTCATCCATGCGAGCGAATATCTGCGGCAGCATCCGGTAACGAAGGTCATCGAACTTTACGAGGATTTTTTCCGCGTCCGGCCCATAGGACCAGAACTCATTCTCATCCGGGTTGCGCGTGCCATGCACACGGAGAATCGGATTGAAGGTGCCGTACTGAAACCAGCGGACAAACAATTCACGGAATGCCGGATCGGTCGGGCTGCCGAAAACAAATCCGC
>CAWHQK010000016.1:0-18201 GCA_963831435.1 uncultured Acidobacteriota bacterium
CAATATAGGTTTCGCCCAGCACCCCAGCGGTGGACAACTGGGTTGTGGAATCGGTGCGAATATTGGACAAATACTTGGTGTCCACCTTCATTGTCACTTCGACCGGAGTAATGCGTTTATCAGCATCGGGAACAATGCGGACTCCCGACACGTTGCCAATATCCACGCCGCTCAGCCGCACAGGCGCGCCTGTACGCAAACCGCTGGCATTGTCGAAATAAGATTTCAGGATAATTTTCTTGGTGAACAAGCCACCCGTGCTGTTCATCAGGAAGACGAGAACGGCCAAAGTAATGGATGCGCCCAGTACGGTGAGCCCGACCTTCAGTTGAGACCATTTCAACTGCTTCTGGCTAGGCACGCATTCTCCTGAACGAAGTCATCGGCGAAGTTCATGGTTAGGAACCGCGACGTTCTTGCATCATAGCAAAGGTCAAGCCTAGGCTTCATCTGCCATGTTGCGGTGTAGTGATTGTGTTAATGGAAGCGCAAGCAAATATGCAACCGCGCCGCAGGCAAGAGTGACGTTCAGGCCAAACTGAATAGCAATCACGATCGCCAGCACCGAACCCATTACGCTGGCTGCGGCGTTCATCGCCCAGGCCCATTCCACCGCGTTCGATCTGTCAGCCGTCGCAGATTTCTGGGGCGACTTGTTCGCCAAAGCACGCAAGCCGGTGGGGAAGGGCATCCCCATGAAAAATCCCAAAGGAACCAAAAGCGCGCCGCTGACCAGCAGCTTCAGCAAAAATGGCAGCCCTACAAGATGAATCAGGATTGCCGGAAGAACGAAGACGTAAGCAGCGATTACCCCGATGATCAGAACCAGGGGCCGCCACACCGAGATGGTTCGCGGAAGCCATCGGCGCGAAATCAAACTACCCGCGCCGCTCGATAGCAGTAGCAAGAAAACCACCACGGTAAGCGCATACGTGGGATGCCCCAAAAATAAAACAAAGCGCTGAATAAAGGCGATCTCCACGATGATGTAAGCCAGACCGATGGCTACAAAATAAAGCAAGCTGGAGGCCTGCTCATGCGAACCGCCCGTTCCAATCGCTAGCGGAAAAAGAAGAAATGCAATGACCGCGATGATTGAGATAATCAGCACCATCCCCAGCACAGCCACTCCTACATTCACCTTCCAATCAATTCCCTGGTCCAATCCCTTATGGTGCAGGAGTTCGCCCGGCTTCAGCGTGAAAAAGAAAAACGGAGCGTTATCATCCACCGGGGTTACGTTATAGGCGTAGTGCGCGGCGAAAGAGTAAGGATCATTGCTGGCAATCAATTGCGAAAATGGATTGTTGCACGGCTCGGAGGGCATATACAGCGAGGACAGTTGAGTATGGCTTTCAAGATGAGCGCGCACCGCAGCTTCTTCTTCGGGCGTAAAGGCGCTTTTCTTGGCGATAACGGCGACGGGAATTCCATCTTCGTTTAGGTCGCCCTGCGAAATCACCATGAAGTTCGCCGCGGGATTTTTTACGCCGAGTTCGTGCAGCGCTTCCATCGCCACCGAAACCACGCGCAAAGCCTCGCGCGGCTGGCGAAATTCCCAGCGCGTAATCGCGATCATCCCGTCGGGCCGCAAGTGGTCGAAATATTCCCGGAACGCTTCCACCGTATAGAGATTGTTTTCGCTCAGCGCGAATGCGCCGGCGGCGGTGGAGGCCCACGTATCCACCAGTGTCATCTGCACGACATCAAAACGCTCTTTCGTGCTGCGCAAATAAGAGCGGCCGTCGCGCACGTGAATGTGAACATTCGGACGTTCGTAGAGATGATAGGCATAATCCGCATATCTTTCACGCATGATGGTGGTCGCAATAATGGGATTAATCTCAATCCCCGTGACGCTTGGGCTCCCGTTGGCGACCGCGCGCAGCACATCCACGCCGCCGCCCGGACCAATAATGGCGTAATCTCCGTGTGGGCGGAGCACGTTCGCCACCGCCGGGGGCGCCGACATCAGGTTTCGCTCCCAAACCGTGCCCTGCCACTTCGCCGGGTCGGCATTCATGATGTAAGTGGAGGCGTCGGCGTCAATCACGACCGCTTTGCCACTATTGCCCTGCTGGTCCACCTCCACGCGGGAAATGGCATTCCAGCGCGAGAATTCCACCCAGGAGCGGTCGCGCAGCACGCCTTTGGCATAAATCACGTCTATCAGCTTTCCCGAGTGGTTGGCGGCTATGAGGGCCAGCAGAACTACCAGAATGGATCCAGCGATCTTTTTCACTCCAGGATTTATCGCCCAAGCCAGCGCCGCGCACGCAGCTAAAACTCCGGCAAATAAAATCGTGTTGGGGCCGCCCAGGTGATTCAGCAGAGGCACCGTTGCCAGGCATGCTGCCGCTCCGCCCGCCAGGTCCGCGCCATAAAACCGGGAAATATTTTCCGGAAGACGAGCAAATACAATGGAAAACTGCAGGCCAGTCAGAAAAAATGGCACCGCTGAAGCCACATACATAGCGGTAAGCCGAAGAAAATTCGCTCCCGTCAGCTCGAGGGACACAGGGACGTGCAGCACGACTTCAAGCACTACGAGCACTAGAATGGCGTTCAGGGCGCACAGCCGAGCCATCAGTGGCCGGGTTTCATACTTCAACAACCGGGCCCGGGCGACGTAAGCGAACACGCCTCCTGCGCCCAGTCCCAGCAAAGCGATTGAAATCGCAAGAAACGCAAAGTGATAAAACAGCACCACTGAAAAAAGCCGCGTTAATGAGAGTTCCAGCAACAGCGCCGAAAGACTGCTAAGGCTAATACCGGCGAGCATGGCAATAGGCGCGGCGGACTGCTGGGAACGACTAGGGGAGGAAAGAAGTGTTTCCGTCATGAGAGAAGTTCAGTGGCCCAATTGAATGCGACAGTCTATCAGAAGGCGCAGCGGGGAAGCGCCAGAGAGCATGATTAGCGCAGGGGGTTAGTTCAGCCTGAGCGCGCCCGAAAGGGCCAAGGCGGACGGGTGAAGAGTCCCTGCATCACTGGGGCCCTAACTCTCCAAAATCACCTGCGCAATCGCCTGCTGAGCCGTGTGCGAAAGAGAGAGCGAAATTCTGCTCGCCCCCAGCTTCGTGGAAAATTCCGCAGCCTTGCCATGAAAGACCAGCGTAGGCCGCCCTCCGGGTTCCCGCAGGACCTCCACATCGCGAAAGCGCACGCCGTGGTTCCACCCCGTTCCAATCGCTTTCATCCCCGCCTCTTTCGCGGCGAAGCGGGCCGCATAGCGTTCAACGCGGTTGGCTTTCGATTCGCAATACCGAATTTCCCCTTCGGTAAAGATCCGTTGGACGAAGCGGTCGCCGAAGCGCGCAATGGATTCCCCGATACGGGGAACTTCCACGATATCAATACCGGTGCCAACAATCATGACGCTCAACTTAGCATTGTGGCCCAATGTTTCAAAACGAAATTCAAAAGTTAGTTGTGCCATCGGCATAGGCGAGGAAAGCCCGTCGTTAAAATCTAAAAACGGGCAAATAATTTTAAACAAAAAAGAGCGCAGCCCATTGATGAGCGCGCTCTTGATTTATCTTCCGTAGCGGACGATGCAGCTTTACAGATTCTGAAACAATTGTTCGAAGTTCGGCTGCTGCATTTCAAGGAACAAGAAGCCAGCCGTGGTCTTCAACCGATCATAGCTTTTCGCGCCTTGAATGCCGCCCAATTGGCGAACATCATAAAGGCTCGGGACCGGCAGAACTTTCCACGAATCCACCCGCAACAGGAGCCAGAAGCGGAGCTTTAACAGAGTCAATAAGGAGTACAAACGCACCTCCACGGCGCCCTGCTGCAATTCCTGCGCCAACTGGATCATCTTTTCGTCGTTGCCTTCCGCCTCGCGGTTTGCCCAATCAATGAGCACGGAAGCGTTGTGGGCCATTCTCTTAACGAATGACAGGTACAAATGGATGCGCTTGCGCTGCAACTGGCGGAACTCTTCCGGATCCAACTGACGCCGCAAAGTGCCTTCGGCGACGGGATCCAGCAGCGCCTCCACTTTCTCCATGTCCACCGGCAACAGGAAGTCAACCACGTCCTGCGCGGTGCGCTCAGGGAAACGGAACCACGTCCAGGCCGCCACGACAGCGCAGCCAACAAAACCAGCGGTGATCATGAAATACCACAAAATGTAAGTCATCATATGTGCCGCACCTTCTGCAGTGCATGTTTGTATTGCTGGAGATCGTGTACCGAAAGCGGGGAGTGCTTGGCACGCGCCTTCTCCGGTTCTGGAGCGCCCTTAAAGTACCAGAGCCAGATCAGCACAACCATAAAGTACGACACCACCGAGACGACTCCCCACAGCTCTTCAAAGTTTGCTCCGACTTCGTAAAGCTTGGTCGAAGTGAACAGCGTAATGCTCGCGTAAATGCCAAAACCTGCTGAAATTCCAAAGGCGTGCTGACGCCAACGCAATCCAAGGACAGCTACCAGAGATATAAGAACTACGAATAAGGCCACTTGCAACAACCGTACCGCCATCTCGCTGGAAAGTATGATGGCAAAGAGCGAAACCTGGCCCGTAAACATACCCTGCGTGCGCAAAATTGTCAGTGTGAGCGTTCCCGCCACGATGATAGGGAACAATGCCCGGAACCAGAAGGCGCGTTTCATATTGCCGAAAATCGCGCGGTAAACCTCATGCAGCACGGCAATTCCCAGCAGGGCGTAGATCGCTTCAGTTACCCAATAAAAATAAAAGTAAGGATGATCGGTGTTCCGCAGCGCGAAGCGCCCCAGCCCTGTCACCGTGAGAATCACCGTATAAGTGAAAAAGAAAGGAAAAGCCTTGAACGTGCGATGCCGCAACATTAGATAGAGCAGCAACCCCTGCAGGGGCAGCGCGCCGAACGTGTAGATGAGGTCCATGGCGTTCATAAGGCCTGTGAAAAGACTACTCTATCTCTCACAGGCCTTAAATGTAACTTTGGTTAATCTACCCGCAAATAGTACTCTGCGTCGTGTTACCAAAGTGCCATGTTTACGCTACCGGCCAGGGCACGCGGCCCACGCCTTCGGCGGTCTGGGTAGGCTGAGCGACAGGCCAAGGAACTCGGCCTACGCCCTCAGCAGTTTGCGTCGGTTGTGCTATCGGCCAGGGAACCCGGCCTACGCCCTCAGCAGTTTGCGTCGGTTGTGCGACCGGCCAGGGAACCCGGCCTACACCTTCAGCAGTTTGCGTCGGTTGTGCTACCGGCCAGGGAACCCGGCCTACGCCTTCAGCAGTTTGCGTCGGTTGTGCTACCGGCCAGGGAACTCGGCCTACACCTTCAGCAGTTTGGGTATGGAATAGTTGATGGCCCACGCATGCGTGAGAAGTTGCCGAGGATCCATGAGCCAGTGCCGGAACGGCAAAAATCGCCATTGCCAGAATTACCACAAATACCACGGGAGTGCCTTTCATCTTTGTGTTCTCCTGCCCCTTAGGCCGCTAAACATCGGGACGACGAAGGGACATGTTAGGGTCTTGCGGTCAAAGAATACGCTTACATGCCCAAAATGTGCAGTACATTTATGCCTTTGTTCGTTTTTTCTGGATACTCCCTGCCATTTAGCGGGCTTGTCCTGTTCTTACTGTCCAAAGCCTGGAAATCGTAGGTTTTTATACCTGTTTTTCGGAGTTTCGATGTCTGGATATTGGACAAATTCCAAGCGTTTCAAGGTGAGACACTTCGCGAAACATGCATAACGCTTGGGCGGATATAAAAAAGGGACCCAGGCATGGGTCCCCGAAGGTAGATTTGCAAAGAGTAAAGACTATGCGGGCGGCAGAAGCATGCCCTTCTCCAGATGCCGCGTAACGTGCGCGTAAGAAGCGGCGTGCGGATCGTGCGTTACCATGATCACCGTTTTGTGGAAGTCCTCATTCAGCCTTTTCAGAATTTCCAACACTTCAGTTGCGGAATGGCTGTCCAGATCTCCGGTGGGTTCATCCGCTAGCAACAAAGTAGGATCGCTGGCAATCGCGCGTGCGATGGCCACACGTTGTTCTTGTCCACCGGAAAGCTGCTTGGGAAGATGGTGGACGCGCTCCTCCAGTCCTACCAGTTTCAGCGCGGTCATGACGTGGTCGCGTCGCTGCTGCGTGGTGAGCTTCGTCAACAGAAGCGGCAGTTCGACATTCTCAAACGCGGTGAGAACAGGAATCAGATTAAAGGTCTGGAAAATATAACCAATATGCTGGTTCCGCCATTTCGCCGCCTGCCCATCATTGAAGCTGAAAATATTCTGCCCCAATACGAGCAGTTCGCCGGCGGTCGGGCGGTCAATGGCCGCGATCATGTTCAGCAAGGTTGTCTTGCCCGAACCAGAAGGCCCCATCAGCGCCATGAATTCACCGCCCGCGATGTTGATAGAAACATCGTCGAGAGCTTTCACTTCGAACGCGTCGCGTTTGAAAATTTTGCTGACGTTGCGAACGCGGACGACCTCAGTTTGCGTAGCGGTATTTGGCATGGTAGCTGTGCTCATGATTGTCCCTTAATTTTGATTTTGTCTCCGTCTTTCAATGTTGGCGGGCCGGAAGTAATTACGTTTTCGCCGCCAACCAAACCTTGCACCATTACTCCGTTGCTGCGCGTCGAGACGATCTGCACTTCGCGCGCAACAGCTTTGTCGTTGAATGCGATTAAAACAATCTTTTTTCCACCACGATCACGCACCGCGTTCGGGGGAACAAAGACCCCCGTCGATTCCTGCGCCGCGCCCTTAGCGGGTTCATCTGCCAAAAACTTCACTGTGGTATTCATTTCCGGGCGAAGATGTGAATCAGGGTTTTTAATCTGCACTTTCACTTCTACCGTGGCTTTTTGCCGGTTCGCCTCCGGAGAAATTTCCGCGATCACGCCGTTGTACTTCAGGTCCGGAAACGCATCAACGGTCACAATCGCCTTTTGGTGCGGCGTCAATTTCGCGAAATCGTCCTGGGCGATGTCGAGGTCAGCCTGAATATCGTTCAAATTCGCCAAAGTTGCGATTGATCCTTGCGGACCACCCTCCGCCGAACTGGCAAACTGCGCAGTGATCAACTCGCCTTTTTCTGCCGTCCGTTCCAGAATCGTTCCATCTACTGGCGCACGGATCACAGTTGCATCGAGAAGCGTTTTGGCGTAAGCCGCAGCGCCTTCCGCCTGCATCAACTGGCCTTTGGCGCGTGCAATTTCTTCCGCGCGTGGCCCTAATTTCGCTAGCTGTAAACTCTTTTGCAGTGAGTTTGCGCGCGATTGATCGGCGTTATATCGGGCAGTTGCATCATCCAATGCCTGGCGCGAAACCACTCCCTGTGCGAAAAGTTGCTTCGTGCGGTCCAGGGTCAAGTTGTCATCGCCCGCCGTGGCCACGGCTTCGTCATAATTGTGCTGGGCCTGTGCAATTTCTTCCGGACGTGATCCATTCTGCAATTCTTGCAAATAGGCCTTCGCATTTTCCGCTGCGCCGAGTTGCTGTTCGTATTGCGCGCGAAATTCGTTGTCTTCCAAACGTACCAGCACCTGGCCTTCTTTTACCTTGTCACCCTTCTCCACGCCGATCCACTTCACAAGTCCGGTGACCTTCGAGTTCACGTTGATCTTGTGATGAGGCACAATGTATCCCGTCGCGGAAAGAACAACACCACCAATATCGGAGCCCGAAGTTTCCGCCGTCGCGCGCGAGACTTCGACTTCAATCGGATCAGTAGAAAGCAGGCGATAGGCGAGGGCAAACAGCCCTAACAGCACAACAATGGCAATGCCAATGAAAATGTAACGGCGCGCCCAGGTCGGCCCACTTTGCGGATCGTGATAAGCCGAGCGATCAATTCGCAAGCTCTGTAAATCTTCGTGTTTTGTATCGAGCGCCATTTCTCTCTGTGTAACTCCCCTAACCGCGCAAAGCGGTCAAAATATTCTGACGGGCAGCATGCCATGCAGGCGCAATGCCTCCCAAAAGTCCCATTGTCATCGCAAAAATGACCGCAACAATCACAACATGCGGCGTCATCTGCAAGCTGAACACCGCTTCGCTGAACGTCGCAGGATTCTGTGTTCCCGTCGTCATTCCATTAAACGGCAACATGAGAATCACGCCGGCGATCGCCCCGATCACTGACAACAAAACCGATTCGAAGACGAACGACGTAAGAATGCTGGGGCGGCTGAACCCAATAATGCGCAGCGTCGCGATTTCCCGCGAGCGATACGCAACGGCCGCATACATCGTATTCATGGCCGCGAAACTCGACCCGATCGCCATAATAATGGCTACCACCCATCCCACGTACTCGATCAAGTTCCCTGAGTTCGTCTGCTTCTCGTAGTAATCCTTTTCGATGATGCCATCGAGTTTTAATCGCTGATCATCGCTCACCCGGTTCTTTAAAGCCTCGGCGGAAACCGGATCTGTCGCACGTAAATAAGCCGAACCGAAAGCTCCCTGGCGATCGAAGTCTGAGGCCATCTGGTTTACGTCGCCCCAGATCTCAGAGTCGTACGCCGAACCCCCGGCGTCGAACACACCGACAACCTTCCACAGTCCTTTGCCGAATTCCAGCTCATCGCCGACATTGGCGTGCGCGAAACGTTTATGGATGCTCTGGCTCACCACTACCTCACGTTGCCCGGGCGTAAACCAGCGTCCGTCGACAAGCTTTACACCATTCCGCAATTCGAGGCCGTCTTGCATCATGCCACGCACGGCGACGTTGACTTCGCCCGTGCCATCTTTGCGGGGCAACACAATTACGACCATCCACTCTCCGGAAACCATCGGATCGCCATGCGAGTCTTTCGCAATTCCCGGGAGATTTCTCAGAATAGGAAGACTGGCCGCGTCAAATCCGCCGGTAAGTTCTGACGCCGAACCTTTGCGCATGACCAGCACATTCAGCGGACTACCGCTGCTCACGAAGGCACGTTGCAAACCGGCAAGCAAGGCCATGACGAAAATGGCTGTTGTCACCGTCAGCGCAATACCCAGCGACGTCATGATGGTGAGGCCTTTTCGCAACTTCAAATTACGCACGTTGTAGCTGATCGGAATCGCCATAAATTTCCCTTGACCGGTGTGACTAACCGATGTGACGCAATCCTTCCACAATGCCAATCTTTGAAGCGTAGTAAGCAGGGACCGCCGCGCTCAGGAAGCCGACAAATGCAGCGACCACGCATGCAAATACCATGGTCCCAACTTTTACAGCGAGAGCATTGCCCATGCCGCCCACATTGTGCGCAGCGGCATTGCCCAGCACAAATGCAGTCAATGAACCGAAAATCCCACCAATCAGCGCGATGACGACCGCCTCCCCTATGAACAACGCTAAAATACTGTTGCGCGTAAATCCAAGAGTCTTCAGCACCGCAACTTCACGCGTTCTTTCTCGGATGGACATGGCCATCGTATTTGCCGAAACCAACAGAGTCGCAAATACAACCGCCAGCGAAATGCTCAGCAAAAAGGCTTTCACGTTTCCAAGCATGGCGAGAAAGCCGCGCTGGAATCCCTTCTCATCCTCAGTTTTGGTGGGTTGTGGAGAGTTATGGAACATACCGTCGATGGTTGAAGAAATCCGGCTCGCGTCATCGGAATTGTCAGCCAGTGTTGTGTACATGCCGCTCTGGTCCTTCAAGTACGAAACACCCTCTTCGACGTATTTTTGGTTGTAGTACAACGACGACGTGGACTGCGGCGCGGTAAAGATTCCGCGAATATTCAATTCCAGATTGATCGGGAAAATTTGGCCGGTAATGACAATCTTTTGCCCAATCTTCCAGTTGTATTTCTTGGCAAGCTCGGCATCCACCACCGCGCCCTGCCGATCGTGTTTCCACGCTGCTAACTGATCGGGATCAATCTTGAAATCCTTGTAAACATCAAAGAACTGATCGGGATCGGTCCCGAACTGCGCAAAAAAGTTTCCTGATTTGTCGTCTTTATATACGCCGCCAAACCAGTTCAAGGGCACAACCGCTACCACGCCCGGGATCGCTTGAATCTTTTGCCGGTAAAAACCGGGCATGGTAAAGGCCAGCGAGACTTTGTGCCGCGTGACCAGCCGCAGGGCAGAATCGGCCGTGCCTTTGTCCACAAAAAAGCCGCGCCAAATGGTCATCATCAGCGTCAGCAACAAAAGCGAAAATCCAATGCTGAGGACGGTCAAAATGCTGCGCCGCCTATTGCGAAAAGAGTTCTTGCGCACAAAACTCGTAAGGGTCATAACTGTGCTCCGGCTGCTAAAAGGAAACCACGGAAAGATTTGCCGCTGTTTCCATCAAGAATAGAAGATTGCCTCCCGCCCGACAAGGCAACTCCACGATAAATTTTCTGGTCGTCCTGTGAAAATGCGATCAAGCTGTTGCAGATTTTCTCTGAGACTTTCATCCTGGTGGATTCAATATAAGCGCGCGAAAATATTGGCAACAGTAGAGATCGTCATTGCTCAAAAGTGACAAATGTCATCTGTCGCCGTGCGGGCATTTCCCGCAGAGCCCTTCAGACAGTCAAAATACGCAATCATTTGTCAAAAAGTTCCCTGTTGCGGCAGGAGCGAGGCCTACTGTAGAGTTCCCGAATCGTTTTCACCGCAGTTCCCGCTGTCTCTGGATCTCTCCGGTCTAGCAGACACGCACTGCGCTACCGTTGTCGTTAAGGGAGAAACATGGTTGAGAACGCCGCGCAGTTGACCCACAAGGCCCTTTCCGGCGTGGATGCTGGAATTATCGGCGCGTATTTTTTGCTGATCTTTTGCATCGGCTTTTATTTCGCCCGCCGCGGTCGCACCTCCACGGACTACTTTCTCGCCAGCCGCGATGTCGGATGGTTCGCCATCGGCGCGTCTCTGTTTGTATCCAATATTTCCACCGAGCACTTCATTGGCCTGTCCGGATCGGGCGCCAGCTCCGGCCTTGCCGTCGGTCACTTCGAGTGGTGGGCCTGCCTCATTCTTTTAGTTTTGGGATGGGTGTTTGTTCCGTTTTATCTTCGCTCGAACGTATTTACCATGCCGGAATTTCTGGAGCGCCGCTTCAGTCGCTCCTGCGCCATTTATTTGGCCAGCATTTCCATCATCGCCTATATTTTTACGAAAATTTCCGTCCAACTATATGCCGCCAGTGTTGTATTGCATAGCGTCGCGGGATGGGATTTATGGAAGACCGCCATCGTGCTGGTCGTGGCCACCGGCGTTTACACCATCGCAGGCGGCCTTGCTGCCGTCATCTATACCGATACCGTCCAGACCATCATTCTCATCATTGGCGCGGTGCTGCTTACCGTGATCGGCCTGCATCGCGTGGGAGGATTCGCGGCATTGCGCGCCGCGGTCCCCGCGAGCTACTTCCACATGATCAAGCCGGTTCATGACCCCGACTTTCCCTGGACCGGGATCTTCTTCGGCGCTCCTATCCTCGGCATCTGGTATTGGTGTACCGATCAGGTCATTGTGCAGCGTGTGCTCTCCGCCCGCGACGAAGGACACGCCAAGGCCGGGACCATCTTCGCCGGCTTCCTGAAAATTCTTCCCGTATTCATGCTGGTGTTACCGGGAATCATCGCATTCGCGCTGTTTCACAACCTCTTTAAGTTCGGCCCACGTGGCGAGGTGCTCAATGGAGACATTGCTTATCCCACGCTCATTTTGAATTTGCTACCCAAAGGTTTGGTCGGATTGGTGCTGGCGGCGCTGCTGGCCGCCGTCATGGGCGCCATGAGTTCGGTATTCAATTCCGCATCCACGCTTGTAACCCTTGATTTCTATAAAAAGATTAGGCCCAATGCGAGTGAATCGCGCCTGGTGAATATGGGGCGGGTCGCGACGGGCGTCATGGTTTTACTAGGATTGTTGTGGGTGCCGTTCATCCACCTCATCAGCAGCCAGCTTTATATTTACTTGCAGAGCGTGCAGGCTTACATTAGTCCGCCCATCGCTTCCTGCTTCGTTTTTGGAATCCTATGGCCGCGGCTGAACGCGCAGGGCGCCATCACATCGCTGCTCACGGGATTTGTTCTCGGAGCGGGGCGCTTTGTCCTTGAGCTAAGAGCAAAAAACGGCCCTGATCTTATTCCGTGGCTGGTGCAGATGAATTTTCTGCACTACGCCATCTTCATGTTTGTGATTTGCTCACTGGTCTTGATCGGCGTGAGCCTGGTAACCGCAGCGCCAGAACGCCAGAAACTTGCCGGACTGACCTTTGCCACGGTCGGTGAAAAAATGGATGTTGTTGCAGTCACGCCCCTGGCGTTGCAGCGCAAGCCTGCCGCCGAAACAGCCTTGGAGCATCGCCTGAATATTATTTTCAGTCTGGCGCTTCTGTTTACGGTCATCGGTCTCTGGATATACTTCCGTTAGAATGGCGCGGATTCGAGCTCTCAAGCCCAATGTTTCTCAGGAAGAAGCGATGGAACTTCTTGCTCCGCGAGGACTCTCCGGGACAGCGCGGAACATCGTCTCAGGGCCCGTCCGCTCGGTGGCGGACTTTTACATTCCTTTCCGCATTTTCCAAGTCGAAATTCAGAACGCCGGAGAAAAAACTAACCACGTCTTTGGTCTCGACGCCGTCAACGGATCACTCGACCTTTACACCTGGGAACATCTTCCAGCTCAGGATGAGATGTTTCTGCTGGAAACCAGAAATCGCCTGCCCGTCACGCTTTCTGAAGAAGAGGGGCAGGGAATGGTCGCCGACAAAGTGCGCCGCCTGATTTTTGCGCAGGGCTTTTTCCGGGTCCGCAATTTCCGCATCTCCGCCGAGCCCGTTCCCGGAGAAATCCACATTCCCTACTGGGCGGCTTTTCGTGGCCATGGAATTCGCGCGCATATCGCCGTGCTCGATGCCGTCCGCCGTCAAACAGAAGGCTCGCGAGTGCGGCAAATGCTGCGTCAGTGGCTCACTTCGATCCACTAGTTCCTGTTCCAAACCCCGGGTTTCCTTGGGAATTCATGGGTACTTTAGTAATTCCCGGCTTATGCTCCCTACAAGTTATCCTAACGTTACCTTCCCCCGAGTAAGTAGGGCCTGAACAATTTATAAGGCAGATAGTCCCTGTCTATTTGCGTGAGGCTTTGAGAATGTCGAACAAAATAGGCCGCTTTGAAATCATTAGCGAGATTTCCCGCTCTGAAGCGATTGCCGTTTATAAAGCAACCGACACGGAGAGTTCCCAAACTGTCGCCCTGAAAGTTTTGAAACTGGAAAGTTTTGGCGATCAGGCAAAAACGCTGGTGGAATCCATACTTCAAGAGGTGGAATCCAACAAAGCTCTTCAGAGCCCCAACATCGCGTTGCTCAATAGCGCGGAAGAAGTGGACGGCAGTTTTTGTGCCTCCATGGAATACATCCAGGGCAACAGCGTCGCGACGACTTTATCGCGCAAAGAAGGATTTTCCATCTGGGACCTTCTCGACATCGCCCGCCAGACCCGGCAAGGTCTGGACCACGCCTGGAGCCACAAAGTAGTGCACCACAGCCTGGAACCCGCCAAAATTATGGTGACCTGGGATGGAACGGTAAAGCTGTTGGGTTTCGGGATTTCGCAAATGAGCGCGTTTGCCGCGCAAGCCAAGGGACAAGCGCCGGCCATTCTTCACTACATGTCCCCCGAGCAGTTGCGCGGGGACCTAATTGACTCGCGATCCAATCTATTCAGCCTGGGTGCAATTTTTTACGAGATGATGACCGAGTGCAAGGCGTTCCAGGGCGAGGAAGCCGACCAGGTGCGCCAGCAGATACTGGAATCTACTCCGCCGCCGCCGCACCAGATCAACAAGAAAATTAATCCCGCGCTGAGCGAAGTCATTCTCAAGTCGCTGGCCAAAGATCCGGCACAGCGTTACCAGACGGGCCTGGAATTAGTAGAAGAGTTGGAGAAATGCAAGAACAGCCCCGCCAAGACCGTTGGACCGGCCGTTGCAGTGAAAGCTCCAGTCGCACCGCCCCAAGCAAAAGTTTCCGAACCCAAAATTACCGAGAAAAAGGCGATAGCGCCGGCACCCACGAGTCCGGTTGCCGCGAAGGCTGACGTACAAAAACCTCAACCCGAAGCAGAACCGCGAAAAGCGGCTGCTGCGGCCGCAGCCTCTGGCGCACCGAAATTGAATCAGAGTGACCAATTCTTCACCGCCACCGCGAAAGCTTCGGTGGACGCGCTGATCCGGGAAAAATTGGCAAAGCTCTCCACGGCGCCTGCGGCCGAACCTGCAGAAGTGGAAGCTCCCAGGCTGGCAGTGGATCCACTGATGTCCGAAAGTAAAGTCGCGGAAACTTCGTCGCGGCCCAGTTTTTCCGACGTCAGCGAGTTGCCTCCGCTCAAGGAAGTGTACGTCGCTCCTGTCCCCGCCGCGTCCGCGTCTGAAGTGATTGAACAGCCGGAAATCATTTTGAAGACCCGGGAAGTCGAAAAACCAAAAATACAGCCGCGCGAGGTCGCGAAGAAGGCTGTCACGGAAATCAAGAAGACGCCGCCTAAATTATTTGGCTATTCCATCGCTGGAGCGGTGGCGATCATTCTTCTGGTGCTTGCGGGCATTGCCTGGCATATCCATTCAGAAAATTCTTGGGATGAAAGCACTCCGGTGCAAAGCTCCGCGCCAGTGGTTGCTCCCAAGCCGCAATCTGCCGCCAGCGTTCCGGCGGTTGCGCCACAACCGACCGTGCAACCAGCTGTCACCGCAGCGGCTCCTACGGACGCAGACGAATCGGACACCGCGCCTGACTCCGTGACCGTTCAGCCACGCATAACAAACCGGTCGAGCAAGAAGCGATCGCGGTCCGCAGCTCCGGTCATCCTTCCGGGGCAACTGACCATCAATTCAACTCCAGCCGGCGCTGAAGTCACTGTGGACGGGCAGACTGATCCGAGCTGGGTCACACCTCTAAGCCTTACAGGAGTCGCGCCCGGCAGGCACACCATCAATGTGAGCAAAGCCGGCTACACCTCCGAAGCCCGCGCCATTGATGTGGGACAGGGCAGCAAGGCAGTCATCGCGCTGCAACTCGGCCAACTCAGCGCGGGAATTTCCGTTACCTCCACACCCGCTGGCGCGGAGATTTATCTGGATGGCCACGACACGTTGCGACAAACTCCCGCGCAGATTTCCGTGGACAAGCAGGGCAACCACAATCTTGTAGTGAAAAAACAAGGCTATTTGGAAGAGACCACGCTGGCCAGCTTGCAATATGGGCAGACGTTCCGCTTCGCGCCAACGCTCCGCCTGTTGGGCGTGACCGATGACATTAAATATAAGAAGCTTTTTGGCGGCAAGAACAATGGCATGGGAAGCGTCAATATCAAGACCACTCCCAAAGGCGCGCAAATCGCGGTCAACCGCCGTATTTTGGACAAGGATTCTCCTGTCGAGTTTTACCTGAATCCAGGGACATACGTCATTGACATCACGGCGTCGGGATACAAGACAACCCACAAAATCATTGAAGTTTCCCGTGACGGCAAAGTGAATCTTGACGAGAACATGGACCCGAGTAGTCCCAACAAATTTTTGGGAAAGAACAATTCTTGGAATGAAAACCGGACCGCTATCCGACTTCCACGGAATCGCGCTTTTCTGACGGGCGATAACTCACGGCAGCGGTGCGCTCCAGTTTGTCCCAGGCAAATTTCTCGCCCTGCACCGCGCGCTTCAGGGTCTTGAACAACACCACGGAAAATAATTGCCGGTAGGCGAAACGCTGCAACCACACTTGGCTGAGCAGCCACACATCCTCGCGCGATTCGGGCTGCTGACGTTCCAAGGCAAACGCAATCGCGGAGGTGATGAAGTCAATTACCAGGAAGGCCACAAAGAACAGCACTAGACGGTGAAAACTCGTCGCGTCGGTTGTTTCAGGATGAAAATATTTCTGCTCGTAATATGCGAGAGTTCCGCCTATGAACATCAGATCAATTAATGGCGACACGAGTGGCAGAAGGATTTGGAAAATAATGATGTTCGGCAATGCGACCCAGCCCAGCACGTTATTTTTGATAAATGCGCTTCGATGTTTCCACACCGATTGCAGAATGCCGAATGACCAGCGGAATCGCTGCCGCATCAGTCCATTCGCATTGATGGGGGCTTCCGTATAAGCCAGCGCCAGGTCTTCATACTCCACGCGGTACCCATGCTGTAATAACGCCATGGTCAAATCGGCGTCTTCCGCGACCGTATCAGTGTGATAGCCTCCGCACGCGCGGACTGCTGCGGTGCGCCATGCCCCCAAAGCGCCGGGACCACGCTTACCGCGCCGAGCACGTTCAATGCGCGCCTCTCAAAATTCTGGCTGGTGATGTACTCAAGCGCCTGCCAGCGCGTCCAGAGATTCACGCGATTGCCAACTTTCGCATTGCCTGCGACCGCGCCCATGGCTGGATCCTGGAAATGCCGCACCAGCAATGTGACCGCATCGTGGGCGATAACAGTATCGGCGTCAATGCCCACAAAAAGCTCTTCATCTTCAGCCACGTGCTGCAAACCAAAATTCAGGGCTTCAGCTTTTCCGGAATTCGCCTTACTCAGCAACACAACACGCCCTGAGGCTTGCTCTTCAAGAAACGCCCTCCGCGCAACATCCAAGGTTTTATCGCTGGAGCCGTCGTCAATCACAATGACGCGCAGATTGCCGTAATCGGAGTTGAGGGCCGCCTCTATCGTGCGCTGAATAACTTTTTCTTCGTTGTACGCCGGAATCAGCACGACCACTTTCGGCAAAAAGCCGTTAGCTGTGCCTCCGAGCAATGGACGCTTGCGCAGGCGGTCGAATACCGCGAATGCTCCCACGAACAAAAGGCGTCCGGTCATGAGCAAATCGCCAATCAGGAATATCCAGACGATTCCCTTGATGGCGAAATCAAACATAAGAAACCCTATCAGCGTAATACGCGCCCGCCAGCGTTCATTCGCGGGTACCGGAGGCATAACGTCGGCCCGAGTCTTTCCCAGCAGCGTGTACACCGGTACAATCCGCAGGCCCTTCGCGCGGATGCCCTCTATGATTTTCGGTAACGCCAGCACCGTCTGCTCCCGGTTCCCGCCGCCGTCATGGAGCAGAATGATGTTGCCGCAGTGAATGTCATTGGGAGCGCAGGGAGGCAGATGTGCAATCACATTGTTCGCAATCTCATCCGCGGTAAATCTTCGTGGCACATCGCGCCAATCGTTGGGATCAATCTTGTCTCCCACCGTGATGTAACCCATGTCCTGCGCCACTTCCAGCGGACTGACCTGGTCTTCCGTGTCCGGCTCTGCGTCAATCGAATATGGAGGCCGCAACAGCAGGGTGCGAATTCCCAGCCGGCTGGCGAATAACTCTTCCGTAAGGTTCAGCTCCACTTTCATGAAGCCATGGGAAATATTGCTGATGTCGGGATGCGTGAAAGTATGGTTGCCAATGGTGTTTCCCTCCCGATACACCCGCTCGGCAACATCAGAGAACTTGTCCGCCTGTAGTCCGATGAGAAAAAAGTTCGCTGTTGCATGTTCACTCTTAAGAACGTCCAGGATTTTCGGGGTCCAGGTCGGATCGGGTCCGTCATCAAAGGTAATGGCGACAGAGTCTTTGCTCGAGCCATAGCGTCCTACACGGTAGGGCTCCGGCAGGGAATCGAAACTCTCGTCTGTCACGAGGCGGGTGGTTGGGTCCACCGTTAAGTCGCGTTCGCCAGTGGACGGCCGGGCCTCAATCTTTAGGATCTCTCCGGCACCTTCCATGTCCACTTCTTGTCCAGGGGGAACAGCCTTCAACTTCTGGGGCGCCGCATTCTCTCCGGGCAGGTCCCACACCTGCCATAAAGAACGGTCTTCAGATCCCAGCCGCCATAATGCGAAAGTTTTGATTCCCAGCGCCTGCGCCGCACGCATTTGATTCAGCGCGGTTACCGCGTCGAGGAACCAGATATCGTGCTGTATATTTTTTTCATCAATGTAACTGATATGTGGGTTCAGGCTGTCCCCGTCAAAATCAACATCCGCTTCGGAATCGCGCGCCGCCAACCATGCGTCTTGCACCGTCTGCGGTTTATCTTTTTCGTCGGCCGGTAGCTTCCCATGCTTCGGTTTCGTGGGCCAGTCATATCCGAAGTTCCCGATGGAACAAATCAGCTTGTCCTGCGGCACCTTGGTTTGTAGATATTTGAGGTTATTCACGAACCAGTCCTGCGAGGCCACCGGTCCAGGTTCGCCGCCCGGAGAATGCTCGTCATAATTCATGACCACAACGCCATCAG
>CAWHQK010000017.1:0-124256 GCA_963831435.1 uncultured Acidobacteriota bacterium
TGCCATATGCCCGAGCGCGCCTACATGGTGGTTGATCGTCGCCACGATCACAGCTTCCGGATTCCACGTCCGGATTTGTCGGCAAATCTGGGCACGCCGAACGCCTGCAACGATTGTCATCGCGATAAATCAGCTCAATGGGCAGCGAGCACTATTGAAACATGGTTTGGACCGCGGCAGAGAGGGGTTTCAGACTTACGCGCCAGCTTTCCACGCCGCGTGGACGCTGCAGCCGGATGCTGAAAAACTTCTCAGTGAGGTGGCCTCTGATGGCAACACGCCGGCTGTGGCTCGTGCCAGCGCGCTGATCGATCTCGGTGCCTACCTCTCGCCTGCCAGCGTCAAGCTGGCTCAACAAGGCTTCGCTGACGGCGATCCGATGGTGCGCATGGCCGCGCTGGACATGCTGGGCCGTGTCCCGGCGAACCAGCTTTGGCCCATTGTTTCGCCTCTGCTGTCCGATCCTGTTCAGGGTGTGCGCATCAGGGCCGTCGCAATGCTTGCTGCGGTTCCAACGGCCAACCAACCCAAGGCTGACCGAGCGCGCTTCGATAACGCCGCCGCAGAATTCATCGCGGCGCAGCGATCAACGCGGATCGGCCAGAGGCGCGTGTAACGCTGGCGAATTTTCTGACACAGCGGGGCCAAGTGACCGAGGCTGAAGCCGAATACAAAGCGGCGCGCCGCCTGAACCCGCAATTTGCGCCGGCGGCGATCAACCTCGCCGACCTCTATCGCTCGTTGGGGCGCGAGGAGGATGGAGTGACTGTGTTGCGCGATGCGGTGGCGACTACGCCTCAGGACGCGAGCCTCCACTACGCGCTTGGCTTGGCCTTCGTGCGCCAGAAGAAGCAAGATGACGCGTTACCAGAGCTGAAGCGTGCCGCGGAACGGGCGCCGGACCAAGCCCACTACAGTTATGTCTATGCCGTCGGGCTTCATTCGGCAGGGCGGATCGACGATGCGATAGCGGTGCTCAAGGACAATCTGACGAAACATCCCACGGACCGCAAATCGCTGCTCGCTCTGGTGAGCTTCTATCGCGATGGCGGCAACGTTGCATCTGCTTTGGAGTATGCGCAGCGCCTTGCCCAGATCGCGCCGAATGACCGCCGAGTTCTCAGATCTGGTCGAATCCCCTCAAGCGCCAGACGGAGTCGGTGCCGCGCTAAAATTGGCAATGCCAAGATAGGCGGACAGAACGTCCGGGTTTGTAAGGACCGCGTCAGGCACGCCCTCCGCGATTGTTCGCCCGTAATCGAGAACATGGATACGATCGGCTAGGTCAGCGATCATCTGCATGTCATGTTCGATCCAGATCATCGTCATTCCAAGCTGGTGCTTGAGTTCGCAGAATGAAGCGGGCCAGGTCCTCGCGTTCCTCTCGGTTTAGTCCGGCCGAAGGTTCATCGAGCAGGATGATCGAGGGTTCGAGCGCAAGCGCGCGTGCAAAGCCGACGAGTTTCTGCAGGCCGAAGGGCAGGTCGCCGACGGTCGCGTGGCGATACCGTTCAAGCTCCACAACGTCGATGGTCCGCTCGACGGCTTCGCGATGCGTGGTTTCGGCTCGCCGGATACTTGGCAGAAACAGCATCTCAGCTAACGGATTGGTCCGGATACGCGCGTGACGCCCCGTCAATAGATTGTCGAGGACGCTCATCTGCGGGAAAAGCTCGCCATGTTGAAAGGTGCGGGCAAGGCCGAGACCGGCGATTTCGTGAGGTGCAAGACCGGTGATATCCGTCCCGCGAAAGCGGATCAGGCCATTTCCGCGATAGATGCCACTGATGCAATTCAGGACGCTGGTCTTGCCGGCGCCATTCGGGCCGATGAGGGCGAACAATTCACCCTGTCCGACTGCAAGCGACACGTTGTCGAGAACGGTCAACCCACCGAAGCGAAGGCTCAGATGCTCGATGGCAAGTTCAGCCATACCACCTCCGCGAGCGGCGATACTGTTTGACGTCGCGGTAGGAGCGCCGTTCACCGGCGGCCTGGCCTAGGTAGAACTCCTGGACGTCCCGATGGCTCTTGAGCCGTTTGCGATCTCCATCGAGGACAATGCGTCCGTTCTCCATCACATAAGCGTAGTCGGCGATCTCCAGCGCTGCGGCCGCGCTTTGCTCGACCAGCAGGATGCCGATGCCGAGTTCGTCGCGTATGGACCTCAGACGACGGGTAAGATCTTGCACAATGACCGGTGCCAGGCCGAGCGATAGCTCGTCGACCAGCAAAAGTTGCGGTCCACACATCAGTGCCGCGCCGATTGCCAGCATTTGCCGTTCGCCACCGGATAGAAGACCGGCAGTCCGGCTTCTCAACTCGGTAAGGCGCGGAAAGAAATGATAGGTGCGTTCCTCTAGCCGGCGCAATTCGCCTGAACGAGCGGTGCGCGATACCGGTGCGGCGAGATTTTCCGCGACGGTGAGATTGGGAAATACCTTTTCGCGCTCTGGTACCAGCACGATCCCTCTGCCGGCGATCTTATGGGGCAGTTCATTCTCGATCCGCGTGCCTTTGAAGGTGACGAAACCTTCGGAGATGCGCGCATCGTCGATGCCGAGAAATCCTGAGATTGCACGAAGCGTTGTAGTCTTCCCTGCGCCGTTGGTGCCGAGGATCGCTACAATCTGTCGCTCCCCGACCGATAAGGTAACGCCTTGCACAGCAGTGATTACGCGCTTGTAGACCACTTCGATCTTGTCGACCTGAAGCAGTGCCGCGGTCATTTGCGTGCTCCCGCCAGCGGCTTGTATCTGAAAGGCCAGAGCAGAAAGTAGTTCTGCAAACGTCGCCAGATTCCCACGAGACCGAGCGGCTCAAAGATGAGGAACAGGATCATCACCACGCCGAACGCGGCGTAGTTCACGGCAAATATGTCTCCGGCGAGCTTCTGGGCATTTGGCAGCAGGCGCAGCAATGCTTCGATGAGATACGGAAAAACGGTGACAAACATCGCGCCGAGCAGTGCGCCGAGCAGCGAGCCCATGCCTCCGATGATGATCATCGCGACGTACTGAATGGACAGGAACAGGTCGAAGGCTTCGACTGAAACAAATCCACGGTAATAGGCAAATAGGCACCCGGCGACCGAGGTCATGCTGGAAGAAATTACGAAGGCAAGGAGCTTGTAACGCGCTATATTGATACCGAGAGCCTCCGCTACAGTCTCCCGGACATGGATGGCGCGCCAGGCACGACCGCTCCGGCTGCGCAGCAGATTGATGCAGATCAACAGGCTCGCAACGGCGGCCATTAATAGAACGAAATACCAGCCGCGTGCGCCAAGCTTGAATCCGGCGAGACTGGGGGGCTCGATCAAAATTCCGGTCGAGAAGCCGCGCTTGGTTTCGTATTCACCGCCCAGATAGATAACGACGAAATGCAATGCCAGCGTACTGACCGCCAGATAGAGACCCCGCAGCCGCAGGGACGGAAGTCCGAAAACAAACCCGAGCACGATACCGGTGAGCGCCGACGCCGGGAGCGTGATCCAGAACGGCGCGGCAATTTCGCGCGCAAGAATTCCGGTGGTGAATGCACCGGCGGCAATCAGCCCTGCGTGACCGAGCGAGATTTGTCCCGCGTAACCGGTCAGAAGCATCAGTGAAAGTGCGCCGATTGAGGCAAGGAAAACCTGGCAGGCGAGATCGAGCGCAAATGGCGACACGAGAAAAGGAAATCCCGCAAGAATGAGGGCAAAGACGGCGAGGGTCAGCCGCTCGGTGCGGGTTTGCAACAGCGCGAGGTCTTCGCCGTAGCCGGTGTGGAGATAGCCGCTCGCGCGTGGCGGTGGCCTAAACACGGTCGAGCTCCTCGCGGGTACCGAACAGACCCCAGGGACGCACGATCAGCATCGCAATCAGAATGAGGAAGGGCACGACGTCGGACAGCAGGGGATCGACATAATAGATGAGCAGGACCTCGGTCCCCGCCACGATCAAGGCGCCGATGAGTGCGCCGGCGAAACTATCAAGGCCGCCAACCAGCGCGGCGGGGAACGCCTTCAAACCGATGACCGGCATGCTGTTGGTCAATCCGGAGTTCGAGCGCCATGAGGATTCCTGCGAGTGCTCCGGTCAACGTCGAAAGGCTCCACGCAAGGGCATAAACGCCGTGCAGGTTGATGCCACGCTGCGCGGCAAGGAGCGGGTTCTGGCCGGCGGCGCGCATGCGCATGCCCCATCGGCCAAAGCGCAAGAATATGAAAAGCGCGCCATAGACGGCGATCGTTGTTGCGACCAGCACCGCCGACCAGAGTGAAATGCGTGCACCGCCGAACAGCGCAAATGAAGGATTACTCACTCCGAGCGCTTGCGCCGGATATTGCTGCTGCGCCGACCAGATGAGGATCACGATTCCGCGGACAAGAATTCCGAGTGCAACGGTCGTCAGGATTGCCGCAAGGACCATCTCGCCTGTCATCTTTCGCATGAGAAAGATGTAGACGAGGACACCAGTCAAAAGGCTCAACAGAATGGCGGCCGCCAGCGCCATGCCCGGATGACCATTGAACAACGAGGCCGTCGCCAACAGGAGATATGCGCCGAGCATCATTAGTTCGCCGTGCGCGAGATTGAGCACCCGGCTAACGCGGTAGATCAGCACATATCCGCAAGCGATCAGCGCATAGATCGAGCCGAGGACGACAATGTTGACCGCGAGTTGCAAGCGAATTGTCCGGCGCGAGTTGAAATCTGGGCATCAATGACGGGGTGCGCAAAGACTGCGCGCCCCAAATCAACTCCAGCTCATTTCACCTCATAAGTTTTCCAATCCTGCACGCGGGCAATCTTGTCACCGTCCCATTTGTAGACCCTGTAGTAGAGGCGGGTGCGGAAGTGGTTGTCTTTGGTCCATTCGATCGCCCCACCGCGCAGTCCCTTGGTGTCGATCTTCAGGTTTTCCATTGCCGCGCGCACTTTGGCAGGGTCCGCGGGCCAACCGGCTCCCTTGAGCGCCGCTTCAATCGCCATGCCTCCAATCCAACCTTCCGTCATAGTCTGTGCTGGGAATTTCGAGCCGGCCTTGCTCGCGGCCGCCTCGATTTCCTGATGGATGGGCTGCTTTTCCTGGAAGAGAGCATTTGAATTGACGACGTAGAACTTTCCGTCCTTCAGCCGGGCGAGTTCGGCCTCAGCCTCGAGATGACCCCAGGCAATGTAGTCGTCCTGCCAGCCAAGCTTGCGCAGCGCTTCGAGTGTACGCACCTGCGTGACCCAGGGCGCCCATGAGTAAACCCAATTCGGGCCGGCATCTTTTAGCTTCGTCGCGAAAGGAGTGTAGTCGGCGGTCGGCGGGGGGATGACTTCTTGATCGACCGGTTCGATGTCCATCTTCTTCGAGAGCTCCATGGCGTAGTCCATCTCGCCGCGCGAGAGCGGTATGGCCATCGCGGAGAATCCCATCTTTACCGGGCCCTTCGCCGTTGCCTTGACGAAATCAAGGGTTGCGCGGCTATCGAACTGCGAAGCGTAGCCCGTGGTGCAGAACTGCAGCGGATCAGCGGGCGGATAAACGCTTTGCGGACAGACGCCGCTCGCGAACAGCAGCGGTACATTCGCGCTCTTGCTTTCGGCAATCACCGGGGCGTAGGTCGACGACAGGCTCGCATTCACCATCAAGACGACATTGTCCTGGGTGATCAGTTTCTTTGTGTTGGCCGCTGCCTTCGAGGGCTGCGCCCCGTCATCTTCGATCAACAACTTGATCTGTTTTCCGTTGACGCCGCCGGCCGCGTTGACGCCATCGATATAAATGCGCAAGGCATCTACGGCAGGTGCGTAGGTGCTTGATGGCGGTCCGGTCAGCGCGGCAGTTACTCCCACCAAATAGGCGTCCTGCGCTTTTGCGGGCAGCGCGATCGCGCAGGCGGTCAGACCGCCAAGCAAGATCCTGTTGAGCATGGTGTCCCTCCCTTTTTCATCTCTTTGAAGCTTTGCTCATTATCACGAGGCCAGCACATTTCCTGTGCCAGCCGCAATCAGCCGCTCTTCACGGTCGTCGTACATTCCCTCGACCAATTCTCTGAAGCGCTCATACATCAGGTTTCGTTTGACCTTACGGGTCGGTGTTACCGGCTCACCTTCCTCTTCGGGGTCGAGCGCTTTTGGCAGGATACGGAATGATTTGATCTGCTCCACGCGGGCAAGGTCGCGATTGACCTTGTCAAGCTCGGCCTGAATCAGGTGCGCGACGCGCGCGTGCGTGGTCAGACTGGTGAAACCGGTGTAGGCCACGTCGTTGGCGCGTGCCCAGTCGGCGACGGTTTCGAAATCAATTTCCACGATGGCGGTGAGATACTTGCGGCCATGGCCAAAGACGACGGCCTCTGCAACATAAGGACTTGCACGCAATGCATTTTCGATGAGTGATGGTGAAATCGTCTTGCCACCGGCGGTAACGAGAAAATCTCGGGCGCGATCGATGAGACGCAGGCTTCCATTTGTCCACTCGCCGACATCGCCAGTATGAAGCCAACCGTCCGCGCCTTTAACCTCGTCGGTTGCCTCATCGTTGCGCCAGTACCCGTCGAAAAGGTCGGGACCGCGCACAAGAACTTCGCCATCCTCCGCAAGCTTGACCTCAAGTCCTTCGACCGGCGTCCCGACATTGCCGGGATGGGGGAAAGGACCACGCTGTCCCGCAATGATACCGCCGGCCTCTTCGGTCTGTCCGTACATCTCGACGACATTGACGCCGTACATGTGCCAGAGCGCGGCGGTTTCAGCCGGTAGACCGGCGCCGCCGCTGACCACTAGCTCCAGTTTGTCGAAGCCGAGCTTGTTCAGGATTGGTCGGAAAATCAACGCGTGCATGGTTCCGTACAGCATGCTTCGCGCCGGTGCCGTCTTGCCTCCCCATTGAAGGCGAACATGACTGCGCGCAACGCCCATTGCGAAATCGTAAGCGGCCCGCTTGAGGCGGCTCGAGTTGAGAATCCCGACGAGGATATGCGAGGCAAATTTTTGCAGATAGCGCGGAACGGTGAACATCACCGTTGGCGCGACTTCGAAGAGCGTCGTAGCGAAATCCTCGGGGTCCTCGCCAAAATGTGGCATCAGCTGCGAGATGAGCGGCAGCGTGATCGCGACATCGCGGCCGAGTACGTGGCACATGGGAAGAAAAACCACAGTACGGTGAGGTTTCTCTCGTAGTGTGGGATATTGCGTGACCACCGTATCGGTGGCGGCGAGATGTTTGCCATGGCTGACCAGCGCGCCTTTCGGGTGGCCGGTCGTGCCAGACGTATAGACGATGAAGGCTGGATCCTCCGGCGACAGCGCTGCGGTTCTTTCCTCGAGCCAACCGAGTTGCGGTCTGTCAACGCCATCCAGGAGGTCGCGCAAGCGACGAAGCTTCGGGTGGGTGTAGCCGAACATGGCCGAATCATCGATGACGACGATGGCCTTCAGATCGGGAAGTCGGTCAGCAATGGGCAAGATCTTGTCGACGTATTCCTGATCCTCGGCGATGAAAACTTCAGCGCCACCATCGCGCATTTGGTACTCGACCTCGGTCGGGGACGCCGTCGGGTAAATACCGTAGGCGATTGCGCCGAGCGACTGGACGGCGAGATCGCAAAGCAACCATTCTTCGCAGACGTCGCCCATAATGGCAGCCCGGGCGCCGCGATCGAGCCCGATACTTTGGAGTGCGCGCGCATGGTGCGCCACGAGTCTCGCGTAGTCACACCAGTTTCGCTCGCGGTAGACACCCAGATGCTTGGATCGGAACGCCACTAAATCGGGCGTCGAGCGCGCCCGCTCGCACAGCAGGTGCAGAGCGGTGGTGCGGCGCAGCTTGTCGCGATCAATCGTGACACCTGCGATCATCGTGCACTCTTTGATCGGCTAAAATTCTATAGCTCAATCGAATTCTATAGCCCGTCCCCGAATAAGCAATGGCGCGTTCAGCGGCGACGGCGTAGCCCAGCCGGGCGCTTGCCCATCCCATTGATCACCAGTTGGGCGAATTCGGCGGCGGTACGGTCGATGTCAGTGCTTTCCTTGCGATGCCAATTCGATGCTGCGTTGCACATGCCGAGAATCGCGAGCGTCGCAAGTCGAGCATCCAGGTCGGCTCGGAATTCCCGTTTGGCGATGCCCTCCCTGATGACCTCCTCGAAAATGCGCTCGAGCCCGCGCGACCATCGGCCGATACGACGGCGGCTTTCCCGGGGAAGATGTTGGCGCTCATTGAGGAAAACGCGAACGAAATCAGGCCTGTCAACGAGCGGCGAGAGGTGCGATTTAATCAATAAAGTCAGACGTATAGTGGCACTTTCTGGTCGCGCGACAATGGCTTTTGCGGCGTCGAAAAAGCCTTCAACCCCCTTCACGCAAACAAGTTCAAGCGCCGCCTCTTTGGATGAGAAATAGTAATAGAGGCTCGCCTGTTTGATGCCGAGGACGTCGGCGATGTCCTGCGTGGTGGCGCCATGGAACCCGCGTTCGGCAAAAACGCGCGCCGCGGCTTCAATGATCTGGGGGGCCCGCCGTCGCTGGCTGGCATTACGCCGGGGCACTGGCAGGGCAACGATATTCATCAAAGAGGTCTCGTCCAGAGGGTCGGAAGGGCAGAAGCTCGAATAGGCTGCCGATCGCTGAACAGAAGCATTGTCTTGTGCCATGCCGACAATCTAAATTCCATCTATTGAGCTATAGAAAAAATCCGGGAGGTCGCCTGCATGCCGTTCGCTCAAGGCCGTCCGCCATTCCACGCCGATCATGTCGGAAGCCTGCTGCGCCCGCAGGCCTTGCGCCAGGCATTCCGCCAGTACGCGAACAAGGGGATCGCCGACGCTGAATTCAAAACATTGCAGGATCAATGCATCCGCGACGTTGTGGCGCTGCAGGAGAGCGTTGGGCTACAGGTTGTCACCGATGGAGAATTCCGACGCGGTTCATATTGGGGACGTTTTGTCGAGAGGACGGAGGGTTTCAGCATCAAACCGGCATCGTTCAAATTTCGCGACGATGCTGGTCATGAAGTTGAGTTCACGGCGCCTTATGCGATGAACAAGATCAGACGTGTACGCCCACTCGCGCTAGACGAATTCGATTTTCTGCGCACGATCACGAAAGTGACCGGCAAGATCACCCTGCCTGCGCCATCGACCATGCATTTCTACCGTTGCAACGATTTTGCAGACCGATCGATCTACCCTGACGAAGATGAATTCTTCGCTGATCTTGCCGGGATATTTCAGGAGGAGATAGCGGGGCTGGCAAAAGCGGGATGCCGGTATGTGCAGCTCGACGAAGTCGCTGTTGCGCTGTTGTGCGATCCCGCCATTTGCAACGAGGTAAAACGAACGGGTAGCAATCCCGATACCCTTGTCGATTTGTACATTGCGGGCATCAATCAGGCCGTAAGCAAGTGTCCGGCTGATGTGACGATCGGCGTGCACATGTGTCGTGGCAATTTCAAAGGCCGTTATCTCGGTGCCGGTGGATATAAATCCGTGGCGGAACGGTTCTTCGCTCAAACCAACGTCAATCATTTCCTGCTGGAATACGATACGGCCCGCGCCGGCGACTTCGCGCCGCTGCGTTTTGTCCCGAAGTCCAAGGGTGTCGTGCTCGGTCTTATCAGCACAAAGACGCCAGTTCTCGAAAGCCTGGACGAGCTAAAGCGCCGCGCGGAAGAGGCGGCCCGCTATATTGATCTCAATCGGCTGGCGATCAGCCCTCAGTGCGGATTTGCCAGCACCGTGGCTGGCAATCCGCTTACTGAAGTGGATGAACGGGCGAAATTGGCGCTGGTTGTCGAGGCCGCCAGAGCCATCTGGCAATAGACAGCGTACGACGGTCGGTCGGGCTATCCCCTTGCCATCCCACCGTGGGGGTTGACGAAGATATACCCACGCACGTCACGTACGTGCATTCGCGACAGTCCGCCACCGGAATTGTAGTCGCGGATCATCCATTGGCCGTTGCCGGCGGTAAAAGCGCTGGGGTTATCCTTCGCAAGCGCTCGGGCCCGGTCAATCGCCCCCTGCATTCCTTCAGAATCCGGCGTACGAGTGACCTTCGCGCCCAGCGCTCGCATGAGCACAACCTTCTCTTCTGAAAAGTTTTCTGGAACAAACAAAACGACTTTGTACCCTCGATTTACTCCGATCAGCGCCAGTCCAATTCCTGTATTTCCCGCCGTGGCCTCAACGATGGTGCCGCCCGGCTTCAGTTTCCCCTGCTGTTCAGCATGCCGAATAATTCCAATGGCCGCCCGGTCTTTCACGCTCCCGCCAGGATTCAAGTATTCGAGTTTGGCGAAAATATCCGCCGCGCCGGAGGAAACAATACGCTTGAGTTGTAAGAGGGGAGTATTGCCGACAAGCTTTGTGATGTCGTCAGCTACTCGAAGTTGGGAAGCTTCTATCGGGGTTCGCACTCTACAGGTTACGGAAGGCTGGGCGGCAAGGTCAATCGCGCTTCGTATTACTGGCAATTTCCAAGGGCGCATTGGCTTTCGCAATCCGCAAAATCGCCTCCAGACTTTTATCTACATCTTCCTCCGTCGTGGACCAGTTGGAGACGCTGATGCGCATAGCGGTGTGTCCCTGCCATTGAGTTCCACCAAACCAGGCTGTGCGATCTTCCTGCAAAGCATGAATAATTCTTCGAGTCGTTTCTTCATCTCCAAAACTCACCAACACCTGGTTCAGCACAACGTCGTTCAGCACCGTATAGCCCCCGCGGCGAAGGCCTTCGGCAAAGCGCGCAGCCAACCGGCAATTCCCTTCGATCATTTCCGCCAAACCGATTTGGCCCAATGAGCGCAGCGCCGCCCAGGCATCAATTGCCCGCGCCCGTCGGGAATTTTCCGGGGTAAATACCGGAGGCATGCGGCCGTCATTGGTTTTCAAATACGGCGCTCCCACCGTCATGGCGTTGTGCAGGTGTTGCGGTTCGCGGATAAAAACCACGCCCGAATCGTAAGGAACATTCAACCACTTATGGCAATCGGTCGCCCAGGAATCGGCAGCCTCAATGCCAGCCACAAGATGTTTCCGCTGCGTAGACGCAGCAGCCCACATTCCAAACGCACCGTCCACGTGGACCCATGCTCCGGATTCGTGAGCGCGAGCGCAGATGTCCGCCGCAGGATCAAACGAACCTGTGTTCACGTTCCCTGATTGAATGCAGACAACCGTCCGCTCATCCAGAGCAGGCATTGCCTCCGGCTGCATGCGTCCCTGCTTGTCGGTGGGAACGATCTTCACCCGCTTGCGCCCCAGGCCCAGCATGGATAAAGCTTTCAATAGCGAAGCGTGCACCTCCGCCCCAATCACCACGTTAATGGGAGGCGCCCCAAAAAGCCCGTCTTCCTCTACATTCCATCCTGCGCGCTCCAGCAATGCGTGGCGGGCCGCCGCCAGCCCGGCAAAGCTCGCCATGGTCGTGCCAGTAACAAAACCCGCCCCACAGCTCGCAGGGAGGCCAAATATCTGTTTCATCCAACCGAAAGTAATCTCTTCCAGCTTCTCCACCAACGCAGAGTGGTAAGCGTTCTGGTCCCAGACGCCTGCCATCCAGTTTGCCGCAAGAGCGGCTGGCAACACGCCCCCGGTGACGTAGCCGAAGTACCTTCTGCCAGTCGAGGCGAGTGTCGCCGGAGATCCGATCTCATCCAGCAGCGCCAACACCTCAGCCGGATCACTCGAATTTCGTGGGAAAGCCGAAGCCAACGTCTCCAGACGGGCAACATCCTCCTGCAAGGGGGCGGTATGCCGTTGTTGAGCCTCCGCCGCATAACGAGCGGCACGGCTGGCAACATCGTTCAAGAGCTGCGCAAGAGAATTCCGGGAATCGGACGGCATTCTTTAATGGTAAATGGAGAACTGCAAATGTAGAAATCCGGAGAGCCGAACCAGCTCACGTCGGCAGAACTTTCAGCTAATTCGAGGCTTGTTCCTGACCGGGGTAATATCCCGTCTTGGTGCGAACCACCAGCTTCTTATAGCCCTTCTGCTTCGCGTCCACATGAATGGTACGATACCCAGGAACCGTTTTGGGCGTAAGAGGTTTATAGCCAATCGTGTACTGACTGCGAATGTCATGCGCCACGGTGCTGCTGATTTCATCCACCTGGTCAAGGCTCTTCGGCAAGAATGCGATTCCACCGGTTCGCTCGGCGATCACCTGCAAAGCGCGTCGCGCGGTACGCTCTTTCTCCTGCCCCAACAATCCTATCGCATACACCGTCGGCCCGTTTTCCTGCTGCAGACGCTCCACAGCCTCTTCCAGGTTCTCCCGGCTACCGTTGTCCTCACCATCGGTGACGACGAAAAGGACCTTCTTCTGCAGCTTCGCGCCCTTCAAGTAATCAGCGGACGCCACCAGAGCGTCATACAAAGCCGTACCGCCCCGAGCCTCAACCTTTTCAAGAGCTTGCTTAAGTTTCGGCAAGCTATTCGTGAAGTCCTGGTCAAGGTAGTAGTCATCGTTAAAATTCACCACGAACACCTGGTCTCCCGGATTACTGGCGCGCACCAGATTCAAAGCCGCGGTATTCACCTTGTCCCTTTTTTCCCGCATAGAACCGGAATTATCAATCACGATCCCCATAGCCACGGGCACATCCTCGTGCCGAAACGAGGTGATCGGCTGCAGCTTTCCATTCTCATAGACGCTAAAAGCGTCCTTCGGCAGGTTCACAATCATCTGGTCCTTGTCATCCACGACAGTCGCGTGGAGGACCACTTCTTCAACCTGCTTTTTAAACACGAACGTCCCATTGTCATCCGCTGAAGTCGTTTGAGAATCAGTCGCTGGTATTTGCCCAGAGGGCGCGGATGCTTGGGGCCGTTGGCTTAGCGTAGGCTGAGCTTGCGTAGGCTGAGCTTGTGCAGGCTGAGCTTGGGTAGGCTGAGTTTGCGCCGGCGGCCCTTGCGTCGGTGTCTGCGTCGCCGCGGGCGTCGAGCTTTGAGGTTGAGCGCTGCCCGGCACGACTGCTGGCGGTTGATTGGCGGTTGCTCCCTGCTGAACAGGCGCGGCAGATTGACCTGCTGAGGTTGAAGTTTGAGGTTGGGCCTGCGCCGGAACTTCGGCAATCCCGACCGAACTTATTGAAAATAAAACAGCAAATCCCAAAAAGACAAACTTCTGCTTATTCACTAGGCGCATAGAATCCCGTCTTCGCATAAACCTTCAATGGCGGCAAGCCCTTAGGCGGAATCAACTTCACTTTGATTCTATGCCATTTGCCGTCATGCTGAGATTTGTTTGGACGGTATCCAAGCACATATTGGTTGCGTAGCTCTATCCCAATTTTTGTAGCCACATCGGCCAAGTCATTCGGATTGTCAATGGCAAAGGCCCTTCCCCCCGTGATTTCCGTTATATCGCTCAACAATTCCGGGCCTAACCGTTCCTCTTCCGTGGGGAAAAAGTGGTCGTAGATGCCAATTGCATAAATGCTGATGTCCGCCTCCTTGACCAGCGAACGTATTTCATTCTCGGTGTATCGGCTATGATTGTCGCCCCCATCGGAAATGATCAACAGAGCCTTTCGGGGATATTTTGCCTGACGCATCTTATTCACGCCCAAGTAGATAGCGTCCAGCAGCGCAGTGCGGCCCTTGGGGACCGTATAAATCAGCTTGCTCTGCAGCTCAGACACACTTTGCGTGAAATCGGCAATTTCCTCCGGACGGTCGGCGAAGGTAATCATGAAAAACTCATCTTGCGGATTGGCCGCTTTAAAGAACTCAACCACCGCTTCTCGCGCCTTTTCGATCTTCGTGTGCATGCTACCGCTCATGTCGAAAATAAGCCCGATCGAAACAGGAGCGTCTTCGCTGGAAAAATCGCGTATGACCTGCTGATCTTTGTCCTGGTACAGCGCGAAATTATCTTTGTCCAAACCAGTCACCAGGCGGTTCATGGGATCAGTAATTGTCACGGGCACAAGAACCAGGTCCACCTTGACCTTCATGGCATCGCGTTGCCTGAGCCCGGCGCTGACCACCGAATTTGCAGGGACAGGTTTTTCCGCAGGCGCAACTGGAGGGTTAATGTGAACGTCGTGCACGTCGTCGGGCCTGGATTGCGACCAGCACAATGAGGCGGACAGGAGGAGAAGAAGAAACGCAACGAAGAATGGTCGCGACGCATTCATGACTGACCTTCCCATGACGGGACTGCTTACCGGCGTTCCGCGCTTACGCCGGATAAATTAGCGGTTTCTTGTACGGTAGATGACCGCTGTTTCCCGCCCTATAAGCGCGATGCTATCACAGCTCGCGAAAAATAGAACCAGCTTTTATTGGGTTTTTGATGCGTTTCCTGCGCAAAAGTTTACCTATCCGCTAAACCCATAATCACCTTAGTTTCCGCTACAGGCTTGGCTTTTAGCCGATTTGCTCGTTCCTCATTTGCATGCCTGCTGTACAATTTCCGGTTTCACCCTATGGCCTCCATTACACCTTTTCGCGCGCTTCGTTATGACCCAAAACGGGTCTCCCCCCAGGACGTTGTCACCCAGCCCTACGACAAAATCACCCCGGCAATGCGTGATGCCTACTACGCCGCAAGCCCGTATAACCTGGCCCGCATTATTCTCGGCAAACCGGAGCCTTCGGACGACGCGAACAACAATCCCTACAGCCGCGCGGCCGGTTTTTTTCATGCCTGGCGCAGGCAGGGCGTCTTTCTGCAGGACGTTTTGCCGTCTATTTATTTGTACGCGCAAAGCTTTACCGCACCGGGTACCGCTATCCAAATGGAACGCCGCGGATTCATTGCCCTGGGCCGCGTCGAAGACTACTCTGCAGGCGTGGTTTTTCGCCATGAGCTAACTCTCTCCAAGCCCAAGGCCGATCGGCTGCACCTTTTGCGCGCCACACGCGCCCATTTCGGCCAGATATTCATGCTATACAACGATCCAGGAAACGAAATTGAAGGCGTGCTTAGCACCGACGCCCCTCCGGACACCGAGGTTCGTGACGAATATGGAGTGCGGCACCTCATCTGGAAAATTTCCGATCCCGCTTTGCTGAATCTGGTGCAAGGAAAGATGCGCGACAAGAAACTCATCATCGCGGACGGCCATCACCGCTATGAGACTGCCCTGAATTATCGCAATGAGCGGCGCTCCACCGCCGCCGATTCTTCTCGCGGATTCCCCCGGCAATATTCCTCCGAAAAAGAATATGTGGACCGTCAAAAAGATGAGATCGCGCCCTACGAATTAGCCATGATGACTTTCGTCAACATGGATAGCCCCGGTCTCCTGATTCTTCCCACGCACCGCGTGGTGCATGGCCTTCAGTCATTTTCATCTGAGAACCTGCGGGCAAGCGCCGGGGCGTACTTCAATGTCACAAGAGTGGACGGTAGCGTGGATGCCGCGCGTGCATCCTCTTTACTTCACCAATCCGGGCAGGCAGGCACCGCGTTTCTGGCTGTTGTCAAAGACGGCGCGTTCCTACTGGACAGGCCCAAGACATCCTCCGCCCGCGCCTTTGCCGGTCTTTCCGCACGGCAGCAGGCGCTCGATCTGGTTCGTTTGCACAAATGCGTACTCGAAGGCGCGCTTGGCCTGTCCGAAGAATCCATTCGCAACCAGGAAAATATTCGTTATGTCCGTGACGCCACTGAGGCGATGGAGCAGGTGCGTTCGGGCGAATGCAATGTGGCCTTCCTGACCAACTCAGCACGTATGGAGCAGGTCCGCGACGTCGCCTTCGCCGATGAAGTAATGCCGCAGAAATCAACCGACTTCTTCCCAAAGTTACTGAGTGGCTTCACGATTTACGCTTTGGATTGATCGTCCCCCGCAACTCATTTACGCTGCCAATATCTCGTTTTCTAAGACATGGCCGTAAGCAGGTCCAGCTCGCGCTATTCTCCGTTGGCGAAGTTGGCCGTCAATTTGGGCGCCCTTGTCGCCCTCGTGCTGCTCATCAGCGCCGCTGCCCCACCCGAAGAAAAGCAAATCTCCATTTATTCCAACGTTGCCAACTATTCGCTTCCGGTCACGCCGGAAAACGGCACCGACTATGTTGGCATTTTTGAACTGCTGGAACCACTGGGCAAGGTGAGCTTAAAGACCAACAGCACGCAATGGGACCTGCACTACAACGACATCGAATGCGATTTCCAGCCCGGTAGCGACGTTGCCCGCCTGCAAGGCCAGTCTCTTCCTCTCGGCATGAGCTTTGTTTTGCGGAATGGCCGCGGTCTGGTTCCTATAGGCTCGCTCACAACGCTGCTTCCTCGACTGCTCGGCGGCCCAGTCAATTTTCATGAGGCCGCGCGGCGCCTTTTCATTGGCGATGCCGGCGTCCACTTCACCGCGCAGATTAAAAACAATCCTCCGAATGCTCTGGAAATCAACTTTACGGCGCGCGTGAATCCTTCCATCTCCACCGAACCCGGCAAACTCATGCTGGTTTTTACCCATGACCCCGTACTGCCCCCGGGCTCTCCCGTGCTCACGTTTTCTAATCCCTCCATTGCTTCAGCCAGTTTTTCGGAAAGTAATGGCAACGCCGAAATCGCCATTGCCGGCTCCGTTCCCTTGTTCGCAAGCTTCAGCAACAATGGCCAAACCATCACCGTGCAGCCAGCGCCGCAACAGCCACCGCCGGTGAAGGCGGCGCCCAAGCCAGTTTCCTCCGCCCAACCAACGCAACCCATTGCTCCGCCCTCGCACCCGGTTTACGCCCGCTACTATATTGTGGTGGATGCAGCCCACGGTGGAGCCGACAGCGGTGCAACTTTAGGCAATCAGTTGGCGGAGAAAGACGTGACCCTCGCATTCGCGCGACGGTTGCGTGACGAGCTCGAGGTCCGCAATGTGCCGGTGATGTTATTGCGCGACTCGGACACCACCTCGACCACCGATCAGCGCGCTAGCACAACAAACCAGCTTCATCCCGCCATTTATCTCTGCATTCATGCTTCGACTCAGGGACACGGCGTCCGTATCTACACGGCGCTCCTCCCATCTGGAGATACCAATCGCGGCCCTTTCCTCGATTGGCGGATGGCGCAGGCGCCATTTCTTTCTTCCAGCCAGAGTGCAGCCAATACCATTGCGCTCGAATTGGAGAAGAGCCACGTTCCGGTTCGCCAACTTGCCGCTCCTTTGCGCCCGCTGAACAACATTGTGGCCGCGGCCGTGGCCGTTGAGGTTGCTCCTCCTTCAACCGGTCCGAGCGACCTGACCTCGACAGCTTACGTGGAATTCGTCGCCAATGCTATCGCCGCCGGTATAGGAGATCTTTATCAACTTCCCGGGGCCGCGCGATGAATCCGCGGCAGCTCATTATTACCGTCGTGCTTCTGCTGGCCGCGTCTCTTGCTATGGCGCTGTACGCATGGCGTATGCAAAAGCATGCTCGCAGCGCGGTTCCCGCGGCGTATAGCGGTTCGGTCGCTCCGCCTGCCTCCGGCCCTACTGAACAAGTAACTCTTTTTATTGCGGACGATACCTCGGGCGAACTACAGCCTCGACAAGCTTCCATTCCCCTATCGGAAGATAGACAACAGCGTGCGCAGGAGCTGGTACGGGCGCTGCTCAATATTTATTTAGATAAGAATTCCTCCCACCCCATCGCTCCGGGTTCGGATGTGCGCGATGCCTATCTGGTGGATCCGGGCGTCGCGGTCATTGACATGAATTCCCCATTCGCCGATGGCCATCGCTCCGGCATTCTGGTGGAAGACCTCACCGTGGCGTCGCTGGTGGAGACAGTCGCCCAGAACATTCCGGGAATTCTGCGCGTCAAAATTTTGGTCAACGGACAGGAACGCGACACCCTTGCGGGCCACGCCGACCTGTCAATTTTTTACGACGTCCCTTCCGCGAACCAGATGATCGGCCAGACGGCGGCCGCGTCGCAATGAATGCGTGCATTGTTGCCTCGGTTTACAATTTCCTTCTATGTTCTATCGCTCTGATAATCGCTCGCACGATCAACTGCGTCCTGTAACGGTTACTCCTGGGTTCATCAGCACCGCCGAAGGCTCGGTGCTGATTGAAGTTGGCAATACCCGCGTCATCTGCACCGCTTCGATTGAAGAAACCGTCCCCCATTTTTTGCGCAATACCGGCAAAGGATGGATATCCAGCGAGTACAGCATGTTGCCACGGGCCACGCTAACGCGTACGCCGCGGGAAGTAAATCGAGGGCGGCAAAGCGGCCGCACTCACGAAATTCAACGGCTTATCGGCAGGTCTCTCCGCGCCGTCACCGAACTCGACAAACTCGGCGAGCGCACCATCTGGATTGATTGCGACGTCATCCAGGCCGACGGCGGCACCCGCACGGCCTCCATTACTGGAGCGTTTGTTGCCCTGGGATTAGCGGTCCAAAAACTGGTGGAGGCTGGAACACTAAAAGTCGCCCCGCTGAAAGATTTTGTCGCCGCCATCAGCGTCGGAATCGTGGAAGGAGAAATTCTGCTCGACCTCTGCTACGAAGAAGACTCGCGCGCGGACGTGGACATGAATTTTGTAATGACCGCGAGCGGCAAACTTGTAGAAGTCCAGGCCACGGCGGAGCACCAGGTGTTCGACCAGCCGCAGTTAACAAAAATGATCGGATTAGCGACCCAAGGCGCGCAATCTCTGATTGTCCAACAAAAAGAAATCTTAAAAACTCTCAAGCTGCTTTGATCGATGGCTGGTTTGATCGATGGCTGGTCTGATCAAGGTCGTCGGATCAATGACTGGTCTGATCAATGACCGGTCGGATCAATGACCGGTCGGATCAATGACCAGCTTGTTTTTCCTTCTTCACTTCTTCTTCAAACGCAGCCTGCGAGCGATCTAAGAACTGCCGGTACTCCTTTGGATTGATGAATGGATTGTTGGAGGGATTCTTCTTAAGCTCTGCCATCTTATCCGGCAGATTGAAGAACGAGCCGTGAGAGGCAAGAAAAATATCGCAGGGCAGCGAGCGCAGCACTTTGAAGGATCGTTGATATTGTGCGATGAGCGTAGGATTTTTCGGATTGTTTACCAGTTTGTAACCCGGAAAAGTCACGCTGCAAACAAAAACAACGTTGTACGTTTTGCTTCCCTCAGAAATTTTCGCGCTCCAGGTTGTGCAGCCTCGTGTGTGGCCAGGAGTCAAATGCGCCGTCAGCGTCGTTCCGCCTAGTTCGACCTTTTCACCGTCGGCAATAATCCTGTCCGCTTTGATCGGCGGATAGTTATAACGATTGCCGAAGGCAAAATCATCTCTGCCGCCGCGCGCCAACTCCGGCGCATCGCCGGCGCTGGCAAACAATTTTGCTCCAGTAATCTTTTTAACCTCCGCAAATCCACCCGCATGATCAAAGTGGGCATGGCTGTTCAGGAGAATTTTGACGTCCTTTAATTGGAAACCCAGCTTCTCCACATTGGCCCAAATCATTGTCACGTTTTCCGGCACGCCGGTATCCAGCAAAATATCTCCTTTCGGAGTGACAAAGAGGTAAGAAGTGAGATCGGCGCTGCCGACGTAGTAAAGATTCCCAACGATGCGGAATGGTTCGGCGGGCTGCCTCCAACTGGGCGGTTGGACAACCTGAGCCGCGGATAAACCCACCCACAGTGCAGTGAAAAGAAATACTCCTAAGTAGCTTCGCATCTTCATCTTTCTCCAATTGAACTTGGGCAGTGTAATTTTCGCGGCGTTTTTCGAATAGTGATTGGGAGCATACCTTTCGAACATTACAGCAATAAAATTTCCTAAGGGCGCTCTCTGGTATTTCGATTTCGCCCCAAAGCATTTACAATAAAGCCGTCCCATAAAAATCTAAAAATAGAGCGGACGCGCTCAATCCGCGGATTGAGCACTAACTCGGAGGAATCTATGAAGCTTACCCCTGGCAAACTGGCCGGGCTTAAGAAAGTATCGAATGAGCGGGGCGTGATTGCGGCTGCCGCCATGGACCAGCGCGGATCATTGCAGAAGTCGCTCGCCAAAGAAAAAGGCGGCAATATCGGCGACGCCGAAATGGAAGAATTTAAGTCACTGGTCACTGAAGTCCTTACCCCCCACGCCACGGCCATTCTGCTCGATCCAGAATGGGGCCTGCCCGCATCCAAGCGCCGCGCAAAGAATGCTGGCCTTCTTCTTGCCTACGAGAAAACCGGCTACGACAAGACCGGCCCCGGTCGTCTGCCCGATCTTCTGAACCATTGGTCCGTGCAGCGGTTAAAAGAAGTAGGCGCAGACTGCATCAAGATTCTGCTTTATTACACTCCGTTTGATCCGAAAGATGTCAACGACCAGAAGCACGCCTGGGTAGAACGCCTTGGCGACGAATGCCGCGCCAACGACATTCCTTTCTTCCTTGAGTTCGTCGGCTACGACGAAGGCGCGGACGAAAAAGGCCTGGAGTACGCAAAGAAGAAGCCAGAAATCGTCACCGAAAGCATGCGCGAATTCAGCAAAAACAAATACGGCGTGGACGTGCTGAAGGTAGAAGTGCCGGTCAACATGAAGTTCGTGGAAGGCGTGAAGTCATACGGCGGGCAGAAGGCTTACAGCAAAAAGGAAGCCATTGATCTCTTCCATAAAGCTGCCGCTGTCGCGACCAAGCCGTTCATTTATCTCTCGGCTGGTGTGAGCAATGCGGAGTTTGCCGAGACGTTGGAGCTTGCCGTCGAAACTGGTGTAAAGTTCAACGGCGTTCTCTGCGGACGCGCTACCTGGAAAGATGGAATCGCAATCTACGCCAAGCAAGGCGCGGGCGCATTCCGCAAGTGGCTCGAGACAGAAGGCGTGAAGAACATTGAAAATGTCAATGACAAGCTGAAAGCTGCTTCTTCATGGCACTCGATTTACGAAACGGAGCCGGCGCTAGTTGGCGTGTAGCCGGTTCTGGAATCATCATGGGCGTGCCGGCTTTCTGGCACGCCTTTTATATTTGCAACCGGCAAGATCTCCCTTTGCGTCGGAGGCTTCCACAAGTGTTCCTTGGGGAACACATCGTGATGACGCTTTTGTGATGACAGCTAAATTGCCGAGAATAAAGCACTAATCATTCAAGTTTCTGCCTCTGCGAAAACGGCGTATTTCCGCCTGCCAGATTCTGCACTGCAATTGGGCAGATTCGCAGCCGGCCACGTCTGACTTGCTCTTTGCAATCATCAACCCCTATAGTCTCTACGAACTTGTATTCTTGTTGATGCTATGAGCAATCCGAAAACTGTCCTTATCACCGGAGCTTCCAGCGGTATTGGCTACGAACTCGCCAAGCTGTCCGCCCATGACGGGCACAATCTTGTGCTGGTCGCACGCAGCGGCGGAAAGCTTGCCCAGGTTGCGGACGAACTCCACCGGCAATTCAATATTTCAGCCAAGGCTGTGACCATGGACTTGGCAACCGCCGCCGCGCCGCAATTGCTGTTTGATCAGCTGCAACGGGAAGGCATTGTTGTGGACATCCTCATCAACAATGCAGGGTATGCGAAGTACGGGAAGTTCGCCGCGGTTCCTTTAGAAGAATCGGATGGCCAGATTCAACTCAACATCGCCACGCTGACCGCCCTTACCAAATTGTTCCTTGGGCCGATGCTGGAGCGACACTCGGGCAAAATCATGAATGTGGCTTCGACCGCTGGCTTCCAACCTGGGCCGCTCCTGGCCGTCTATTACGCCAGCAAAGCGTATGTGATTTCATTTTCGGAAGCCCTGGCGAATGAATTGAAGGGCACGGGCGTGACCATTACCTGTTTCTGTCCTGGAGCCACTGACACGGGATTCCAGTATCGCGCGGAAAATGCGGAGTCGCGGCTTTTCAAGACGCTGCGTCCAATGGGCGTGAAAAAAGTGGCGCGTGACGGCTACCGTGGATTCATGAAGAACAGGACGCTGGTAATTTCCGGGACGCGAAATTGGATTGTGGCAGAGACGGTGCGCTTTCTGCCGCGCAAGGTGGCGACCGCAATTTCCCGGTGGGTCTCAGAAAAATCCTAGAACAAATCTGGCATACTGTTAGCGCAACAATTTAGTATCTATTCCGTTTCCTCTCGTCTAACGAACTTGACAAAAAAATCTAATAGCCGCTTCCCCGCATGTAGTATCGCGCGTGTTTTGTCCGTCGTTTCACTGCTGCTGTTGTTTTGCCTTTCTTTCCAAGCTCAACAACTTCCTCCGCTCCCCCAAGACGTTGGAACCGCCGGGCTCAAGCAGACACTGCTTCGTCTGCAAACGACAGCCCGATTGATGCAGGTGGACGCCCATCCCGATGACGAAGATGGAGGCATGCTCACCTACGAGTCACGCGGGCAGGGCGTTACCGTTACGCTGCTGACCCTGAATCGCGGCGAGGGTGGCCAGAATAAAATAGGCAGCGATTTTACCAACGTGCTGGGCGTGTTGCGCACTTTGGAAGTGACCGCGGCGGACCAGTACTACGGAATCAACCAGCGGTTCACCCGCGTCGCTGACTTCGGATTCTCCAAGAGTCCCGACGAGACCTTCCAGAAGTGGGGCGGGCACGATGTGCCCTTGGCGGATATCGTGCGCGTCATCCGCACTTTCCGGCCCGATGTTCTTGTAGCTCGCTTTTCTGGCACTGAACGCGATGGCCACGGACATCATCAGGCTTCCGCAATCCTTACCAAGGAAGCTTTTCACGCCGCAGCGGACCCGACCCGCTTCCCCGAACAAATCAAAGAAGGCCTGCATCCCTGGCAGCCCAAGAAGCTGTACATCGGCAACGTTTGCGGATTTAGATCATCCACGTGCGCGGACGAAAACTGGACTGTACGGCTAAATACAGGCGCGGACGATCCGGCGCTCGGCATGTCCTATGCGCAGTTTGCAATGGAAGGCCTGCGGCACCAGATGTCGCAAGGCGCCGGCGGATGGTCGTTGCCCTCGGGGCCGCATTACAGTTTTTATAAGCTGATTGAATCAACGCTGCCGCAAAATGCAGAGGCTGAGAAAGGCAAACACGAGAGCGGATTTTTTGATGGCATAGATACAACGATCACAGGACTGGCCGCAAGCATTGGCACTGAAGAAGCCGAGGCTCCTTTTTTGAAGCCCGCGCTGATCGAATTGCAGGGCAAAATTGCGAAGGCCGTTCCCGCACCGGGCTCCACTATGGTCACGCCGCTTCTCGAAGGATGGGGAATCGTCGGTAAGCTGATATCTCAAATCAACGGCTCGAAACTTTCCGCTGCCGCCCAAGAGGATTTGCTTCCGGTTTTAAGAACCAAGCAGGCCCAACTGGAAGAGGCCGCCAATTTGGCCGCCGGCGTCAATTTAGTTGCCGTCGCGGCAGGCCTGGCCGCACCTTCTCCAACTGACGCCACTACGGCGGTGCCGGGACACAATCTGGAGGTGAATGTAACTTTCTCCAGCGCATTGAAATCTGATCTCCGTGGGATTGCGCTTGATCTTCCTTCCGGATGGAAGGAAACCGAACTGCGGCACGGGGCAAATTCCGCTACGTTCCGCGTGATGGTTCCTGAAAATGCGCAGCTTACTCGTCCTTACTGGCACCGCAACAATCCATACGTGGAAACGCGAAACACCATTGACGAGCCGCAGTACGCGACGTTGCCCTTCGCACCGCCGCAAATTAAGGCGCATGCAACTTATTCAATCGCGGGCAAGCCCGGCTTGGTCCATGCCACGGTAATGGCAAAGTACAAAGAGAATGATACGGACCGGGAAACGCCTGTGGCAGTGACTCCATTGTTCTCTGTCCTGCTGAACCCAAGCGAACTCATCCGTTCTACTTACGATGACTCCGCCTCGAAAGTAACAGTGCGTGTGAGTTCCAGCGTCGAGAATCCGCCCGGCGCCACGCTCCATCTTGAGGTCCCAAGAGGTTGGCATTCCGAACCAGTCGCGCAAAAAGTTGAGCAATTGAAGCGAGATGAGAGTCAGGATTTTGTCTTTCAGGTGTCGCAGCCACAGCACGCGCCCGGAAACGCCGAGATTCAAGCGGTGCTGGCATCCAATGGGAAGCAATACCGCGAAGGCTATACGCTAGTCACCCGCCCTGACTTGGGCACTGCGCACTACTATCAACCTGCAACGCAGCGAGTCAGCCTGGTTGAAGTAAAGCTGCCAAAAGATCTTAAGATTGCGTACGTTGCCGGAGCAGGCGACGACATAGCCACCGTCCTGAAGCAAATTGGAATGGAGCTGACGCTGGTTCCGGCGGACAAACTCTCGACGGAAGATTTAAGCCAGTTCGGCACGGTAGTGCTGGGTATTCGCGCGTACGACACGCAAAAAGCTGTCGCGGATAACAATAAAAAACTGCTCGACTATGTTTCGAATGGCGGCACGCTTGTGGTTCAATACAACGCCGATACCGGAAATTTCAATAGTGGACACTTTGCCCCTTACCCGGCCGACCTGAGCCGCAATCGGGTTTCGGTGGAAGAAGCTCCGGTTGAGATTCTCGCTCCGAGTGACAGCATTTTTCATTATCCAAACGAGATTTCGCAGAATGATTTTTCCAGCTGGGTGCAGGAACGCGGATTGAATTTCATGGACCGGTGGGACGACCACTTCAAGCCGCTGCTTGCGTGCAATGATCCCGGAGAACCGCCGCAGAAAGGCGGCTTGCTGCGAGCACAATATGGGAAAGGGACTTACATCTACACCGGTTATTCATTTTTCCGCCAGTTGCCCGCTGGAGTTCCCGGGGCGGTCCGCCTATTTGTAAACATTGTGAGCGCAGGGCACGATGGCAAATAGCTGAAGACGAACATCCGGAAAGCAAACTAACCTTGTCTCCAAGCCATGCCTGATTCCTCCCAACCCGCGAATACCGCCCTTATTCGCGGCGTGGGCCTCGGCGCAGCCACCGCGCTCAACATGATTGACATGATCGGCGTGGGTCCGTTCATAACTCTTCCGCTGATTGTGAGCGCCATGGGCGGACCACAGGCCATGTTGGGATGGATTGTCGGCGCGGTCTTTGCCATCTGTGACGGGCTTGTGTGGGCGGAGTTGGGCGCGGCGATGCCCGGCTCGGGCGGATCTTATCGCTACCTGCGGGAGATTTATGGCCCGAAGCGTTTGGGAAGGATGGTCTCATTCCTCTTCATCTGGCAGCTTTCCTTCAGCGCGCCTCTCTCCATTGCTTCCGGTTCCATTGGGCTTGCCGGGCTACGCGTCGTATTTATTTCCGCAGCTTGAGCAGCAGTATGCCGTCCACAATTGGAGCCTACCTGTACCGGTTTTGGGGACCTTGCAGTTGAGTTGGAGCGTTTCCAGCGCCACTTTCGTGGCTATCGGGGCAATTCTCATTGCGCTCCTGCTTCTCTACCGTCGCATCACGAGCATCGGATGGATCTCAAAATTTCTTTGGTTGGGCGTCATTGGCACCATTGGATGGATCATCTTCGCCGGAATCACGCATTTCAACGCCGCCCGTGCCTTCAGCTTTCCACCCGGCGCATTTCAGTTGTCCCCTAATTTTTTTCTCGGCCTCGGCTCTGCCATGCTGATCGCAACGTATGACTATTGGGGCTATTACAATGTGTGCTTTCTGGGCGATGAGGTCAAAGAGCCGGGCAAAACAATCCCTCGCGCGCTGCTGCTATCCATTGTGTTGGTTGCTTGTCTATATCTGTTGATGAACGCGAGCATTCTTGGAGTCGTGCCCTGGCAGGAAATGGTCAAGTCAAGCCAGAGCAGCAAGCTCTACGTTGTTTCTACCTTCATGGAGCGAATTTACGGAGCATGGGCAGCGAACCTGGTGACGATCCTTGTGATTTGGGCGGCATTTGCGTCGGTATTCTCACTCATACTCGGCTACTCTCGCGTTCCCTACGCAGCCGCATTGGACGGCAACTATTTCCGCGCCTTCGCCCGCGTCCATCCTCGGTTACGGTTTCCTTACGTCTCGCTTCTGGCATTGGGTGGCGTCGCGATCTTGTGCTGCTTTCTTTCTTTGCTCGATGTCATTGCCGCACTGGTTGTCATTCGCATCCTGCTGCAATTTCTTATTCAGGCAATCGGGCTGATCGTCCTCCGCATTCGGCGTCCGGAAATGCCACGCCCATTTCGCATGTGGCTCTATCCCCTGCCAGCGCTGCTGGCGAGCTTTGGATTTATTTTTGTCTTGTTTTCGCGACCCAACTTCGCCCGCGAGGTCCGCTATGCCGCGGTCATTCTCGTCAGCGGCCTGATTATTTATCTGCTTCGCTCCTGGCGGCGGCATGAGTGGCCCTTTCCCGAGGATTTGCATCTTGCCTCTGTGGAGGCGCGAAACACTTAGCCATGGCCGGTTCTGCAAATTCTCCGGGTTCGGCGGGCTTTCTTTTTAAGCGCACTGCATCCGCGTGGTCACCGCTTCATGAGCCTTTGTTTCGCTCACTATGGGCCGCCTCGCTCATCTCCTATACCGGCACGTGGATGCAAAATGTAGGTGCGGGCTGGCTGATGACGCAGCTCACCCTTTCTCCGCTGATGATTAGCCTAGTACAGGCCGCCGCTACGGTGCCTGTATTTCTCGCCATTCTGCCGGCGGGCGTGCTCGCCGATCTGGTGGATCGCAGACGCTTCCTTATCATCACGCAGACGTGGATGGTCCTAGCATCCGCTGCGTTGGGCGTAATGACCCTTTGGCACCGCATTACGCCGTGGACATTGTTGCTGTTTACTTTTCTGCTTGGCCTGGGCGCGGTAATGAATGATCCTGCATGGCAGGCGATCACTCCTGAAGTTGTTTCTCCTGAGCAGCACGCTCCAGCAGTGGCGCTGAATTCTGTGGGCTTCAACGTAGCGAGGGCCGTGGGTCCTGCCGTTGGTGGTTTTATCGTGGCGGCTGCCGGTTCCGGAACCGCATTCCTCATTAATGCCGTTTCTTTTTTCGGCGTGATTTTCTTTCTTTATCGCTGGAAGCGGCCCAGGCCTGAAGCCGTGCCCAGGGAGCGCATGACAGATGCGATGCGGACCGGGCTGCGCTACGGGCGCGATACGCATCTGGTCCATTGCGTTCTTATTCGCACCGGCGCCTTCAGCCTTGCCGCCAGTTCCCTGCTTGCATTGCTTCCTGTGATCGCCCGTCCTCATGGGGCCGCCGGTTATGGCATTCTGCTGGCATCTTTTGGATTGGGGGCCTTGGTGGGTGGAGTGGCATTGCCGCATCTTCGCCATAAGTTGAATGTGGATGGACTTATTGTGGCGTGCATTCTTCTTTTCGCGGGAATGATTTTTGCTTCTGGACAACTGCACGAATTCATTGCGCTGAACTTTGCTTTGTTTGGAGCCGGCGCGGGGTGGATTGGCATTTTGGCGTCGCTCAACGTGGCGGCTCAAATCATGTCTCCGCCACATCTCCGCGCCCGGGCCCTTTCGATGTATCTGCTGGTGCTGCAGGGTGGCATGGCTGTTGGCAGCGTGATTTGGGGAGCTTTTGCCAGCAGCGTCGGGATTCCGGAGACCATGCTGATTTCCGCGCTCGCGCTCCTTGTCGGCCTCTTTATGGTGAAAAATTACGGCCTTAGCTCCATTGAACTTGCATTTGCTCCACCGGCTTTACCCGATTAGATTTCAATATCTTGCGAGGATAACAATATGAATAAGATGAAGTATGTGCTGGCTTGTTCTTTCCTGCTGTTTTTTGGCTTAAGCGCGTTCTCCCAGACAAAGCCCACGGACTATAAGACCGTGGCTGACGTGTTCAATGCGTCGCTTTCCAATGTAGAGCGCGAGTTCGTTTCCGCAGCGGAAGCCATGCCCGCTGACAAATATTCCTATGCGCCCACGAATGGAGAGTTCAAGGGAGTCCGCACCTTCGCGCTTGAAGTACGCCATGTTGCATCTGCGAACTACGAGTTTGCGTCCGTTATATTAGGCGAAAAAAATCCGGTTGAAATGGGTTCCGAGGAAAATGGGTCCGACAACCTCAAGTCAAAGGACGAAATTGTTAAGTATTTGAAGGACTCGTTTGTTTATTTGCACAAGGCCATGGACAGCCTTAATGAACAGAACCTGGTGACTCCGATGAAGAGTCCGTGGGGAAAGAATACAATTACGCGGCTGCAAATCGCTATTCTGGCAGCGTCGCATCCTTTCGATCACTATGGCCAGATGGTGGAATACTTGCGTGCGAACAGCATCGTTCCTCCAGCCAGTCGCCGGTAAGGATGCAATATCCTGCCAGGGGCTGGGCCATCCAGCCTCTGGCATATTTTTTGGTTAGCGAGTGGCACACCCGTGCTATTTACAGGTGTCCTTCTCACAAATATCGTAAGACACATAACGCAGTATTGGCTGTATCCCCTGGATAGGAGCGGAGGTGAGTAGCACTCGAAAGGTTTTAGCTGGAACGAAAGAAATGATTCCCGTACGCACCCACAATTCGCAACGAGAAATTGCCGCATTCCTGCAAGCACTCAGTACTTATCCCGAGCATTTTCAGGAAAATCCCCTGCTCAGCTTTGAACAACACATGGTCCGCGTCGCCGATGAGAACCGCGCTCTGACCGCATCCGTCGCGGCCCGCTGATCAACTTGAACGCCGGATTGTTCGGTTGTTCCTCTGCCAGTTACCACTCTGTGCCGCGCCGTTGGGCATAATCCGCGTCAGCACCAGTTCCGCGTACAGTCCCTTGCGCAACAAATGCCGTTCGACGATGGCTTTGCTTCGCGTGGCGCTAGATTTAGGGTCTAGAAATATCAGCACCGAGGGTCCTGCGCCACTCAACACCGCGCCCAGCACCCCTGATTCTCCCGAGAGTTCCTGCAAAGCTGGCAACAGAGGGCACAATGGCGCCCGGTACGGCTCGTGAAGGCGGTCATGCAGCGAAGAGGCCAGCATGTCAGGCTTTCCCTGCGTTAACGCCGCCAGTAATAGCATTGAGTTCTGAATGTTCGCGACTGCATCCACGCGGGAATACTGGCCCGGTAACACTCCTCGCGCTTCTTCTGTGGATAGTGGCTCAGGGGGAATCGCCACGAGCAGTGGCCATTTTTGCTTTGGCTGAATGATCGCGACCTGCGCTTCGTTCTCTGAAATTTGGCGCGCCACAGTAAGCCCGCCTAGCCAGCATGCGGCTGCATTATCGGGATGATGTTCCCGCCGCGAGGCTTCTCCAACAATTCGGCGGTCGCTCCAGGGCAATTTTCCAAAATGCACCGCTAGTGCAATTCCCGCCAAGCGCGCCGCCGCAGAAGAGCCGCATCCTTTGCCCAGCGGGATCTCATTGTTAATCTTCAGTGCCAGCGGCTGAACCGGCTTTCCTTCCACTTCCAGCACTTCGCGATACGTGACCAACGTTAAATGGTTGTTAACTCGTCCACAGATTTGTGCATCGACTCCCTTGGCAATGATGCTGAATTCCGTTGCCGGCCGTGCCTCGATCGTAAGGTACATCCCGAGTGCGAGCCCCGCCGCGTCAAATGCCGGCCCAAGGTTCGCCGAAGTCGCGGGCAATTTTAATTTAAGCGGATTCGCTGCGCGCGGACGCTTGGTTACAGCTTTCGCCATATTAATTTTCAAGGCTCTTTTCCACGGATTCGAGGGTCTTCACAACTGCATCCGCGCTCGCCTCCAGCACTATCGGAGACCGCTGTTGCGGAACCAAAGCGGTGGCCTGTTTTTCGTCCGCGGTTCCCGTGAACAAATCACCACGGTGGAACTTGAGCGTAAACTCAGGGTCTTTAAGCAAATGCCCGGTAAGAATGAGCACTACGCTTTCCGTGTGCTTCACAAATCCCTGCTTCACTAATTTCTTCAATCCTGCCAAGGTCACCGCGGAGGCGGGTTCACATCCAATGCCATCGTTGCCGATTTCCGCCTTAGCTTGCGCGATTTCTACTTCCGTGACCTGCTCAACCGCGCCGCCGGTTGCATACAGCACTTGCACGGCTTTTTTCCAGCTCGCGGGGTTTCCAATGCGGATTGCCGAAGCCATCGTCTCTGCTGTGACGGCAATCAATTCTTTTCCTGATTTCTCCCGCATGGTACGCACCAGAGGATTGGCGCCTGCCGCCTGAATCACGGAAATCTTCGGCAGTTTGTTGATGAATCCCAGTTTCTTGAGTTCCACCACCGCCTTGCCGATTGCGGAAGAGTTCGCCAGGTTGCCGCCCGGCACGATGATGTGGTCGGGAACCTCCCAGTTGAATTGCTCCAACAACTCAATGGCAGCGGTTTTCTGACCCTCAAGCCGGTACGGGTTCACTGAATTCAGCAGATATACGGGCATGCGCTTTACAACTTCGTTTAGAACTCTCATGCAACCGTCAAAATCCGTCTTCAGTTGGCAAGTTACCGCGCCGTAGTCGAGCGACTGCGACAGTTTGCTCCAGGTAATTTTTCCGTCAGGAATCAATACCAGGCTGCGCATGCCGCCGCGCGCGGCGTACGCCGCCATGGAAGCCGATGTGTTGCCCGTGGAAGCGCACGCCACCCAGTGGAAGCCTTCCTGACGCGCGAAAGAAGCCGCGGTCGTCATTCCAGTGTCTTTGAACGACCCAGTGGGATTCATTCCCTGATGCTTGGCATGCAACCGCTCAACGCCCGCAGAGCGCGCGCAGGATGGCAGTTCATAAACAGGCGTGTTCCCCTCGCGGAGCGTTATAGGATGGTTCCCCTCCCGCAAGGCGGGCAGCACTTCGCGAAAGCGCCAAACGCCGCTCTGGTCCTCGGGAAGAAACGACGTGCGACGCCGCAACCAAAGCGTTTTCAGTGCTGCGGCATCAACCACGCCTTGCTTGCTCCATTCGGGATACACCACTTCCAGCAACTCACCGCATTGTTCGCAGCGCGCATTGGGACCAAGTTTGCGCGCGATTGACCCGCATTCGATGCACCGCAACTGGGCAAGTTCCTGCTTCGACACCACGGCTGTCTGTTCCATTCTGTTAAATAGGCTCTTTGAATTTCAGAAGGTGAAGCTCGTTTAATTAAGATAAGAGAAACGCCGGGAATATGCTACTTGACAGCCCGCAGATATTGATCTGTCTTGTTGATCCAATCTTCCCGCGGAGGATCAAAAACATCGAGATCTATAGTGTCCTCCATCGCTTCCGCGCTGTGCGGCACATGCGGCGGGATGGTCAACACCTCGCCCTTCCGTACCACAATTTCTTTCCCTTCTATACAAAACTTCAGCGCCCCTTCCAGAATGTGCGTGACCTGCTCGTTGTGATGGCTGTGAAGGGGTACCATGCACCCTTTTTTCATGATTAGGCGCGCCAGCATGACCCGGTCGCCGACAATCCATTGCCGTTGCAGCAGCGGATTCATTTCTTCCAGTTCAACGCCCGTCCAGGACAAGTATTGGTGAGATTTCCGTTTGGTGATTTTCACGACAGGGTTCTTCACCGCTTTCCGAGCCTTCTTCCGGGATACTTTTGCATGGGACGTCTTGGAACGTTTCTTTTTCGCCATGAGATTTCTCACAATCCTTTATAAGTTCCACCATCTACCAAAACTGTTTGTCCCGTGATGAAAGAAGCGCGCTCCGATGCAAGCCACACAATGGTGTCCGCTATCTCTCGGGGTTCCGCTACGCGCTTCAAAGGAGCGTCTACCGCCCAGCTATCGAAAATTTCGCTTTCCATCTTGCCTAGCGCGGAGGAGCGGGACTTCGCCAAATCCTTCAGCCGACCCGTGGCCGTATATCCTGGGGCAACATTATTTACCAAAATACCGTCCTTCCCAAATTCATTTGCAAGGCTCTTCATCAGCCCCACGACAGCCATGCGCGCGGCATTCGAAAGCACCAGATCAGCCACCGGCTGTTTGGTAGTCACAGAGGTAAGGGTGATGAAGCGACCCCAGTGGCCGCGTTGCATGTGCGGGATCACTTCCCGGGCCAGATAAACCACGCTCAGAAAATTTTGCTCGATGGCTTTTTGCCAATCTTCCTGCGTTGTGGTCAAAAATCCTTTGGCAGGCGGCCCTCCGGCATTGGCGACGCAAATTTCGATTTTGCCAAACTTCGCGGCCACCTCCGCGACCAACTTCTTTACGGCTTTGGCATCGCGCACATCTAAGGCTTGGGCGAATACCTCCACTCCGTGAGTGTTGCGAATTTCTTCCGCAGCGGATTCCACAGCCTCTGCCGTTCGTGAGCAGATCGCCAACCTGCAGCCTTCTGCGGCAAACGATTCCGCCGTGGCACGCCCGATGCCCTGGCTAGCTCCCGCAATCAGCGCAACCTTGCCCTTTAATCCCAAATCCATAAGCCACAATTATAAAGGCCAATGAGAGAGATCATCCCTTGCTCTCTCTCTGCGGTGACGTTACGCTTAGAAGTGCGCACGCCGGTCAAGTTTTTCGCCGATGGTGCGCTGGGCGCGAGGCCTTCATGAAAAATCACAAACATCGCCAGGAGACAGAAGCCGTTCACGCCGGCCTGAACCTAAATAAGAAAAATGGGCCTGTGATGCCGCCCATCCATCAAACCTCAACTTTTGAGGTAACGGACAATGAACAGCAACTTCGCGCCACCCACACCGATATGTTTTACACGCGGTACGGGAACCCAACGCACACGGTCGCGGAGGCCGCCGTTGCCGAACTTGAAGGGACCGAACGGGCGTTGATTTTCGCCTCCGGCATGTCCGCCATCTCTTCCGCGATCCTCGCACTTGTAAGCTCCGGCGACCATATTGTCGCGCAGCGCGATATCTACGGTGGCACTACAAAATTTCTAACGCAGTGGTTGCCGCGTTTCGGCGTTGAAACCACGTTTGTGGATTCCACCGACTATAGTCAGCATGAAAAAGCCATTCGCCCCAATACAAAACTTTTGTATTTGGAGTCGCCTACCAACCCTACCTTGCGCGTGATTGATCTTAAAAAAGTCTCTGCCGTCGCCAAGGCGCATAACTTGATTTCGATGATTGACAGTACCTTCGCCACCCCAGTCAATCAGCGCCCGGCGGATTACGGGATTGACGTCATCCTGCACTCCGGCACCAAGTACTACGCTGGACACTCCGATTTAATTTGCGGCATCGTGGCCGGCGGGAAATCTCTCCTGGAAAAACTCTGGGAAACCCGCACGGTCACCGGCCCAATTATGGACCCTCATGCTTCATGGATGCTGCTGCGAGGGATCAAAACTCTTGCTCTCCGGGTGCAACGGCAAAACGAAAACGCGCTGCACGTTGCCCAGTTCCTGGCGGAGCATCCTAATGTGAAAAGTGTTCACTATCCGTTTCTGGAAGGACATCCACAGCGTGGCCTGGCCATGGAGCAATTGCATGGCGGAGGTGGCGTGCTTAGCTTTGAAGTCAATGGGACCGGGAAGGACGCCTGCCGCGTCTCGGAAACTCTGCGCCTGTTTACACTGGCACCGAGCCTGGGAGGCGTGGAATCGCTGGTTTCGATTCCCGTGCTCACATCCCACGCGATGATTCCCGCCGAGCACCGGCAAAAAATGGGCGTTACGGAGCAACTGATCCGCCTGTCGGTAGGAATTGAGAGCGCCGAAGATCTTATCGCCGATCTGAAACAGGCTTTGGAAATTCTAAAACCCGCTGCGGCACAGGTACAGGTAAGATAAGCCTCTTGAACAATCTAAAAGCGGCGGTCATCGGAGTCGGTTTTGTTGGACGAGCCCATCTGGAATCCCTAAGGCGGCGGGGCATTCCCGTGCAGGGGATTCTCGGCAGCTCGCTCGAGCGGACACAGGAAGCTTGCCGCAATCTAAACGTCGCGCGCGCTTACAAATCTCTGGACGATTTGCTGCAAGACAAAACTGTGGACGTCGTCCACATCTGCACACCCAACAACGTCCACTTTGAACAGGCAAAAGCCGCCATGGAAGCGGGCAAGCACGTTGTCTGCGAAAAGCCGCTCTCCATGGATACTGGTGAGAGCGCCGGACTTGTTGAGCTTTCTCAAAAGCACCAGCGCATTGGCGCTGTGGCCTACAACCTGCGCTACTACCCACTCTGCCAGGAAGCCCATGCGCTGGTGCAGAGTGGAAAGATTGGCGAGCCTCGGCTGGTTCATGGCAGCTTTCTGCAGGATTGGTTGCTCTTTCCTTCTGACTGGAATTGGCGCCTGGAGCCGCAGTTCAGCGGTCCTCTTCGCGTTGTCGCGGATATCGGCACGCATTGGCTCGACCTCATTACGTGGATTACGAACCGCAAAGTGACCGAGCTTTGCGCCGACTTGGGAACGGTTCTGCCCGTCCGGCAAAAACCGCAAGGGCGCGTGGAGACCTTCCAGAAACGCAGCGGCACCGCATACGACGAGGTAAAAATTGATACCGACGACTACGCCTCCATCTTGCTGCATCTCGAAAGATCGGTGCGCGGGGTTGTGACCGTATCCCAGGTAAGCGCTGGCCGCAAGGCACGGCTCTGGTTTGAAATTGATGGCAGTGAAGCGTCTTTGTCTTGGAATTCCGAGGCCCCCAACACGCTGTGGATCGGCAAACGCGGCGAACCCAACGAGGAGGTCCCCAAAGATCCTTCCCAAATGTCGCCCTCCACCCGCGGCTATGCTGAGTATCCCGCTGGCCACGCTGAGGGTTATCCGGATACCTTCGCCCAGCTTTTCAAGGATGTCTATAGCTACATTTCTCAAGGGGATTTCAAGGCTCCACGCACCTTCCCTACCTTTGCAACCGGGCATGAGGAAATGCTGCTTTGTGAAGCCATCGCCCATAGCGCGAAAGAGCGCCGCTGGGTGGTTATGGGACAAAAAACATGAACCAAACGGTTCTACAGTTTTTCCCTGATATACGGGCTGTTCGACTGCAGTAGAATGTGCCGAGGAGTTTCCATTGCCTAAATTTGAGGATTGCCTTCAGCGGCTGGAGAAAATTGTGCAGGAACTGGAAAAGGGCGAAGTGCCGATGGAAAAATCTCTGACTTTGTTCGAAGAGGGCATGCAACTCTCGTCCTCATGCCGCAAGGAATTAGAAGAAGCGGAAGGCAAAGTCGAGATCCTTCTTAAGCAGAATGGAAAACTGCAAGCCGAGCCATTCGAACCGCTGGCTGAAAAAGCTCGGCGTTAGCTTTGTCGAAACTTGGCTGTGCCCAAACGTGCATTAAAAGTTGCAATTTTGAGTTGGGCGATATCTGAATAGGATGATTTGAGTCCAACGTCCGCGTTTCGGAAGATGACGCGGCCCGCACACCGCCCCGCGACGGTAGAATCCGAGGAAGCCATGAAAACCTCCTGCGTGGTGTTCCAGAGTGATCCGCAGCTAGCCCAAGCATTCATTACTTCTCTCGCCACCGTGTTTCAATCGGTGCGCTTGGCAACGTCCTTGGAGGACGCCCGCGTTAGCTCGATCAAGAATCGGGCGGAGGCCTTGGTCCTTGACTTGGAAGCGGCCTCATTGGAGGAGCTTGGGTATTTGTCGCGTGAATTGCCGGGCACAAGGATCGTCTGCAACCATAGGGTGGCTGATGAAAAGCTATGGATTGCGGCACTCAACGCAGGGGCGGACGACTGCTGCGCGTCGTCAGATCGCAAAGCGATTGTGAGCGCCGCATTGGGGCATTCAAACGGTCACTCCGAAGCGGCATGATCTCGGAGCTCCTGCCCGTCTTCTTCAATCGAAGCGAGAAGACATCAGCAGATGAATCTTCTTTTACACGGCACGGACTAAACGCCACCCCGCACAATAATCCCGCGCCGGCTTGTTATACTCAACCCGAATGCTGAAAGAAACGTTACAGCAAGGCCAGCAACTGACCGACCTGGCGCTGGAGAGGTTGATTCCGGCGGCGACCGAGCGCCCAACTTCCATTCACGAAGCCATGCGGCACAGTGTCTTCGCCGGCGGCAAACGCATTCGGCCCATCCTTTGCATGGAAGCCGCGCGGATGGTGGCCGGTTCCCTGCCCACGGGAGTCGAAGACCTGGGCTCGGCGCTGGAAATGCTGCACACCTATTCGCTGATTCATGACGACTTGCCCGCTTTAGACAATGACGACCTGCGCCGGGGACGGCCCACTTGCCACAAAGTTTTTGGCGAAGCGCTGGCGATTCTGGCTGGAGACGCTTTGCAGACCCGGGCCTACGAAGTCCTGGCGCGATTGCCATGCCCGGCTGAGGCGCGGGTGCGGATTATTGAAGAAATCGCGCATGCGACGGGAACGATTGAGGGCATGATTGGTGGCCAGGTTGTGGATTTGGAGTCGGAACATGCAAAGCCGGATCTGCCTACTTTGGAATATATCCATCGCGCGAAAACCGCCGCGTTGATTTCTGCAAGCGTGGTGACCGGAGGAGTGTTTGTAGGAGCTTCCCCCGACCAGGTGAACAAATTGCGCTCATTCGGACAATCAATCGGCCTCGCGTTTCAAATTGTGGACGACGTCCTCGACGTGACCCAAACCTCCGAACAGTTGGGAAAGACTGCGGGTAAAGACACAGCGGCGGAAAAGGCGACGTATCCCGCCCTGTTCGGAATTGATGTCTCGATTAAAAAGGCCGATGCGCTGGTGGAAGATGCGTTTGTCGCGCTGGAGGATTTTGGCAGCCGCGCAGACATTCTCAAGTCACTGGCAAAGTTCCTGGTGGAAAGAAAAAGTTAGATCTTCGATCCTTGCGCGCGTTACCACGGTCATCCCACCCTATGTTTCTCAGCCTTCCGTGTGGTAAAAATGGACAGGCGATGGAGTTCGCCCTTAACCGCCGGGTCGGAACGCAAGGACTCTCCGGCTGATAACTCCTACAAACTTTGTAGGGAGAACTCCATCGTGAGCGAAAGCCTAAGCAGCATCCTCATTATTTCTCTTGGCGCGATCTTCGGCGCTAATGCCCGTTATTTCATGAGCCGCTACGCGGCCAAACTTCTGAGTCCAACCTTCCCTTACGGCACCCTGATGATCAACGTCATCGGCAGCGCCATCGTAGGATTTTTCATGATCTGGACCACCGAACGGGTCTTGATTGACCCGCGCTGGCGGCTGCTCGTTGTTGTTGGATTTTGCGGCGCCTTTACCACCTTCTCCAGCTACGCCTACGAGTCCATGGCCTATTTCGAGCAAGGCCAATGGCATCTGATGCTCGCCAATATTTTCAGCAATAACATTTTGTGTTTAGTAGGCGCGCTAGGGGGTATGGCGCTGGCGAGGGTGAGATAATGGCGAACGGTATGGCAGTCCAAGTCACAATTTATCTTCAGGAAGACGATAAGTGGCAGAGGCGTCCGCTGCACATGGAGATCTTGAATTTCCTGCGCGAAGAAAACGTGTATGCGGCGACAGCCTTACATTGCGTGGCTGGATTTCTGGGCCGGCAGCGCGTAAAAACGAGCCACCTTGTTGATGCGGGCGGAAAACTTCCCGTGATCATCATCTTCGTTGACCGGGATGAGCACGTGGACCGCGTGTTACCCAGACTGAAAGAAATGGCCGCGCACCGGCTAATCGTCCGCGAGAATGTCGTGATCGAGCAAGGAAATTTGGAATAGCGCCACAGTGCGATACAGGCGCGGTGCCCGTGCCACACTCAACCAATCCCAGAAAGTCATTTGTCTGCTACGCAACACCCGCGAAGAGGTCGGTTTCTTCCGCCGCATTTTGCGGAACCGCGCTAGCTGCCAGGTGAAACAACTCTTCCGGCTGCCGCAAGCTCCGGTCGCCGTACTTTTCCAGAAGCGCACGCTGGCTTTCATGCACTCGGAAAGCCTGAATTTTAGTCTCAATATATTTTTGAACATCAACACGCGCACTTACTGGCGCCAGCGATACAGGCTGCCGCTCCGGCCAGGTTTTCGCTGCGGTAACGTAATACAATTTTTGCACGCGATGGGGCTGCAAGCCTGAGTCCATGTGTTCTGGAAAGCGGTCTGTGCGCGCTGCCCAATGGGAAGCGGCGGTAGTAAACAAGCCCACCATGGAGTGATCCACATGCGCGGTGACCGTCCCTTCCAGCCCCAGCGTCAAAATCACCTGCGGCTTTATCTCACGAATGCGGCGCGTAATCTCTGCCGCCACATTCACAAAATTCAGATTTCCCAGGCCGCCATCCGGATAATCAAGAATCGCCGGATGCGTCACCTTCAATAACCGGCAAGCCGCGTAAAACTCCTCCGTCCGAATCGCGGAGAGTTCTTCGCCGGATTTTGCTCCTCCGCGATTGGTCGCGGCCATTCCCCGGGTCAGGCAAAGAACATGCGTCGCGATTCCCTGTTCCTGGTAGCGCAGCAGAGAGCCGCCAAATGCCCATACTTCGTCGTCTGGATGCGCGGTAGTGCACAATAATTTCAGCATGGTTGGGCGGCCCGTTACATCTTCACCGCGACCGCGATCCCATCGCGTATCGGCAAAATAGTCGTGAAGGTGTTCGGCGATTCGTACAGCAGGCGGTTGAATTCCTGGATAGCCTTGGTGGACGCATCTTTGGAGTTCTTGTCAGCGACTTTGCCGCTCCATAAAACGTTGTCGCTGATGAACAATCCCCCCTTGCGCAAGCGCGGCATGGCGAGCTTAAAGACTCGCGGGTAATCTTCTTTGTCCACGTCGTTGAAAATAATATCGAATTGCTCTTTCTGCTCCGAAAGAATCTCAAGCGCGTCGCCTGTCTTCACTGTAATGCGATCGGCGACGCCAGCGCGTTTAAAATAGCCGCGCGCTTCATCCGCATTCTTAGGATTACCGTCGGTATAGAACACGCGCCCTCCTTCGCCGACAGCCCGTGCCCACCAAATCGTGGAATACCCAATCGCCGAGCCCATCTCGAAGATTTTTTTTGCGCCCACAATCAGCGCTAACTGATGCAGCACGCGCGCCACTGCCGGCCCTACGATGGGAATGTCCCTTTTCGCCGCCTCCGCTTCCATTTCGGTAAGCGTTTCATCCCGATGAGAAGGATGGAATATAGATAGTCTTCCACGTTCTCCGCGGTAACGCCGTGCATAAGCCATCGCGGCTTGCGATTGTATTGTTGAGACACGTTATTCACCTCAGCGGCTCGGCCGCGCTGCTTTCAATAGCTTTACGAGACAGTTTGTCCCGGCTTTAATTCCACAACTTCCAACGCCGGAACTAATTTCTGTAATGCACCCGGCGTGCCGGTAAGCGCAGGAAACGTTCCAAAGTGCATAGGAATCACAGTCTTCGGCTTTAATAGCTTACAAGCATACGCCGCTTCGCGCGGTCCCATGGTGAAATGGTCGCCCACCGGCAGGATCACAATCTCTGGCGTGTAGAGTTCATGAATCAGCTCCATATCCCCAAATACATTCGTGTCTCCGGCGTGGTAAATTTTGACGCCGTTGGAAAATTCCATCACATACCCGCAGGCTACTCCGCCGTAAACAACCTGGTCGCCATCAGTAATGCCGCACGAATGGTCGGCGCGCACCATAGTGACGTTGATTCCGCCCACTTTTTGGGTACCTCCCAGGTTCATCGGTGCAATCTGCTTCACGCCCTTCTTACCCATCCATGTGCACAGTTCAAAAACTCCCACGACTTTCGGATCATGCTTTTTGGCAATCTCCACTGCATCACCAACATGATCGAAATGCGCATGCGTGCACAGCATGATGTCTACTTTCTTGACGTTTTTTTCGTTATCCGGGCACATGGGATTGCCCATCACCCAAGGGTCCACCAACGTCACCAGCCCTTCCGGGGTTCGAATACGAAACGCTGCGTGGCCAAGCCATGTAACTTCAACGCCCTTAAGATTCATAGGATTCCAAACTCCAATACGAGCAATGCCTCAGTCACTTCATTCATCATTCTATTGATCCGTACGAAGAGTAACAAACCGGATAACTCCCCGCGCCGGGTAACTCTCCATGAATTGTCGGTCATCAAAATAGCAAGTACCATGGAGAGCAATGAACGAATTGAAGGTTTTAATTACTCGTGAACAAATTGCCGAGCGCGTTGCGGCAATCGGTGCGGACATCAGCAGCGAACTCGCTGGAGAATCGGTGCTGTTGCTCGCGGTGCTGAAAGGCGCGGCCATTTTTTTAGCTGATCTTGCGCGCGCCATTCAACTGGAAACTTCGTTCGACTTCATCGGCGTCTCCAGCTACGCTCCACGTCCCAGCCCGGAACACGAGTTGAAGCACGGTTGGGATTCCACGGGAGAGGTCCGCCTCACAAAGTACCCTGACCAGTCGCTTGCCGGACAAAACGTAATCGTGGTCGAGGACATTCTCGACACCGGCATGACTCTGAATTTTTTGAAAAAAGTAATTCTGGCACACGAGCCTAAATCCTTCCGCATCGTTTCCCTACTCGACAAGCCCTCGCGGCGCAAGGAGCCGATCCAAGCCGATTACGTCGGCTTCACCATCCCGGATGAATTCGTGGTTGGCTATGGGCTGGACTACGCCGAGCAGCATCGCAACCTTCCCGATATCCGCATCATTCCCCGAGGGCGCTGATCGGCGAATGCGAAAAGCAGGTTCCGTTTTCCTCAATGGAGGCCCTGCTTTCCGCTGTTATGATGAACAAACGATGGCAGCATCAATCAGCAAAATGGACCTTCCTGCGAGTGTGGAGCCTCTTCTTTTGGAGGTTGCGGACGCGCTAGGTTCTACTCTGGATCTTGACACCTCCCTGCGCAAGGTCGCGGAACTAGTCCGTAAGGCCATTGATTATCAGATATTTGCAATATTCCTCTTAAACGAAAAGATGCAGGAGTTGCGGATCCGTTTTCAGGTCGGCCACGCCGCGGATGTCGCCGAACGAATTCGCGTCAAGGTAGGAGAAGGCGCGACTGGAATTGCCGCGCAAATACGCGAGGCTGTGCTGGTCACTGACGTCGCGGCATCTTCGCAATACATTGCCACCGCACCCAACCTGCATTCCCAGCTAGCCGTGCCGCTCATCCACAAGAACCGGGTGATCGGAGTCATTCACATGGAAGCGGCCCGGGCAAATTACTTTAACGAGGAACATACCAGGCTGATTACCCTAATCGCTTCTCGCATGGCGGTGGGTATTGAGAATGCGCGCCTGCACACACGCACCACGCGCCAGGCGCGCACGCTGCTGCTGATGAACGAAATTGCCCGCGAGCTGACGTCAATTTTGAATCTCGACGAACTGCTTCGCCACATCGCGGAATTATTAAGCCGCCTGATTGACTATCAAATGTTCAGCATTTTGCTCCTCGACGCCGCCGGAGAAAAACTGCAGCACCGCTTTTCGTTGCGCTTTCAGGAGAACATCCACCTTAAGAACGACATTGCGCTGAACCAGGGGGTGGTGGGGTACGCGGCAAGCCAACGGCAGGCGGTACTGGTGCTTGACGTGAAAAAAGATGCGCACTATATCATGACGAATCCCGAAACCCGCTCGGAGCTGGCCGCGCCGCTGATCTACAAAGACAAAGTCATCGGCGTGCTGGATTTGGAGCATACGAAACGTGGGTTCTTCACCGAAGATCACCAGCGTACCGTGACTACGCTGGCGGCCCAAATCGCCATCGCCATTGAGAATGCTCGCCTGTATGAAGAAATCGCGCGACAGGAGCGGCGACTGGAACGCGACATGCAGATGGCACCAGTTGCAGTTGCGCCTGCTGCCGCAAAAAAATCCTAAGCTGGCAAAGCTGGAAGTCGCCGCGAAATTCATCCCTGCGCGCGCCATCGGCGGCGACCTTTATGATTTTTTTTCCTATTCCAGCTCGAGAATGGGCATTGTGATTGGCGACGTCAGCGGCAAAGGCGCGCCGGCGGCTATTTATGCCGCGCTGGTTAGTGGGATATTGCGCTCGCACACCCCCATTGAACCCAGTCCGGCGGAGATGCTCTCCGCGGTAAATTATTCTTTGAGCGAGCGCCGTATTGACGGGCAATTTGTTTCGCTTATTTATGCCCTGTGGGATGAACGGCAGAGCACTCTGCAGGTTTCCAATTCCGGTTTGCCTCGTCCTATTTATTGCCAGGGCGGAAAACCTGAAGTGATTGATGCGACAGGACTGCCTCTGGGCCTTTTCGACGACGCTACTTACGATGAATTCACTTTCCGCCTAAAGCCCGGCGATCTTTTCGTGTTCTTCAGCGATGGCATTCTGGACGCGCGCAATCCCGCGGGCGAATTATTTGGTCGTGAGCGCGCCGAGCAGGTGGCCAGCCGCTGCTGGAAATGAGCGCCCAGCAAGTAGTAAACTCGTTGTTCGACGCGGTCAACGAGCACACCGCCGGGGAAGAAACATTCGACGATCAGACTGTGGTCGCCATTCGTGTGAAAGGACCTTCGGTAAAAGGCAAGTGAGCCAACCTACCATCCGTCCCCAAGAACGGCCTCCCGCATTTGTGTATCGCGCCCCCAAGCGCGTCCGTCAGCGAGGCGCGGAGATTTTGCATTGCGATAAGCTACCTGCCTCCGAATTGGCCCAACGCTTCGGAACGCCGCTTTACGTGTATTCCGCTTCCACGATTCGGGAGCGTGTACAAGCGTTCGAGAAAGCTTTTCGCGGATTTCCTCACACCATCTGCTATGCCGTGAAGGCCAATTCCAATCTGTCTATCCTCCGCATGCTCGCGCGGCTGGGGCTGGGATTCGACGTCGTTTCAGGCGGCGAACTGCAAAGGGTCTTGCGCGCGAACCGGGCAGCCGCCCGCCGCGTTGTCTTCTCCGGCGTTGGAAAAACCGCTGCCGAAATCACTCTTGCTTTGCGATCGAACATTCTGGCATTCAATGTTGAAAGCGCGCCAGAGTTGCAACTGCTGGCCGAGTGCGCGCGCAAACTCAGAAAAAGGGCCCAGATCGCGCTCCGCGTGAATCCTGATGTTTCCGCGGAAACGCATCCTTACATTTCAACCGGCCTGCATCAACATAAATTTGGCATTCCCATCCGGCAGGCGCGAGAGCTTTACACGCAGGCCGCGCAGGAGAAATCGCTCAAGGCGGCCAGCGTAAGCGTGCATATCGGCTCGCAAATCCGCGACGTGAACCCCTTTCGTGAAGCCATGGAGCGCGTTGCGGAACTGGTGCGCGAACTTCGCGGCGAAGGGCACGACATCCGCTACGTGGACGCGGGCGGAGGGCTGGGAATTTCTTACGATCAATCCGACAACGACGCCTTCCCTGATCGCGTCGCCGCCTACGCCGAGGCCCTTACGGCTCCTTTGCGGAACTTGAAAATCCATCTGCTCCTGGAACCGGGCCGATCCGTCGTTGGCCCCGCGGGCGTCCTACTCAGTCGGGTGATTTATAAAAAAACGAATGGCGCAAAGAAATTTCTTATCGTTGACGCCGCCATGAATGACCTGATTCGTCCCGCGCTGTATAGCGCGCATCATGAGATTGTTCCCGTGCAGTTGAACCGCCATCCAGCGGAAAAGGTGGACATCGTCGGCCCAGTTTGCGAGACCGGAGATTTCCTCGCCCGCGATCGCGAACTACAGTCAGTAAATGAGGGTGATCTGCTCGCGGTCCTTGATGCCGGGGCCTACGGAATGGTCCAGGCGTCAAACTATAACACGCGCCCGCGGGCGGCTGAAGTGCTTGTGGATGGCACGAAAGCCAAACTTATCCGCAAGCGTGAAACAGTGCGGGACCTTCTGCGGGGAGAAAGTCTCTAGGGGCGCGATCGCCGGACACCAGAGGCGGCCTCTTCAATTACTGCTGTCCACCCGGAAGATTACGCGCCCTGCCCTGCCGCGTACTGGCCTACAGCTTGCGACTGCAACTCGATCTGAATTCCACCCACCCACTTCGCCATCAAGTTATAGATCAGCGCGCCAATCGCTCCGGCGATAAAACCCATGACCCCGTAAACGATCGGAATAAACAGCGCAATTAATACCACGCCAATCACGCCCAGCGCGGCGAAGGGATTGCTGTGCTCGGTACTTGCCATGGCGCCCATCGCTCCCAACAAACCAAAGAGCAAAACAAAAGGCACAAAAATCAGTGCCATGGTCCCATAAATAAATCCCATAATTTTCGCGACGGACAGCACGCCTACGGACTTGATTGTCTGCATAAAGATTCCTTTGCGAATGAGTTTTCTCGCCGAATGGAATTGTACAGATGGTGTCAACTCCATCCTGCCGCGATTTCGGGTGCATTTCAAGATCTGATAGGCGGTGTTTGTACGCGCGTTTGGCCTGACGCCAGACAAATCAGTGCGAACTTTGACCATCAGAAGAACAGGAGAATCAAAATGAATGCATCGAAGAAGGCCGCGGGACCTTCAGACACGCGTCGCCCAGCCGAAGGCAAAGATCCATATTGCCACGAAGGTGCCGTGGAACAGGACAAGCCAAACCAAACTGACAACACCTCCATGGCCGGTCAAATGGGCCACAGAAATAAGCCCGCGGACCTGGATTCGCTGGACACAGATTTCCCTGAACCGGGAGAGAATCCGGAACACTCGGGCGAGTAGTGCTCCGCGTGGCATCGGCTTACAGGCTTTAAAATAAAATCGAATGCCTGGCTATGGATACATCGTTCTCGCGGTTGGATGGGCTGTTTGGGTCCTTCCATTCTTTTTAGCTCAGCGGAAAAAACAAAGCGCCCGTGTGGTTGACCATCGCGCGCGATGGGGCATGTTCATTCAGGGCGTTGCCTACGCTCTGTTGTGGCAAGGCAAATTTTGGCTGACGCGACCTGCGGGCTGGCGGTTCGTGACGGGCATTCTTTTTCTCGTGCTGGCAAGTATGCTTTCGTGGAGCGGCGCGCGGGCGCTGGGACGCCAATGGCGCATGGACGCTGGCCTTAATGCCGATCATCAACTCGTGCGATCCGGGCCCTACCGCTTTGTGCGGCACCCAATTTATGCCTCCATGTTCTGCATCCTATTGGGTACGGGATTCCTGATCACACCGAAGTGGTTGCTCGTGTCGGCAATCGTTGTATTTGTCGCGGGCACGGAGATTCGCGTGCGTGTTGAGGAACGGCTTCTGGCCCCACATTTCGGAGGGCAGTTTTTGGACTTTAAACGTACCGTGGCGGCTTACATACCATTTGTAAGGTAGCGCGACCTCGCGCAAGTCTGCTCAAGCATGCGTCTTATAGAAATACTCAGAATTCCATCTCGCCTTCCAAGTAGAAGACGCAACTGCCCTCCAGTTCCACGCGATCACCCACCAGCCGGCAAACGACTTCGCCGCCGCGTTGCGACGCCTGAAATGCCCGAAACGCGGTCTTGCCTAGCTTCTTCGCCCAGTAAGGCGCGAGCATGCAGTGCGCACTCCCCGTCACAGGATCCTCAGGAATGCCTTTGGCCGGCGCGAAGTAGCGGCTCACAAAATCGTACGGCTTATCGCCCTGCGCTGTCACAATCACTCCGTCCCGGCCAATTTTTGCCACGGATGACATCTCAGGAGAAATCTTCCGCAACTCGTCCGCGCTTTTCAGCACAACCATGTAATTGAACTCATTGACGAATACTTCGGATGGAGCAGCGCCTAAAGCCTCGCCCAATCCGGGTGGGGTGGGAACCTCCTCGGACGGCCTAGCTGGAAAGTCCATTACGTAGCCTGTTGCCGCTCGCTTTACGGCCAGTGGGCCGCTTGCAGAATGGAAAATCACGCTCTTGCGTTTGGGCTCCAAACGCTCCATGACCACCGCCGCGCTGGCAAGCGTGGCATGGCCGCAAAGAGGCACTTCAACGGCCGGCGTGAACCAGCGCAGGCGATAATCACCGTGGTGGGGGACTAAAAACGCCGTTTCGGCCAGATTGTTCTCGGCGGCAATGGCTTGTAGCGTCGCGTCGGGTGGGAATCTTTCCAACGGTACTACGGCAGCTGAGTTGCCTTTGAAACGCTCCGTGGCAAAGGCGTCAACCTGAAATATCGGGACGCGCATGGTTAACGCAACTCTTCCATAACCTGCTCCAGCACTTCCCTCCCTGGACGCACCACCGATTCCGGCAAGGTCGCCAGCGGCTGGTCGGTCATATTCAGCATGTCGAGAAAATTCGGCGCCTGCGGATTCACATAAAAAACTCCCGTGAGCACTTCGCCCTTCGCGTGCGCTCCATTCAGGCGATTCAACGCGTGCGCGCGATTGGTTGCGTCGTAGGCCTCTTCCAGCTTGCGCAAGCGTAAACGAGAACCGTCATGCATGGTCACTTCGACCGTGGTGCCCGGATCATATTCCACCGCAATGTCTTCAAACGCAGGCACAAAATCAATTTCCTGCAGCGGTTCTTCATGATCCTTCATATATTTGTAGGACTTCGTGGACCCTTCATGATCATTGAAGGTGACGCACGGGGAAACCACGTCGAGCATGACTGTCCCCTTATGTGCGATCGCTGCCTTCAACATGCTTAGGAGCTGCCGCTTGTCGCCGGAAAACGAGCGCCCCACAAAAGTCGCGCCCATGGAAATCGCCAGCGAGCAGGTATCAATCGGCGGCAGATCGTTAATCACGCCGGTCTTGAGCTTGGATCCAACATCGGCGGTCGCGGAGAACTGGCCTTTCGTCAGGCCATACACGCCGTTGTCTTCAATGATGTAAATAATGGGAAGATTGCGGCGCATCAGGTGCACAAACTGGCCGAGTCCAATGGAAGCGGTGTCGCCGTCACCGCTTACGCCCAGCGCCAGCAGATTGCGGTTGGCAAGCATTGCTCCGGTTGCAACGGAGGGCATCCGTCCATGGACAGCGTTGAAGCTGTGCGCGCGTCCCATGAAGTAGGCGGGACTTTTTGACGAACATCCAATGCCGCTCAGTTTTGCTACTCGCTCGGGCTGCACGCCCATTTCGTACATGGCGTCAATAATGCGTTCAGAAATCGCGTTGTGTCCGCACCCCGCGCAGAGGGTGGTCTTCCCGCCTTTGTAGTCAAGAACAGCAAGCCCAATGTGATTGGTCTTTGGAGCGGGACTAGGCCCAGGTGTGGATGTGGAAGTTGGCGTCGTACTCATTTACTTGCCCTCCATCGTCATCAATTCGTCCGTAATCGAACGCGCGTCCATGGGCAGGCCGTGGATGTGCGCCATGCTGCGCAGGCGCGTCACCAGCGACGCTTCCACGTCCAGCTTGAGCAGGCTAAGCATTTGCGCGTCGCGATTCTGCTCGACGACGTAAACGCGGTCATGCTGCTTTATGAAGTCATGCACCTCCCGCGTGAACGGATAAGCGCGCAGACGCAAATAATCAGTCTCGACCTTGTATTCTTCGCGAAGCTGGTCGCGCGCCTCGATGAGCGCCCAATGCGAGGTCCCATATCCAATAAAACCGATCTTCGACTTTCCCGTCTCCGCAATCGGACGCGGAACAAACGACCGCGCCGTCTCAAACTTGCGGTTCAGCCGTTCCATGTTGTTTTCGTAATCGTCGGGACGTTCGCTGTACTGCGCCAGTTCATTATGGCCGCTGCCTCGCGTAAAGTAGGCGGCTGCCACATGTCCATTGCCCGGGAGCGTGCGGTACGGGATGGCGTCGCCGTCCACGTCTTTATAGCGGGCAAAACCGCCAAGCCGGTCAAGGTCCGCCTTGCTCAATACTTTTCCGCGACTGATCGGTTTCTCCGGATACTTCAGCGGATCGGCCATCCAGTTGTTCATGCCAAGATCAAGATCAGACATCACAAAAACAACGGTCTGAAACTGCTCTGCTAACTCAAAAGCATCTAGCGCCATGGTGAAACATTCTTCGGTGGAGGCGGGAAGAAGCAGAATATGTTTCGTGTCGCCGTGCGACAAAACGGCAGTGGAAAGGATATCTCCCTGCGCGGTGCGCGTCGGCAGTCCCGTGGAAGGCCCTACGCGCTGAATGTCCCAGATGACGCCGGGAATTTCCGCGTAATATGCCAGGCCCACAAATTCGGCCATGAGCGAAATGCCTGGCCCGGAGGTCGCCGTCATGGCCCGCGCTCCCGCCCATCCCGCGCCCAGCACCATGCCCACGGCCGCAAGCTCATCCTCGGCCTGCAAAATGGCGAAAGTTGCCTTTCCGTCGGCGCCAATGCGGAAACGCTTCATGTACTCAATCACGTGTTCCGGCAACGAAGACGACGGCGTAATCGGATACCAGCTAACCACTGTAACCCCGGCAAACATGCAGCCTAGGGCAGCGGCGGAATTTCCGTCAATAATGACTTTGCCCGCCGTCTCGTTCATACGCTGAACATAAAACGGGTCGCGCTTGGTCAAATTCGAAATGGCATAGTCATAGCCTGCCTGCACCGCCGCCATATTCAAGTTCGCGGCCTTCACTTTTTTGGCGAACTGTTTGCGGAGCGCCTTTTCGACTTCCGCCATATCAATTTCCAGCAGCTTGGCAAGAACGCCTACATAAATCATGTTCTTTACCAGCTTGCGCAGCTTGGCTTCGGGACAAACCGCTGCCACCAGCTTGTCGTATGGAACCGAATAAAATGTCAGGTCACCACGCAATGCATCGAGCTTAAGCGGCTCGTCATACAGCACCGCCGCGCCAGGCCCAAGCGCGAGCACGTCTTCGCGCGCGGTCTCGGGATTCATGGCAACCAGAAAATCAATTTCTTTTTTGCGCGCGACGTAGCCTCGCTTATTAGCGCGGATCGTGTACCAAGTCGGCAGCCCGGCGATATTCGACGGGAACAGGTTCTTGCCGGACACCGGAATGCCCATTTGAAACAGACTGCGCAGAAGGACCGTGTTGGAACTTTGCGAGCCGGAACCGTTCAAGGTGCCGACCTGAATGCTCATGTCATTTACCACGCGCTGTGGGTTAGCATTCTCTGACGCGCCCTGCAGCGCAATATCGGTGCTGGCCATTCTTTTCCTTTCCCAATAAACTTACAGCCGCTCGCAGGCGGCAACCCCTGAAAAATAAAGATTTTCGCGAACCTTTTATTATACGAAAAGAGAGAAGGTTTAAGCAGTTTCCAGCAGCCAAATGTCGAAATCGGCAGTTAATCCTGCCTCTGGAAGAACTGAGCCATGTTGCGGAACTTCTCGTAACGCGATGACAACAACTGCGGAAGAGGAATAGATTTCAGGCTGGCAAGGTGTTCTTGCAACGCTGCATCCAGCAGAGCAGCGGCGGCTTCATGATCAGTTTGCGCGCCGCCTTCAGGCTCGGGAATAATGCCATCCACGCAGCCAAGTTCGATTACATCTTGCGCGGTAATGCGCAACGCTTCTGCCGCAAGTTCTTTCTTGGACACATCACGCCACATGATCGCGGCGCACGACTCAGGAGAGATGACCGAATAGATCGCGTTCTCAAGCATGAGCACACGGTCGGCAATGGCAATCGCCAGCGCGCCTCCGCTGCCGCCCTCTCCAATAATCACCGTGATGATGGGAACTCTCAAGCGGGCCATTTCGCGCAGGTTGCGGGCAATCGCTTCCGCCTGGCCGCGCTCTTCCGCCCCCAGCCCCGGATATGCCCCGGTAGTGTCAACCAGCGTGATAATAGGCCGATTGAATTTTTCCGCAATGTGCATTAGCCGCAGCGCCTTGCGATAGCCTTCAGGATTAGGCATGCCGAAGTTGCGGTAAATTTTTTGCTTGGTTTCGCGCGCCTTCTGGTGTCCGATCAGCATTACGTCTTCGCCGTGGAAGCGAGCCATTCCGCCAACGATGGCCGCATCATCCGCAAAGCCGCGGTCGCCATGCAGTTCGCTCCAGTCGGTGAAAATACGCTCCACGTAATCGAGCGTATAAGGACGCTGTGGGTGCCGCGCCAGCTCAATGCGTCGCCAGGTGTCGTGGAAGCCGTTCACCTCATTGCGGAGCGCCTCGATGCGGCCGCTAAGTTCTTCGACCCGGCGCTGGACTTCGTCGGTCTGCCCGGGCAGCGCCTGGAGCGTGGCGATTTGCTCCTCTATTTTTTCCAGCTCGTGCTGTGCTTTGGGGACCAATTCCATGGTGTTGCCGTTTTTTGACGCCCACTGCTCTTCCACCATCGAGAGCAGGAAGTCGGTACCGCATACGCTAACAGATACTTCGCTCATAGGAGAAGACACAGTCTATGTTCGATCTGTTGTTAAGGTGGATTCTATTCCGCCCGATATGATGGGGCAGCTGCAATCTATTCGATCACTCGCACAGCGCCACGTCCGCAGAGTTCTTCCACGCTGGCTATAAAATTGCGATCTGGCAGTACATTATAGCCTTCTGCCTCCATTACCACCATGAAATCGTCCTTGCGTTCAACGTCGAACAATACTTTGGCTGTGCCCTTGCTTCGCGAGAAAAGCGAATGCAGTGAATCCACCAGCGCATCGTTTGAATTCGACTCGCCGGAGAGGATCCGAATGCGAATAGAACGGGGCAGCTGAATTTTTACGTCCTCAAGCGGGACAATTTCATTGGCCGTGATTTTAGGGTTAGCGCCCTCTTCGATACGGACGCCGCATTTGATCAATACCGGTACCTCAAGCTTGGTTTTTTCTCCGAGCCGTTTGTAAGACTCCGGAAAAATAATCATGTCAATTGTGCCTGAGGTATCTTCCAGGCTGGCTTGTCCATAAAAATCTCCGCGCTTGGACTTCAGCACGCGTAGGTTGGTGATGATGCCGGCAGCGCTGATATTTTCATCCTTCCCGGTGGAGGACTTCATCGCGGTGATGTCTGCCGTGCTTAACACCCGCAGGCTTTCCAGTTTGTCGCGATAACGATCGAGCGGATGCCCGCTAATGAAGAAGCCGAGAATTTCTTTTTCACTCGCCAGCCGGGTGTGCTCGTCCCAATCGGGAATATTCGGAAGCGTCTCCTGGTTGGTGTGGACCTCCTCTTGCGCGAAAACTCCGAACAGTCCATGCTGGCCTGACTCCGCATCCCTCTGCGCCTTTTGAGCTTGCTCCATGGCCTTGTCGAGCACCGCCATCAACTGTGCGCGACGGCCAAGCGAATCCATTGCACCGGATTTAATAAGCGATTCCAGAACGCGCTTATTCAGCAGCCGCAAATCCACGTTCTCGCAGAACTCGAAAATGCCACGGAACTGTCCAAGCTTTTTCCGCCCCGCCACGATAGATTCAATCGCGTTGCCACCAACATTTTTTACCGCTGCCAGGCCGAAGCGTATGGCCTTATCGTGCGGCGTGAAGTTCGCGTCTGAAACATTAATGTCCGGCGCCTCTACCGCGATGCCCATCTCCCGGCATTCGTTGATGTACTTCACCACATCATCGGTGCTCCCCGTGACAGAGGTCAGCAACGCCGCCATGAACTCCACGGGATAATGCGTCTTCAAATAAGCCGTGTGATATGCCAGAAGCGCGTAGGCGGCGGAGTGCGACTTATTAAATCCATATCCCGCAAACTGCTCCATCAGGTCAAAAATCTTGACGATCTTTTTTGCCGGAAAGCCCCGCTCGGTCGCGCCTTTCACGAAACGATCGCGCTGCTGGGCCATCTCCTCCAGCTTCTTCTTTCCCATTGCACGGCGCAGAAGATCGGCTTCACCGAGTGAATATCCCGCCAGTCGGTTGGCGATCTGCATCACCTGTTCCTGATAGACGATGACGCCGAGGGTCTCCTCAAGCATCTCTTTCAGTTCCGGTAATTCGTATTCGATCTTTTTGCGCCCGTGCTTGCGGTCAATAAAGTCATCAATCATGCCGCCCTGAATCGGGCCGGGACGATAGAGCGCATTGAGGGCGGTTAGGTCTTCCACCGTATTCGGCTTGTAACGCCGCAGCACATCGCGCATACCGCCCGATTCAAACTGGAAGACGCCGGAAGTGAGTCCCGTGTAAAAAACCTTCTCGTAGGTTTCCTGGTCGGTCAGCGGAATTTCTTCGAGCGTGACCTTTTCCCCGCGAGTCTGTGCGATAAGCTTCAGTGCGTCATCAAGAATGGTAAGCGTGGTCAGCCCCAGAAAATCCATCTTGAGCAAACCCAATTTTTCTATGGCCACCATGTCGAACGCAGTAACAATTTCGTCGTTCTTCGTTTTGTGGAGGGGCACCAGCTGATCGAGCGGACGCGGCGAAATCACTACCCCGGCGGCGTGGACTCCCGAATTTCGAACGAGTCCTTCCAATTTCTTCGCTGTATCCAGGAGCGCACGAATCTGCCCATCATTCTCGTAAGCCTGCTGCAACTGTGGAGAATCGGTAAGCGCCTGCTCGAGAGTTACGTTCAGCACCGTCGGCACCATCTTCGCGATGCGGTCCACATCGGCGTAGGGCATGTCCATGGCGCGGCCTACGTCTTTAATCGCCGCCTTCGCCTGCATGGTGCCGAAGGTGATGATCTGCGCCACATTTTCCCGCCCATATTTTTGCGTGACGTAGTTAATCACCTCTCCGCGCCGGTTCATGCAGAAATCAATGTCAATATCCGGCATGGAGACGCGCTCAGGATTCAGAAAGCGTTCAAACAGAAGTTCATTCTGCAGCGGATCAATGTCCGTAATGCTCATCGCATAGGAAACCAGCGATCCAGCGGCCGATCCGCGGCCCGGCCCCACGGGAATATTTTGCTCACGGGCATAGCGAATAAAGTCCCACACAATAAGGAAATAGCCTGGAAACTTCATCTGTTGGATGATGGCAAGCTCCCGCGTCAGCCGCTGTTCGTAATCGGCAATGCTGTGCTTTAGCTTCCCCTGCTCACTGTGTACGCGCAGCACCTCCAGCCTTCGCGCAAAGCCCTGCCGCGCGACGTGTTCAAAGTAACTATCAATCGTGTAGCCTTCAGGAATATCGAATTGCGGGAAGGGATTGCTCACCTTCTCCAGCTTCATGTGGCATCGCTCGGCAATGCCCAGCGTGCGCGTAAGAACGTCAGGGGAATCTTTGAAGACGCGCAGCATTTCTTCATGGCTCTTCACGTAGAAATCCTTGCCTTCAAACTTCATCCGGTTCGTGTCTTGAATGGATTTACCGGTCTGGATGCACACCATCACGTCCTGCGCGTGAGCATCGTCTTCGCAGAGATAGTGGCTATCATTGGTGGCAACCAGCGGCAATCCCAAGTCTTTTTCCAGCTTGAACAGGCCGGGATGGATGCGGTGTTCCATCTCCAGTCCCTGGTCCTGAATTTCCAGGAAGAAATTCCCTTTGCCGAAGATGTCCGTGTAAGTGCCTGCGGCCTGCCGTGCAGCATCGTATTTGTCATCCGTTAAAAATTCCGCAACCTCGCCCTTCAGGCAGCCCGAGAGGCCAATCAAACCTTTGGAATGTTCCGCAAGAAATTTTTTGCTGATGCGCGGCTTGTAATAGAATCCGCGCAGCGAGGCTTCCGACGTAATCTTGGTAAGGTTACGATAGCCCTCCTCATTTTCAGCCAGCACCAGCAGATGGTTGTAGGTGTCGCCTTCAGGCGGCGTGCGCGAAATATTGTGATCGTCTTTTTTGCAGACGTACAATTCGCAACCAACAATCGGCTTTACGCCCGCTTTATACGCCGCATTCACGAAATGCACGGTGCCAAAAATATTGCCGTGGTCCGTCATGGCGACGGCGGGCATACCCAGCTCCGCCACGCGCTCGCAGAGCTTTTCGACGTCGCAAGCGCCGTCCAGCATGGAGTAATCAGTATGGAGATGCAGATGGACAAATTGGGACATGGGATAAGTTCGGAACCTTCTATTCTAAAGGCCTTCGCGGATCGTGCAATGCCAGTTATTGGTGCAAGCAGGTTATCGCAGCCGCCAGCGCCTTTTTCCAACCTGCTAGACTGACGCCGTGTTGCGCCTCATTGTCAATGCGGACGACTTTGGATTGACCTCCGGCGTGAACCGCGGCATTGCCGAGGCCCATGCGAAAGGGATCGTGACATCTTCCACGTTAATGGCCAATGGTCCAACATTCTCACAAGCAATTGAGATAGCGCGCGCTCTGCCCGATCTGGCCATTGGATGCCACGTAACTCTCGTGGATGGAACTCCCCTAACGGGGCCGGAGAAAGTTTCTTCCCTTTTGTCGAACAGGCGCAACTCCGGCTTACAGGACGCCCGATTCCGCACCGCTTTTGGAAGCTTCGCCATAGCCTCCGCGCTGGGCAAACTTTCCGCTGAGGAAATAGAAGCCGAAGCAATCGCCCAAATCCGCAAACTGCAAAACTCCGGCATTCAAGTCAGCCACTTCGATACTCACAAGCACGTCCATCTATTTCCCAAAGTGCTGGCGCCCATTCTGCGCGCCGCCAAAGCCTGCGGAGTGCCAGCGGTCAGAAATCCCTTTGGCCCGGTCAGGATATTGCATCTGCGCGCGCAGCCTGCTTCCTGGAAGCGCTGGACGCAGGTAGGCATTCTCAACAGCTTGTCAGGAAAATTTAGCCGTGCGGTCGCCAAGTCCGGCCTTCGCACCACTGATGGAACCATTGGCGTCGTCGGCACCGGAAGCATGACCGCGGAATTATTTCAGCTTCTTCTGAAGACCATCCCTGCTGGCACCTGGGAATTTGTTTGCCATCCCGGATATCTCGACAACGATTTACGCGCCGCCGGAACGCGCTTGCTCGCCTCGCGGGAAACTGAATTGCAAATGCTGACCGCCCAAACCATGCGAGAGTTCCTTCAACGGACCGGCATCGTTTTGGCGTCCTACCGCGATTTGGCAGGATAGTGATCCTGCGTGGCTCAGCAAGTTGTTCCTGGCGGGAAATGAAACGATAAAAAAGAACCGGGCCTACTCGGCCCGGCTCTTTAAGCTGCGCAGCTTTCACCGGACTACCAGACGCGGCAGGCGTTCGCGCTGACCATCGGTTGACCAGCCTTGCATCCCCATGCCTTTTCAAATTCCGGCATGTTCTGCATAACGCCGTTTACCCGGAATTTTCCCGGAGAATGCGGGTCCACAGTCACCATCATGCGGCTGTATTCCGGACGGCGCTTCTCGCACCACTCGCTTCCCGTGCCCAGGAAGAAGCGCTGCTCAGGCGTATATCCATCAATGGTGCGCCCCGCGGGATCGTTCGGGTCCTTTGCGATTACATTCTTCAAGGCCATCAGCGCGATCCGCTCTCCGCCGTTATCGGCAGTGTTTTCTCCGAGTGTAAGCTTGCCGTTCAGTTTCAAGTCGTCCACAGCAACAAAGCTTCCATATTCCTGAACTTCGCAATCGGCGCGTTTTTCAAATTCCTTTGCGTCCTGCTCGGTCCACCAATCGTGCAAGTTTCCCTGCGGATCAAACTGCCGCCCCTGATCGTCGAATCCATGCGTGAGCTCATGACCAATTACCATTCCGATGGCCCCGAAGTTCACCGCTTCGTCGGCATTTTTGTCAAAAAACGGAGGCTGCAAAATGCCCGCTGGAAACACTATTTCGTTGTACGACGGATCGTAATACGCATTGACCGTAGGCGGCGTCATTTGCCATTCGTTGCGGTCCAGCGGCTTGTCAATCTTCGCCAGTTGCCGCGCAGATTCAAACTTGTCGGCAGAAAAGAAATCCGCCAGCAGGTTGTCGCGCTGAATCTTCAGCTTGCTGTAGTCGCGCCACTTGTCCGGATACCCGATCTTGTTATTGATCGCTTTCAGCTTGATCTCTGCTTGAGCTTTCGTTGTATCAGTCATCCACGGAAGGGTTTGGATGTCCTCAGCCAGCGCCGCTTCCAGTTCATTGACCATTTTCAGCATCCGCGATTTGCCGTCGGCGCCAAACGTGAGGTCAACATATTCTTTTCCAAGCGCCTCGCCAATTCCGTTGTCCACTAAATTCACGCAGCGCTTCCAGCGTGCCTGGATTTCCTTCTGGCCCGTGAGCTTCTGGTGCATTTTGAATTCCGCATCCACAAAAGGTTGTGAGAGCCAGGGAGCCGCGCTATTCAACAGTTGCCAGGTGACGTAAGTCTTTAGATCGTTCAATGGTTCGTTTTCAAGGACCGTGTTTACCTGCTTAAAAAAATCAGGGTTTGCGACATTCAATTCCGTAAAGTGCGGCGCTCCGGTTTCTTCGAAATAAGCGTCCAAATAAAAATTGGGCGCCAATTTCAGCGCCTCTTCCCTGCTCATCTTGTGATCTTGCGTTTTCGGATCGCGGCGCAGTGTGCGATCCATTGCCGCCTTCGCCAACTCAGTTTCAACGCGCAGAACAGTCTGGGCGGAAGCTGCCGCCTGCTCGGCCGTCTGCCCCGTGAGCGTAAATACTTCCGTCATGTAATTCACGAAATTTTTCCGCATCTCCACCATTTTTGCGTCGTCTTTGATGTAGTAATCGCGATCCGGCAGCGTAAGCCCGCCTTGATCAATGTAGGCGATCACCTGGCTGGCATTGTGCAAATCGGAATTCGCATAAAAACTGAAGAAGGGATTCGGCCCAATCATAAAATCATGCGCCGCCACTGTCATCAGCGCCTTCTTGTCGCTGACAGCCGCAATCCGCGCCAGTTCTGGTTTCAAGGGCTCCAAACCTTTACTATTGACCGTCTTTTCGTCCATGCAGGACTCGTAGTAGTCGCCAATCTTTTGCTGGTCGGCGCTGCGGCTTGCGTCCTCAGCCGAAGCCTTTTGTAAAATGCCTTTTAATATCGTGATATTGCGCTCATGCAATTCGTCAAAACTTCCCCACCGCGACTTGTCCGGCGGAATCTCGGTCTTTTTCAACCAACTCCCGCAGGAATACTGGAAGAAATCCGTACACGGATCCACGGCCTTATCAATGTTGTCCAGATCAATGCCGGAGGAGGTTTGATTTCCCGAAGCGGTCTGCGCTTGAAGCGCAAAACTCAAAAAAAACAACACAGGCATGGCGAGCAAGAAACGATAAATGCGCATTTAGGTGGCCTCACAAAACGATGTTGAGTGTAAGCTGTTTTCCATTAGACGTTCAACCCGCGCGACGGACAGCAGCGAAAATTGCCTTCACTGAGCGTCTCTTTCTTCAGCGTATAATCTCTTCAATCATGGAAACCCAGGAAAAAACGGTTGTTTCTCCCGCAAACGGCACTCATAACAATGAAAATAATGGCTCCAACGTCCCTAGACCGCGAGCCGAATGGATTGCCCGCCGCAAAGCCGAAAACACCGACGGCAATTTCTCTCAGATGCGCTATGCCCGCCGTGGCGTTACCACGCAGGAGATGGAATTCATCGCCCATAAAGAGAAGCTTTCTCCCGAGCTGGTTCGCGATGAAGTCGCCCGCGGGCGCATGATCATCCCCGCCAACATGAACCACCCGGAACTTGAGCCCATGTGCATCGGCGTGGCTTCGCTCTGCAAGATCAACTCCAATATCGGCAACTCTGCCGTCACTTCCGACATTGCCGAAGAGTTGAAAAAGCTGCACACCTCAGTCCACTACGGAGCCGACACGGTCATGGATCTCTCCACCGGCGGCAACATCCATGAAATTCGCGAAGCTATCCTGCGCCACTCGCCCGTGCCCATCGGCACCGTTCCAATTTATGAGGCGATCTCCCGCGTGAAGCGCATTGAAGATTTAACCGCCAGTGTGATGCTCGAAGTGATCGAGGAGCAGGCCGAGCAAGGCGTGGACTATATGACGATCCATGCGGGCGTCCTTATTCAGTATTTGCCCATGGTTTCCAAACGCATCACTGGAATCGTCAGCCGCGGCGGCGCAATTCTCGCACAGTGGATGGCCTACCATCACAAGCAGAATTTCCTATATGAATGCTTTGACGACATCTGCAAAATTTTCGCCAAGCACGATGTCAGTTTCTCGCTAGGCGATGGCCTCCGCCCCGGCTGCATTGCCGACGCCAGCGATGAAGCGCAATTCGCCGAACTGAAAACTTTGGGCGAGCTCACCAAAAAAGCCTGGGAGTACGACGTGCAGGTCATGGTCGAAGGTCCCGGTCACGTGCCGCTGGACAAGATCAAAGACCAGGTGGATAAAGAAAAGGAACTCTGCTACGAAGCCCCTTTCTATACGTTAGGCCCGCTAGTTACAGACATCGCTCCCGGCTACGACCACATCACTTCCGCCATCGGCGCGGCCATGATCGGATGGCACGGCGCAGCCATGCTCTGCTACGTCACGCCAAAAGAGCACCTCGGTTTACCCAACGAGAAAGACGTCAAAGACGGCATCATCGCCTACAAAATAGCCGCGCACGCCGCCGACCTGGCGCGCCATCGTCCCGGCGTGCAGGACCGCGACAATGCCCTCAGCTATGCCCGCTACAAATTCGATTGGGAAAAGCAGTTCGCGCTTTCTCTTGATCCGGAAACCGCCCGCTCCATGCACGACGAAACTCTGCCCGACGACTACTACAAGGAAGCAGCCTTCTGTTCCATGTGCGGCCCGAAGTTTTGCTCCATGAATTATTCCTCCAAGGTGGATGAATACAACAAACAGGTTCACGGCCTGGAGAAAAAAGACTACTCAGAACTTATTGAAAAACTGGTTTCCCTCAAGTAGCCGCAACCTCAAAATTATGGATGCTTGCTGATATTCAGACAACCAATTTTCGACTCCTTGCGCAATCGTCGAAATCACTAGAAAACAAGCGGTTATCCGCGTGTAAAGAATTGTTATTGCCGCCCTCACGGCGAATCATCACACCTCGCTTTTCATCTAATTAGACAGAGCAAGAAAAAGGAGGAAATATGAGGCTGTCAAGGTTTCAAGCGCTAGCAAGCTTATTCCTGGCAGCGGTCCTGTCTGCGCCCGCGTTTGGCACGAACACAGACACCAAAGCCGCAATTCCAGGAACGCTCAATTACGTGGAAGGGCAGGCGTCCATCGGCGATCAAACGCTGCAATCGAATGACATCGGTACAGCGCAGTTACAAGCAGGTCAGACACTTTCCACGGCAAATGGAAAGGCCGAAGTGCTTCTTACGCCAGGAGTATTCCTGCGATTGGGGAGCAACAGCTCGGTGCAAATGATCTCGCCTAATCTGGCGACTACGGAAGTTGCTGTGGACCAGGGCAGCGCCATGCTCGAGGTCTCACAAATCTATCCGCAAAACGATATTCGCATCAATGAAAATGGCGCTACCGCGCGAATCCAGAAAACCGGACTCTACGCCTTCGATGCGGCGCAAGGCCAAATTCGCGTCTTCGACGGAAAAGCTGAAGTCCTGGATGGCGACCGGCACGTGACCGTAAAAGGCGGACACGAAGTTTCACTTAATGAAGCTGAGCAGACTGGAAAGCTCAAGGCCCGGGGCTTCGACAAACAGCAATATGAGGACAGCGACCTTTACCGCTTCAGCAGCCTCCGTTCTTCATATCTCGCCGAGGCCAACGAAAGCTCGGCCCGAGTGTACGTCTCCAACGGCTGGTATGGCCCGGGATGGATCGGTGCGGGCTGGTACTGGAATCCCTGGTTCAGCACTTACACCTTTATCCCGGCGGATGGCGTTTTATTCAGCCCATTCGGTTGGGGATTCTATTCCCCGCTGTATGCTTACCGCGCGCCTGTGATTGTCGGCGGATTCCGCCACTTCGGTGTGGGATACCGTGCGCCGGTAATCGTGGGACGCAGAGGAGCATTTAGACATTCATTCGGCCATTCAGTCCGAAGACCGGCTTTTCATGCGCACGGCCCAAGGCCCGCTTTTCACGGCCCCGCCGGAAGATCGCATGGCAGCTTTCATGGCCGTCCCAGCTTCCACGGAGGGAGCCGCGGCCGTCGTTAATTAAACAATGAATCTTTCAAGCCCTTGCGGAAACGCAAGGGCTTTTTGTTGCACGGAGCAAATCAGCGGATTAATGGCCAGTCGCCGCGGCCACCGCCGCGCCCTTCTGCCCGATCATGATCGCGTCCTGCATCTGCTGGAATAGTTCCCCGAGCGCTCCCGGCGAATGCGACACAAAAATCGTATTGCTCTTGTCCTGCGCGCCGATGTCTTTCATTGTGTCCAGATATTGCGTCACCAGCACCAGCATCATCACATCCTTCGCAGTGGCCCCTTCAACTGCCGCCGAAAACGACTCGACGGACACTTTGAGTCCCTCAATAATCGCCTTTCTCTGGTTGGCAATTCCTTCCCCTTGCAGCGCCTTGCTCTGGGCTTCAGCCTCGGCCTGCTTTACCTTCAAGATCTTTTCTGTCTCGCCGCGCGCGCTGGCCGCCACTTGTTCTCGCTGCGCCGCGTTGATCTCATTCATCGCCGCCTTCACTTTCTCGTCAGGCTGAATGTCGGTAACCAGAGCCTGGTCAATAGCGTATCCGTAAGTCTTCATCACATCGCTCAGGCCATCTTTAATAGCAACCGCAATATCGGCCTGTTGCAGGAACGCGTCATCCAGGTTCATCTTGGGCACATGGCCCAGAATCATATTGAATACATAGGAGGAAATCTGCTGGTTCGGGCTGGCGAGTTTGTAAAACGCCTCATACACCCGGTCCGGCAACACGTGATATTGCACTGACACGGGAATTTTGACGAACACGTTGTCTTTGGTCTTTGTCTCCACATCGAGCGAGAGTTGCTGCACCCGCAAATCAATGCGCGCCGCAATCTGGTCCAGCCACGGCAGCTTGAAGTTGATTCCGGCAGTCGCCACGCGCAAAAATTTTCCCATCCGCTGCACGATGACTGCCTCTGCCGTCCTCACCTGGAAGAAGCCGCTCAGGATCGTGCCCAGCACGAATATTCCGACTACTCCATAAACAAAAATGCTAAGTACCTGCGAACTATCCATTCCATCCTCCAGGAAAACAACCCGCGTCAGTGAAGTATCGAAACGACAGGATTGGCCCGCATCATAACCATTGACGAGGATTCGAGCAACGGAAAATATTGGTTCAATGCTTGGAAATTTGGGAAATCAATACTTCCGCCGCCTCGGGATTCAGCCTATCCGCAGCGCGATTGATAAGTTCTCGATTGCTAATTTGCGAACTCAGGGGTGCCTGTTTTTTCAGGTATTAGCGCAGCCCGCCTTCAATTTTTTCAAGCCTGTGTACAACAGTCTTTTGACCATCCATCATCCCGCCCGCTCAATACTCTCCACCAGATCCCCATAGTCGAAGGGACCATCATGCCGGTGATTATTAATGAAAAATGTCGGTGTCCCGTTCACCCCACTGCGCACGCCGCCGAGAAAGTCCGCCCGGACCTTTTCCGCATACTCTTCATTCTTCAGGGCCTTCGCAAGCGAGCGTGCGTCCAAGCCAAGCTTTTCTGCCAGCCGCAGCAAGAAATCCATGCTCAACTCGCGCTGGTTTTCGTAGATGGCATCATGCATCTCCCAAAATTTGCCGTGCGTAGCAGCGAACTCCGCCGCTTCCGCCGCGCTTTGTGCATTCGGATGCGCCTGCACCAACGGAAAATTCCGGAAGACAAAGCGTAACCGCTTGCCGAAATGCTTCTGCACCCGCTTAACAATCGGATACGCCGTTCCGCAATGCGGACACTCGTAATCGCCATACTCCACCAACGTGAGCGGAGCTTGCGCATCACCCTGAATGTGGTCGCTCGTGGTTACAATAATTTTCAACTCTGACATCTTGTCTGCTCCTCAGTTACCTGGTGTCCACCGCGCCTTCCTGTTGGTTTCGCTGTGCCTCTTACTTCGGCAACGACTCCAGTGCTTGCAAGATTCCATCCGCGCCAGGATTCACTGCGATCGGCGAACAATAACTCCAGGCAATCGTGCCGTTCTTATCAATCACAAACAACGCGCGCTCGCAGATGCCGTCATTTTCCCGATAGACGCCATACTTCTTTGCCACCGCGCCCTTTGGCTCAAAATCTGCCAGCAGCGGAAAATGCAAATGCCGCGCCTCGGCGAAGGCTGCATGGCACCAAACCCCATCCACCGAAATGCCCATCAGTTCCGCTTTATGTTTCTGAAATTCCGGCAGAATCTCGTTGTAGAACGCCATCTGGTCTCCGCAGACCGGACTCCAATCCGCCGGATAAAAAGCCAAAACCACCGGCTGTCCGCGCAATTCGCCGAGAGAAAGTTTTTGGTCCGCCGTCACCGGCAGCGTGAAATCTGGGGCCTTGCCCCCCGGAGCAAGAATTTGTGGCATCGTTCCTCCTAGATTGTTTGTCCTGCCGTTCATCATAAATCGTTCAAACGTGGAAAAGCTTATGCATTGACAGCAAAGCGTTTACGCTTCCTCCACAATAAGTTTTCCAACATTCGCCCTTTTGTGCCGAGGCCGTAGCTTTTCCAGCCTGGCACCCGGTACGTTCGTAATCTTGTGGCTCGCTGGTTCGTAACGTTACCGTTGGGAGTAGCCTGTCCCTCTTGGGATTAGTGCCTGCGCTGGATATTTTGTTTGCTAAAGCGTTTTCTTCCCGGTCCTTCCGTCGATTGGCCGGAGGAGCGGGCGTGGAGAAAAAAATGAGTTCGCGATACCAAACCTGGATTTTGATCTTATTGGTCATCTTTGGATTGCTCACCCTGGCTGGGTGCGCGAGCTCCGGTACAAGCTGCTCTCTAAGTTGCACATCTCCCGGCGGCCCAGGTGGCGGTGGAGGGGGTGGTGGCGGGGGTGGTGGCAACGGCGGAGGCGGTGGTGGTGGCGGCAATGGGGGCGGTGGTGGAGGCGGAAACGGCGGAGGTGGTGGCACGACGACCAGCGCGCTGCTCTACTATCTTGGATCCAGCAGCGATGTTCAGGGAGCGTTGTTCACCAGTTCGGGGAGTTTTGCAAACTTAAGCCCATTTGCTGCGCCCACGCTACCCAGCGGCCAGGTCAGCAGCATGCTCATCGCGAATGGGCAATTCCTTTATGTACCGATGCCCGGCTTTTCCGGCGTCGCAGGCTACACCATTGGCTCGGACAATTCCCTGACCCAAATCAGCGGAAGCCCTTTTTCAGCCGCAGCAGGGGGCGACACGGTTGTCACCGATCCTGCGGGACGCTTTCTCTTTGTGGGCGGACAATTTTCTTCATCCATTTCGGTTTACCAGATCAGTCCAACCACGGGGGTGTTGACGTCCGCGCCTGGTTCTCCGTTCCGCTCATTCAATTTGGGCATCTCCAGCAACTTGGCCGTGGACGGAACCGGAAAATTCCTTTACGTTGGCCAAAGTTTCTCCACTAGCCCGGTGGTGGCGTTTTCCATCAACCAGACGAATGGTGCGCTTACCGAGCTTTCCGGCAGCCCATTCGCGTTGGGAGTCTCCGTGTTGCAGGGCGATCCCAGCGGAAAGTTTTTGCTGGGAATTGCGGACAACACCGGCACATCTGGCGATAAACACATTTCTGTATTCTCGATTAACCAGACGACTGGCGCGCCTTCAGCAGTCTCAGGATCGCCATTTGCCACGGTTTCCGTTCCCTTTGCTCTGGCCATGCATCCCAGCGGCAGTTTCGTTTATGCCTCCATGGCTGACAGCAACGGAATCGCTACTGCGATGGAAGGCTACCAGTTGAACCCCACCAGCGGTTCTCTGACGGCATTATCCGGTTCACCCTTTACAGCTTTCCCATTTGCCAATTGTCAATTTGACCAGAGCGGAGCGTTCGATTTCTGCCCCAGCTCAACTGGCTTTTCCGTCTTAGGAGTGGACACAACCACCGGCGCCCTCTCTCTTGTTCCGCCAGCCTTAACCACAACCAACAATTTCCCATTCGCAGTCACGGATTAGCCCGTCGTTGGCTCGATCAGGCCTGGATTTGCGGTTTCCGTCGCCCACGTTTTCGGCAGACAGCCTCCAGTGCCCGAAAAAATCGGGATTGTGTTTCTGCGATTCCATTTTATTTCTCGGTGCCTGAGAAAAACTGCATCCCGTCTGTATGCGGTTCATCTAACCCCGTCGTACCGAATTTTATTTGGAGAACAAAATGGCCATTGCAGAATTACTGCTGCCCGAATTCGACGAAGAGATACGGAAAACCCGTATCGCACTGGAACGCGTCCCCGCCGATAAAAAAGATTTCACGCCCCATCCCAAATCCATGCCAATGGCGAAGCTTGCGCCGCATGTGGCCGAACTCGCTGGTTTCGGAGTTTCCGTGTTGACCACTCCGGAGTTCGATTTTGCAAGCGGTTCCTACAAACCGCTGCCATTCGAATCCAACGCCCAGCTGGTCAAGGTTTTCGATGAGGGCTCGGCCAAGGCCCGCGCCGCGCTGGCGGCACTTCCCGACTCAGCTTGGACGGAGAATTGGAAGCTCCTGGCCAGCGGCAAGCCAATTTTTTCCGGGCAACGTTTTCTGGCCTACCGGCAGATGTATCTCAATCATCTGGTGCACCACCGCGCCCAGCTTGGCGTATATCTGCGCTTGACGGAAAACCCCGTGCCCGCCACCTATGGGCCGTCGGCTGATGAGAGACTGGGTTTCTGATTCGGGCATGCGCTGCCTTTGTTCATTTTAACCAGGACGGGCGGCAACGCCCGTCACTCCATCCCTTCATGAAATTTATTGTGCTCGAGATAGCTCTTGGCTTCGCCGAAGTTCCGGCCTCTGCGTTTAGACTGGAATGATGACCACCCACACTCTGAATTCCCTCTCTCGCGCGGCTTCTGCCTACCTCCGCTCCGCGATGCAGCAACCCGTCCAGTGGAATGAATGGAGCGAGGAGGCCTTCGCCCTCGCCCAGCGCGAGAATAAGCCCATTCTGCTCGATATTGGGGCCGTGTGGTGCCATTGGTGCCATGTGATGGACCGGGAATCCTATGATGATCCCGAGATCGCCCAGATCATCAACGAGCGTTTTGTGGCTATCAAGGTGGACCGGGACGAGCGCCCAGACATTGACAGCCGCTACCAGGTCGCGGTGCAGGCGGTGAGCGGGCAAGGCGGATGGCCGCTGACTGCCTTCCTTACCCCAGACGGGAAGCCGTTTTACGGCGGCACCTACTTTCCTCCGGGCGATCATTACGGACGCCCCAGCTTCAGGCGCGTGCTGCTGGCGATTTCCGACGCCTACCAGAACAAAAACGGCGATGTCCTTGAGCAGGCGGGCCTGGTGGGAAATGCTCTAGCGCAATCCGAATCTCACGAAAATGGGCGCGGTCCCGTCTCTTCCGGCATGGTGGACCACATTATTGAAGCCGCAGTGAAGATGTTCGATTCAAATTTTGGCGGCTTCGGCAGCTCGCCCAAATTTTTCCATCCCGCCATGATTGACGTGCTGATTGATCGGTACGTGCAGACCGGGGGCCAGAAGCTACGCAATATATTCGTCTCCACCCTGGAAAATATGGCGCGCGGAGGCGTGTATGACCAGCTTGCCGGCGGCTTTCATCGCTACTCAGTGGATGAACGCTGGATCGTCCCCCACTTCGAAAAGATGGCTTATGACAATGCCGATCTACTGAAGAATTACGTTCACGCCTATCAGGCCACGGGTTCAGAGTTCTTCGCCAGCGTCGCCAAGGACATGATTCGCTGGATGGATGAGTGGCTGAGCGACCGTGAGCACGGCGGATTTTATGCCTCCCAGGACGCCGACATTTCCATGGACGATGACGGCGACTACTTTACCTGGACGCTCGACGAGGCCAAGGCTGTTCTCACCGAAGAAGAAGCCGCTGTGGCAAGTCTGCATTACGACATCAAGGACGTGGGAGAAATGCATCACAATCCTGCGAAGAACGTGCTCTACGTTCGCGCGTCATTGGAAGAAATCAGCAAGCGGCTGACTAAAAATCTCGAGCAGGTCAAGAGTTTGCTGAATTCGGCCAAGCAGAAAATGTATGCTGCGCGTCTCAAACGTCAAGCCCCCTACGTGGACAAGACCGTTTATACCGGCTGGAATGCGCTGTGCATCTCGGCTTATCTGGAAGCCGGAAAAATTCTGAATTTAGATTCCGCGCGGCATTTTGGCCTGCGGTCTCTGGACCGGGTCCTGGCTGAGGCCTGGAAGCCGGAGCGCGGGCTGCTGCATGTAGTGACCTATTCCGATCCACAGGCGCAGCATCGTGAAGTTCCAGCCGTCCTCGACGATTACGCATTTCTTGCTAATGCCTGCCTGGACGCCTACGAGATCACGGCAGACTTGAGTTACTTCAATTTCGCGCGCCGGATCGCGGAAAAGATGATTGAGCAGTTTTACGATTCTGCCGTGGGCGGCTTCTTCGACACTGCTCGAGGGTTCGGAGAAAAAATTCTGGGCGTGCTGAACGCCCGCCGCAAGCCTTTTCAGGATTCTCCCACGCCTGCGGGAAATCCAGTGGCGGCCATCGCGCTGTTACGTTTGCACCCTTACACAGAGAAGGAAGAATACCGGGAAAAAGCGCAGCGGACGTTGGAACTGCTTGCGGGGACAGGCGCGCAGTACGGAATTTTCGCGGCGACCTATGGGATTGCTGTAATTCACTTCTCGCGACCGCACATACAGGTGATTGTGCTAGGAAGGGACGAATTGGCAAAGCATCTTTACCGGACCGCAATTCAGCCGTTCGCGTTTGGTAAAGCGGCGCTGTCGCTTGCGCCTGAAGCCGCGGTAGCCCAGAACCTTCCGCCCGCGCTGGCCGCGAGCATCCCTCTGTCGCCTGCGTTGAGCAACAAGAGGTCCGCCGCCGTTCTTTGCTCGAATTTTACCTGCCAACCGCCGATTTTTGAGCCGGAGACACTTGCCCGGAAATTGCAATCTGAGGCCTAGAAAATAATGCTGGGCGCAATGGGAAAAAACTCAGCGCGATGTGAGCGCAAAAGAAATCAGTGCAGGAGATGATAGGTGCCGGGTTTGGTCAGGGGTACGCCAATGGACTGCACCGGAAGTTTCTGCGCGCTCTCGGCCTGCGACGTTCGTGCCGCATCATCATGGGAACGCGAGAGCACCGCATCCACCATGGTCTCGAAGCTGGGAATCAAGGCTTCTGAGGGTTCCGGATGTTGTATTTCGGTCAAACTATCTTCCCACCGTTGCGAAGTCAGCAAAGAATTTACAGGCTCACGCGCAACTTGCTTATGCAGCACATGGAAAAGCCACAGCAAAATGGTCGCGTCATAAGCGACGGCCGTGACCAGGGTCAGAGTGAGTTGGCCGATAAAGCTGCTTGAATAGAACGCGAAGGCGACAATCTGTATTCCGGCGAAGGCGCCAAAACCCGCTGCGATGCCCAGGCTGCTCTGTTTAGGAGAAGTCCCCAGATACTTGCAGAACATCAACAGGAACAGCACCAGCCCGCATTGCGTAACGCGCAGGCAGCGATGAATCGTGAACAACGCCTGCCCCAGTGGCGCGGCGTGTGCCACCGGGCTTTCAAGTGTCACTACACAGGCCACCAGCAGCATAACCACCGCGACCCAGCGGAACATCACCTTGCCCAGGTCACGCAGCGTGTGAAAATAGCGGAAGGCTTCAAGAAAAACTTCGTAGATGACGAACACGCCGAACACCAGGCTGACGGTAGTCAGCGACCAATCCACGTAGGAAAAGAATTTTCCGCCAAATAAGTGGGCGGGAAAAAGAACTGCGAATGCCGCTACCTGAAAAATCGTATAGGCGAAAAATACTGGAAACCGCTTCTGTAGTCTGCGCCACGCCATAATGCCCGCTGTCATGATTTGCAAAATGGGTTGCATGATCCAGACTGAGTAATACGCCAGTTCCGTTCCCGGGTTCATCGAAGTGACGCTCCCTTAGGTATCCGCCAATGAATGCGCGTCACGGAATGGGGTCTTCGGTGACTTGCGAGACCAACTCTATCAACTTTTTGACTACGTGCAAGTTAACGATGGTCACCATTCGTACGGTTACCTTGCGTGCTCCTAAGTCATTGAAAACACGTGGCAGCTTTGGCGAAATGTGCAATGCTGCAGGGTTGTTATGTTACGAATGTGGGACAAGCCCAAAATCGATATTCCTATTTTGGATAATTTGCCGCATTGGGAACTAGCGTTGGAATATCAAATGCGAGCATGAAAAGAGTGCCGCGGGTACTTGCCCGCGCTCAAGCGTCGTCACCACGACGTTGAATCCGGAAGATTTCTCCAGGCTGCTTAGAATGGATTGACTCGGATGCCGCACTGTCGCCGGAGAATCCATTTTGCGTGGATCGGTGTTTGGCGAATCCAGATTTTGTGGACAAACCAAAGCCAGATATTTCAGAAACGCGTACAGATCAGGATTTCCGTCATAGCCCTGCCCGGCGAAAGAAAGCTGCACGCGCCGCTGTGCAAAATGCCAGCTCAACGAGGCCGCCGTTTGCACCATGGATTCGTATGCGATAACCGTTAATACCCCGTTTGCCGGGTTGTCGAACACAATGCGCATTCTCTGCTCGTCCTCCCGGTTGAATTCGCGAACTTTCGTGGAGCCGGACTTCGCGGTGGCCTTCCAGTCCACATACCGCGAGGAATCCTCGGCGGTGCCTTCGCGTATGGAGTGCAGTTCCACTCCCTCGCCACGTAAAAAACTTTCAAACTCGCCGCTGATTTTGGGAAAGATCGCGGCTAGCGGGCCAGCCGCGCGCACGGAGGGATAAATCACGATTTCACTCTCGCTTGGGACCGCACGAGTCTTCTCGAGGAAGGCAAAAGGAAAGCGCGTAGAAAGGCGGAATCCTCGTTGCTGGAATTGTCCTCGCCTGCTGAAACAAAAGTTTAGGTCAGAGCCTTGCGTGGCGCCTGCGGCGAGATAAGGGAAATAAACCGGCCCTGCGAGAATCTCTTCTTGTCGCCCCTCACCAATCTCCATGCGGCTTAACTTGCGGTCGGCGAAGCGGATCCATTGTCTTTCAGGAGGACGCCGCGGCGGGAATCCAAAGGTGGAAGGCATCCAGCGCCAGCGTTTTTCTTTTTTCTTTCGCCGCCAGCACGCTCACTGAACACGAGGGCAGACGGCGTCCGTTCTTCAGGACGACCCGGCCGGGCGCTGCTTCTCCGGCAAAAATATGGCGCGGCAATCGGACGTCAAGTTCCAAACCAGAAAGAGCTCTGGCGGAAACCATGCCGGACACAAGAATCGCGCCGAGCATGGCGGCCACCACTATGTACAAAAGATTGTTGCCGGTGTTCAACGCAGCAATACCAATCACCAGCACCGCCAGAAAATAGGCGATGCCCACTCGGGTCACTTCAAATTCAAAGGCATTGCGCACCCGCGCGATCCCAATGCGGCGAGTCAAGTATGGAACAGTGGTGAGCCCGACGAAGGTGGCCAGCAGCAGTGCGAACGACGACAAAATCACCGTCCCCCACAAGTTCCCTGCCTGTCGCGAAACGGTCGAAAAGATCGCCGCGGCGAATGCCAGCGCCAGTCCTCCGATCGCCAGCAAAAAACGCAACCAGACTTCGGGAATGCCCCAAAGAGAAATCGCGCTGCTTTGGGATTCGCCATTTGTGCGTTGGCGATGGAGTGATTGAAAAACGCTTTCCATAGAGTTTTTAGAGCAATCGAGTTTGAACTTTGGAGCTTGTCCGCTGGGTGGAGGTTATCAAGCAGGACGTGAACCGGCAATCAAATCCTTTGTATTCAAACGCGACGGTAACCAGAAAATTCCTCAACGGAGAAATTCCAACACCGCGCGTGTAAACTCCTCCGGCGCTTCTTCGTAGGGCAAATGTCCCACTCCCTCGAATGTGGCCATCTGACTGTTCAGAAATTGCTCGCGCAATTGCGGGGCGGACTCGATTGATACAGCTTTGTCCTCTTTGCCCCACACGAAGAGAACGGGAATGTGCGCGATCCGGGGCAAGGCCTGCTCAAGCAATCGAAGGTCCTGGTTCCAGCTACGAACAGTCTTAAGCGCATGTCGCAATACGCCGGGGCGGCGCAGGGCCGCTGCGTATCCCGCCTGGCTGTCAGGAGGAACGCGCGGCGAAGCGCCGAAAAGCCGGCGCAAAAAATAGCCCTGGCTGGCGTGGAGATGAGGAAACAGGCGAAGTAATATCCAGGCAATCAATGGAAGTGACAGGAACGGCGCAAGCACCTTGCCGTGCGCCGACCACGGATTTACTGGAGCCACCAGGACCAACCGGGAAACCCGCTGCGGCGCGATAGATGCCGCCAGCACGGCCGTTGCGCCGCCGTAGGAGGTAGCAACCAGATCGCAGGATGAAATTTGCAGGGCGTCGAGGACTTGCAGTAAGCGTTCGGCTTCGGCGCGGAGACCCGAGCCCAATCCAGGCGGGCAGTCGGAAAATCCGTTGCCCAGCATGTCTAAGGCATAAACGCGAAAGCGCTCGCTGAAAGGAGCCATGACGAATCTCCAGGAAAACGAATATGCAACCAAGCCATGGAGCAATATCAGAGGCTGTCCGGATCCCTCGGTTACATACCTCAATCGGGCGCTATTCAGCGTGAGCGAATGTTCAGTCGGAGGCATTGCGATGCGGTTATGGTCGCACTTGCAACCAGTAGAAATCCACAAGCCTTTCTTCGCACTCTTAAATTGCGGACAACTATTCTTTTCTTCCTGGAGTCTATTCTTACTGATATCGCCTTGTTCGCTTCTGTTGGCGAGTGGCTTCGGCCACTCGCCTTTTTTATGGGCCGGCCGTGTTCTCAACACGTAAGGACTATTTCACTGGCGAGATGTTATTTGCCTTCATAGACTTACCAAAAACCACAGATGGGTTACGGGAAAACATAGCAGCCGCGCGGATGCTTCTCTATAATGGTTGAAGTGATTCAGCAATAAAGACTTATAAAGTTAATCAGCGCATCTCTCATGGCAGCCAACGTGCAGAACTCTAACCGGGGCGTTCTCCCCGCGTCTACCCAATCATCGGCTCGACCTATGAATCGCGATTTTCAAGTTCGCTTTACGACCGCCGTGCTGGGTCTGTTGACCGTGGCGGCCATGGTGTTGGGGAGTGTCAATTTCCAGAAAGAACGCGAGTCGCAAGTGCCCTCTGACCAAGTTTGGTGGCTTGAGCACAACGGAAAGCTGACCGCAGACCGCGTGGAAGAAGGAGGCGCGGGGGCAAAGGCTGGAATCAAAGCAGGCGATGCCGTGGTCGCGGTCAATCAGCAGCCGATCGCGCAAATGGCCGACCTGGAACGCCAACTGTACCGCACGGGCACATGGTCGAAGGCGGCCTACTCGCTGCTGCGCGGCTCCATTCCGGTGGACGCATCGGTAATTCTGGTTCCGGTGGACCGTTCTTTGAATGGCTGGCTGCGCCTTATCGCTCTGGTTTATTTCTGCATTGGATTGTATGTTTTGCTGCGCCGCTGGACCGCGCCTGGTTCGCTGCATTTTTATATTTTCTGTCTGGTTTCCGCGATTTTTTATTCCTTCCACTACACCGGAAAACTCAACCTGTTTGATTGGACCATCCTGTGGAGCAATGTAGTGGCGTGGCTGCTGCAGCCTGCGCTATTTCTGCATTTTGTTTTGATCTTTCCTGAAAAGCGCGACCTGATTAAGAAACACCGCTGGATTGTCCCGGCGATCTACGTTCCGGGCCTGCTGTTGCTGGGGGTCCATATTCTCGCGCTCAATTATTTGCGCGCCAGTGAACGGCTCCTGTGGGACCTGGACCGCCTGCAGATGGGATATCTGGTCCTGTTTTTCATGGCCGCAGCGGTCGTTTTGTGGGTCAGTTCGGTCCGCGCGGAGCGCACCATTTTGCGCCAGCAGTTGAAGTGGGTAACGCGGGGAACGATCTTGGCAGTGGTGCCTTTTACGCTGTTTTACGCGATTCCGTTTTTGCTGGGGTCACTTCCCTCGCCGGCGATGAAGGTTTCGGTTTTATCGTTGGGGCTGTTGCCGCTGACGTTTGGCTACGCCATCTTCCGCTACCGCTTGATGGATGTGGACCTGATCTTCAAGCGCGGCATGGTGTACACGCTTTCCGCGGCTGCCGTCGCTGGAACATATTTCGCGATGATAGCCGGCGTCGCGGAACTTGTGCATGCGCGCGTGCCGAACACCGGCACTACCGGCCTGGTACTGGCCATTGTGATTACGGCATTGCTCTTTGATCCGGTGCGCAAGTGGATACAGGAACGCGTGGACCAGTTCTTTTACCGGTCGCGTTATGACTATCGCCGTACCTTGATTGAGTTTGGCCGTGAGTTGAGCGCGGAAACTGACCTGAACAAAATGCTTAGTTCGGTGGTGGAGCGCCTGTCACGCACTTTGCTGGTGGATCGAATGGCTATTTTTCTCGCCGCCAACGATCCGCAAGAACGATTTCTGCTGGCCAAGTCGTTCGGCATGAGCCAGACCAACGGGCTGGATTTTTCCTTCCTTAACGAGCCCCGCGCAGAAATGGACGCCGGGCACTTATTTTTTGAGAACACTCATCTGGTACCGAGGGAGAAAACGAGCGCGCAGGAAGTGATCCGCAAGCTGGATTTGAATTACTACATTCCCTGCCGCGCGCAGAAGCACACAATCGCTGTCATGGGACTGGGAAAAACCGTCGCAGGCGATCTGCTCTCCAGCGAAGACGTGGACCTGCTGGAAACACTCGCGGGATACATCGGCATCGCCATCCAGAATGCCCGCCTCTACGCGTCGCTCGAACAGAAGGTCGCCGAATACGAGCGATTGAAAGACTTCAATGAAAACATCGTGGAGTCCATCAGCGTGGGCGTGCTGGCGGTGGATTTGGCGGACCGCGTTGAATCCTGGAATTCGCAAATGGAAGTTATGTATGCCTTGCCGCGCTGGCAGGCGCTGGCCCGGCCTTTGGGCGAAGTATTCCCGGCAGCGTTCGTGGAGGAGTTCTACCGCGTGCGCCAGACGCCCGGCATTCACAACCTGTACAAATTCCGCATGGAGACACCCGCCGGAGAAACGCGCATCCTCAACGTCGCCATTGCGCCGCTGGTCACGCGCAAATTTAATGTAATTGGCCGGCTGATCATCATGGATGACATCACCGAGCGCGTGGAACTGGAAACACAGCTTTCCCAAGCGGACAAGCTTTCTTCCATTGGCCTGCTGGCTGCGGGTGTGGCCCATGAAGTGAACACTCCGCTGGCAGTCATTTCGTCCTACGCGCAAATGCTCACCAAGCAGTTGCATGGCGATCCGCAAAAGGGACCGCTGATGGAAAAAATCACGCGGCAAACTTTCCGCGCTTCTGAGATCGTGAACAACCTCTTGAATTTTTCGCGCACCAGCGGCGTGGAATTCGCCGAGGTTGATGTCAACAAGGTCATCCACGACACGCTGGCGCTGCTGGAACATCAATTCAAGACGTCGCGCATTTCGGTGGATGGCCAATTCGCCAGTAGTCTTCCTCCGATTTCCGGAAATCCAGGGCGGTTGCAGCAGGTATTTTTGAATCTGTTCCTGAACGCAAAAGATGCCATGCCCGAAGGCGGCCGGCTGCGTATCGCCACAAGCAATGGCGAAGGTGTCAGCGTTGTAGTTGCCGACACCGGCTCCGGCATTCCGCAGGAGCATATTCAGCGTATTTACGATCCATTTTTCACGACCAAGACCGCGCCGCGCGAGAGCCAGGGCAAGGGCACGGGATTGGGCCTCTCAGTCACCTATGGAATTATTCAGGAGCACGCGGGAAAAATCCGCGTGGAGAGCCATCCCGGCGAAGGCACCACTTTTTATCTGGATTTTCCCATGACGAGGACCGCCGTCCATGCCTGAAGCTGCCGTACTTACGCGCAGGCCAGAGTACGAATCCGCTCGTGGCGATGCGGGCTTTGTTCTCATCATTGATGACGAGGCCGCGATTCGCGAATCGTTGCAGACTTTGCTGGAAATGGAAGGCTACAACGTAACTACCGCCGCAAATGGCGAAGAAGGATTGGCCAAGCTGGGCGACCGTCCTTTTGAACTGGTGCTGCTGGATCTCGCGCTTCCTGACCGCAATGGCATTGAACTGCTCGCGGAAATTCGCGAGCAGGACCGGCACCTCTCGGTGATCATGATTACCGCCTACGGCACCGTGGAAAATGCGGTGCGCGCCATGCAATCGGGCGCGGCAAATTTTATTCAAAAGCCCTGGGACAACGAAAAGTTGCTCGCCGACGTACGCGCGGCCATCTCGCGACGGCGGACAGAAGAAGAAAACGTGCAGTTGAAGCGCGCTTTAAAGCAGCGCTATAGCTTTGAAAATATCGTCGGCAAAAGCGACGTGATGCTCAAAATATTCGATCTTGTCTCGCAGGTCGCCACCAGCCGCTCCACCATTCTTCTACAGGGCGAAAGCGGTACGGGAAAAGAGCTGATCGCCAAGGCAATTCATTTGCACTCCGACCGGCGCGAACGGCCTTTCGTGCCCGTGAACACTGGCTCCATGCCTGCGGACTTGCTTGAGTCCACATTGTTCGGGCACGTGAAAGGTGCGTTTACAAGCGCCATCGCGTCGAAGAAAGGCTTGTTTGAAGTCGCCGACCGCGGCACTCTTTTTCTGGATGAAATTGGAAACATGAGCATGGACACGCAGGCAAAAATCCTGCGCGTGCTGCAAGACCGGAAATTCATGCACCTGGGCGGGGTGCAGGAAATTCAGGTGGACGTCAGAATCATTGCTGCCACCAACGTGGACCTGCGCCAACTGGTGCGGGAAGGAAAGTTTCGCGAAGACCTTTTCTACCGGCTCAATGTCATCAGCATTGATCTTCCCTCGCTCCGCCAGCGCAAGGAAGACATTCTGCTGCTGGTGAATTTTTTCCTGGAAAAATATTCCGCTGAAAACCAGCGGCCGGCGCGGATTGCAACCACCGAGGCCCTGCGCGCTCTTATGAGTTATTCCTGGCCGGGCAATGTACGCGAGCTTGAAAACGTAATTGAGCGTGCGGTTGTGCTGTCGTCAGGCTCAGAAATTGGAGTTGACCTGCTGCCGGATAATATCGCCGGACGCGGCGCGGCATTCCCTCTATTCGAGCAGCGTTCCGACGCGACGCTTTTTGACATCATGGAAGAATGCGAGCGCCACATTATTGTAGATATGCTGGAAAAATGTAACTGGAACCAGACTGAAGCCGCGGAGCGCTTCAAAGTCCCACTTTCCACCCTCAACCAGAAAATCAAGCGCCTGAACATCGAAATCAAGAAAAAGAACCGGGAATGACCACTCCAAAATTCTGATTGACGTTTCGCTGCTCTGATATAGTTTCCCTCAGTACACGAAAATAATATGTCTGCCGAAGACTTTCTCAGTCGCGTGGAACTGATCTCGCCCGGCGAATTTGCCAAACAAAAAGTGCAGGCCGTGCAGGACTACATCCTGCTTTCCGCGCAGGCGCTGGCGAATCTCTTCCGGCGCCCGCTCTATGTTGCCGACATATTGCAACAGGCCGACCTTATCGGTGTAGGTTCGCTTTCCATTACCGTACTGGCGGGGACGTTTACCGGCGCTGTGCTGGCCATGAACAGCGCCAGCACGCTGCAGCGTTTCGGTTCTCTTTCGCTGATTGCCCAACTGGTTTCCGTGGGGATGGTGCGCCAGCTTGGACCGGTGATTACAGGACTCATGGTCGCGGGGCGAAATGCTTCCGGCATGGCCAGCGAACTCGGCTCAATGGTGGTAACTGAGCAGATTGACGCCATGCGCGCTTTGGGCACCGATCCCGTCAAGAAGCTGGTGACTCCGCGCATTGTCTCCACGACGGTCATGCTGTTCTTCCTCACGATCCTTTCCGATCTTTTCGGTCTTTTAGGAGGAAGCGCGGTTGCGACTTTGCTGTTAGGGCTCGACTTCCGCCAGTACTGGACGGACGCCTGGCAGATTCTTGCTTTTGCGGATGTATTTACTGGCCTCATTCAGCCGGTATTTTATGGATTTGTAATCGCCAGCATTGGCTGCTACTACGGTATGGCTACCAGCGGAGGCACCCAGGGAGTCGGCCGCAGCACGACGCAGGCAGTGGTCGCTTCTTCCGTTCTCATTCTTGCCGTGGATGCTTTCCTCACCCGCGCACTGACTTTATTGCTTGGGTTTCGCTGATGTCTCTGTCTTCCCAAATGTTTCCCTCCGAGGCCAGGGTGCAGCCGCCAAGTGACGCGATTGTGTTCGAGAACGTAGAGCTTATTTTTGAAAACAAGCCAGTGCTCGATGGCATCTCCTTCCGCCTTCCTCACGGAGAAACCAAGGCAATTTTTGGCACGGCCGGCGCGGGGTAAGAGCACCATCCTCAAATTGGCTCTGGGACTGTTGAAGCCGGACAGCGGACGTATTTTTGTGCTCGGCGAAGACATTACTGAGATGAAAGAAAACCGCTTGTCAGAACTGCGCGAGCGGGTGGGAATCGTGTTTCAAGAAAGCGCCTTGTTTGATTCCCTGAATGTACGGGAGAATGTCGCCTTCCGGCTAATGGAGGAGGGCAGGACTCCGGAAGAACAAATTGACCAAAGCGTACGCGAAGCCTTGAGCTTCGTGGAACTTGAGAACACGATAGACATGCTGCCCTCGGAATTGTCGGGTGGAATGCGCCGCCGGGTGGCGATTGCGCGAGCGATTATCACCAAGCCGGAAGTTTTGCTTTATGATTCGCCGACCGGGGGGCTAGATCCGATCACGTCCACAAACATTATCGAGCTTCTGGTGAAACAACGAGACGTATATAAGACCAGTTCCCTACTGGTGACGCATCGGCTGCAGGATGCATTCGTGATGGCCACCCATGCTTTCGATCGTGCCAGCGGTCACATGAAGAAGCTGCCTCCGGGATCAAAGGCGGAAGTCCCGATGTCATTCCTGATTTTGCGCGATGGGAAAGTGATTTTTGACGGAGACGCGCGAGAGCTTGCGCAAACGCAGGACGAGTACATCAAGAAATATCTTTCCTGAGTGCACGTCCCACGAGCGCATCCCGTAACTTTTTGTTCCTTGTATCAGGCTTTGCCGGCTGCAGCCTGACGACGTGCCGCGAATTGCTTTTCCATGGAGCTTAGGCGTTCGCGGCCAGTCTTGGATTTCTTGGCAAGCTTTTCCACCCGCGCAAGCATTTGCTGACGTTTGGATTTAACCCTGGCTTCCTTCAAAAATGGATTCAGTTTGGAAAACACGAACCACATTTCGCCATTCGTCTCGGCAAACAAATCCTCATTCAGCGCGCCGCTCAGCACCAAAGCCGACGCCATGTCCCAATAACCGGTTATCTGGCGGAACCACGCATTCTCCTGCGTGCCAAAATTATTGACGACCTCCAAAATGTCATCCGCGCTCTTCGGCCAGAAGCCGGCAAACCACGCGCGGGCCTTCCGCATTTCCGATTCGCGGCGAAAGTCATAAAGTTGCAAAACAAGTTGAGCGTCGGCAGAAGTCGGCTTTTTAGGCATTCAAAATCCTCCAGGAAAATTGCGAACGGACAAATTGATGGCGAAATATTTGATGAAGAGATAGCGGCGGGCCGATTCAAAAAAAATGGTCCGCCGCTCATAATAGTTATGCAACGGGCGCAGGTTCGGCCTGGCGCTCAAAATCGCATTCCTTATTCGGGCAGGCAATTACCGGCCCCGCCTTCAAGTTCTTCTCCACCAGGAACTCATTGCCGCAACTCGGACATTTTTCCGCGATGGGTTTACTGGCCGAAGTGAACTTGCACTTGGGATAATTCGAGCAGCCGTAGAAAGTGTTCCCCTTGCGCGCTTTCTTCTCCACTAAATCCCCGTCCTTGCAGAGCGGGCATTTTACCCCAATGAAATTCTGCTTCACATATTTGCATTCGGGATATCCGCTGCATGACGTAAATTCGCCATAGCGGCCATGCCGAATGATTAGGTTACGGTCACACTTGGGGCACGGCTCATCCAGCGGAATGTCCGGCACTCGCTTGCCCTGATCCAAACGGCGGGTGGTTTTGCAATCGGGATACCCAGTGCAAGCCATGAATTGCCCGAAGCGTCCGCGTTTGAGCACCATCACGCGGCCGCAGTTCTCGCAGTATTCTTCCTGCGCGGTTTCCTGCACGTCAGCCGAGTCCAGGTCCGGCAGGTTGATGGGATTTTCCTTGGTAAAGTGCAGCTGTTGGGATCTTCTTTATCGTACGAACTGCAAGCGTAAAAGGATCCGTGCTTTCCCCACTTGATGACCAGCGCCGAACCGCAGCGCTCGCACTTTTCATCAGTGGGCTTCTCCATACGCTTGATGTTTTCCATGTGCTTCGCAGCGTATTTGAGGTCCTTCTCGAACTTTTTGTAGAAGTCGGCGAGCGCTTGCGTCCAGTTTTCCTTGCCTTCCTCAATCTCGTCCAATTCTTCTTCGAGCTGGCGGTGTATTGAATATCGAAGATGTCGCGGAAGTTCTCGATCAAAAGATCGGTAACGACCAGGCCGATTTCCGTCGGCGTGAATTTTCCGCCCAGCTTCTGCACATACTGCCGCTCCTGGATGGTGCTCAGAATCGCCGAGTAGGTGGATGGACGTCCAATCCCCCGCTCTTCCAACTCCTTCACCAGCGAAGCTTCGTTGTAACGCGGCGGCGGCTCGGTGAAATGCTGCTCCGGCTTCAATTCCTTCAGGGTGAGCTTTTGCCCGGGCTCGAGTGCAGGCAGCTTGTGTTTGAGTTCTTCGTCTTCCTCGTCCTTGTCTTCTTTCGACTCCTCATAGACCTTCAGGAAGCCATCGAACTTCAGCACCGATCCCGTAACGCGGAACCAGAAAGTCTCCGCTCCGGACTTGGCGTCGATATCGACGGTCGTCTGGTCGAAGACCGCGGGCATAATTTGCGAAGCCACAAACCGTTGCCAGATGAGCTTGTAAACCTTGAACTCATCTTCTTTTAAATACTGCTTGATCTGCTCGGGATGGCGCATGGCCGACGTGGGACGAATCGCTTCGTGCGCAGCCTGCGCATCTTTCTTCTCTTTATATGTGTTTGGCGATTCCGGCAAGTACTGCGTCGCCGTATTCCTTCCCGATGTATTCGCGGACTTCGGTCAGGGCTTCTGGAGCCACGCGGTGGAATCGGTACGCATGTAGGTGATGAGACCGACGGAGCCTTCCTCGCCGAGCTCGACACCTTCATAAAGGCGCTGCGCGATCATCATGGTGCGCTTCACGCTGAAGCGCAGTTTGCGCGAAGAATCCTGCTGTAATTTGCTGGTGGTGAACGGCGGAGTCGCATTGCGGCGGCGCTCTTTTTTGTCGACGGTGCGGACGAGCCAGTCTGCTTTTTCGAGGGCGGCGCGGATCTTTTCCGCTTCTTCGCCGTTAGCGACTTCGACTTTTTCTTCGCCTTTGCCAAGAAACGCGCGTCGAAGGCCGGCGGTTATGGCGCGGCGAGGTTGGCGTCAATGGTCCAATATTCTTTCTTCTCGAAGGCCTTGATTTCCCGTTCGCGCTCGACAATCAAGCGGAGTGCGACGGTTTGCACGCGTCCGGCGGAAAGCCCGCGGCGAACTTTATCCCAAAGCAGAGGAGAGACCTGGTAGCCGACTAGACGGTCGAGCACGCGGCGGGCCTGCTGCGCGTCCACCAGATCGCGGTCGATGTCGCGAGGGTGCTCGAAGGCTTCCTGTACTGCGCGCTTGGTAATTTCGTTGAAGGTGACGCGGCGGATGCGGTCGCCGTCGTCGTCATTCTACTCTTTTCTTTCTTCTTTTTCGATTTTTGCCGTCACCTAATTCTTCGGCCAGGTGGGCGGCCATGGCTTCGCCTTCGCGATCCGGGTCAGGCGCAAGATAGATTTTGTCAGCCGTCAGCGCCAACTTCTTCAGCTTGGCGAGGACTTTTCCTTGCCGGGAATGACGATGTACTCGGTCTCGAATTCATTGTCAATATCCACGCCCAGAGTGCTCTTCGGCAGATCTTTCACGTGACCGAGCGAAGCTTCGACGGTGATACCCTTTGCCCAGATACTTCTGGATGGTCTTCGCCTTCGCCGGCGATTCGACGATGACTAAACCTTTGATCAATTTTCCCTCAGTATCGAACCGTGAATTCGTTTTGAAGCTAGCACGAATACGCCAATCGACAACAAGTTTCGCAGCTTGGCTCGTCCAGCTACGGCTTCCATGACTTCTCAGTCACGATGCTTAAGTCCGTCTCGATCTTTCGCGAAGAGATCGCGGTCCAGAGCTAAAAACATTTCACAAAATTCTTGCCCGGAAGCTGCCTTACCTTCCCTGCAATTCGAGTTCGAACAGCGCGGCAAATATTTCAGACGATGAAATTTCCGGCTCCAGGCGCTCGACGATCTCATCAATGTGCGATCGCTTCATCTGCCTTCAAGACGGCAAGTATCTTGCGTTCGTGAGGACTGAGAGTTCGTCGTCCTTAAATAATGATGCGGTTCTCCCCCTCCGGCGATTCAGGGGCAACTACGGGTTCGAGCGCAAGTCGCACATCCGAAGGGAGTTCTTCCCAAACGTCTTCCCAGGTCGCCACCAGTTTCGCGCCCTGCTTAATAAGCGTGTTCGGTCCCCAGGAATTTTTGTTGGTGACATTGCCGGGTACCGCGAAAACGTCGCGGCTCTTGCTCCAACGCGCAGCGCGCGGTAATGCGCGTGCCGCTATACTCGGCAGCTTCGACCACCAGCACGCCAATGGACATCCGCTGATAATGCGGTTGCGAATAGGAAAATTTTGCGGAGCGGCAAAGTGCCCATGGGGAATTCCGAAATCAGCGCCCCGCCGATGCCCAGGATCTGCTCGGCAAGCCGGCTATTTTCCTTGGGATAGATCACGTCCACTCCAGTGCCAAACACAGCGACGGTCTTGCCTTTAGCCAGCGATCGCTCCTCGATGCGCGGCCGCATCCACGCCGCGCGCCAGGCCGCTGAAAATCACAGTCCCCGAGCCGAGAGATCACACGCTAGCCGTTCCGCCATTCCTGTTCCATACGGCGTAGGATGGCGCGTCCCTACGACTGCGATCCCGGGCAGCGAAAGTACATCAACATTCCCGCGCACAAACAGCACCAGCGGGGGATCATAAATCTGCTTTAGCCGAGCGGGATAAGTTGGATCTTCGCAATGGATAATTCGCACGCCCGCGGCAACGGCCTTCGCCGTTTCGTCGTGCGCCAGTTCCATGGATTGGCCCGTTCCCAAGGCCTGCGCGGAAATTGTCTGGATTCCCACAGCTTCCAGTTCAGTGAGCGTAGCTTCAAAAACAGCCTTTGCGCTGCCAAAACGCTCTACAACCCGGCGCGCGCGCATGGGACCCAACCCCGGCGTCAGTGAAAGCGCCAGCCATTCTATCTCCGGCGATTGCAATGGTTTGATTCGCTTCGCGAGAGCCTCAGCCATGTCCTGCCTCCTGTTGCCTTGCCGCGGACTCTAAATTTGGCAAATAGCGCTGTCAAGGTCATATGAACATCTTTGTTAGAATCGGAAAAATAAACATGGCAAGACTCAAAATCTCGGCAATTTCGTACCTCAACACCGCGCCCCTTATGTGGGATTTCGAACACGCCAGCGCTGGTGCGGACTTTGATATTTCCTATACCGTGCCTTCGCGCTGCGCCGAGCAGTTAAGGGAAGGCTCAGCGGATATCGGCATTATTCCGGCAGCGGCCTACGCAACGGTGCCTAATCTGTTGATTCTGCCAGAGGTGGCCATTGCTTCCCGCCAGGCGGTCCGCTCCATTTTGCTGGTCAGCGCACTGCCGCTCGAACAAATAAAGACGGTCGCGCTCGATACTTCGTCGCTCACATCTGTTGCGCTCACCAAGGTCTTGTTTGCCAAGTGGTGGGGTGAAGGGCGGATTTTCACGTCCATGGCTCCGGATTTGGAGCGAATGCTCCAAACTCACGATGCCGCGCTCCTCATCGGCGACCCTGCGTTGAAAGTGGACCGCTCGAAGTACCAGACGTACGATCTGGCCGAAGAATGGATCCGGCTTACGGGCAAGCCTTTTGTCTTCGCCTTTTGGGCGGTGCGGCGTGAGTCGCTGGAAAAAACCGAATCGAAACTAGACCTGCCACTCATCTTCCGGCAATCTCGCGATCACGGGCTTGAACCGTCAAATGTGGCTCGAATCGTGGTGGAATGGTCGAAAAAACTCGATCTTACAGAACAAGAAGTGCGCGATTACCTGACCCGCAACATTTACTACAACCTCGACGCGGACTGCATGGATGGATTGCGCCTTTTTCTAGATTACGCGCGACAATGCGGCGCGCTTCCGGCAGTCCCGAATCTTGATCTGTTGCAGCCTGTCGAGGGACAGCCGAAAATCTAGGTACCAAAGCTCCAAAATACCCATTCTCCCGCATACCACTCCATTTACTTGGTTTGCCTCTAATAGCAGCTTATGCGTGGACATCTTGAGATTCTCCTAGTAGGCACAATGCTGGCTTGGTTCGTGCGCCTGGGAGGGCCGGGACTCATCCTCATTGGCATCGTGGACAATTCGATTGTTCCGATCACTGGCAGCATGGATGTGCTCACCATCTGGCTTGCCGCCAGCAGGCCAGACTTGTGGTATTACTACGCGATCATGGCGACGGTCGGTGCAGTGCTGGGCGCTTACCTCACCTACAGCCTGGCGCGGAAGGGCGGAAAAGAAGCTCTTGAGCACAAACTCTCGCGAAAAAAGATAGACCAGGTGTGCCGCCGGTTTGAACGATGGGGGTTCGGGGCCGTGGCTGTGCCGGCCATCCTGCCTCCGCCATTTCCCCTGGTGCCCTTCGTACTAGCCGCTGGAGCGCTCCAGTACTCGCCAAAACAATTCCTGCTCGCGATTGGGGTGGGCCGTGGACTGCGCTACGCAGTCGTTGCTGGTCTGGGCGCGATTTATGGAAAAGCGATTGTCAGCTTTTTCTCAAAATATTACCTGGCGGCCGTTATTGCCTTGATTGTTATGGCGGTTATCAGCGGTATATTCAGTTACATCGAGTACCGCCGCTTGCGCCAAAAAAAACATGATGGTTCAGAGCCCGGTGTGGCCATTCGCAAAACCGCTTAGTCCGCCGCCCGCCGAAGTCATCGCCAGGGTTGGACTCCGCGCCCGCCTCCGCTACAATCTAGCTAATGCTACTCAGCAAATCACAAGCTCTTGATCTGTTCAATTCCGACGACCTTATTGGCATTGGCATGGAAGCCGACGCCGTTCGCCGCAGCCTGCATCCCGAAGGCGTCGTCACCTACATTATTGACCGCAACATTAATTACACCAACTACTGCACCGAGTACTGCACCTTCTGCGCGTTTTACCGCCCGCTCAAAGGCCTTAAATCCAAAGAAGGATACATTCTCGATTTCGAAACTATCTACGACAAGATTCGCGAGACAGTGGAACTGGGCGGCACCGGAGTGCTGATGCAGGGCGGTCTGCATCCTGATCTGAAGATTGACTGGCACGTGCAGATGCTCAGTGGCATCAAGCAGCGCTTTCCTCAGGTGCATTTGCACTGCTATTCGGCCTCGGAAATTATTGCCATTGCCGAATACAGCGAAATGTCCATTCGCGACACCATCGCACGGCTGCGTGACGCTGGGCTTGATTCCATTCCCGGCGGCGGCGCGGAAATTCTAGACGATGAAGTGCGTCACCGCATTGCGCGATTGAAGTGCCTGACCAATGACTGGCTGAACGTACATCGCACGGCGCACCAGCTCGGCATGCGGACGACGGCTACGATGATGTTCGGAGTCGGGGAGAGTAACGAACACCGCATCAACCATCTGCAAGAGCTTTACAATCTGCAGGAAGAAACCGGCGGATTCACGGCCTTCATTCCCTGGAGCTTTCAGCCGGCGAACACCGCCCTTGGCGGCCGTAAATGGGAAGAAGCAACTTCGGTTGAGTATTTGAAGGTCCTCGCCATCTCGCGGCTTTACCTTTCCAACTTCCTCAATGTTCAATCAAGCTGGGTGACGCAAGGGCTAAAGGTTTGCCAGATGGGCCTGCGCTTCGGTGGAAATGACGTTGGCTCGGTGATGCTGGAAGAAAACGTCGTACGCGCGGCAGGCGTGACAAATTGCACTACCGAAGAAGAGTTGCGCCGCATTATCCGTGACGCCGGTTTCCGCCCCGCGCAGCGGGACACGCTGTACCGCCAGTATTTCCTGAACTAGCGATTCGTCTTACCGACCATCGCCCGGCTCATCTTACTGTCAGATCTTTGCTGTTAGAATGATGGCTTCCAGCAACTTGCATCGCTAAATTCATGCCCAGTTCTGCAATATTTCTTGCGTTTTTTGCCTCTCGCGGAATTGGCCCATATCTACGCCAGCACTTTCTTGACACAACTTTCAAGGGCCTCTACCAGCCGAACGCCTTTGACATGATGCTATTGATTCCCTATTTCATCGTGCTTGTTCTGCTGGCCTCCTACGGCGTGCATCGTTACATTCTGGTTTATCTCTATTACAAGCATCGCAGAAAGAAAACCACGGCTCCCCCGTCCGAGTTCTCCGAGTTGCCCCGTGTCACAGTTCAGCTGCCAATTTTCAACGAGCAATATGTCGTGGACCGCCTATTGAGTTCGATCTGCAAGTTGCAATACCCGCTGGACAAGCTGGATATCCAGCTCCTCGATGACTCGACCGACGAAACTCAAGCCGTCGCGCGCGCTCTAGTGGAGAATTACGAGGCCCAGGGTTTTCCTGTCAGCTATCTTCATCGCACGAATCGCGAAGGTTACAAGGCTGGCGCACTGGCCGAGGGAATGAATACAGCGAAGGGCGAATTCATCGCCATCTTCGACGCGGACTTCACCCCTCCGGAAGATTTTCTGTTGAAGACCATTCACCATCTCACTGATCCCTCCGTGGGCATGGTGCAAACGCGATGGACGCACATCAATCGCAATTATTCGTTTTTGACCGAGGTCGAAGCTATCCTTCTGGACGGCCATTTCGTGCTGGAACACTCCGGGCGGGCACGCAGCAGTGTTTTCTTTAATTTCAATGGGACCGCCGGAGTGTGGCGCCGCACGGCCATCGAAGAAGCGGGCGGATGGCAGCACGACACACTCACCGAAGACACCGACCTTTCTTATCGTGCGCAGATGAAGGGATGGAAATTCGTCTATCTGCAGGATGTTGAATGTCCTGCCGAACTACCCGTGGAAATGACGGCGTTCAAAACCCAGCAGGCCCGCTGGGCCAAGGGACTAATCCAAACTGCCAAGAAGATCCTTCCTGGGGTGCTGAAAAGCAAACAATCGTTTCACGTCAAACTGGAAGCCTGGTATCACCTCACCTCCAATCTCAGCTATCCGCTCATGGTGTTGCTTTCAGTGTTGCTGCTGCCGGCCATGATTATCCGCTTTTATCAGGGTTGGTTTCAGATGCTCTACATTGACCTGCCACTTTTTCTTGCTTCAACATTCTCGATATCCAGTTTTTACCTGGTGTCGCAGCGCGAATTGTTTCCGCGCCGCTGGTTTCGAGCGCTGCTTTATCTTCCCTTCCTCATGGCCTTGGGAATTGGCTTGACGGTCACAAATACGGGCGCGGTTCTGGAGGCACTTATCGGCAAGCAGTCCGCCTTCGCCCGCACTCCGAAATACCGCGTGGAATCCAAAAAAGATAAAGTGCGCGCCAGCAAATACCGCAAGCGGCTGGGATGGATTCCCTGGCTGGAGTTGATCATCGGAACTTACTTCGCGATGACTGTCTATTATGCCGTCGTGAATGAGAACTACATCACCGTGCCGTTTTTGATTCTGTTTGTCGTTGGATACTGGTACACGGGATTGATGTCATTGCTACAGGGCCGGTTCTCAGGGCTGTCCTTGTCCGAGAGTCACAGCAAGCCATTCCCCGTGGGCGTGTAACGGAGGCAAAACAATGCGCTACAGCCGGAAGCTATTTCTTTTTTTGTTGATCATTGCGCAATGCGCCTGGTGCACAGAGCGCCAGCCCAATGCAATCTACCGCGCGCGCCGCGAGAAACTTGCGGAACGAACCAATGGCGCCGCCGTTCTGCTGTTTGCGCCACTTGAAGCAGAAGGGCCGAATGATGTGTACGGCTTCCGGCAGGACAATAATTTCTATTACCTTACCGGATGGACGGAACCGGGCGCCGCGCTGCTAATCGTCCCAGAGACCTCCGCAAAGCCGGATTCACCCGCTCATCCTTATACGGAAATATTTTTTTTGCCGCAGCATAGCTACGTACAAGAAAAATGGACTGGCCCCAAACTCGGGCCGGAAAATCCGGACTCGCGCAAAATCACAGGGTTCGACAAAGTCGAGGCGATTGATAATCTGCGCGCGGAATTGGTTCGATTGCTGCCCACCAGGGTTGCAACTATATTTACCGACGTTGTAACCAGCGATGATGCCTCAAACTCCGCCACTTCCATTGATTGGTTAAAGCGGGCCAATGCCTTTCCCCTTGTGATTTCATTGAATGACGTGCGGCCGCTCCTCAGCTCGCTGCGAACAACGAAAGACGCGGGAGAGATTGAACTGATTCGTAAAGCCGACAATGCATCCATGGCCGCGCAGCTAGCTGCCATGCGCGCGATCAAGCCGGGCATGACGGAACGTGAAATTTCCGCTCTTCTGCAATACGAATGGGGAAAGCGCGGTTGCGAGCGCCCGGCGTATGCGCCGATTGTCGGCGCTGGTTTTAACTCGACCGTGCTCCATTACTCCGCCGATGACGGCCCCATCAACGCTGGCGACCTCGTCTTGATGGATGCCGCCGGAGAATATTCCATGTATGCCGCCGACATCACGCGCACCGTCCCGGCTACGGGAAAGTTCACTGCGCGCCAGCGGGAGATTTACGACATTGTGCTGGGAGCGCAGGAGGCCGCGATCAACGCATTTCACTCTGGCAAATCGATTTTGAAGGGCACCGGTTCCGATTCGCTCTATAAGGTCGCCTACGACTACATCAATACGCATGGCAAGGACCTGCATGGCCAACCGCTGGGCCAATATTTTATTCACGGGCTGAGCCACTACATCGGCCTCGCAGTGCATGACGATGGAGACTACAACGTGGCGCTCGGCCCTGGTGCGGCATTCACCATCGAGCCGGGCATTTACATTCCCGAGGAGAAAATCGGTGTGCGCATTGAAGACGACTTCTACGTGGATCCCAATGGCAAGCTGATCAATCTGACGGGCAATTTACCGCGAACGCCGGATGCCATTGAAGATGCGATGGCTGGGAAGTAAAGCATTGCCTCGGAATGAAGGAGGCTTAAACATCCTCACCCGGAGTGATTACACAGCATTCTTGTCCGCTAATTTTAAATCCCGGCTCATCTGTTATGCTATTTCGTCGTGAGGATGATCTGGCTGTTCCTGATCCTGGCGGCGAGCGGGTTAGCGGTGTTCTGGGTAGGAGCCACATTGTTTCTGCGTATGCGCCGCCATGTGCGGCAGGCTGAAACGAGAAGTCATTCGCACGACGCGGAACACGAGCACGACCCACACGATCCCAAATAAATTGCGGCAAAGGGGCCTTATGGCGAGATCGGCAACAGAGACATTAGGGCGTTATTATCGCGTGCTGTACTGGGCGGAACAGGCTGTCATCGTAATTGCCGCCAGTTTATTTGTCGCGATTTGTGCGCGCATTACCGTTCCGCTTCCCTTTACTCCTGTTCCGCTTACCATGGAAAACTTTGCGGTGCTGCTCATGGGTCTTACCCTCGGCAGTCGCCGAGGATTCGCGGCATTGGCATTGTTCCTGGTGGAAGGCGCGTCCGGCTTGCCAGTATTCAGCGTTGCCGGAGTCGGCGGCCTGGCGCAGTTAAGTGGCATCACCGGAGGATATCTCATGGCCTATCCCCTCGCAGCGTTTGTCGCGGGGTGGATCATGGAACGCGGTCGCAAGAGCTTTACTCGCGCGGCGATCGGGAGTGTGCTGGGAGAAATTGTGTTATTTGCCGGCGGCATTGGATGGCTTTTTGTGTACACGCATTCCTTTAAACTTGCCCTGCAATTCGGCTTGTACTGGTTTATTTTCGCGGAAATTATTAAGGTCCTGCTGGCTTCGGGAATTGCTTCCGGATGGAAACATTTCAGGAAGGCCAACGTCTAGCCAGGGATTTACTTCAAACCATGCCTACACCTGTCGTCTCCGGAGAAGTGGAACAATCCATGCCCAGCAGCGCGTCAACCCGTGAAATTACTGTCGCCCATAGCCCTGATTCCGACGATGCCTTCATGTTTTATGCCTTGGCCACCAACAAGGTCCGTTCGGCCGGCCTACGCTTCAGTCACACGTTGACCGACATCGAAACACTGAACCGCAAAGCCTTGGAAGGCGTATACGATGTGACCGCGATTTCGTTCCACGCATATCCGTACATACAGGACAAGTACGCCCTGCTGCCGAGCGGGGGCAGTGTCGGCGATGGTTATGGTCCAATGATCGTGGCCAAACGGGCGATTTCGCAGAGTGACATCAAACAGATACGCATCGCCGTTCCGGGAACCATGACCACCGCATTCCTTGCCCTAAATTTGTTTGCGCCAGGAATTGAAACTGCGGTCGTACCCTTTGATCAAATTATTCCCGAAGTCATTGCCGGAAATTATGAAGCTGGGCTCATCATTCACGAAGGTCAGCTGACATTCGACAAGGCGGGCTTGCACCGGATTATTGATTTGGGTAAATGGTGGCAGAAAGTGACTGGCTTGCCTCTGCCTCTAGGTGGAAACGCGATCCGCCGCGATCTTGGTCCGGAACTTATGGCAAGCGTTTCCGGCACCATCAAGGAAAGCATTCAGTATGCCTTGGATCACCGTGAAGAAGCATTGGCTTATGCAATGCAGTTCGCGCGTGATTTAGACACCCAACTGGCTGACCGCTTCGTGGGAATGTACGTGAATGAGCGCACCCTCGACTACGGCCCGGATGGACGCGAAGCAGTGAGACGCCTGCTGGATATGGGTCACAAAGCCGGAATTATCCCGCGCCCCGCGCAAGTGGATTTTGTGTAGCTCTTGATTCGCGGATGATCCTGCACGAGCGTGACGCTCGCGCCTACATTTACTTCAGTTCGTCTTTGAACGAAAACACCGGATCAATATCCACCGGAACCGACGACGCAGTCTTCAACGCTGCCGTCAGTTCAGGGGACATCACGTCATATTTCCTAAACCAGGCCTCCGCCCGGCCTCGACCACCCGTGGCTTCGATCTCCAACAACTCCTTCGCTAACGAAGCAATCGCATCCGGCATCTTCTCAAACTGCACTTTATATTTCCCCGACGCTTCGTAAGTGATCGCGCCGTGTTCGCAAAGATAATTGAACTCCATCATCTCCGCCTGCCCGTGGGCCTCGCCCGTTCCAAAGCGAACGGTGCGAAAGTTTCCCGCAACATACGAAGCGTAATATTCTTCCAGCTTTTCCTTGGGCAAAACGCCGTGATTCACAAGCCAATTGAGTCCGAACATTCCGACCACATCCGCTTTCGCCTCTTCCAGCCCCCCATAGATTGGGCCAATCGCTTCGCGCACATCCACCTTCCCGGATGAAGTGCGCGCGAAAGCCGGCCCCAAGCCGTGGGATATTTCATGCATGATCGTAGTCAGCAAATAGCCCTCACCCGAAACTTTATCCGCCTGATCGGGAAGCATGACGTATTTCGCCAGCGGCAGGATGACGTAATTCACTCGCGCATCCATAAAATTCTTGAAAAATATTTTTTTGCTTCCCTTCTGCTCGTGGACCCGGGGATCATTGGGAAGATTGTCGGCGACCGCCTGGTATCCGTGCCGCAGATCGCCTCCTCGATACGGGGCATCCATTACTTCCATCGGTGTTTCCAGGCCGTGCTTCGATGGACGGTCTTCGGCGGGCAGCGGCAGCGCGTCCTGAATGTCCCCAACATATTTTTTGAAAATGTCGAGTTTCTTGCTCTCTTCCTCGTTGCGAATGAGCACCGCGACGCCGTAGGAAGTCTTCACGCCGAGCAAATCGTCGAGATAGGTTTCATAAGGCGCAAAAATTACGTCAAATTTAGGGTCCTTCAAATCAAGCCAGGCCAGATCGCTCTTGAAGTAGTCGTCACTCAGCAAGGCGTCCGCGCGCAAGCGAAGAAATTTGGCGAACGCAGGTTCGCTGCTCAAAGCCGCTGCCTCGCGCAGGTCTCTCGCTGCCGGTTCCAGGAATTCGCGGAAAACCACGTGATAGGGCGTGCCACTAAGCCAGCGGTCATTTAGAACGTCGCCCTGCGCATACACGATCGTTTGCCCGTTATATATTTCGGCTTTTTTATCCGGATGCTGTTTTACGTACTGCTCAATCTGGTCCCGTGTGATTCCATGCGGATAAAATCCACGCCCCGGAGGCATGGGAGCGGTTCCGACGAACGGTTTGTTGTCGTCAATCAGATCGAAGCGTGAACCGTTAATGCGTAAATATCGTCGCAGTTCGACATCTTTGGGATCGGTGCTGCCCTCAAGCGACAGATACAGCTTTAATCCTTCCGGATCGCTTTGCCGCCAATAAATATCTTCCAGGTAGCGCGTAGCGTCCACCAACTTGTCTACCAGTTTCTTTTCTTGTGCCGTCAGCCCGGCGGAATGAAAAGGCATCTGCACGGATTTAAAGCGGGCAAGTTTCTGCGCCAGATCCGGAGCAACATCAAGATGGGCAGAGACAGCAGCTTTTTCCGGTGGCCTATTCGTTTGTTTGTGCTGGGCTGAGGCTGGGGGAGTCATGAGAGCGAAGGTGGACGCAAGCAAAAAGACCACAAGGAGCTTCATAGCACAAAAGTCTAGCACCGTTGCGCGCGGGGAGACGTACTTGCCGGGCAGAAATGCACATCCGCCCGGCAATCTGAATTTAGACCGTGGACAAAGTGCAATATTGATCAAAAACGCGTTTGAGTTCGTTGGCAATATCGGCCGCTTCCCGATGCTCAATATCGCTGCGCTGGATCATGTGCACCAGTTTGCCATCGCGAAAGAACGCGATGGAAGGTGACGAGGGCGGATATCCAGTAAAGTAACCGCGAGCGCGTTCCGTGGCCTCGACGTCCTGACCAGCAAAAACGGTGAACATGTGGTTCGGCCGATTCGCATTCTGTAACGCGGCGCGAATGGCAGGGCGCATACGGCCTGCGGCGCATCCGCAAATGGAGTTGACGACTACCATTGCCGTCCCCGCCTGCTTCGTTTCAAGTGCGCTGTCCACGTCCTGTTTCGTGCGCAACTCCTGAACGCCCAGCCGCGTCAATTCCTCGCGCATTGGAACCACCATAATCTCTGGATACATTGGTCTCCTGGAAAATAAGTGTATTTACTGTCAGGTTCCGTCACGTGGAGCTTGCGACTCACGGGCGGCTATCTACATTTTTCGCCCAAATATCGCACTTTTTCCATCAAAAATCCCGAATCAGTGTACTAATGCGCATACAGCACCATATTCGAGGCGGTACAGAGTCGCACCAATTGCGCGCCCTTTGGCGAACACTTACGCTGACAAAGTGCCAAATTCAGGCAAGCAAACGCATTCAATTGCGCCCCGCGCGAAACGTTGGCAGCACACAAGCACCTCCTCGCAGCCCCCTACTCTCGTCTGGATTGACGACTACAAACCGGGGCTTGGCCTCTATAAGGAAATTTATGAGGAGCTAGGATATCGCGTATTTACTGCGTCGCGCGGCATTGATGGGTTGCGAATTCTGGCCTCTTATTCTGCTGACGCGGTAATTGTGGACTACGAAATGCCGGGAATGGACGGCGGCAAGGTTGCGAAATCCATCAAGCAACGCTGGCCCTCCATACCGGTCATTATGTTTTCCGGTTGCGCGGTCGTGCCCAATGGCATGGCGAATGTCGTAGACGCTTTTTGCGACAAAGCAGGGCGGCGCGAAGACTTACTCATCGCCATCCAAACGGTGTTGCAAAAAAAGCAAAACCACTACTCCACATCGTCCCTTGGCTTGCAGGCTGGCCAAGTTCTTTGATAACCACTGGACCTATTTAAGTTGTGAAGAGTTGACTTTTCAACAGGAGATTTAACGATGAAAAAAATCATGCTTCCCTTTGCCACGATACTGCTGTTCTCCTTGGCAACATTGCCCAAACAACAGCTACCCCTGATTCCACTCCCGGCGCGCAAGGAACTCAAAGCTCATCCCCGTCCATGCAGCAAGCTCCCAGCAATGACACCAGCATGAGCGGCGCTACAAATTCGCAGAAGAAGATCAAGGGCTGTGTGGCGCAACAGAACGGACAGTATGTGTTGGAAACCAAACATGGCAGGTCCGTACCACTCAGCGGGCAGGACGTGTCGGCGCACGTTGGTCACACGGTTGCGCTGCACGGAACCTGGTCGGCCGCATCGACCGGATCGCAAACGTTCGGCCGGCATGGCCTCGGGAAACAGTTTTAATGTAAGCAAAGTGGACATGCTCTCAGACAACTGCAACGGCATGAAAGGCAATATGTCTACCGGATCCAACGGAAATACTCCCCAGCAGTAAATCCCGATCTGTTACCAGACAGGACTCCCCGAGGGGAGTCCTGTCTTATTTACTTCTAAGAAAATAACGGTTGCCGCAGGGGCGACAGCGGGATGTTGTTTCTTATACCCGTGAAATGTGTAGTAATAAGCGGCGACGCATATCGCAAGAATTGCGAATGCAATGAGCACGGCAATAATCCAGATGCGCGCTGTTCGAGATTCCTGTTTCGATTCCATTTTTCACCTGTCTTTCGATGGCACAAAAATACCCACCTTCGTTGGGATGAAGGTGGGTATTTACGATTGTTTCTCCAGGTTAAATACCGCTTCTTCCGCGTCTCCCCAGACCCATCACGAGGGTCACGAGGAAAATTACCAGGAAGATGTAGAACAGGAGCTTCGCGATTCCCGCAGCAGCGACTGCAATACCTCCGAAGCCAAGAATTCCCGCGATGATCGCCACAACCAAGAAAACTAATGCCCAATAGAGCATCTGCCGCCTCCTTTTATAACTCGATACGAACCCCTACTTCCAGTTCGTAGCCTAAATGCGTTGCCGCGAATTGACGATCAGGCTGAATCTGTAGTTCTCCCGGCATCTTGCAGTACCCTCGCGTGACTTTGCCTTTAGGCGGCGATTTCGGGATGGCTCATACAAAACCGATTTCCTTCCTAAGGGTCTCAAGTAAAACCTGTAGGAGGTGATCCGAGGCGCGCAAAAATCAGTGGCACAAATCCGCAAGTAGCGATACCTGCTCCAACCTGCTCCGATTGATCGACATCTAAGCCCTTCACTAGGTGCGGTGGAAACCGCCCTCAGTCTTAAGCATGGCTCCGGAAGCTGTGTTTGCAGGCTGAGGGCGGACAAATTTCATGGAACATTCTTACTACGACACCGCACCCAGTCGCATTCACAATGAGACGAAGTGCTTTCCCGTTGTTCCTGGTTAGGAGCAAGGTGAGGAATGTGAGCAACATCTCCGTCAGTACTGCTGACCTTACCACTTTGGTGTTACAGCGAAACTCATTCGGGCCATACTTCTCCCGGGTCTTTTCCCTGTACAATTCCATTCATATTTTCATAGAAGTTGAGGCGATCGAAACCAAAAAGTGACATCCCCCACCGCACTCGATGAAGTACGAATTCTCGTGGCCGACGATCACGAGGTCATGCGCTTAGGCATTCGCAATTTACTGGAAGCGGTCCCCAATTGGACCATTTGCGAAGAAGCGATCAACGGGCAGGAAGCGGTGGAGAAAGCTCTAAAGGTCCGGCCCGATGTCATTATCATGGACATTACCATGCCGGTCATGAACGGCTTGGACGCTTCGCGAAAAATCTCTCAATCCCAACCGGAGATCCCGGTCATTCTTTTCTCCTTGCATCTTTCCGAAGAAATGATCAAGGGTTTCGACACCAAAGCAATCCGTGGGGCTGTGAACAAGGGCAATGCTGCACGCGATCTGGTCGAGGCCGTGAACCGTGTTCTGGATGGCGGCACGTTCTTTCCCACAAGCACGCCACGTCATAGTTATGTTCTCGCCCAATTTTTTCTCATTAAAAAGTGGACGCTCAGGCGATCAACAATCCAACAGGAAACCTTCCCAACACACTTGCGACCGGGAGCCACGTTGGCACTCCTGACTTCGGAGTCTGTACGGTGTCGCCAGTAAATACATTTTGCAGCGCGGCATTACCGGCGGCGGGAACTTCAACAGAAGTATCATGCCAGACGGATGGATCAGCGGGATCATTCCGTTTTCACCCAGAAGCTGCGCGCATAGCCGAGGCGCGGCAACCACAGCCATCCGGCCGGCATGGCAACGGGCGAAAGCGACCAAATGTTTGGCTTTGTCGCCGCGCACTTGCAACGGTTGATAGTCGCCCAATTGGAAAATATCTGGATATTCTTTGCGCGAATGCAAAGCTTTCCATGTCACGAAAAGCTTGATGCGCCCATCTCTCATGCTGTTCTGAAGCTCTTGCAGCTTCATGGGCAGGTCCTTGCACTTCCACCCTTGCATTTCCTCGAGCATTTGTTTTCGAATCCTATAGTCCACCGTCCGGCGATTATCAGGATCTACCAGGCTGAAATCCCATAGTTCCATGCCCTGGTAGATATCTGGCACGCCCGGAGCGGTCAATTTAAGCAGCGTTTGCGAGAGACTGTTAAACATTCCAACCTGGGCCACTCGCGTTTGCAGCGTCAACATCTCCTGTAAAAACACATTTTTGGCAGATGGCCTCAGCAGGTCTTCCACAAATCGCAAAATTGATTTTTCGTATTCCAGGTTCTGGTTTGCCCAACTAGTATGGTTCTTTGCTTCCCGGACCGCTTTAAGCATGTAATCCTGAATACGCTTGCAGAATTCCGCCGGAAACTTTTGCGCATCGAACTCCAACGGCCACGCGCCGACCAGTGTTTGGTAAAGCAGATACTCATCGTTGCGAGAAGGCAACTCCTGACCTTCGATCTGGCCCTTCTTGTCGCGATTGATCTCGCGCCAATGCCGAACATTCTTCCGCCATAGCGAGGGAAATTCCGAGAGCACGTTCAACCGGGCCCGTACATCCTCCGAGCGTTTTGTGTCGTGCGTGGAAGTGGCTAGCATGGTATGAGGCCATGACGCCGTCTGTTCAAGCATCCGGCTGTGGAACTCCTCAGGACCCGCGCCGAATTTGCCGGGATCGCCGCCGACCTCGTTTAAGGACACAAACCGGTTGTAGCGGTAGAAAGCCGTATCTTCCATGCCCTTTGCCATTACTACACTGGTGAATTGCTGGAACTTCATGGCGAAACGAGTAACCGCTCGTTTGTACGATTCAACGTGACCTTCTCCTGCGCTCGTGAGCAATACCATTTGGATGAAATCGAAGACACTGGTATCCGCCGCAGTACTGTTTCGAATCGCGGCCCGCACAGCTTGCTGAATGCGCATGCGATCGTCGTCGGAGACGCGCGCGCAGGTTATATAAGTGCGATAAACGGGAAAGCGCGCGATCACTTCGCCCAGCGCGTCGCGCAAGTTGTTGAGCGTGAAATCGCAGGTGTGCCGGTCCGAGAGTGCAATGCGGCTTAGCAGGTTCGCCAACACGTTCAGTTCACTGGCCAGCGCTCCGTGCATCACAAATTTCTTCGACTGATACGCCAATTGGCTAAAAATCGCGCGTTGCCCGGTGAACACACGATAAATCCGCTCCATTCGCATCAGCGAGTCCGAATCAACAAACAATCCATTCACCAGATTGGTAAAGTCATACCCGGTTGTGCCATTCACGGGCCACGTTTCACGCAACCGTTCTTTTCCCGTTAAGATTTTCTCAACCACCACATAAAAGTGCTTTTTGTTAGAAGAGTTCTGCTCGGGCACGCGTGCCGTCCCACACTGCAGGCCGTAGAAATAATGCAACGGATCGTAAAGCCCGTCAGGATGATCAATGCGCAAACCGTCGATTTTTCCCTGCTGAAGTAATTCGAAGATAAAGCGGTGCGTCGCTTCGAATACCGCGGCGTTTTCCATGCGCAGGCCCGCGAGGTCGTTGATATCAAAAAAACGCCGGTAGTTGATATCATCGGCGGCGACGCGCCAATAGGCCACGCGGTAAGCTTGCCCCTTGATCAACTCGTGCAATTCGTCGAAGCTGCGCGGATCGCCCGGGGTTCCATTGATCTTCGCGACGTTTTCCTGAATAAAATCCCTTGTCGCTGAAGACCGAACACTCAGCGCAGCAAGCCGCCGTTTATGAATAGTCTTGTCGCGGATGCGTTCTTCACGCTTCTCAGCATCTGACTCAACTCGTGCCGGCAAATGGCGGAAAGCCGCAATCAGGCTTTGCAACTCAAGCAGGTTCTCATCCTGCGGGCCGAGTGTCTGCTGCAGACGCTCAATACCCAGGCTGAGAATTCGCGGATATTCCTTCGGATTGATGGGCAAACGATTTTGTTCATAGAAAATGCTGAACTCTCCGGCCTCTTGGTCGAATCGCAGGACCAGTTCCCCACGCTCCAAAACATTCCCATACTGATCGCCCAGTACTGGAACCAACACTTTTTCCTGCAATTCGTCTTTCACCGGCTGCCAGTCAATATCAAAAAATTCCGCGTAGGGAGACGCCTCGCCGTTTTCCAGCACATCAAGCCACCAGGCATTGTCGCTTCCCATCACACCCATATGGTTGGGAACGATGTCTAGAATCTGCCCCATGCCTCGCTGATGGAGCGAGTCAACAAATTCGTCAAACTCCTGCGGAGTGCCGATCTCCGGATTCAGATTGTTGTGGTCAATGATGTCGTACCCGTGCATGCTTCCGGGGCGTGCGCGCAAATATGGCGATGCGTAGCAGTGAGAGATTCCAAGTGCGGCCAAGTAGGGCGCGATCTGCGATGCCTGCTTAAAAGTGAACGCATGATGGAATTGCAGGCGATAGGTCGCGAGAGGTATCCGCACCGAGTTCCCTTCGCTTCGGCTCATGGTTCCATTCTCCAGCAAACGGTCCAGGGTTCTAGAATAAGCCGGTTCGGCAACGAAGACCGGGTAGAAGATGAATAAATGATCTGAGATGCGGCGCCAACTTGCGCTGGAATTTCATCGTCTCCCAGATTTGCAAATAGCTTCAACTTGCTGCCGTTCTTCAACCGCCATTCCACCGCCAAGCCTAAGGGTTCAAAAGTATGGAAATTCCCGGTTCCGGGAATCAATTCACGCAGTAAGGGAACAATTGCACGCTGTCGTAAAGCCAGCATCTCCCGATAAAAATGCAGCCACGATTCGTGTTCCGGCTGCTCCAGCGCCGTCCAATTTAATTTGGACCGTGTGAATGTACTTTCTGCATTAGGATCGGGAATTTTCGCACGCACTTCAGGATCGGAAAATTTCGCAAACTGCTGGAATTCGCCGCGCCGGCCTTCGGTGACAGCTGTTGCCAGGTCCCCTTGAAAGTCGCAGAAGAACAAAAATGGCGTTCGCGCTCCAAATTCTTCCCCCATGAAAATCAGCGGAGGTTGCGGGGCAAGCAGCAAAATCGCGATCGCCGCTTTAATCTTAGCCTCTGGAGCGCTCTCAACGATTCTATCTCCGAAAGCCCGGTTCCCTATCTGATCATGGTTCTGTAAAAACGAAACGAATGCACCTGGAGGAAGATGCTTGCTCAGTTCCCCGCGCCTCTTCCCGTTGCGATATGCCGACGGATCATTCTGAAAAGCAAACCCCTCAGCTAAACATCTTCCCAATTGTGCAACCGGAGTTTTCCCATAATCGCTGTAGTAGCCATCCTTTTCCCCCGTCAGCAAAACATGCAAAGCATGGTGAAGATCATCATCCCATTGCGCGTTATAGAGCTTGGGCCGCGAGTTCGTGTCGCGTTCCATGTACTTCACGGCATTCGCTTCATTTTCCAGAACCAAATGCACCTGCCGTTCATTTCCAAACTTCAGCCGTACGGTCTGCGCCAACTCCGTGAGTATATCGGGCCTGGAATCGTCGGCTATCGCGTGTATTGCGTCGAAGCGCAGGCCATCAAAGTGGTACTCCTCCAGCCAGTAAATCGCATTGTGAATAAAATAGTTGCGCACCACGCGGCTTTGTACTCCGTCAAAATTAATGCCTTCGCCCCACGGCGTGCAATGACGGCTGGTAAAAAAGTCAGGAGCGTATAGACGAAGATAATTTCCCTCAGGGCCAAAGTGGTTGTAAACCACGTCGAGGAAAACCATCAGTCCCTTCGAATGCGCCGCTTGTACCAACCGTTTCAAATCTTCCGGGCGGCCATAAGAACTTTCAGGCGCAAATGGCAGAACGCCGTCATATCCCCAGTTCCGCTTCCCGGAAAAATCAGACAGCGGCATAAGCTCAACGGCAGTCACTCCCAGATCGCGCAGATAATCCAGTTTTCGCTCCACCCCGGCAAAGGTGCCTTCAGGAGTAAACGTTCCAACATGCAGCTCGTAAATGACCGCTTCATCCCAACTCCTTCCGGTCCAGTCGGCGTCTTGCCATTCAAACGCGGCCGGATTCACAACTTCGCTCGGCCCATGCACATCCTCTGGCTGAAACCTGGAGGCCGGGTCAGGGACTTCCGGCCCGTCATCAATCTGGAATTTATAGCGCGTTCCGGCTGGAATATCGTCGCCGATAAATTCGAACCAGCCGTCGTCGTGCTTGACCAATGCAAAGCTGGCTCTTCCCTCCACCAGACAGCGAACCCTTTTTGCTTTGGGCGCCCACAGGCGAAAGCGCAGGCGTCCGTCGTCAAGAAACTGCGCCCCAAAGGGCATGTCGTGCCTATGCCTCATTCATGACTTCCTCAAGCTCTTTTGAATATGCCGGAGAGCCAGAGGCGCGCCGTTCCTGACGTTGCATGAGCAAACAAAGCGATCTACCTTTGAGAGGATATCGCTCGGGTATCTGGTGATTGTTCCCATTGCTGGGAATATCGGATTGCGCGGTATCAAGCATCACAATCCACTCTTTTCCGAAGGAAGGTTGCGGGACGGCAAACGCAACCTCCTCAAAATGCGCGTTGATGAGCAAAAGGAAATTCAGGTCGCTAAGCCGCTTCCCTCTTTCATCTACCTCTTCCAGACCTTCGCCAGCAAAAAATACGCCCAAGCAGTGCGCCGACTCCCGGTTCCACTCCTCGTCCGTCATCTCTTTTCCGTCCGGGCGGAGCCACAAAATGTCCTTGATCTCAGCTCCCTTAATGGCGCGCCCCTGGAAGAAGTTGCGGCGATGAAACACGGGATGATTTTTGCGGATCGCTATCACCTGCCGGGCAAATTCCAAAAGCTCCGCATCGGCAGCGTTTTGGTCCCAATTGATCCAACTGATTTCATTGTCCTGACAATAGGCGTTGTTATTTCCGTTTTGCGTGTGGCCGATCGCGTCACCAGACAGCATCATTGGCACGCCCTGCGAAAGGAATAACGTAGCCAGAAAGTTGCGCTTTTGCTGGGCACGCAAGGCCAGAATTTGAGGATCCTCTGTTGCCCCTTCCGCCCCGCAATTCCAACTGCGATTGTTATCGGTGCCGTCGCGATTGTCTTCCCCATTCGCTTCGTTATGCTTTCCGTTGTAGCTCACCAGGTCCTGCAAGGTAAAGCCGTCATGCGCGGTCACGAAATTGATGCTGGCGTACGGACGACGACCGCTGCGCGCGTACAAATCGCTCGAGCCGGTTATCCGGTACGCCAGTTCACCGATCAATCCGCCGTCGCCTTTCCAATAGGAGCGCACCGCATCGCGATAGCGGTCGTTCCATTCCGCCCACCCCACAGGGAATTTTCCTACCTGATAGCCGCCTTCGCCCAAGTCCCAGGGTTCGGCGATCAACTTTACCTGCGAGAGCACCGGGTCCTGATGGATGATGTCTAGAAATGCTCCCAGCTTATCCACCTCATGCAGCTCACGCGCGAGAGTGGCTGCCAGATCAAAGCGGAAACCATCCACATGCATCTCCAGCACCCAGTAACGCAGGCTGTCCATAATCAGCTGCAACACACGCGGATGCCGCATATTCAGGGTGTTACCAGTGCCCGTGTAATCCATGTAATAACGCGGATTGTCGCCCACCAACCGGTAATAGACAGGATTATCAATCCCGCGGAAAGATAAAGTCGGGCCCAGTTGATTGCCCTCTGCCGTGTGGTTGTAAACGACGTCGAGAATGACCTCGATGCCAGCTGAATGCAGGGTCTTGACCATCGTTTTGAATTCATTGGCGTGCCCGGTCGCGGAGTAGCGGTGCTCGGGAGCAAAAAATCCGATGGAGTTGTATCCCCAATAATTCCGCAGTCCTTTTTCCACAAGTCTGCGATCGTCTATAAAACTATGCACCGGCATTAGTTCCACGGCGGTAATACCCAACCGGGTGAAGTAGTCAATTACTGGGGCGGTGGCCAGGCCCGCGTACGTACCCCTTAATGCCGCAGGCACGTCGGGATGGCGAATGGTGAAGCCTTTGACGTGCACCTCATAAATCACGCTCTCGTGCCACGGGATTTTCGGCGCTCGGTCCGTGCCCCAGGTGAAAGCGGAGTCAATCACCATCCCTTTCGGAACTCCAGAGGCATTGTCACGCCGATCAAATGACATATCTTCTTTTGCGTGCCCAATCCGGTATCCGAAATGCGAATCGCTCCAGTCGAGCTTGCCCTGGAGTTGTTTCGCGTAAGGGTCCATCAGCAGTTTGTGATGATTGAAGCGAAACCCCTTGGCGGGATCGTAGGGTCCGTAGGCGCGGTAACCGTATAAAAGACCGGGACGCGCCTCTGGAAGGTAGCAGTGCCAAACCTGGTCGGTTTGCTCGCGTAACGGGATCCTGGACAGTTCCCGGCGTCCGGAAGTATCAAACAGGCAAAGTTCAATCCGCTCCGCATGTTCGGAGAAGATCGCGAAGTTTACTCCCTCCCCATCCCAAGTTGCTCCGAGCGGGTAAGGAGATCCGGGCCAGACTATAGGCGTTTGTGCGGACAATTGTGGAACCCTCATTCTTGGATTGAGACCACTTCATTGAATACAAAAACCTTTGATGCAGATTGCGATGGACTCAAAAGCTTTCGGCGATCCCGTCCGACGCAGAGAATAACCAAGCTCAAATTCATTAGATAAAAATACAGTAACGACCCGATGGAGGACGAAGGCGAAATCGTGCGATATAACACATGCGACTGTGTTGAATAGGTAACTCCTTTCATTATCCGTATCGGTCTTGTTTATGACCAAACATTCCTGGGTGCTGTAGGCGCGAGATCAACCATGATTTCAAAATGCTCTAATCCGCATTGTGGCGTGCCTCTCCGTTATCTGCGTCATGGACGCATTTTTCGCTTCGACCAGCCGAGTGTGTGTTTCGAAGCCGTGGGCCGTTCCCGACACGCGAAGATTGTCCGCAAGGTGTCCCATTTCTGGCTATGCGGGCACTGCTGCCAAACCATGACGCTGGTATCGGACTCGGTGCTAGGTATTGTCGTCCGCCAGCTAAATCTCCATGCGGAACCTCTTCCTCTTCACGCGCTCGGCGCCATCGCCGCGTCCGCAGCTCACGCCTAAGGGAAACAAAGCCACCGGTTCCGCCAGCCTGTGTCGGTCTTCCCGTCGCTCCATCAATAGGCTTTGAAGACTAAAAGGTAATTTGAAAGTTAAAGGAAAACTACTTGAAAAGCAGGAGGGGCAGGTACCGGATCAAAAGGGGAGGTGATTACCGGTGCCTGCCTTCCGTCTCCTTCGCGTTGGGGTTAATTCAGTGATACGTGAATGAAATCTCTTTTGACATACCGGAGATACTGTAATTTTAGGAAAGTTTTTGCCTAGCGCGGCATAAACAGCCGACAGCACAAACCCCTAGCGGTCTTTCGGCCAATCGCTGGGTCATACCCGGCGCTACACAGTCTGCAGAGCCCGGTTACAGAGTGATCCCGATATCAATTTTCCTAGATCACGCTTAACGTACCGTTCGTGGGACAAAGGCGGATTCGGGTTTTTACCGTTTACCCCGTCTTGGATTCACCCGAAGCAGAACGGTGTCAGGGGAGAATCACGCCTTTGTCCACAATCATCACGAAGAGGGCAATCTAGATTCCCTCTTCCGAGCTTGTGATTTCCTCTAAGAGCCCTACGGCACTCACTGTAGGGCCGTCTACCCGCCTCAATGTTAACTTCACGGATTTAATGAACACCCGCAATCAGCGGGCGGAACCGTGTCCTTCAAAAATCCGGTCGCACGGCGATAAGCATCAATCAGATTTTCCACTTTGGCAAAGCCATGGCCCTCATTTTTATAGACCTTGAGCTCGGCCTTACCGCCGTTCTTTTTGACCGCGTCAACCACTTGCTGCGATTCCTCCTCCGGACAACGCGGATCATTCCCGCCTGCCAGAATAAAGAGTGGCGCCTTAATCTTATCCACAAAGAAAATCGGCGAACGGTCTTCAAACAGCGCCTTATTCGTCTTGGGATCGCCCATGGTAGCGATGTCCGACTGCTGTAGCACAGGATCTTCGTGCTCAATTTCGGTGAACCAATTCACAAAAGGAACAATCGGCACGCCAGCAGCCCAAACATCCGGTGCCTTCGTGACTCCCATCATGGTCAGGTAGCCGCCGTAACTTCCGCCCATAAGAATCAATTTTTTGGGATCAACATAGCCGGTTTGCTTGATCCAATCGGCGGCCGCCAGAACGTCCTGCAGATCGCCTCCGCCCATGTCGAACAGGTTAGCGTGCTGGAAGTCTTTTCCATATCCGGTCGAGCCACGATAGTTGGGCGCGACCACAATGTACCCCTGGTTCGCCATGTATTGAATCAGCCGATTGAATGAGTTCACCGTTTGCGATGCCGGGCCGCCATGTACATAAACAATTGCCGGACTAATGGGCTGCCGCGGCAGGTTAAACGGTACATAGACGAACGCGGAGATGGTCCATTTGCCATCTCGGCTGGGATAGTGCACCAGGAATGGCTCAACCATTTCATCCGCCTGCACTCCGCCCACGAGCGAACTTGTCACCTGATGAGATTTGCCGGTCGCCAGCGCGTACACCCAGGCATCATTCGGGGCCTTTGCGCCGTCGTGGTAGTAGAGCAACCGCGAACCGTCGCGCGTGAATGCCGACTCCGCTCCGCCAAGTTCATTCACTCCTTTCGGCAATGGCACCGGCGTCGTTTTACCGGGTGAAAGATCGTGAATAAAAATGTCGGTGTTGCCATCCACATTCGCCGTCCAAGTGACCGATTTGCCGTCAGGCGAAAAATGTCCGGCCGATGTCTCCCATTTTTCTTTGGTCAGCCATGTGATTTTCTTACTCGCTATGTTGAGCACGCCAACATTTTCGTATCCATTGACCGCATTTGAAGTAAGCAGCAAAGATGCCGCGTCAGGGGAAAAATCGCTTACCCTGAAAATCTGCTCTCCTTCATGCGGAGTGAGCAAATCGCTCTTCCCGGTAGCGACTTCCGCTATAAAGATATTCGAGTCTGTCCCTTTGGCCTGCTCCTGCGTATAGGCAATCCATTTGCCGTCATGCGACCAGATAGGCCGCACATTCATTCTGTCGTTCGGCGTGCCGGTGGTGATGTGCTTTACATCCCGAAGCACCGTATCGAAGACGTCAATTTCAAACACCGAAGAAGTCTTCGGCTTCACCATATAAACCAGATACCGCCCATCGGGCGACCATGCCGGGTCTTCCTCCGCAATCTCGCGAGTATTGGTCACATTTTTCACTTCACCGGTTTTCGGCGCGACCATGAATATGTCCCACTGCTCGTCGCCATCGTAGTCCGACATGTAGGCAATCCATTTTCCGTCGGGCGACCATGCTGGACGCGCCTGCCGCTGGTCACTCACCGTGAGCTGCGTCGGCCATCCGCCTTCCGACGGAACCAGCCAAATATTGTTTCTTCCGCTGATGTTGGAGATAAAAGCGATCGTCTTGCCATCTGGCGACCATGCCGTGCCACCCACCGCCCGCGTCATGTAAAGTTTTTCGATCTCAAAATTGCGCTCCACGGCGACGTTGGATTTGGAAACAATCTGCTTGGGATCGGTAATGGCCGTGGGTATGGTAGGCATCTGCGCAGAAGAAATTGTGCTCATAAGAATAATGACGATAATAGAGAGACCAAAAGTACGCATGGCAGGCAAGTTACAACGGCCTCGCATTTTTGTGAATGTCCACTGTGCTCCAGGTTTTGTCAGCCGCGTGGCAAATATTTTCCAGCAGGCACTCGGCGCACTGGGGTTTGCGGGCAAAACACAATTTACGGCCATGCCAGATGATTTGATGGGAGAAAAGTATCCATCGTTCGCGGGGAATGATTTGCATTAAATCCTGCTCGATCTTTTTCGGGTCTTCCTCTTTGGTGAGTTCCAGTCGCCGGGAGATGCGCGTTACATGCGTATCCACGACAACGCCCTCAGCCATCTTGAACCAGCTGCCGAGAACAACGTTGGCAGTTTTTCGGGCCACCCCAAACAAAGTGAGCAGCTGATCAATGTCAGTGGGAACTTCCCCGCCAAAGTCTTGTTCAAGCATCTTCGCCGCGCCCACCACCGACTTCGATTTATTACGGAAAAATCCCGTCGAGCGGATGTCGGGTTCCAACTCTTCAGGACTGAGCGCTGCAAAATCCTGCACAGTGGGGTATTTCTTGAATATGATCGGTGTAACTTTATTTACGTTCACGTCCGTGGATTGTGCGGAAAGAATCGTAGCCACCAGTAATTCCCAAGCGTTCTTATGAATAAGCGCGCAAGTCACATCCGGATATAGTTCGTTGAGCCGCTTAAGAATTTCAGCAACACGTTCTGGAGCGATAGGATTGTAGCGATTGGATCCCTTGGCCGATTTTCGAGCTGCCGGGCTTGACACGCGGTCAATAGCGACGGGGGCTTCCATTCCCCCCCGTGCCTTTCCAGATCGGTATCCGGCTATCGGCTTATTATTTTGGCTTTTTTTCTGAATTTCACCGGTCTTGCGCACACCTTCGTGGCGTCCGGTTTTTGCGGGTTGGCGAACGATCGTACCGCGTGGCATGAAAACTTCCCTTTATTTCCTCTGAATCGGGGTTTCCCGCGACTTTCTGGGAACGAAAATCATGGTATCAGATGCTTTGCCCAAGCTCGCCACCACCACTAAATTCCCTTTGGTAACGCACCGCATCATTGACGGCATCATGCGAGCTAGGTAGTCTGAATTGTCAAACAATGGGGGCAATGTGGCCGTAAAAACCATCCTTCTCGGACAAGTCTGGCGCAGCGATGCCGATGGTCAGGATTATCTTGTGACCAAGGTCTACGACGAAGTCTTTACTAAATATGCGGTGTTGCGCCCCGCGGGCATCACCGCGCCTGACGCTCCTACTGTCCGCATCAAAGTAACGAAAAGCGCCGCAGGGGCCTTGTTGCCAGGTTTCACATTTACTCAGGACGGCAGCTTCTAGTACTCTCGCCTTGGCGACTGGAACTTCGCGAGTCAAATATCACGCGACCGCCGCCAAATCCTCACATTCATGACGGAAAAAATTCTAGCGGTCCTTTTTGTATTTATCGCTTCGCTGATAAAAGCCACCGGCTACGCGGGCGTAGCAATTCTCATGGGTATAGAGTCGGCATGCATTCCCTTGCCTTCCGAACTCATCATGCCCTTTGCCGGATACCTGGTTTTTACCGGGACGATGAAGTTGTTCTGGGTCGCAACCGCCGGAGCGATTGGCTGCAATCTGGGGTCGCTGGTTGCTTACGAGATCGGCTGCTATGGAGGCCGCCCGCTCGTCGAGCGTTACGGACGATGGATTCTCCTATCGCGCCGCGAACTGGATTGGGCGGACCGCTTCTTTCTCCGCTGGGGATATCTGGCGGTCGTCATCGCCCGCATGTTGCCCGTCGTCCGAACGTTCATTGCCTTGCCTGCCGGAATCGCCCGCATGCCACGGGCGCGCTTCCATATTTATACGTTTCTAGGGTCTTGGCCGTGGTGCCTGGCCCTTGCCTATTTCGGTATGAAGATGGGCGAACACTGGCGTGAACTGGGAAAGTATCTCCACAAATTCGATGTTGTCATAGTCGCCGTTCTGGGCATCGGATTCATCTGGTTTGTATGGTCGCACTGGCAGAATCGCATTCGCACAGCCGAACAATGAGCGTCCGACCGTTCCACCCAATGCTGGTACTTACCGTTAAGGCTTGATCCTGCTCATTCGGCCCCGCCGGGTTGCAATTCATCTCTTAATACGAGAACATAACCGTTTGTTTCAATCGCAAAATTCTAATCAGGAAGCGGCAGACCATGGCGACGCAGCGTAAGAGTGTGAAGAAGGAAACGGCAAAGCACAACGGCAGTGAGATTCAGCCAGCCAAGGGCAAACTCGGCATCATGATCCCCGGCATGGGGGCCGTAGCCACCACCTTCGTCGCGGGTGTGGAAGCTGTTCGCAAGGGCTTGGCCAAGCCCATCGGTTCCCTCACCCAGATGGGGACCATCCGTCTGGGCAAACGCACCGATGCCAGATCTCCCAAGGTAAAAGAATTCGTGCCGCTGGCGACCCTGAACGATCTGGTCTTTACCGGCTGGGACATCTTCGAGGATGACATGCACGCTGCCGCCACCAAGGCCGGTGTGCTCGACCGCGAAATGCTCGACCAAATCAAACCCTTTCTCAGTTCCATCAAGCCGCAGAAAGCCGTCTTCGACCACAACTACGTCAAAAAGATTGACGGCCCTAACGTGAAGAAAGGCAAAACCAAGATGGACCTTGCCGAGCAGGTCCGCGACGACATCCGCAACTTTGGCAAGACTTCCGGCGCCAACCGCCTCGTGACCATCTGGTGCGGTTCCACCGAAACATTTATTAAGCCGAGCGCCGCGCACCAGTCGCTAAAGGCCTTCGAGAAGGCCTTGCGAGAAAACGACGAAAATATCGCTCCCTCCATGATTTACGCCTATGCGTCCTTAATGGAAGGGGTGCCCTTCGCGAACGGCGCGCCAAACCTGACCGTGGATTTGCGTGTAATGCAGGAACTGTCGCGCAAGAACGAAGCGCCAATCTGCGGCAAGGACTTCAAGACCGGGCAGACTTTGATGAAAACTATTCTCGCCCCCGGCTTCAAAGCCCGCCTGCTGGGGCTCAATGGATGGTTCTCCACAAACATCCTGGGCAATCGCGACGGAGAAGTCCTCGACGATCCGGGTTCGTTCAAGACCAAGGAAGAATCCAAGCTCTCGGTCCTCGAGCAAATCCTGCAGCCCGACCTTTACCCGGAACTGTACGGCAAGTTCTACCACAAGGTTCGCATTAACTATTACCCTCCACGTGGTGATAACAAAGAAGGTTGGGACAACATTGATATTTTCGGATGGCTCGGCTATCCCATGCAGATCAAGGTTGATTTCCTATGCCGCGACTCCATCCTGGCCGCCCCCATCGTCCTAGACCTGGTCTTGTTTCTCGACCTGGCAAAGCGCAGCTCTGAACTGCGTGGCATCGGCATTCAGGAGTGGTTGAGTTTCTTCTTCAAGTCTCCAATGACAGCGCCCGGACTCTACCCGGAGCACGACCTGTTCATTCAGTCCATGAAGCTGAAAAACACCCTCCGCCACTTAAAAGGCGAGGAAATGATCACCCATTTGGGACTGGAATATTACGACTAGCCGGTGTTGCAGGGTTCATGTGGCGAGGACACTCCTGTCCGCGTGCCTCAAGCGCAACTCCAGTGGATGCGATTCTTAGGCCATAGTCACGCTGCGGCAGATGTCCCAGTCAAACGAGGCCTTCCAAATCTCACAAAAAAGAGAGTCCCAACAGTAATCCCTGGAATCGAACAACAGTAGCCTAGAATAACGATTCACCCTTTATAATGTCAGTAATGCCCCAATATTCCATCGTGGTTCCCCTGCATAACGAGCAGGAGAACGTCACCGACCTCTATGACCGCCTCAAGGCTGTTATGGAAGCGCACGGAGAATCATTTGAAATCGTGCTGGTGGATGATGGCTCGCAAGACCGTACCTTCAACTTACTGCGCGAAATTGCCGCGGTAGATAGCCGCGTCACGGTCGTACGGCTGCGCCGGAATTTCGGCCAGACGTCGGCGCTGGCTGCCGGCTTTCACCATGCCCGCGGCACCTACATCATCGCCATGGATGGCGACCTGCAACACGATCCCGCGGACATTCCTTTATTCCTGGAAAAAATTGCGGAAGGTTACGACATCGTCAGCGGCTGGCGCAAGCGCCGCATTGACAATCTATGGTTGCGCCGCATACCTTCCCGCTGCGCCAACTGGCTGATGGCCAAATTCAGCGGCGTGGACATTCACGATTTTGGCACCACATTCAAAGCCTACCGCCGCGAAATTCTGGAGCAGATCCCGCTTTACGGCGAGTTGCACCGCTTCATTCCAGCGCTGGCGTCGTGGCACGGCGCTTCCATTTGCGAAGTGCCTATTAAGAACGTGAACCGCGAACGCGGAGTTTCCCACTACGGCATTTCGCGCACCTTTCGCGTGTTTTTCGATCTTCTTACGATTCGTTTTTTGCTGCGTTATTTGGGAAGGCCGCTGCACTTTTTCGGCACATTAGGAATGTTCAGCATCTTCGCCGGATCTGGCGTAGCCTTCTGGCTGCTCGCGGAAAAATTCCTTTATCACGCCAGCATCATGGCCGCGCACGGCCCCTTAATGATTTTTGCCGCAGTGCTTCTACTCGCTGGATTTAACCTGCTGGCAATTGGCCTCTAGGAGAGATGCAGGTTCGCTACTATCACGAGCCCAACCGCCGCGCGCCCTACTCGGTGGATCGCGTGCTCCGCGCCCAGGGCAGCGAAGAAACCACGGTCTCAGAATAATTCCCCTGTTAAAGCTTCATCGAAATTATCCTCGTTCTGCTTCTCCAAACTTAAACATCCGCTCACTCAACATCAATCGTAGTAACGCTCAACGCTGGCAGCGTAACCGTCAGTGACGTCCCACTCGCAGGCATTGTTCCTGCCGCCACAGGATGAATCGGAGTCGCCTGCCCTGCTGTCGTTGTCGCAGTGATGTGATAAATGGAAGCCGTGCCTGAAACTGCCAAGCCCGTGATCGCTACCGTATGTGAAGAGGTTGTGCGATTGATCGCGACAAACACGACGCGTCCGGGCTTTGTGCTGTCAGTGCTGGCATAAACCGCGACCTTCGAAACATCGCTCAAAGTCGCCGATACCGGTATCGCCGAAGTTCGCACCCGCTCCATCAAAACCACGGAATGCACGGAAGCCCCCACCGCATAATCAAAATTTCCATTCGGTGGCCACAGGTTCGCGGCAAACAATCCCTGAACGCCGAATATGCCGAGCATATCGGCCTCCGCCACCGTTCCCGCAATGTGGTTCCAACCGCCGCCTTCATACTCTGTAATCGAAAGTTTCATCCCGGGATTCTCCGCGGCGATCTTCGCTTGTAACCGGGGAATAATGCGCACCGGAGTCATCCCGAGCTCGTTGTAAATCCATGGATTGCTATTGTTAGGATCATGAAAAGTCGGGTCCCATAAGTCGCGCGGCGCTTGCACAATGAGTTGCACATCCGCATCGCTGAGTGTGGTACCACTCATATTTACAATCCGCGTGCTGCCGTCCCAAACCTCCGGATACCAGTGAAAGTCATAATCATCCACGAGCGGTTTTCCATAGGTGGTGGACGCGGCTTTCATAGCGGTCAGATATTTATCGGCAAACCAGTTGGATCCACTTGGGGTTGCAGTAGCGGTCAGTTCGTCTTGCCACCGGTAGATCCCCTGGAAGCCATAGTTCACAGGCCCAAAGATGACAAGGTTGGGAAACTGATCCTTCAAAGCTTCCGTCAGCGTAATGGTTTTGGCAATGTACGCGTCGGATGTGATCATCGAGCTCGTTTGGACTTCCAGATGAGTTGAATTCCAAAGGTCCGGCTCATTGTCGAGGCTCACAAACGTAGGCAAAGCCGGAGAAGCTCCGAAAATATTTTTACCTGTAAATTTTTGATCGAGCGCCCAGAGGAATTCGTCCATATAGACGTTGGCGTCGCTGGTGGGAGGCGTGGTGGTGAAGGGATCCACGGTGGCCGTACTCTTTTTGTCCACGACGATTTTAAAGCGCGAGGGGTCAGGTGGAATCACGTTGCCGTTAGCATCCGCCGAGACCAGGCCTTGCAACTGCACGGTCATCAGGCTCGCCAGGCCCACGTTCTGGTCGGCCGTAATAAATTTGCTCACCGCATCGCCGGGAGTAGTGCTGCTATCCAGGAAAGTGTCATTGCTGTAAGGGCCAAAATCGCTGCCCGCGTTGGAAAAGTTGTTCTCCCAGTTGTAGGCAGTCCATCGGTTCCCGCCCGCGCGATCCAGGGTGAACGGAGGATTCGCACCGCCTGAATATGAGTTGATGCCATAAATCCACGGCGAAATCGGCTGTGTGGTGTTGGGATCAACCGTAATGGTCACGTCCGCTGGAGGAACTGCTGGCGTGGCGGAAACTTCAGCAGAATTCGCACTCTCGCCGCCTGTATTCACTGCTGAAACCGCATAGAAATATTTCGTGCCATCAGTAAGCCCCGTATCGGTAAAAGTGGCAGAAGTCGGCGCGCCTGCTTGCGTGTAAGGTCCGCCCGTAGTGGTCGAGCGCTTTACGTGATAACTGGTCGCGCCAGTAACTGCCGTCCACGAAAGCACAACTTGCGTGTCGCCTGCAGTGGCCGTCACGCCCGACGGAACCGTTGGCGGGGACGGCGGCGTACTATTTCCACCACCTGACGAGGTTCCTCCGTACCCGCCACCGCACCCCGCAAGCACTAACATCATGGCAATGACTAATCCGTGGAAACGCTTCCACTCACACATTTAAGGAGGACCCTCCGCGCACAGAATATTACTTGGCTTTAGCCATCAGAACAACACAGTAATCCCCCCAGAAGTCACGGGGTAACCCTGGCCGCAAAGAAAGCTTTGCTAACTTTTAGGGCGCTGACCTTTCGCGTCCCACCACATGAGGACTCAGGTCACCGGCGGTATGCGGACCGCTCCCACCACAATGTGGCGCGAGCACGGGACGCTGTATGAACGTCCTCGTCGCTACAGAGTCGTACGTGCGGGTATTGCGCGAATATTCATTAAATTGCTACGATTAAATCCGACGCCTTGGAGCGGAACCTAATGCTAAATTTGAATGTTTCACGCAAGAGATACCTAGCGGCAATATGGTTCGCGGGTTTCGCACTATCGTTGTTGGTCCTGTTATTTCATCCAATAGCAGTTGCTCCGCGCGGCATTCTTCTTTACATAGGTCTACCAACGGCCGCGGCTGCACTTGCGGGTGGCATTTGGGGCGGCCGAATTCTGAATCCTGCGAAAATTTCGACGGTTAGCCAGTCAATGGTGGCAGGAATACTCGTTGCTACCGGCGCATTCGCGATTTTTTCTGTCCTGTATTCAATTTCTCTTCCGTTCGTGGAGCGCGGGTGGTCTTTTCGGCAATCGCCTGGTCTCTTATTGCTTACGTCAACATTCGGCATCCTGCTTGCCGGGCCAGTTATTTTGCTCGGCGGCATCTTGGCGGGTACGACGTTGTATTTATTGGCACGGAGGATCTCAGAAAACAAGTGATAGTTCGCGGAATTAATGAACTCGTTTGTGAAATTTCGGCTATCTGATTCGTACTTCCTACAGCAGAAGCATCAGTTCTACGGGATTTTAAGTCGCTCCGGTTCCGGGTATATTTTACTTGTTATCTTTCACTTACTAAGATTTAGAAAATTCGCGCCGTGTTGTTTTGTGTGGTCTGGTCAGGTCTTATGTTGGCTCATCGGGCAGAGTCTGGGCAGAGAACTACACTATCCCCATGCTTTACTAGTCCCTATCATATTGCCTCGCGATCAAGATTCTCTGCCGTTGTTTTGGTCAAGAAATTTAATGGAAAGCGAGTAAGTCCGCGGATTACGTCGATAACCCGTTTGTCTCTATTCACCGACAACTCTGCGACGGAACAAGTACAGGGTGGCTCCAGCTGCCATGCCCCAGTGTCCAGATGAATAACAAGAGCAACCCTCTGATTGCCGCAAGGGCTATCCACGCTCAATGAAAGGCAGAGCAATTGCCCAATGGCTGATCCTTTGCTGCCCGAATCAACCTATCGAGAGTTTACAACGGTGGGTTTTATGACATGCCGGCAGAGCGGGTCGACGGGCAGGGTTCTACCGCAGAACCACCATTTCCTGATGTTTCCGAATCATCCCCGAAGCCCGACTTCCCTGAACGCAGCAGTGCACCGAAATCTGCTGCCGGCAACGCGGGGCTGTATAGGAAACCTTGTATCTCGGGGCACTTCTGTTTTTTGAGATAGTCGAATTGTTGAGATGTTTCGACGCCTTCGGCAGTGCAAGCAAGACCGAGATTGCGTCCCAAGTTTAGAACGGTTCTGACGACTGCCTCTGCGGCCGGCTGAGATGCGATATCACGCAGGAAAGATCGGTCGATCTTGATTCGGTCGAGCGGGAACTTTCTCAGATAAGACAACGATGACCAGCCAGTACCGAAATCATCCAACGAAAGACGTATCCCAATTCGTTTCAGCTCTCGCATGATTTTGAGCGTGGTGTCTGAGTCATCCAGAGTCAGAGACTCAGTCAGTTCGAGTTCCAGCCGCTCGGGGTCTAATCCCGTCTCGCACAATATCTGGTCCACAGTCTTGACAATGTCGCCGCGATAAAATTGCTGCGCAGAAACATTGACTGCGAGCCGAAGTGGTGGAAACCCTTGTTTCTCCCACGCGACGATTTGGAGGCAAGCCGTTCTCAAGACCCATCGTCCAACATCCGACATCAAGCCCAGTTCCTCCAGCAGCGAAATGAACTGGTTCGGGGCGATCAATCCCTGCTCTGGGTGATGCCAACGCAACAACGCCTCGACGCCTGCGATGCGACCGGAATCCGTTGTCACCAGTGGTTGGTAATGGAGGACAAACTCGCTTCGGGCGCATGCTTGGTGTAGATCATTTTCAAGTTTCTGCTTGTGCCGGGTTGCCTCACTGAGTTCACGGGTGAAAAAGCAGCAGGTGCCGCGGCCGCTCTTTTTAGCCTCGTACATGGCCGCATCTGCGCCCTGTAGTAGGGCTTCCGAAGTTTCTCCGTCAGCTGGGTACTGACTAATGCCGATGCTGGCACGGGTCGTTAGCTCGTGGCCTTCGATTTGAATCGGCTCCGCGAGTGCGGTGAGCACCTTGTGCGCAACTTGCTGGATATTTTGGTTGTCGGTGACTTCCGAAAGGGCTATCACAAATTCGTCTCCGCCCAACCGCGCCACAGTGTCGCTTGTGCGGAGGCATGCTTGCAAGCGTTTCGAGACCGCTTCCAGGAGCCGGTCGCCCACCGAGTGACCGAGTGAGTCGTTGACGTTCTTGAAGTGATCCAAATCCAGCATGAGTACTGCGATCTTTTGGCGATGACGGCGAGCCAGTGCAATTGCCTGACTAAGGCGATCCTGTAAAAGGGCACGATTGGGAAGTCCAGTGAGCACGTCGTGAAGCGCCATGTAACGGATTTGCACTTCGGCTTGTTTGCGATCCGTAATATCATGGGCGATGCCCATGGTGCCAATGATCTGACCATGGCGGTCCTTTAGCGGTACTTTGGTGGTTAGCACCCAATTTTCCCGACCGTCTGGCCACGTTTCCTTTTCCTCTATCCCAATCACCGGCAGACCGGTGCGAATAATTTCCTTTTCGTCTGTGAGAGCTTGACCTGCATGTTCCGCGCTGAAAATGTCTGCATCCGTCTTATTCACTGCTAGCTCTGGATCGTCAAGTCCAAAACGATCAGCGCCCGCCCGACTGATGCGCAAAAAGCGGCTGTCGAGATCCTTGAAAAACACAGTGTCTGGGATATGTTCGAGGAAAGCATTCAGAAGATCTCGGTCCATACGGGATTGCCTATCCACTAACGATCTAAGGATATTCAGCCCGATCACGATAAAGGTGACAACTCCAATTGCAGCGATCGTCAGAGGAGAGGCGCCAAAGACATATGACTGGCCCCAGTGAGCCTGTAGAGAGGGCAAGAATCTTGCAGCGACCATGATGCCCAACAGCATGGAGGAAAGAGCGATCACAAGACCGGGAACTTCGTGGGTCTGTTGTTGTCGTTTCATAAACAAATTTCCTTACTTTTGAACCTGTAGGGATGAAACACCATAGTTCGTCTTCGAAGCGGCGGTCAACGTTGCAAATGAAATTCAGGGTTACGTCAGGTTTCCAAGAAATTGGACAACGATCTCTTAGCGCGTTGCGAAACTTGGACATTCGCTGCGTAGCAAGGATTCTGCTCAAAACACAGATGTTGAATCGGGCGCATTCTTTGGGATTACCGATCTAAGAATCGCTTGATGTCTTAATTTTAGAAAACTCGCGTAATCATCGACGTGTGCAATGTTCATACCGCAAACCAGTCTCATTCGCTAATATCAAACACGACTGCGGCTGCATTTTCTTGGAATGCCGCTGTCACGCGGATCAGGCTGGAACTCACCTTAGACGCAGTAAAGAATGTCTGGCACATATTAGCTGGAATTTTGGAGAGAGCATCACTGGAGGCACCGATGAGGATACTGCTAGTGGATGACAGCAAGTTGCAGCGTTATGCCAATGCGCAGGCACTCGCCCACGCCGGCTATAACGTGACTACCGCGGGCGATGGAGCTGAAGGGTTGCGAATTGCTCGTCAGACTCTTCCCGACCTTATTCTGCTGGATATGATGCTGCCCAAGATGTCAGGCCCCGATGTCCTTCGGGCGCTGAAGGCCGACTCTTTGACAGCCCAAATCCCGGTACTGGTATTAACTGGTCTGTCCCAAGCCAATGAACCCAAGCTTCTGGCCGAGGGCGCTGCAGGATTCTTCCAGAAGTCGAACCACACGATGGAAGAAAACTCTAGTCAACTTATCAACGCAGTCAAGCGCGTACTCGGCAGGACGAAGAAGCAAACGGCCTCGTAGAAAGGTTCGCACGGTCAGGAAGAAATGTTTCGCTTTGCGACGATATTGCTTAGAGGAGCTGTGGCTCGCCAAATCAGATCTGGTTTCAAACTAATGGTCAGCCCAAACCTTGTGCCGAAGAATTTTTCTATAGTTGCCCTTGTCTTCAGGGCGATTTGCAACTAATTAACCGGATCTTATCTGCGGGCGCCGGGAATCAGTCGCTCCCGCCAAGAAAAAATCATTATTGTTCAAGGGAGGCTTTTTGCTCCTTCTCTGCCTCCGTCGGCACCAACAAATGGGTTCTCACGCTGAACATATCGTAGTCCGTGAAGAGCCCTCGGCACCAATACATTTTCCTGTTCTCGGCCTGCGTTGCAAAGGTGACCGGAACAAGGTACTGTTTCCCGTTCTTCTGCAACCATCCATACGTCATTACTGCCCAGAAGCGGTACCATGGCCCCGCAAGGTCAAGGGCCTGTGAAATCCGCAAGATGGTTCCTGAATCATCCATCCAGACTTCACCGCGGCAGTCATAGAATTTCGTAGTGTTCTCGAAGCTCCCGAACAACTGGAAAGCGCACACCTCGTCCTCGGCATTAGCCGAGTACTGGAACACGTGAACGGTTCGACCGTTTACGATGGCGTCCGGCGCAGCGTGGATCTTTAGGTTAAATTCCGTCCCGACCATGCGAGGGAGATACGACCACAGATCGCCAGTGGTTATGGAAGCGTTGAACCACAGGTGCGGCAAAGGGCTCTTGTGGAGGAACTTCTGTTCGCCAGGACGACGCCATCGCTGCCAGCCGTCCAAAATGAACGTTTCGTATGTCTCGGTCAAGTCCGGATCGCGATTGTCATGGCCCCAAGAGATGTTTCGGTCGCAGTAAAGTTACGCATCGAATCAGCGAGATGCTGGGCGATGTTCCGCAGCTTGACTACCTTGAGAGGCTCCGGGATGCGCTGCGAAGGATGGTCAGGCCGATGCCAGACATAGGGCGGATAAAGGTCTCCGGCGACCGGAGAAATGAAAACGGTCTTCGGAAATAAGGTCGTTTGCAGGTACGGCTGCGCTCGCGCGACAAAGTCTGATAGCTCCTGGACAGGCACCGCTAACAAGATTCGGTCAGATCCCTCGGTTATGCCGCTCACGATGCCAACGATCTTTTGTGTCTTGCTGTCAATCACAATGCCGCCACTAGCTCCGGCGCACACCCGACCTTCCTGATAACTGAAGGCCAGCAAACCTCGGCGGGTCTTACCTATGAATGTAGCGTGCCAGTGAACCAGTCCACGCTTCGGATTCAAGTTAAGCGGGTAGGCGTAGATGTCCGCTTCGGCGCCGTTCTCCAATTCGTCGGCATCGAAGCCGATACCATGAAAGTTTTTTAGGGGATGCCGCATCTCGTAGATGGCAAGGTCGTGCGCCGGGGTGTATTTCAGCGATCCGCCCCCAACAAAGTCCACATTTCGTGCCCCCGTGTCCTCAGGGGCAGAATCGAGGTAACGCTGCGCAGAAGGCACTCCTTTTATGCGGATGTACTTGCCGATGATCTTAGCGACGTGGTAGCTGGTGCCCACGAAACGGCAGTCTTGGTCCAGGCAAAAACCTGTACCGAACTTTATCGAGAAAGGAGCAAGATTCTGGATATCGGGTTTGAAATAGGTGATGGGAAACACGACACGCTGGGGAACGAATTCCTGAGCCCACATTGGAAGGGCAAAAAACAAGAGGAGTACCGGGCTCAAGAGAAGAACCGGGCTCAATATTCGAAGGTAGACTGTATCCTTTGGGCGGACGATGGCGTTAGCACGAGGTACGAGACCTTGCCGAATGAATGCGAATAGGAGCAGCATGAGTGTTGTCATCTGGTCATACCTCTTTGAACGTCGAGGAGGGTGCTGTCGCGACTATCAGACCGCTTTCTTGAACAGGACCGTTGATGCATGCCTAGCGGGGTACTGTACTGCGTGAGCCGCACGATACCCGTAGAAGTGCACCTCTTTTCCGTTTTTGTAATGTCCAGAGAACGGACAGCCGTCCAATTTTCAGACCTCGCTCCGCTGCAACATTTCAGGATGAACGATCTTGCCAAGAGGAATGACGGGGATGAGAAAGTAGCTCTCGGTAGGGGTTCCGGGCGAGTTTCGGTAAGCTGCGGTAGCGAGAATTGTTTAGATGAACCCAGAGGTCGCGACTGTCTCAATAAAATAGCCGCTCAACATCTTCAATATGATTGCTCAAATTCGACGAAACGCATTTTTCTGAAGCACACTCGGCAGAAGCTCCTGCATGCTGGTATGCAACTCTGAATTGGAGAAGTCGGCTTCTAGACGGAAATTCGGTCTTCGTCCGCATTTAGTACTACGAATGCATCCATGGGTCATCGAAGGATGGCTCGGTCATCTGTGTATCTGCGATCATTTCCTTTAGGTATGGTTCGCCTTTTGATCAAGTTCTAAGATGAAAGCGTGGAGTTTAAGCCGATCTTCAGGTGTCATGTTGACGAAATCAATCCCATTGCCTACCTGAGGGTACTTTGTCGCAACGATGCCAACCCCGGTAATCTTTGTTTCTGCTAACGAGAAAACAAGCTCTAATCTTGTGCCTATTTCCATGGTGAACATCGATTCAATGTAGCAACCACAGAGGCTGATTTCATCTGTTGCTGTCCGCATTGGGACTGTTGCTACATTGGATCGTAGTTCCACCGGGATCCTCGCCTTTACCCGAGGATAGCGCCTCCGGTCTTCGGGCTCGCCAATTTGCTCGGCAATCTGCATAAGCGTCCTATCGTTAGTAGCATTACGAACTCGCACTACGTCCAGTTCTGCATAAAATGCAGATGCTTACCTGACCAACGTTTTGTCCCAAGCGGAATCTCAGTGTATAGCCGCCTTGGACGTTCGTTGGTGATCGTCGTTGCATGTTTGCGGTTCGCGGAATTAGAGTATCGAGCCGCATTGGCTATTATTTTTCATGATAATTTAGGAAGTCAATTTGCAGATTCGCGAATGGGAAGCGAACGAACGATGGATTTCGGCTCCGCTGGATTGAAAATTCTTGTGGCGGACGATTCGCCGGTGTACCGGAGACTCGTTCAAGAGTCCCTTACGCCGGAACAGTATTGTATCTTTTTTGCAAAAGATGGTCGCCAAGCAATGAGCTTGTTTGCCGAGCACAGGCCTGCGGTGTTAATCACGGATTGGACGATGCCCGACATTAGCGGGATTGACCTTTGCCAGGCGGTGCGCCGCGAATTCCAAGAATCGTACCCTTATATCATTCTTCTTACGAGTCACACCAAGAAAGAGCAGCTAATCGAAGGCCTTGCTGCCGGCGCGGATGACTATCTTACGAAACCATTCCATCCTGGCGAATTACAAGCCCGGGTGCGAGTAGGCCATCGCATCGCGGATCTTCATCAACAGCTTCGGACTAAGAATCGGCAACTCGAAGAAATGGCCCTTATGGATACTCTCACGGGTTTGCCCAACCGCCGTGCGATCGATACCTGGGCAGCCAAGCAATTGAGTGCAGCCGGACGTCATAACTTCCCTATCTGGGTCACGATGGCCGATCTGGATAACTTCAAGAAAATCAACGATACGTACGGGCACGATGCAGGAGACATGGTCCTAAAAGAATTCGCAGAGATTCTCCAATTAAATACGCGCCAGTCTAATATTTGTGGGCGTTTGGGCGGAGAAGAATTCCTCTCTGTCATTACCCACGTAGAAGAAAAAGAAAACGTGGCGGTTGCGATCGACCGTATCCGCGGACAATTTGAAAATCGGACGTTCTACAGCGCGGGACGCCATTTCCAGGCCACTGCTAGTTTCGGAATCGCGGGTTTTCGTGGCACCAGTCCGGTTTCGTTCAATGACTTGGTTACGCGTGCAGATGCGGCTTTGTACACCGCGAAGCGCGGCGGACGCAATCGCATTGAATTTGCGACTGGTTAAGTGGAATTAGTTTTCCAGTCGAGTACCCGTTCACGATGTCTGATTCTCCATGTTAGATTTCCAATGATTCAATCTCGTAAGGGTCTCAGGAGACCCTTAACGGAAACGATCGAGGTGTTCTTGTGAGGATCATGCTCGTGGAAGACTCGGCGGCGGAAAAACACTGCATTGGCAACTATTTGAAAGAGTGGAATCTCGAATTCCAGGAAATTGGGAATGGCCGGGATGCATGGGATTTACTGCAGAGGCCTGACGCGCCCGATCTGGTTCTCTTAGATTGGCAACTTCCGGGGCTTGACGGCATTGAACTCTGTCGCAAAATACGAACTCTAGGAATCCGCGGAACTTATGTCTATGCAGTTGCTCTCGCAACAATGGGTCATAAGGATGACTTGTTATCGGCCATGGAAGCGGGCGCAGATGACTACTTGTCTAAACCAGTGGACCCGTCGGAATTGAAAGCACGAATCATGGCTGGGAAAAGAATATTGGACCTCCAGCAATCTTTGCGATTTGCCGCTACTCGCGATTTTCTTACAAAACTTTTGAATCGCGCGGAAATTCTGGCGGCGCTAGAACGTGAGCTTGCGCGAAGTCAACGAGAGAATAAGCCAGCAGCAATCATCCTGGCAGACCTGGATCAGTTCAAGGATGTTAACGACTCGTTGGGCCATGAAACTGGGGACGCGGTTTTGAGGGAGGTCGCGCAACGTTTGCGATCGGACTTAAGGACATACGACCTCGCTGGGCGTTATGAAGGCGAACAATTCTTGCTGGTACTGCCAAATTGTGATTTGGCCGCGGCAGGTCGCAGGGCTAATGAAATTCGAAGCTTGATTTCCAGGGACGCAATTATCACTGCGTCTACAAGTGTTCCTGTCACGATGAGCTTGGGAGTGACCGTAAGCAACCGGCAAGCAACCCCTGCCGTGGAAGATTTATTGCAAGAGGTAGATAGCGCTCTTTGTCGCGCCAAGAAAAATGGCAGGAATTGCGTTCAAGTGTTTTCCTAGGCACGTTCCCTAAAAATGGATCCCGACGTTCACGACCTTAAGCATACAATTCAGTTTTAGGGCTCTCGGTACAGATTCGCAGACGCGGAAACTGTACTGATGCGATGCTTGATTTGCAGTGAATTCGCTGTGGTCCGTTAAAAATGAGTTCGGCCCCTAAGAGGCTAAATCTTCTTACCAGGACCGGGTCACTCGCAAGGCAAATGTTCGTGACTGAGCATTGTTTCTAACTCAATACGCAACCTACGTTTTTGTCCTGAGTGCGCAATTGTGGTAAGCAGTGCGCCGATACCCACGCCGAGCAAAAAAACTCCGATTGCGAACCAAGTACTCATAGAAATTACACTACGATGCGTGAAGGTGCGGCTTCCGAAATGCGTTTAGGTGTTACAGAAATAAAACGACGTTTTGACCGGCTAGGCGAATCCGAGTATGTCAAAGAGTTCTCCCGCTTTCTGTGTTTTCGTGAGACCCACAACTCCTCAACTGTGAATGGGATGCCTTCACAGGCATGACTAAGGTCTTTCCGATTTGGAACTAAGAGATTTGAAATCAATTGAAAACATAGAAACCAATACTTCTTCGTTTTATTTAAAAGTCGGGAAACCTATTCAATAGTTTCAGAGGATTGGAATATTTCTAAGTATTGGACACATTCACAAAGAAACGTCTTTGGTGAGTTCGTTTTTCGTAACAGGACATCAACCGCATTTACCCAGCGTGACGGTAGGGATCAAAATGAAATCATTCTTGGGGGCGCATAGTGGGCTGTTATTGCGGGTTTCTTTGGTTGTTAGTGATTGTCAAGATTGGGTAATATCCGCCCGCAAACTCTTTCTTCGATTACACCGTAGATTCTCTGAAATCATACTTTTTTCGAATGACCTCGGTACGTAAAGATCGCGTCTTGATCGTTGAAGGCGAACCACGAGTCGCCAGCCTCGTGCGCGAGCTTTTCAGGCGCAAAGGGTGGGAAACACTCACGGCTAACAATTGCGCAGAGGCAGAAAAAGTGTGGGAATCTGTAATACCAGATTTAACGATTCTGGATTGCAGTCTGCCGGACGGAGCTGCGGTGGCACTACTGGCACGTCTTCGAACAATCAACGCGGCCGTTCCATTCGTGATTCTGGCCGAACGGGATTCTGCTGACGTAGCGGTGCAAGCCATTAAGTCTGGAGCAGAACAGTTCCTGACGAAGCCTATCAATTTGACGCTCTTTTGGTTGCTGGTCCAGCAGACTCTCGAAAATAATCGGAACTTTCGACTGAAAGTCACGGAACAAGTACGAAGAAAACAAACTTTTATTGACCCGTTTGTTGGCAAAAGCGACGAAATACAGAAACTGAAAATGTTCGCAGGCGAAGTGGCCGGCGCCGAATATCCCGTGGTAATTGTGGGTGAGGGGGGCACCGGGAAGGAGGCGTTGGCCAGGTGGATTCATCAAAATGGTCCACGATTCGCAGAGCCTTTGGTACACATCAGCTGTGCCCAACTGTCTCAAGAGTCATTAGAGAATGAAACGTTTGGAATCGAACGAGGCGCGAACTCAGATGCGTTGGAAACAAAAATGGGGTTGCTCGAGATTGCTCACAAGGGCGCAGTATTACTTGACGAGATTCGTTCGCTCGATGCGCGGGTGAAATCAAAACTGCTGTACGCTTTGGTAAAAAAGCAATTTCGACGACTTGGCGACGTTCGGGATCGGCGAGTTGACGTTCGGCTGTTGGCAACGACGCGCCAGAATACGAAGGACGCTCCACACGAAAATAAGCTCCGAGACGATTTGCTGTTAGGTATCAAGTCGACGCAAGTTCTGATGAGTCCTTTGCGGAACAGGATCGAAGACATTCCTATGCTAGCGGAACGCATCCTGGAGAATCTCGCATTAACGGAAGGCAGGCGTTCAATTGAACTGACGAGCAAGGCATTGCGTGCGCTGGAAGCATACTCATGGCCAGGGAACATTCGCGAATTGCGCAATGTGCTCGAGCGGGCAGTGCTAATCTCAGGCGGTTCACATTTGACCGAGGCAGATCTCCATTTTGAAGTGCGGAACAACGTAGATATTGTGCCGACACGTTTCAACAGTCTTCACGAAGTCGAAAGGAAATACATTGAACGAATACTAGCCTTGGAACGTGGGCGGGTTGAATCCGCAGCCAAAAAGCTCGGCATGCCGCGAAGTTCCCTCTATTACAAGATCAAGCACTATCAGATCAACCCTGCCGCCATGCGGATGCCAAGATAGCGACAGCCGTCGAAGCAACGCGTACTCTTTTTTCCAGAATCTTTTCTACGCAACAGAATGGACCTGCCAATGCTCATGGTGGGCCAATATAAAGACCTACTCGTGTCTGGCGGCCAGATGCCAATCCGTTCATCGTGAAAGAGTCCACGAAACGCTAAGCCAATCTCGGATCATTGAAGCAAAGAGCAGTAGTTGGTGGTTGGAATGTAAAGCTATGAGTTATCGGAAACATCAAACTGCGCGTAAAACCGATTATTAAGCCACGCCGAGAAAGACGCGCTTTCCTCTGCGTTCTTGCACTCAAAACATATGCCCGCTTTCCCGTGCCGATCATCCCAGATGATTTTTCCAATTGCGTTAATGGACATACCCATTTCATGAATTCTTAAACTCAGTTCTATTGTTTCACCGCTTGCAAAAGAAATGGGGGTAGATATTGCCATCCCAGTTCGACTGATATTGATCGTTTTGCACTCCAATATTTCTCCTGAATTCCGGCGCAGCGCGACAGGTGATTCAATCGCTAACCTGAAATATTCTCTGCGATCTCGCAACATTAATCCGTATGCTGTCCGCAAAACCTTAGCTATGCGAATTTGATCGAGTGGCCTGTCAAAGACAAAGCTCGCTCCGTGTTGCATAGCTGCATTTCTTGACTCCTCAGATGCCACGGCAAATACGACCAAGTTCCTGTTTGCGTGATTCTCATGTAGTTTTTCTCGTGTTGGAAGAATCCCTCGGAATGAATCAAAATCGAGAACAATGGCTTCGAACTTGTGACCTAGTAATTGCGTTAGCGCTTCATTCTCTTCGCCACAGCAGCGCGAGACAACTTTAAGTTTTGAGAAGAGGGTTTGGAAAATGGTGCTTAGTTGCGGATCGTCGCTTAAAACCAAGGCACGCAGTTTGAGAGTATCGGGATTCATGTTGCTTTCAGCCTGTTGATCGAAAAGAGCAGAAGCGTCCTCGGATGTAAGTTTGACAACCTCTGGAGCTTCGTAAACCTGCTTCTTCGTTGATTTTGTCCAGTGCATACGGTGCAGAATAACCAAGGTGCGTGAAGGCCCAACAAATGATGATGTGTGTTCCATTTCTGTAATTTCCAACCACGAATATTGCCGCTGAATTCAATACCCGCAGTGCGGTAGAACCTCATAAATACATTTCTAAGATATTGGACATTGGGAGTTGAAGTCGGTGTTTGTGGCTCAACGCAATTTCGCGCAACTTGGTTGCGTTTCGCCAAGGCAAGTCCTTAGAGGCTGCGAAGACTGACGAACTCTTGTGCCGCTGTTACTAAAGTGATCTTTACGCTCCTCCGAAGTGACATAGAATCCGAACAAAATCACCTAACTTATTGCTCGTCCAAGTATTTAGACAACGGAAGAAAGAGTGTGAGTATGAAGTGTCGGGTAATCGCAGTTCTGGGGACAAGACCGGAAGCAATCAAGTTAGCCATCGTGATTCGTGAGCTCCGTAAGCGCTCAACTGAATTCGAGACTGCTGTCGTGCATACTGGTCAACATCGAAGCATGTTGGAACATGCGCTCGAGCTTTTCAAAATCAAGCCCGACTTCGATCTCGATGTGATGAGACCGAATCAGACGCTAAATTCCCTTACCGGCCGTGTGCTCGATACGGTCGAGAACGCTTGCCACCGATTCCAGCCGCACATTGTTCTGGTCCAAGGAGACACGACGACTGCATTCGCTTCGGCATTGGCCGCCTACTATTGCAAAATCCCGGTGGGCCACATCGAAGCTGGGCTTAGGAGCCATGACATTTACAATCCATTTCCCGAGGAAGCCAACCGTAGACTGGTTTCAGTATTGAGCGAAATTCATTTTGCACCAACTGCTTTATCGCGAGATAAGCTTCTGGCTGAAGGAGTTCCGCTAGGAAGAATCGTAGTGACGGGCAACACTGTAGTGGACACTCTCCGCGCAATTGGTGACTTGCCGCACTCCTGGGAAAATACTCCGCTGTCTGGCATTCCAGACGACAACTCCCGCCTGGTTCTTGTCACCTCACACCGCCGCGAGTCTTGGGGGAGTGATCAGGAGAATATGTGTTTGGCGTTAAAGGATTTGGTAAAGCAGCACCCTGATATTCGCGTCATTTACCCCGTACACCTGAATCCTAATGTACTCAATACCGTGCAAGCGTTATTGCGAGATACGGATCGAATTCATTTAACAGAGCCTTTGGATTACAGCACTTTCGTCAGTCTGCTTCGCCGTTGTTTTCTCATTTTGACTGACTCCGGCGGCATACAGGAAGAAGCACCCACTTTCCATAAGCCAGTTTTGGTACTTCGCAAGCTTACGGAAAGGCCGGAAGCTTCTCAATTCGGAATGGCGAAAATTATCGGCATGTCGCGGGAAGCAATTGTGTCTGAAACAAGTAGTTTGCTGAGCGATAAGGAAGCCTATCTGGATATGTCCGCAGGGGAAAATCCATATGGCGATGGGCGCGGTTCAGAGCGGATTGTGGAGGCCGTGGCCCGTTGGTACCAGAAAAAGACACCGCTCCTCGATGCCGACCAGGAATTTAAGCTCCCGTCAGTACCCCAGCCGAGGCGACGCAAGACGGACTTTTCGGAAACTGCTGTGAAAAGCGCCAAAGCCGGCAAAGCATAAAACTCTGAACATCACCGAGTACGCAAGTACATCATGATTTATGGCCTCTACATCATCGTAGCGTTAATTTGTATCTACACACTCCGACACTATTGGTTCACCCTAAACCGCCTGTTTGGCTTTCAAAGACATCCCTACATAGATATTGATACCGCGGACTGGCCGCCAGTTACCATCCTTGTAGCCGCACACAATGAAGAGAAAGTCAT
>CAWHQK010000018.1:0-17063 GCA_963831435.1 uncultured Acidobacteriota bacterium
GGCCGTTCAGGCCGAACTGCGCCTGTGCCATCCAGGCAAAAGGACGGTAATCGCCAATCCTTGCTTCCGCTTTGCCCACGAGCACCTGCCCCTCATATCGGCGGGAGAAAAACAGATAATTCATGTCGGCAGAGATGTTTTGCGCCTGAAAGTCCAGCGGGATTATTTGATCATTCCAGATCAATTTGCCGTCTCTTACCTCAAGCCGAGCCACTGAAAATGCAAATAACTGCTCAATCGGATTCTTCCGGAAACGCGCGCCGCCGGCTGGGGCTGATTGGTAGTGCCGTCGGGATAAAAAATAACGTGGATTACCGGGTGTTCCAGGACGATGGAATGGAAGCCGAACTCCCGCTCCACGAGCGAGATGATTTTGATTTCCGCCAGCAATTGGTCCACGTGCGCATAAGGAATTTCGCTGGCGCTCTCGCGTCCGTGAATTGTGATGTTGAGAACTTCCACCCGCAGGCGGAAAGGGCTGGTGTGGAAGCTGCCGACTTCTACGCTGCCGCCGGTCGCGCGTTCCAGTTCAGCGGTCAACTGCCTGCGGACCATGCGCTGGAATGCATCGCTGGTTACATACCAGGCCGCGGCCCCCAGCAAGAGGATGCCACAGGAAAAAGCAATCAGCAGGACCTTGCCCAAGCTGCGCCGGCTTGCCTTCGCAGCGGGATCGGTCACCGTCATTGCGCCTGGTCCCCGGCGCCCGATGTATTGGTTACGATTTTGCTTCCTGCGTGCAGGTTTTGCAGCCACGCGATCAGCAATTCGTTCATTTTTCGCTGGGTAAGAATTTCTTTGATTTGTGGCGTGGCCTTCGCCAGAGGAATTTGCTTACCCCCGGATTGATCAAGCTGTGGCACCAAGTCAAGATTGTAGTAACTTTCTATGCTCTTCTGGTCAATCTGCACTTCTCCGCGAAGGTGGGAATTGACGAGCCACATGAGTTGCATTTGCAACACGATCCTGTCTTTGATCTGCGGTATGGTGACTTGATATTGCGCCAGCGTCTCGGCCCATGCGTGGCTATCGCCGGTTTTATCGTAAAACTTTCGGATTTCCGCCAGGCGCCGCGATACATCGTTATCGCTGACGGTCGGCGTTTCCTGCGGAGGGATCTGCTCGCGCAACAATTCCTGGTCAATCAGACGGTCTAAAACATCTTTGCGGTCCTTGCTTGTGACCGTAGGCAACCCATGGCCGTTCATGAGCGCCTCGCAGCGTACTGCGTCGTCCCAATCGCTTTGCAGAATAATGTGGCCATTCACCGTCGCCACGATGCGATCAATAATTTGCCCGGCACGCAAATGCGCCGCACAGAACAAAAGAACCAGGAACACCGTGACTGTGAGCCGCTTCGTCATCAAAATGTCTGTCCGATGCTAAAGAATACATTGAAGTGCCTCACCTGCTGCGGCGAGAACGTGGTTTGCACCGGACAATAGTTCGTCTGCGCGACGACACTAGTATCAGGCTGGCAACTGGGAAACTTGGGCGGATTCAAGTTGTAGGCAAAATCGAAGCGGATGGGCCCGATTGGTGTTTTATAGCGCACACCCAGTCCCACTGCTTGGGAAATATAGTTATAGCTGCAGTTCTGCGCAGTGGCCGGATCCTCGCAAATACCGGCATTCGGCTGATTCCAGTACTTCAGGCTATGCAACATATCGTTTCCGCTGGTGAACACATTGCCAGCATCATGAAATAGGGCAAAACTTACGTTGTCCTGCAAATAGGGTAGCGAAACCGGCGGTAGCCGAAGCTCAAAGCTGTTCAGTACCAATGCGCTGCCTCCCAGTGGAAAGCCAGTCTGCGGATCGCGCGGCCCCGCCTGATTTAACCCGAAACCACGATGAGAGTTGCCCCCTCCCATCAGCAGGCGCTCGGGCAAGGGGATTGGCTGGAGGGGGCTGCCGGCCGGCAAGACTTCGCCCGGAAGCAGGTTGATGGTATCGCCGAATGGATCTTCCAGGCCGATCTGGGTCGTCCTGGCAAAAACATATTTCCTGTCAGTGGAGGGATTCTTGCCCCAGGAATAATAGCTGGAATTTTGGACCTCGAGCTGGCTGAAGTCGGTTTGAGAGCCAAAATAACTGGCGGCCACGCCGCCAATCAGACTGGTGTAGGTTCCCCGTGTAGCGCCCAATTTGTCATCGCGAGTGTCGCGGATATAGCTGATTTCTGGAAGCCCCACCAGCACCGGGAAGGAAAGAAGCGGGACTTCCGCCGGGTCTAACTGGATGTTGCTCGACCTTACGCGCCGAAAAGTAAAGCTATAAACCAAAGTGCTGGCAGGATCTAGAGTTTGTACGGCTTGCAGAGAGCCCTCCAGTCGCTGCGAGGTGAACGTACTTACTTCGGCAGTGTTGTCATAGAGTGCGGTGACGGAGAACTTCCAGTCAGGACTATCGAACCATCGGGGCAAGTCAGCGCTAATCAGCGCCAGTTGTTCCAGGCGCCCCACGGCGGTCTTCAAAGTAATTGTCTGGTCACGGCCGCGAAAGTTTAATCGCGAAACTTCAAACGATACGCGAGGGCTGATTCCGGTTTCGCCTTGCGATTGATTCGTGCCGACCGCCGGCTGTCCGGTCTGGAATTCAAATCCAAAACCGTAGTAGAACGTGTAACGTTGCGCCTCCTGCACCTGCACCAGCACATTTTTTTCGCTTTCGCTTCCCGTGGGGTTCTGTACTGCCGTATCCACCTGGCTGAAAAGTCCAAGATTGTAAAGGCTCTGCTGGGTTTGCAGCATGGCAATGGGGCTGAGGGGATCGCCGTGATCTATCTGGAGTTCGCGCTGCACGACAAAAGGCTTGGTGGCGTTAAGACCGCCCACAAGCACGTGGGCCACGGATTGTTGGTTCCCCTCGTGGATGGTGAAGGTCACGCTGCGCCGGTTTGGATTGCCCGCGGCAGGTTTGGCGGAAGCTTCCAGCCGGGCATCGGGGAAACCAAGGTTGAAGTAATAGTTCAGCAGAATCTGACGGTCAGCGGCTATATTCGCCTCAGAATAAGGCTGGCCAGGCGCCGTGTTCAGCGGTGGAAACTTCTCTGCGGAGACAACGCTATTGCCAGTGAACTTTCTCTCGCCCACAAGGACCTGCTGCCCTTCTTCAATCTGAAAGGTTACCTGCAACTGGTTTTCCACGCCCTTGAAATTGTCATTCACCTGGTTGCTCACCTTCACATTCTCGAATCCGTTGTTCTTGTAGAGTGCTTCGATTGAAGCGACATCGGCCAGCAGAAGACTTCCACTGAATTTTCCGTGAGAGAGGACGCGTCCGGCCGTTTGGATCTGCAGCAATGGGCGAATCGCATCTTCGCTAAAGTAATGGTTCCCGCTGATCGCAATGCTGGCCAATTTGTGGCGCGCCTTGGGATCCACATCGTAGACAACGTGCATCACTTCCCCGCGAGCGCCGTGCGTCTGCAAATCCACGGTGGAATCGAAGTATCCCCTGGTCTGCAGATAGTTCAAAAGATTGCGCCGTCCTTCATTCAGAAGGTCTGCATCGAGCGCGTTTTCCTCATATACCGGAATAATTTTCTTCAACACACCGCGCCTGATTTTGAAGCCTTCAACCTCAATTTGCACGATAGGGCCGGACTGAATGTCGAGCGTCAAATCCACACGGTTGCTGGCGGGATCGTAAGTCTTGTTGGAAACTGCCACTTGTATCAGCCAGTGATTTTGCTTTTGATATTTTTTTCGGATTTTTTCCAGCGCGGCGGTAATTCGCACCGACGATAAAACGTCGTGCGGATGAAGGCCTGCCATGTCTTCGATTTGCCCGGGGCTGTATTTTGAGTCTCCCGTCACGGTGAATGCTCCAATCCTCGCCTGGGCCCCCGGCTTCACATGGAAGACAATATCAATTTGCTGATTGTTCGGATGTTTGGTTTCCTCTGCGGTTGCCGACGATTGGTAGTACCCGTTCGTCTGCATGAGCTGCTCAATGTTCTCTAAACCGTGGCTGAGCTTGTCTGCTGTAAATATTTCCCCCAATTGCAGCTTCGCGGAGTTTGCGATTTGAGCGGCCGAAGGTTGTCCCGGGCCACCCTCGGCAGTCACTTGTCCAATGAAGAAATTCGGGGTGGTGGTGAAGGTCAGCGTAACCCCGTCTGCGCTGGACGCTGCTTCCGCTCGAATGTCGGCGAAGCGGCCCGTGGCGAAAAGGTCCTTGATGCACTCCCGGACCAGGTCGCGGTCAAGAGGTGCTCCGACGTTTTGCGGGATAAGCTTGAGCAGGCGTTCCCGCTCGGTGGCTTCTTCAACGCCGGGAAATTGGATCGCCGTGACCGTGCGTCCCTGGTAGTCGGCCTCGCCGCTCTGCTCTTGTACCTCGCCCGACTGTTGCGATTGCGCTGGCGGAACCGCCGGAGAGGCCTTAGCGGATGTGCCTTCCGCGGCAACGGCGGCAGTCGCGAGCGCACACAGCACCGTGATGGAAAGTAGCGAGTTCCTTATGAACAAATCTGCTCCTCAACGCGGAGGAACGCGAATTCCCGGTTTAAAGGACCGCTCCCGTTCAAATTCCCTATCCTTTTTTGATGCGGACGGCATTGCCAATCGCTGCGTCAACCACCAATTCTTGCTTCTATAATAAAGGCTTAAAGAGCAAAGGCTAATGACCGTTAGGGAACTGGACCAACGATATTCGCGACAGGTGCTTTTCGCCGGAATCGGTGAATCTGGGCAGCGGAAGCTGTCCGCTTCGCACATTACGATTGTGGGCTGCGGCGCCACAGGCTCGGCGCTGGCGTCGCTGTTGGCCAGGGCCGGAGTTGGGACCATCCGCATTATTGACCGCGATTATGTGGACGCCAGCAACCTGCAGCGTCAAATGCTGTTCAACGAAGCCGATGCGGCAGAGTCCATGCCCAAAGCCATTGCCGCCGCGCGAAAAATTTCTGCTTTTAATTCCGGGATTGTTGTGGAACCGCGCATAGCTGACCTGGTCCCCGGAAACATTCAAGTTTTGCTTGAAGGAACCCAGCTTGTCCTGGATGGCACCGACAATTTTGAAACTCGATATTTAATGAATGACTTCGCCGTCTCACGTTCTTTGCCTTGGATCTACACAGCAGCCGTGGGAAGTTACGGCGTTACCATGAATGTGCTGCCGGGAAAAACGGCATGCCTTTCCTGTCTGTTTCCCGCTCCGCCTCAAGGCACGATTGAAACGTGTGATACTTCCGGCATTCTGAATTCGGCGGTCAATTGGGCGGCTTCCGTTGCTGCAACGGAAGCCACAAAAATACTGGTGGGAGCAGAAGATCGTCTTCGCCGCACGCTTCTTTCCTTTGACGTTTGGCTCAATGAGCGCGCGGAATTGAATGCCTCCGCGCCGCATCCGGGCTGCCGGACTTGCGACCGTAATGATTTCGCATATCTTGCTGGAGAGAACCGTCCTCACATTACGCTCTGCGGCCGCAATTCGGTGCAGATTCACGAGCGGAATCGTCCGGTAGATCTTTCAGAAATGAGTGCCCGTCTTCAGCCCCACGGCCAAGTCCGCCACAACGATTTCGTGCTGAAATTTTCGCGCGAACCTTACGAAATGACACTCTTCCCTGACGGGCGCGCCATCATCAAAGGCACGACGGACGCGGGAATTGCCCGGAGCTTCTACGCCCGTTACATCGGAAGCTAGGGGAAGTTGAAATACTTTGCACACTTTAAACTTTTACTTTAACTTTTTACTTTCAATCCTGCGGAGATGCGTTAGATTGATCTTAGTTTGGTGTGTTTCCCAGGAGGCGCATTATGCGCAATATTTTGGTGGCTTCAGCAGTCGTTGTTCTTGCCGCAGGCATGAGCTTTGCTCAAGGGCCGGGGCAAGTGTTCGGCGGATCTTATTGGCCGGGTGTTTACGCCGGGCCATTCGTTCCTTTGATTTCGACCCCTCACGCATCATGGAATAATCATATTCCACCGCCGGGCGCGAGCAACGCGACGGAAGGAAACGTCGCCGGAGCATCGAGTTCCTCTTCGGCTTTTTCGTCACATCACAGATTCAGCCCGGAGGCTTTCCGAGGCATGCGGATGGAAGAGATGCGCGGCGGAGAATTTCACGGCGAAGTCATGCGCGCGGAAGAACATCACGAGTTCGAACATGGAGCGCGACGCGGTGGGGAGGGCTTTGACTCTGGCATTGCCAGCTCAGAGTTTTCCGAGAGTGTAATCGTGGCCATGGGGCAGCCGCACGCTACACCGCCTAGCGGGAACCCTCGCATGATTACCAATCAAGATGTGGAGCAGGTAAATCAGAAAAATGGCTACGTGAAGTATGACGACCACGTGGAACACATAGATTCCGCAGTTGCCCAGTAAGGCAACGAACAGACAATTGAGCCAGCTAGCCTTGCGTTAGCTGGCTCAATGTTTTGTAGAACTCCGGAAAAGAAATTACTGCCGCGTTTGCTCCTCGAATTGTGGTTTCGCCCTGTGCCCGTAGAGCGGCCACGGCGAAGGCCATAGCAATCCGGTGATCTCCGAGGGAATCAATTTCGGCCCCATGCAGTTTTTGACCGCCGGGGATTTTCAATCCGTCTTCCAGTTCCTCGACTTCGGCGCCCATAGCGCGCAGATTCATTGCCACGGCGGCAATGCGGTCTGACTCCTTGACCCTCAGCTCCCGCGCATCGCGAATCTCAATTCCCTTCTCCGTGTACGGAGCAATCGCGGCGAACACTGGAATTTCGTCAATTAAAGCCGCACTGTCAGCGCCATGAAGCGTCATTCCCTTCAGCTTGCCGCCTTCCACTTGCACCGTGCCCACCAGTTCTCCGTGATGCTCTTCGACCTGCTTCACCGAAATTCCCACGCCCATTGCAATCAACACGTCTAGCAGCCGGGCGCGTGTAGGGTTCATAAGCAAATCCTGCACCAGCAGTTGCGATTCCGGAAACAACGCCGCCGCGCAAAGGAAAAAAGCCGAACTGGAAATATCGCCGGGCACGCGTCCCTCAATCGCGCGCAGTTGCTGGCCGCCCTTGATGCGCACCTCATTCCCGTTTTGCGTGACGTCGCATCCAAATGCTCGCAGCGCGATTTCACTGTGGTCGCGGGTGCGAATAGGTTCCTCAACCGCGGTTTCGCCGTCGGCAAAAAGGCCCGCGAATAACAGGCAAGACTTCACCTGCGCGCTGGCCACCGGCATTTTGTAATTAATCGCTTTTAGATTTCCACCAGTGATCTTGAGCGGAAGTTTGCCGCCGTCGGTAGCCGCGACCTTCGCACCCATTGCTTCCAGCGGCTTGATCACTCGAGCCATCGGCCTGCGGGAAAGAGATTCGTCCCCGAAAAGCTCCGATGTGAAGTTCTGCCCAGCAAGAATCCCGCTTAGCATTCGCACCGTGGAACCGGAGTTTCCGCAATCGAGCGGCGCGGTTGGGGACTGTAGCTTGCGCCCTCGCCCGTGAATAACTAATTTGTCCCCATCCCGCTCCCAGTTGGCACCGAGAGCTTTTACGCACCCCAGCGTACTGGCGCAGTCCGCGCCGGTGGAATAATTTTCGAGTTTGGTCGTGCCTTCCGCGATCGCTGCCAGCATTGCGTATCGATGCGAAATCGATTTGTCTCCGGGAAGGCGCACCGATCCTTGGATGTTTTTCGCCGGGCGCACCACCACCGTTGAGTCGTTATTCATCTTTGAATGTCGTCTGGGTATGCCGTATCCATTCCAATGGAAGGAATTTAGAACAGATCCGGGTAGAATGTTTCCAACAGCTTAATTCTCTGAAACATTAAATGCGCGTTTAATGGTGCCGCGTTCTTTCTGGATTTTGTCCTGCAGAAGCGTGATCGCATAAATCAACTGCTCTGGACGCGGCGGGCAACCCGGCACATAAATGTCCACGGGGATGACCTGATTCACGCTCTGCACCAAGGCGTAATTATTGAACACGCCGCCGGAAGTGGCGCACGCTCCCATCGAGATCACCCATTTTGGTTCCGGCATCTGCTCCCACAATTGGCGAATTACGGGGGCCATTTTGTTGGAGACGCGGCCGGCAATAATCATCAAATCCGATTGGCGCGGCGAAGGGCGGAATACTTCCGCGCCGAAGCGGGCAATATCAAAGCGCGACGCGCCCATGGACATCATTTCGATCGCGCAGCAAGCCAGCCCGAACGTCATGGGCCAAATCGAATTCTTACGCATCCAGTTCACGGCGTTGTCGAGAGTCGTCAAAACAACGCCTTCGGGCGTCGGGCTGCCGTAGGTCAGATCTTTGACAACTCGCTTGCCTTCTTCGATGGTTACGTAGTTCCCGAATTCGATGCCTTTGCTCATGGTTCTATTCTAAATTGTAGCGGCCAGAAATCCAATAACTCGATATGGCTGTGGTGTAGGTTGCCAAAGATCATCGTATCAGGGCGCGCCTTCGGGCGTGCTGCACTAGAACGTCAAATGATCCGCCTTCAGGCGCTGAGTTGTCCCTTAGCCTGAACGAATCCCAGTGGCTAAAGCCATCCAAAACTTTGACTGCGGCGATATGGCTAAAGCCATATCCTGATACGAACTCTTCCCTGCAAACTGCGCCAGTTATGAATATAAGTAGCAAGTCCAAAATCCGCGTTAATTGGCCTGAATCAGATCTCCCATCAGTCTGCCTTCGCTCAGATTTTTCACCAGCTTTAAATCAGCCTCCAGGAAATCAAAAGATGGCAACTGCGACCTCACCGACCATTGCAGGTCCTTGAATATCTTATTTTCCAACTCCCCCTCATACGACTGCACAACGAAGAACCTCAACTCCACCGCCGCCCCGTTGGGATAAACATGCTGCATGCGCTCCACTTCCTCACCTATCTCAGCCTTAATGCCGAGTTCTTCGTCTAATTCACGGAACAAAGCATCCCGCGGCTGCTCACCTTCTTCTATTTTTCCGCCGGGAAACTCCCATTTGAGCGGCATGGTCTGATGGCGCGTGCGCTGGCAAACCAGTATCTTCCCTTCCCGCACAATCAAGGCAGCGACCACTCTTTTCATGATGCGATCGAATCTCCGGAGGGAAGTTGAGTTTGCTCTGGATCCACGCAACTGGTAAAGGTAAATGCGAACATGGCCACGCCCGGCGGACAAACTAATTCCAGCGTATGCTCCGCGAAATTCCGGTTATCGACCAGAAAATACATGCGCGCATGTTCGACCGTGACGTAGCTCTGGAGCTCATCGCCAACCGGCCGAAACCTTGTGTCGGAGGTCGCCTGATGTGGCGAAAGCGGCTTGCCGTCCTGCCGGATTTCGACATCCACCGACGATCCTCGCGGCGCGGCCATCACCAGATTCACTCCGGCGGCGGAATATTTTAGAGCGATTTTGTGCTCACCGTCTTCGGCGGATTCCAAATATTCGACGGTGGAAGCCCAGCGTCCACTGGCGTAAAAGCAATTTTCCTCTAGTTCGTCTTTACGCACCTTGCCGGAAAATTCGTACTCGGCAATCTGGTCTTCCTGAAAGCCGCCTGCGTTCCCCATCCGTCCGCGCTTGTGGCCTAAATACAACTCCGGCGTTGCGGCATAACACGCCGCTCCCGGCTTATCTTCGGTGCGCATTGGAGCCAGCAACTCAGGCAATTCCATCGCCGGATCAATTTCGCGCAGCAATTCCTGGATCGCCTCTTCAGTTGCTTGATATTCACCCTCGCCCCAATGGCCAAAGCGCAAATAACCTTCCTTATCCAGAAGATATTTCGACGGCCAGCAGCGATTGGCGAAGGCTTTCCAGATTTCGCGATTACTGTCCACGACTATGGGGTAGGTCAGGCCGAAGTCGCGCACGCCACGCTCAACATTCGATTCATATTGCGCGAAGGTAAACTCCGGCGTGTGCACGCCGATGACGGTCAGGCCTTTGTCTTTGTATCGCTCATGCCATGTCTGCACATAAGGAAGCGTGCGGATGCAGTTGACGCAGGTGTAGTCCCAAAAATCCACCAGCACGACCCGCCCGCGCAATGAGTGGAAACTGAGCGGCGGCGAGTTCAGCCATACATGCCCAATCTCCGGCGCCCGCACCTTGCCCTTTTCCACTCTCATAGTTTCGTCATCCGTTATTGCTGGACAGAACACGACAAAAGTCCGGCTCACCCAACCGATAAACTAACACGTTAAGGGATGTTCAGATATTTACGGTTCGTAACTTTTGTTGCCGCCTACGGTGCAAACATGCCTGGTAAGGAGCATCATGACCCCGGTATATTGTGGGTGCTATACTCCGCCCAAAGGGACATCTTTTGATGCTAAACAGCATTACACCTTGCTTCATTATTGATGATTTGCGGGCAACGATTGAGTTTTATGAGTCTCGCCTGGGGTTCAAAGTTCTGCATAAAGGCGGCGGCGAAAAAGACGCTGGTGACTTCTGGGCGTTTATGAGCCGCGACCAAGTCATGATCAGCTTTAAGGCCATCACACCGGAGATTCATCCGCAACCGAACTGTTCTCGCCACGAATGGGCGCGATGGGACGCGTATGTTTTCACCAGCGATCCGGATGCACTCTATGCGGAATTTGTTGGAGAGAATGTTCCGATGCACCGGGAACTGGCAGACACTTCGGATGGGCTGAGGGCTTTCGAGATCGCCGACAATAATGGATATGTGCTGTGCTTCGGGCGGCCGCTGAATCAATGACCGGATTTCAGGATACGTCCTACTTCCTGTAGGCTTCTGGCCAGTACACCTGCCACTCATTCTTCCGCGCCATCTCTTCTAAATCCGGGTTGGGATTCACCGCGAAAGCATGTTTCGCAATCGCCATCATGGCCGCGTCCCAGCGGGAGTTTCCAAATACCACATCCGGTTCGCGCTTGATCACCTCGCGAATGGCTTGCGGCTTCCCTGCTCCAGACGGCACGCGCAGCAAGCGATCGGTCACGATGCCGTTTTCAATCTCAACTTTTGCGGCCAAAACGTGGTCAGGCGCAATTTCAAAATGTTTCATTGCCGCTTCAATCACCCAATCACAGGTCGAAGAAACCGCCCACACGTCGCATCCCGACTTATGCAAATGCCGGATGAGTTCCTGAAGTTCAGGAAAAATGTTCCCGGCGATATTGGAATTAAAATACTCATCCGCCGCGCGTATCACTTCATCCTCGGCTAATCCCTTGTTAATGGTCGCCATCTCGCCGCACATATCGTCTTCGCTGACTTTACCCAGTCGATATTCGGCATAGCGGGCACGCGCGGCATCGGCGACTTCCCTCGACACGAGGCCACGCTTCATCTCCCAGCTAAAAAATCCCTCGCCCGCGTCGCCCGACCACAACGTGCCGTCGCAATCAAAAACAGCGAGCCGAGGCTGCAACTGCAAAACAGATTCTATAAACTCAGCTGCGGACAGGGATGTTCGGTTCACGTTCAATGGGTTCTTTCTAATTCGTCGAATTTGCCGCTGGCGAAATGCTCCGGCGATCCGTATTCATCGTAACAAATAAAATTGTCATTCCGAGCGCAGCGAGGAATCTGCTGTCCACGCAATCCAAAAGCAGATTCCTCGCCAAAAACGGCTCGGAATGACAAATCATTAGGCTTCAATATAACCAACAAACGCTGTTAATTACGACGCGAACCGTTGTGTGATCCCCTCTAAATATCTGACGAAACTACAAATATTCACAGCCGCACTTTCAGTGATTTGCAGTATCATAAAATCAGCCACGGCGGGGTCCGATGGCGGAAGCGCTCAGCTTACCGTAGGCCCCGAATGCCGGGGTTCCTCTCAAGCGCGAGCTCCGGACTTCAACTTGGAGCTATGGCGATGAAAAAATCTGATCTGCTGCAAACTACCGTAAATCACTACGACATTAAAGCCGTCAACGTCGTTCCCATGATTGACATGATGGAAAAGACCGCGTTTGCCAGGCACGCAACCTGGCGCGCGCCGCGAAGATCGTTGACGAAATGGTCGGCGACAAAGAATGTGGAATCATCCTTACCCTTGCCGGCAGCCTGATCTCTGCTGGACAAAAAGGCATTATTCTCGACCTTATGCGCTCCAACATGGTGGACTGCATCGTTTCCACCGGCGCAAATATCGTGGACCAGGATTTTTTTGAGGCCCTCGGTTTCCGCCACTACCAGGGGACGCCGTTTTCTTCGGACAACGATCTGCGCGAAGCCCATATCGACCGCATCTACGACACCTACATAGATGAAGACGAGCTTCGCGTCTGCGATGACACCATGCGTGCGATCGCGGAGTCGTTAGATCCGCGTCCGTATTCCAGCCGCGAGTTCATCCACGAGATGGGCAAGCATCTGGACAAGAAATTTCCCAAGGCCGACAGCATTGTTCTCGAAGCCTACAAGCGCGGCATTCCGATTTTCGTCCCCGCATTTTCCGATTGCTCTGCCGGCTTTGGACTTGTATTCCACCAGGTCACACGCCAGCGCGAAGGCAAGCCTTACGTGTCCATTGATTCGGTCGCCGACTTCCGTGAGCTGACGCAGATCAAGGTCGAATCCGGCGTCACGGGGTTAATTATGCTCGGCGGTGGCGTGCCCAAGAACTTCGTGCAGGACATCGTCGTCTCGGCCGAATTTCTTGGCTACGAAGCTGACATGCATAAGTACGCCGTGCAGCTGACTGTTGCCGACGAACGCGATGGCGCGCTCTCTGGCTCCACGCTGAAGGAAGCGAACTCATGGGGAAAAGTGGACCGCGAAAGAGCAGATGGTTTTCGGCGAACTGACAGTTTCCTTCCCGCTAATCGCGGGATATGCCTATCACAAGGGAACATGGAAGAGCCGCAAGGCCCGCAACTTCGCTGCAATGTTCTCGCGTCCTTCGACTTTGAAAGCGGAGGATATGCGGAGGAGTTGGCCGCAAAGTAGTGGGCCGCCACAACTCACATAGGGGTGGACGTTCTCGTCCGCCCCTATCTCTTTTAATCAGATAAAATCTCATCACGCTTAATATTCGAATTCATCCAGTACGGAGCTCACATGAAAGCTGTTCGCATCCACGAATTCGGAGGACCTGAAGTCCTTCGCTACGAAGAAATTCCCGACCCGAAACCGCCTAAGGACCAGGTTCTCGTGCGGGTCAAAGCCTGCGCCATGAACCATCTCGATCTTTGGATCCGCAAGGGCCTTCCCGGCGTGGTTCTTCCGCACATTCTTGGAAGCGATGTCGCTGGGGAAATTGTCGAGATCGGCGAATACGTCACAGGCTTCAAGACAGGTCAGCGTGTTCTGCTCGCCCCTATGTATTTTTGCAATCACTGCGCTAAGTGCGTAGCCGGATTGCAGAACCAATGCCCAGAATTCAGCGTGCGAGGAAACCGTGTGGACGGCGGCAATTGTGAGTTGGTCACCGTGCCGGCGGTCAGCGTCATTCCTATTCCCGACAATCTCAATTTCAATGAGGCCGCAAGCGTGCCGCTGGTTTTTCTGACCGCGTGGCACATGCTGATCAACCTGGCCAAACTTCGCGTCGGCCAAACGGTCCTGGTGCTGGGAGCCAGTTCCGGCGTAGGAACCGCTGCCATTCAAATCGCCAAGCTATTCCGCGCCCGCGTCATCACCACCGCCGGCGATGAACAGAAACTCGAGAAGGCAAAAGCGCTTGGCGCTGATTATGGCATTGACCACTACAAGCAAAAGATTTCCGATGAAGTGGCCAAGATCACCGACAAAGAAGGCGTGGACGTCGTCTTCGAGCACGTCGGCCCCGCCACTTGGCAGGAGAGCCTGAAATCCTTAAAGCCAGCCGGAACGCTGGTCACGTGCGGCGCAACCACCGGCCCAAAGGTTGATATTGACCTTCGCTTCGCCTATTCCAGGCAGCTTTCCATTCTTGGTTCTTATATGGGGGTGATGTCCGATCTCAATGATGTGCTGGGCCATGTTTTTGCCGGAAGGCTCAAGCCGGTCGTGGACAGGGCTTTTCCCCTCACCGAGATTCGAGCCGCCCACGAATATATGGAGAAGAGCCAGATGTTCGGAAAAATCGTTTTGAACCCATAATCGTGCCTATCCTCCCGCAGCCGCTGGAGACCAGAACATGGCAAGCGTGAGCACCACCATCACCACCACTGTGGCCCAGGTAATCACGTTATAAAGCGGTGAGTTCGTGTACTCGCCCATAAGTTCTTTGCGATTCACCAGAATCAGCATAAACACAAGCACAAAGGGCAACACAATGCCGTTCACGAACTGCGAAAGAATAATGATTCTTACCAGATGCAGATGCGGAATCAGAATGACTCCCGCCCCGGCGGCAATTAGGACCGTATAAAGCCAATAAAATACGGGTGCCTCGCTGAACTTTTTTCCCACGCCTGATTCAAATCCCAACCCTTCGCAGACCGTATAGGCGGTTGAAAGCGGCAGGATGGAGGCAGCGAACAGCGACGCATTAAATAATCCCATGGCGAACAAGATATAGGCATAGTCTCCGGCCAGAGGCCGCAGCGCCTGGGCCGCATCGGCTGCGTCGTTAATATTGTGGTGACCGTGAACGTATAGCGTCGCAGCACAGGCAACGATGATGAACCAGGAAACAACGTCAGTAAAAATGCACCCGACAATCACATCCAGCCGCGATGTCTTGTATTGACGCTTGGTCACTCCCTTCTCTACGACGGAAGATTGGAGATAGAACTGCATCCACGGCGCGATCGTCGTTCCGACGAGAGTGATTACCATGTAGAGATACGAAGGGCTGCGGAATTCGGCGATCTTAGGGGGCGTCACCGTCGCGGCAAGCGCCTTCATCCATTGCGGCTCGGCGAAAAATCCCGTGACGATGTAGGTAATGTAGAAAAAGGACGCGACAAGGAAGACTTTTTCGACCGTTTTATATTGGCCTTTGACGACAATCAGCCAAACAATCACTGCGCAGATGGGGACGGTAATGTATTTCGACAGGCCGAAAAGCTCAAGGCTGCTGGCAATGCCGCCGAATTCGGAAATGACATTGCCAAAATTCACCGCCAGAATTCCCAGCATCATGAAGAACGTGATGCGCAAACCAAATTCTTCGCGGATCAGGTCACTCAGGCCCTTACCGGTCACTGCCCCCATGCGTGAGCAGATTTCCTGAATGATGATCAACGCAATGGTGATGGGAATCAGCGTCCACAGCAACTGATAACCGAATTGCGCCCCGGTCTGGGAATAGCTCAGTACGCCGCCCGCATCGTTGTCCACATTGCCGGTAATGAATCCCGGGCCAATGACAGCGAAGAGCAGAAGTATCCGGAATTTCCAGCGCTTGAAGAACCTTTTCATGGGAGCTCGAAACGGGACGCAAAAGGCCTATAGTGCCCGAACAGAATAAATGCGATTGCACCTTATGAATAGATGAATATGACGAAAAGTTCGACAATTAGAGGTTAATCATCTCTGGTATTCCCGCACTTTTCCGCGCGTCAGAGCTTCGACCGCAACATACTGATCACGTCATCAGAGGTAATTACGCCGACCAGCTTCTTGTGTTTATCCACGACAGGCAGGGTGAGCAGATTGTACTTATCGAATAATTCAGCCACTTCAATTTCACCCGTATGTTCCTCGCAGGAAATGAGAGGTTCCTGGGAGAGAGAAATCAGCTGGTCTTCAGGATTCCCAATCACTAATTGAATTAAAGGCACTGCACCGGCAAGCGTACCGTTAGAATCCACCAAATACATGGTATTTACGGTCTCGACGCCACCCTCAAAATCGCGCAACGCGTCAATGGCCTCCTGCGCAGTGGCGTTAAGGTCAAGCGCCAGATACTCGGTGTTCATCCGGCCAGCGGCCGTGTTTTCCTTAAACTCGAGGAGCTCCGCCATCTCCTTGCGCTCTTCCGGGGCCATTTCGCGAAGAATCTGCGAGGTCCGCTCTTCGGTGAGATCGCCAAGCAAATCGGCTGCCGCATCGGGATCCATTTCCTCAACAATGTCGGCCGCCCGGTCGGAATCCAGCGATTCCACAATCGCCTTCTGTACCTTCGGATCAACTTCCTCCAAGGCCCCGGCGGCCACTTGTTCGTCCAAAGTCTCAAAAACCGCTTCCCGTTCATCCGGCGCCAATTCTTCAACAATGTCGGCAATGTCCGCTGGGTGGAGCTTCGCCAGCCGCTCGTGAGAAATCTTGAGCTTTACCCGGCGCGCGGGATCGGTCTCAATGAGATCCACGAAATCCCACGGGATAGGCCTTTCCGGAATTTGCCGCAGCACGGTCTTCAACGCGGGCATGGGAACCACGCCCTTCAGCAGCCTCCGGATTGCCCCGCGCAGACCCACATCCACCGAGCCAACCCGCAACACGACCCGGTCGTCCACAATGTCCTGGTGCAGGTCCACATCGTTAACGCGGACCACCTTCCGCCCGTGCACGTCAATTACTTGCTGATCCAGCAGATCACGCCCGAGCAACAGAAACCCTTCGGTGCCGTCGGGAGCTTTCCATTCAGAAGAGTTAGAGGAGGTATGCAAACTGCTGTTCACCGCGGTAATTCCCTGAAACGGGAGCATGCGGTCGCCCGATTTGGTCTTCACAATAAAGGAAGAAATCCTTGCGCGGTCTTCCTGCGGAGCCAGTACGAGTTCGCGCAGACGGCCAGCGGCGTTTCCCGCGGCATCCACTACCGGCCTGCCCAACAGCTCCGTAAGAGCGAACGTAGTCATATCGTGAGGATACTTAACCGTTTCTGAAGAATCCAGAGAAGATCGGAGCCCTCGCACCATAATTTCCGGGCTTCAAATAGTAAACAGATTTCCTTCTGCCGGCCATCTTTTGCGTCTCGCCGGCGGTTGATTCCGAGTATCGTAACGGCTTAGATGGTTCGCGCAACGATTGCGGAGAGCGACGCTGGCGACTCAGGCGTTTCCACTCGCCTGGCAACCGGCACAGGCCCGAATGGTCGCAATTTCAGGATTCATCGTCCGCCTTTGGTCTCCAGGTGGGCACGTGCGTGGTATGCGGGAACCGTTGGTATTCTGGCCGGGATCGCGATGGTCTACTCGGCGATTTCGTTTATTCCGTATGGCTTTCTTCATGCAATGGCCACTCGCGGAGCAGGCGGCAAAATCTCGTTCTTTACGCCCGCATTTTATCAG
>CAWHQK010000019.1:0-7598 GCA_963831435.1 uncultured Acidobacteriota bacterium
ATCCAGTTGCCAGATCGTAGCCGACTCCCGTGGAATATCCGCTTAGCAATCCCCTGGTGTGCGCGGGATTGCCAACGGTGCAGTTGGGGGTTCCCTTCTGGCAGGGCATCGAGATAGTGCTGCCGCTGGGTATATCGTGAAAGGCGCTCGGGACGGTGCTGGCAAGGTTGTACAAAACATAGTTGGGATTACCCTGGCGGAAATTCGCGTCTCCTGTAACCGTGGCCATTTGTTGATCCACGAGCGCCATGATCCCAGCAAACGCCGGGGTTGAGACTGAGGTTCCGCCGAAACCGGCGAGGTCATTTAGGTCGCAGGTGCCGCCTGTGATGTCAGCTTCGCAAATGACGTAAAAATTGCCAACGAATCCATTGCTCGCAAACAGAGATACATCGGGGAGATCGCGTTTGCCGTCTGCTGGAACTCCGGTCCCAGTCTGCCAGGGGGGTTTAGCGTAAACAGTGCTTGCGCCACCGCCCGCGCCCACGGTCCAGATAAATGTGCCCGGAGGGTCGCTTGGATTTGGAGACAACGCCAAATTATTGCAATTTACTTCAGGGTCGGTGCTAAGGCCGGGTTCCGTTTGAAACAGGGCGTTGGTGCAACTGTCGTTCCACGTGGTTTCCGGAATATAGCTCAAAGCCAACGCGTGAGTCGTTGGGTCGTTGGTGGCACTCCAATAGAGGTGCACTTTGGCAAGCGTGGCATCGTCAAAGTCTGTTCCGCCCACCGCCACGTTATAGGGAGTTGAAGCAAGGCCGCTTACGGCCAGGCCCGAAAGCGCGGGCTGAGGGACGGTACCAACGTTGTTGTCGCAACCCGCGGCGCCGCTGTCCCCGGTGGAAAGAAAAACGCTGATTCCCTGCGCAGCGGCCTGTTGCCACAACGACGCGAAGAATGAATTTGCACTGGTTCCCAGCAACTCCTCGCACTGGCCGAAACTCTCGCTGAGTATGGGAGCCAGATTGTTGTCAATAATGTAGAGCGCGGAAAGATCCACGCCGTCAGTGGTTGGCGTTGAGGCGGAAACGACGAAGTCAACCTTAGCGTTCTTAGCCACGGCTCCAGACCACTGCACATCAATGTCAGCTTCGCCCTCATCATCGTTGAGCCCAGGATCCGGGCCATTGAGAATGACTTGAAGATGGCTGCTATCCGCCGGTGGGAGATCAAACAAACTGCGGAACTTTGAGATGTCGGAGGTGTCAATGTTGGAGCGCCCGACGACAGCGATAGTCTGGCCGGTTCCGTCGACACCGCTGTTCCACAGAGGCAGCACATTGTAGATGGTGGCGAAATCGTAAGGGCTCACCGTGTAGCAGTTTCCATCCGAATCGCAACCCTGAGCAACAGTGAACTGCGGGGCCGAAGTCAATTTGCGCGTGTTTTGTGAGTACGTGCCGTAGAACTCATTCGAGGCCTTGCGCGGGAAGTTGTTAAGAGATTCAACACCGACGACGGCAGGCGCCAAGGCGGCTGGAATCGAAGGATCACTGGCGTTCGCCCAATGCGGGCCGTCTTTCGCCAAATAGCTATGAATGCTCGTGTGAAACGCCGCTTGCACTTGTGCGGCGGTGCCGGAAAATTCGATGACGGTACGTCCCTGGCTGATCTGCGTTACTTGAAAGCCCTGTGATTGCAACCACGCGGTGACCGTCTGGATGTCTTGAGGCGAAGCTCCAAACTGCTGGCCAAACTCCGCTGGCGTGAGCCAATGATGGTAGCTAGGTGAATCTTTCTCCTGCTGCGCGTCGATAAGTTGAGTAAGCGCCGCTTCCTGGGCTGCGCTGTGCTTCAATACCAGCAACATGCGCTGCATGGTTAAAGTCGGCGCCGCAGTCCCGAGGTCAGTGAGCGATTGCGCCAGGGGATGCGTGTTCCCCTGCAACGTAACCAACTGTGAATTATCCACGCGTTGGACGATCAAGGGCTGAGGCGCGCTGTTCACGGCCGCGACGGCCTGATTTTCGCTGTTCTGGGCGAATCCGGAGGCACAGGCAATCCAGCAGATGAAGGTGGCGCACAGCAGGGACCGCGATATGCGAATTTTCATAAAATGTTTATTCTCCGGAAACAAAAAGCAGGAAGCGGGGCTTTGCCGCCGCTAAACTAGCGCCTTCCGCATGAAAAGGAAGCAACAAGCATGACTCCAAAAAGGGAGAAGCAAACGGTATCCCATTTTTGAACGGCCAAGCAACAATTTTGTGGACCTTCAGTAACCAAAGGTAACCAGAGAGTACCCTTTATCCATTGGCAGGCCGACTCGCGGATCTTATTGGCGATGAGATTCCTTGGAGTGGCGTTCCACGAGTTTCTTGGTAAGGATGACCATGCCGAAGGTTTGCGTCCATTCAGAGACGATGTTGCCCACCACCTCGCCCCAGCGCGCCTGGGGATTCATGTGAACAAAGAGCACGACCCAGCCAATGCCCGTGACGATGAGAAAGAGGCTAAGAGAGTGCCTGTGAAGCAGGCCGCCAACGCGGCTTAGCATTTCTTTGGGTGGCTGGCGACTTTCCGCCGATCCCAATTCGTAAAAGTATTTGGTGGCGATTACGGTGACCAGAACACCGCTCCAGTCGGCGATGGCGTTGCCGAAAAAAGATCCCCAGTGCGTGTTGGGATCAGACTTGCTATAAGCAATGATCCAGAAGGCCACGATGGCCACGCTCGCCAGGCTCATGGAATGTTCATAGAGCTGGTATTTAAGTCCGTGTTTCTTTTTCATTTGAGTTTTATTTTGACAGCGAATTTGTAATTGAGCTTTTTCAAGCTCATTCATCAAACAACGCCACTTGCCGCTGGTCGGGTTGACCGCGGCGGCGTTTAGCGGCGCCAATAACGGCAAGAACCGTCAGCGATTCAAGCGCCGCGCGGGGCACGAAAATCCGCTGTACGTTGGAGCGCATATCCGGAGGGTTCACCAGGAATCCTTCTGCGCTATTCAGCGAGAGATCATTGGGCATCATCCCTTCGAGCTGTTCGCTGTCTTTGAATTTGAGCCGGACCCAAAGACCTTCCGTGCGGGGTCGTGTGGTGAATGTTTTGCGGCTCAGCGCTTCGAGTTCTCCAAATTCGCGCACGAAATAGACAGCGCGAATGTCGCGAAGTTCAATTCCCACCACGTTCCCTGCGGTATTCAACAACTCCAGTTTGCCTTCCTGGACAAAGTGCGCGGGCGCTACATAGCCGTTCAGGGTGTCGCGGTCCATTTTTCGGACGATGACTTTTTTGTGGGTGGAAGGCATTTCCTGCTGAAACCCTCGCTAAACAAACGTGACGCTGCGGAATTTGTCTGCGTCTCATATTGATTTTGACACTATTTCGCAAAAATCTGTTATTTCGTACGTTCCTAGTAGCCAAATCGTTAACCTTGTGTTATTTTCAGTTGCTTGCCGCAGCCCGTCGTGTGGATGTATAAGCCTATTGTATAGAGCAGGTTACGGATTGCTGGCTCGGGGCCGTCCATTTCCCGGGGAGTATCCTGTGGAAAAATTGCCACAAGGAGAATCCTAAGGCGAGTCTGCGCCGGTGGTCATAAGCAGTCACAAGAAAGATGGCTGATTACATCTACACATTGGAGATTCGCCTCACCCCCAACCAGCAAAAAGGGGTGAATCTGGTGCAGGAAATTGCCCGTGCCAACGGCTTGAACCTGTATCTGACTGGAGGGGCGGTCCGCGACATTATCAGCGGATTCCCGATTCGCGATCTCGATTTCACTCTGCAGGGAAATCCCCTGAAACTGCAAAAGCCACTGGAGCATGCCGGGGCCTCGATTGCCGGCGTTGACGAGGACACCAACACTCTTTATCTGAGCCTGCCGGGAAATGTTCGCGCGGAAATCAGCATGGCGCGGACCGAGCGCTATGAGAAGACCGGGCGTCCTCCGGTGGTTACGCCTTCCACCATTCTGGATGACCTGCGCCGCCGCGATTTCACGGTAAACGCCATGGCCCTTTCGTTGAACGCGGGTTCCATGGGTCTGCTGATGGATCCCTTCAACGGTGTGGCCGATATCGAAGCAAAACTCATCCGCATCCTGAACAATTACGCGTTTGTGGAAGATCCTTCGCGGATGATTCGCGCTGTGCGTTTCGCGGCGCGCTTCCACTGGCCGATTGAAAAGCGCACGCAGGTGCGTTTTGAGCCGCAAAGGAAAACAAGTACCTCGATCACATTACCGACAAAGCGATCGGGTATGAAATTGAGCAACTGGCTTACGAAGACGATCCGCTGCATATCATGAAGGTGCTCGAAAAAGAGGACTGGCTGAAAATACTGAACGCGCATTGGACGAGCGCGAAGGTGGATACCAACGGCCTCGCCCAGCTAATCAAGACGCGGCAGCAGATGAACGAGCTTGGATACCTGCCTGATCCATCATCGGCCGTGCTCTACTTTTTGACCTCTCGCCTTCCGGACAAGGACATCGCAGACTTGCGCAAGCGCATTCCACGGAAGACTCTAGTGGAATCGTGGAAGGACCTCGAAGACCACGCCAAGGAACTGGACAAGCGGCTCACCGGCAAGGAAGCTGCGACGCCTGCGAGGACGTGGAAGCTGCTCTCGGAAGCGCGCCCGGAGATGATTCTGTTTCTGGCGGTGACTTCTCGGAAACAGGCGGTCGTCCAGAAGATCAAAAACTTCTTCACCAAGTGGCGGCAGGTGCAACAGAAACTTCCGCTGCCGGAGATGACGGAGTTGCTGATCACGCCGCAATTGCCGGAGTATCCGAAAATCGCGCATGACGTTTTCATGCTGCTCTTGGACGGCAAACTGCGTTCGCGGACCGAAATCCTGAAATACCTGAAGCCATTGGCGCCTCCGCCACCACCACCACCACCGGCACCCAAGCGCGGACGGGCGAAGGGAGTGGCAGCTGCAGCCGCGGGCACGCCGGATGGCGCGAAAGCTGGAAAGAAGAAGGGTAAAGGCGCTGTTGTGGAACCGCCTGCGCCGGTGCCATCCACAAAAGCTCCGGGAAAAACTGCCGTAGTGGCGAAAACTGCGGAGGCCAAGGCTGCTCCAATGAAAACTGCCGCCGTAAAAACCGCGCCTGCGAAAGCCGCGCTGCCAGCGAAAAAATCTGCAGAAAAACCTAAATCTGGCAAGAATGAAAAGCCTGCCCGGAAGAAATCATCCGCGCCTGCCGCAAAAGGCAAAAAGAAGAAGTAGCTACTTCTGGATGCGGTCTTTCGCCCTCACAATTGCTTGAACCAATCCTGGAATGGTGTATTTCTTTGCTTCGATGTGGACCTCGCATCCCATCTGTCGGAGCGTCTCCGAAGTAATCGGACCAATAGAAGCAAAGTGAATTCCTTCGAGTTGCCTATTCCGCTTGGACTTTACCCCGGTCTTTTTTCCTATTAACGCGAAGAAGTTTTTTACCGTGGAAGAGCTGGTGAAAGTAATCACGTGGGGGCTTCGTCTGGGATTGGCAAGCAAAGCACGCAGACGTTTGCTTGACGCTGGCGGTACGACCGTCTCGTAAGCTTCGACAACATCCACAATTGCAAACGCTTTTCGCAGTTCGTTTGGGATCACATCACGCGCGACTTTTGCTCGCGCCAGGAGTATCCGTTTCCCTGACACTTTATTTCGCAATGCTTTGACGACCATCTCAGCCACATATTCGCTGGGCATGACATTGACGCGAACGCCGCGATCCTCCAGCGCTTTTTTGGTGGAAGGGCCGATGGCTGCGATTTTCGAATACCGCAGCGCATTTTTACTCAGACCTAATTCTTGCAAGCGCGCCCAAAATGCGTTGACGCCATTCACGCTGGTAAGAATGATCCAGTCGTAGTTTCTGAGGTTTAGCAGTGCCGTATCCAACGCCCGATACGAACGCGGCCTGCGAATTTCAATGAAGGGGATTTCCGCGACGGTCGCGCCGTGAGCACGCAGTTCGCCCGAAAGAGCGCTGGCTTGGTGGCGCGCACGCCCGACCAGCACACGGATATTTTGCAATTGATCTTTTTTTGGCATTGAAGAATTAGAGCTACGGTTGCTGGGGAATGACTGCTTCCCTTCGATAGACCCTCTGTAAAATGGCATCGCCGCCCTGCCGCAGCAGCGCGTCCGCTACGGAATTTCCCAATGCTACGGGATCACTTCCGTGTCGCACTTCGCGAAGTACTATTCCACCATCGGGATCGGCCACAACCGCGTGCAGTCGCAATTCTCCATTCAGCAACTCGGCGGATGCTCCAATCGGGACCTGGCAGCCGCCTCCCATGCGATTGAGCAATGCCCGCTCGCAGGTAGTTGTGAGCCGGGCAGAGCGGTCGTCCAGCACTTTTATCTGCTCGAGCATCTTCGCGTCATCTGAATTTGCAGCGCGAACTTCGATGGCGAGCGCACCCTGGCCCGCGGCGGGACACATAACATCCACGGGAATGACCTGCCGCACAAGACTGGTTTTCTGGAGACGGTTGAGCCCGGCCGCCGCAAGAATGATCGCGTCATAGTCGCCGGCTTCCAGCTTTCGCAGACGCGTATCCACGTTGCCGCGCAAAGGATAAATAGTCAAATCAGCCCTGATCGCCTTTAACTGCGCCTGGCGGCGCAGGCTGCTGGTGCCGACACGCGCGCCTTGGGGCAAGGCGTCAATACGGTCAAATTTCCGGGAACAAAATACGTCGCGGGGGTCTTCACGGGACAAAACCGCAGCGAGTTCAAATCCCGCAGAAATTTCGGTTGGCAAATCTTTCAAGCTGTGGACGGCGAGATCCACGCGGCCATCCGCGAGCGCCTCTTCAATTTCTTTTGTGAACATGCCTTTGGCCCCAACCTTTGACAGGGCCACGTCCAGAGTCTTGTCTCCGGTGGTGTGAATGATCTCGATTTCAATTTCGTGCCCGCGCGAGCGCAGCAGTGCAGCAACATGGTTCGCCTGCCAGAGCGCGAGTTGCGAACCGCGCGAACCAATTCTGAGAAGGCCCATCAAGCTTTGCTCCCCGTGCCGCCGGAATCTCCGCCCGTTTTCGCTTTGTCTGGCCTCCAGGTTAAAAAGGCGCTTGCACCACGTCAATTACCGTGGTAGCTTCTGATTCGCGGGCGGCGGTCTTTAAGGTATGGATAGGCGTGTGCATTATTTTGTTCACAATCCCTTTAGTCAGCGACTCGATGACCATTTCCTGATCGGGCGTCAGAGGTCCCAGGCGCCCACGCACGCGATCAATCTCCGCCTGGCGAATGGTTTCCAGATGGTCATGCAACGAAACAATGGTAGGAACAACGTTCAGCGTCTGCAGGCGCTCCTGGAAGCGCTGGACCTCCACGTCAATAATCGCTTCGGCGCGCGCTGCTTCTTTAGTACGATCCGCAACATGGGAAACGACCGCCTGCTGAAGATCGTCAATGTCGTAAACGAAAATTCCGTCCAGCTTATTGAGTCGGGATCAACATTTCGCGGCACCGCGAAATCAATGAAGAACATGGGACGATTTTTACGCCGACTCAGGAACAACTCTCCGTGTTCTCGCCGGAAGATGGCATGCGGAGCCCCGGTAGACGTAATGACAATATCAGCGCGGTCGCAGGTGTCGTAAAGCTGCGAGAACTGGATGGCCTCGCCGTTGAATTTCCCGGCG
>CAWHQK010000020.1:0-7788 GCA_963831435.1 uncultured Acidobacteriota bacterium
CGCTGCGCATCGGCCCGAGAAACTTGGAAATAAGCGGCACTCTGTAGGGAGCAACGCTATCAATCCGGAGCATGGGAATTGGCTCGGCGTTATTGCTGAACAATAGTGGTCCTGATTGGCCGGGTCCAAGCCACAGGCTCTGTTGGCCAAAAGAAACCTGAACATTTTTGAGCGTTAAGGCAACGGTCGCATCGAGCAGGCGTAAGCGGCTGACTGCCGGAAAGGTGGGCGCGTAGGGCGTCGTTCCATCCACTGTGCCAATCGCCTGCATCGTCTGCGGAGAATTTTCGGATGGCGCCCCCGGCGCATGCTGATATTCCCCTTGAATGGAAATTGATAGAGGACCCGCCACGGCGTGGGCTGTGACCCCGCTTACGTTGTTGAATCCTTCTCCGTACGGCCGGCCATAATCGTTGATGATTGTCTGGCCGAAATGATATCCATCGCGAAGCGGTGTGCCGGAAATGACTGTGCTGCGGGTATAAACAGAATCCAACTGGCGCCCACATTAGTGGCGCCGTCCAGGCGGCGGGTTTCGTCGGAGAATTCTTCCGCGAGCGCATCGTACATCTTTTGCGCTTCTGGGTTTGACTCGCCTTCGTCGGAAAGTTTTTCGCTGATTTCCTCCACTAGCCTGGCGCATTCCATCCGCGTCCAGGGGCGCATTCCCGCATAGCCGGAGTGCATGTATCCGAACGCGGCCATTCGGTCGAAGATTGGATAGACCCAGTTATCCACCGGCACATATGGCGATCCCATGTTCTCTGGATTTCTTGTTTGGTCGCCGGTGTTTTCTGGCAGCAAGCTTCCCCATGGGGCGCCCCCGATTTCCGGATCATGATGCGCGCGATAAACGGAGCGGCCAAAATACCAGCCCAACAGGCTTCCAATAGCGGCGTCTGAGGCAAAATGCTGCTGGCCTGTCACGCGGGTGAGGGTCACGGCAGAAGCAAGCCCGTAAGCCAGAGTTTGACTCAGCTTTCCCGGATACTCATGCGACCAGACGCTGGCGATCGCCCATGCTGCGGCTGAGTGCTCGGAAGGAAACGAACTCCCCCCCTGAAAGAATGTTCCATTGCCGTTCCCCTGATACGGACGCGGACGCTGGGTGACCGCTTTAAATAAATAGGAAACTGCTGTGGCGTTGATCGCCGCTTCTCCACTGAGGAGGCCAGCCTCGGAGAGATGATCATTGTGCGTCACTTCTCCAAGCAAAAATGCTCCTCCGCCCACACCCACCAGTGACAATGCGCTGTAGTTCGAAATGTCTTTGCTGCGTTTCAACTGATTCGGTTTGTCCGGAACTTGTTTTGCCAGCCAACTATCGCTGGCGATGAGAGCCGCGGTTCCCGCCATGAGCGGCGCGCCCCAGCGAAGGTCCTTAACGCGAAAGCGCGCGGGCTCGGTAAAAAACTCTTCCTGATCTGCAACGAGGTGCTTCAAAAATGGAACGCCTAATTTGTTTTCCGGATCTTCCCCAGGCTGCAACCAATACTTGTCTTCCTGAGTTGCCGAATTATCGTTTTCAACGGCCACGGATTTTGCAGTTTGCCGCGGTGGATCAGGAGCGGAGGACGCCTGAGCAACAGCATTTGTCTCGCACCAAAGCGCCAGCAGCAGACATACTCCCCCCAGACGCCAAAACGATTTCACCAAAATACTCAACTAAAAGCTTTTTGCCACCTGAATGGCAATACCTACGGCGTACGCTAACTGCGCGCCCTCAAGAGTGGTCTTCCAGCGGGTATTTGTGCTGAACGCTTTCTCCGGTACCACCACCATGTCGCCAGGCTGAAGGGCCGCGGTCTCAACGCCTCCGCTGAACAGACCGCCGGAACCGCCAACGACCGAACCATCCGCGCGTATAACAAAGACGGCTTTTTTATTCGCCATGCTGGTCGGGCCGCCGGCCTGCCGCAGATACCATCCGGTATTTTTACCCGATTTATAGGTAATCGCGGTAGGGTTGAAAACGCTGCCGTCAACCATGACCGTGCCGGGACGTTTGGGAATGAACAACACATCTCCGGCGCGCACCTGAATATCCGCCGGGGTGTTCACCCATCTTTTCGTTTTGCTGGAGATGTGAATGACCATGCGTCCCGCGGGAGGGGTATTTTGGATCTCTTCGAGTGCTTGCTGCCATTGCTGCAAAGCGGCTTCTTTCGCGACCTTCTGGTCGGCATCATTCTCAGGGACCTGTTGCAAAGTCGCGCCTTGGTCTTGTATGTCGCGGACCATCTGATTGCGGTTTTTCTCTTCCAATTGCAGGACCTGGGCACGCTGGAAAATCGCGCCATAAGGATAAGCATCGGGCAACAATCCGCCCGCGCGTTCCAGAACTGAACTTAGCCGCTCACCGTCACGAATTCCGTAAGTGCCGGGGTGGACTACTTCGCCTTTCAACGTGATGGTCGCGCCCACATCGTTCCATCCCGCCAGCGTGCCAATGGATAGCACATCTCCATCGTGGAGGCGGACATCAGTATCCGGCTGACCTGCCATCGCATCTGCAATGCGGACGGTACTGTGGTCGCCAACTACTTTTTTTCCGTTTTCCACCAGATAGCGGGTCAGGTCCGCGGTTTCTGTGTATGCCCCTCGTTTGAAGCCCCCGGCTACCCGAACAAGCTCGACTGCGGTCATTTCATCGCCAAGCGGATATTTCCCAGGCCGCGCCACCTCGCCTTGAATGATGACCGAGGGCGGATCCAGCTTATTCAAATCACGATGAATCAGGATGCGGTCTTTCGGCTCAAGCAGGATGTTGTCTTTGGCATCGCCCGCGAGTGCGTTCTTGAGGTTCACATCCAGCACTTTGAGCTTTCCGTCATCGGTTTTGCGGAAAACCTGTGCGTCGTCAAGCAATGCGTCAGAGGTGGCGCCGCCCGCCAGATACACCGCATCGCGCAAATGGGTCGCACCATTGGTGATGTGATCTCCCGGATCGCGCACTTCCCCGCTGACAGTCACAACCGGCGGATCTTCGAAATCAAAGCGTCCGAAAACGCGCACGGTGTCGAATGGCTTGAGGGCGACGTCCTGGGTCTTTCCTTCGAGAGCATCGCCGAGATTGAATGTCAAAACGGTTGGCGTGTAGTCAGGAGGACTCAGGCGGATAATTTCCGCGTGAACTTTGGAGGGCTCCGGCAAGAGATCTTTGTACGATTTGATTAAATCGGTGACCTTCATGCCATCGCTGTAGGCGTACTTGCCGGGGTGGAATACGTGGCCATCCAGGTAAACAGTTTTATCGGCGTAGGGAACAATTGGCGAGATTTTAATTTTGTCGCCATCCTGCACCATGAAATCTGCAAGCGCCTTGTTGACGGCTTGTTCGTTGTTGTTTTCCGGAATATCGAGGCGCAACATGCTACGTGACTCGTGCGCCTGTACGCGTTCAACGTCCACGTGACGCAGCGTGCCGGAGGGTAAAACTCCGCCTGCGAGTTCCAGTACTTGCGCCAAACTCTTTTCGCCGTTCAATTCGTAAATCGCGGGGCGGCGAACCATGCCTTCCACAGTCACTTCATCGCTTAGCGGCGGAACGAAAACGGTGTCGCCTGGCTGCAATCCCTGCAAATCCGCGCGGACTCCATGCAATAACAAGTCATAGACATCCACCTGCTGCACAAGATTTCCGCCGCGCTTGTGAAGGATGGTGCGCAGCGATCCCTGTGAGGTCGGCCCACCCGCCAGGAAGACCGCGTTTAATGGAGTAGAAAGTGAGCTGACATCATATGCGCCGGGGCGCAGCACATCGCCAGTAACATACACGCGGACGGTGCGGATGCGCGCCAGCGAAACGTCCGCTTCGACGTCGCGATATTGGTTGCGCAGAACGCTTTGCACCAGGTGCTGCACATCGCCGAGGGTGCGTCCGGAAACCTGCACGGCGCCGGCCTCAGGCAGAGCAAGCTTGCCTTCGCGGTCCACGGTGCGTTGCAGCCGTTCCGAAACGCCTCCCCAAAGCTCAATGCTCAATCCGTCGCCGGGACCAACAACGTAATCGGGACCGGCGGGCAGATCCATGGGCAATTTCTCGAAATTGCCGGTGCCGCTGCGGAAAATTTCCTGCCCGAATCGTTGCGGGACCGGGGAGCGCGAATACTGCGAATACAAATCGTATAGGGAAGGAACGTCAGCATACGGATTGGCACGATGCATCAACACCGGCTGCGCCGGAAAAGAGCGCGGCGAAAACGAAGGCATCTGCGGGTTCCTGCCGTTCGTCAGGCTCGCCTGCTGCCACGATGACCAGTCCTGTTGACGCGACTGCGCGTCGAAGCCGGGACTAAGAGCGCTTGAGTTCGGGAATTGCGTGCTGGAATTCAGTCCCTGCGGATTTCCCGCGCGGGTACCGCCTGAAAAGGCCCGAGCGCTCTCGTTTGCATTGGCGCTCGTGTTCAATAATCCGGGCAATTCTTCCGGCTGGATTGGAGACATGTTTGCCGTGTCTTGCGGCGCGCCCTCGTAATAGTCGCGATCCGGAAATTGCGCATCCGCGCGATCAAGAGCACGCTGCGAACCCGCAGGCAGGCTCTGCGGCATTTGCGGCGCGGGTGCATACTGCGGCTGTTGCTGCACTGGGGCCGGGTAAGAGGCTGTTGCACAGGTTGTTGGGAAGAACGCAATGAACGTTGCTCCGTCTCGCTGGCCGCGCGCTTTGTCCAATAATCGGCTTCCTCGCTACCCTGACCGGTCGGCGACGACCCCGGAGGAGGCGTTTCGCGGGCGCCAAGGTCGCGAGCAATCTCTTCCCTTGTGGGCTTGGCGCGAATGTAGTTGCGATCTTCAATCTGCTGGGTGGCAAGGACGCGAACGTTCTGGTCTTCGCGCAGCAACTGGAAAATGGCGTCATCGGTCAGGTCCACGGAATCAAGGAGCCGCCCTTGCTCGTAGGCTTTGCGCACTAAAACCTTTTTCACCTCAAGCAGCAATCCAGGCTCCTGGCGCAGAATGGTGATGATCTTGTCGGCGGAGAGCGCAACCATCTGTTCCGCCTCCAGCTCGGCGCGCGAATCAGCCTGGTCAAGCGCAGTGCTGCGGGGAGAGACACGCTGCGCCACGGCAGAAACGGGAAGCGAACACTGCGCCAAAAACAGAGCCACCGCGCAACCGATAAATTTGAAATGTCGTTTCATAAACCCTCGGACTTGAAGCCCTGAAAAACCGTGCCCGTAGCGGCCCAATCACAGCTCCGCCCTCTCACTTACAGGGCGGTATGTGAGATAACCCATTTATTTTCAAAATCTTAACTACCGTCTAACCCAACCCCGGCCTTTAAGTTGCGCGGCCGGGAATTACTGAAATCGAACCGAGCCGACCACGTCGGCAATTTGCGCCTTACCGCGCAGCGCGCCGAGAATTCCGGCTTCGGAGCTTTCCACCCGCGCGGAGCGAATATTCATGACGGACCAGAAAAAAACGCTGCTGTTGCGCTCCGGCGCCAAGGCCAGAATCTTCATCTCCGGATGGCGCGCCAGCAGATCGTCACAAAGCGCGGGCCGCTGATCCATGTGGTCGAGCGCGATGATCACGAAGTCAGGCCGCGATTGCTCGACTACTTGTCCAATATCGGTATCATCCGTAATTTCGCCCATCACCTCGATGTCGGGCTGGTCGGAAATAGTCGCCAGCACCACTTCGCGCATGAGGCGGGGTCGGTTTGCCACCAAAACTCGTATTTTTTCCATACACGCTCCATTGAGCACACGTATGCGTATTGGCCCACTAGTATCTCTGGGAAGTCGCGAAAAAATAAGAATCAAATGTGGTTCTGGGTACAGATGGAGAACAGTAGTACGCATCACAGTACGGGCACAGCGAATCCAGCGCAACACGTACCAAGGCCAGTACCAAGAATGTACCGATTAGGCGGTGGAGTTCCCATTCCCAAAAAAATCCGCCGATTATTAGAACTTGCTCGAAATAAAATTGAACAGCGTTTGAACGCCGGAAAAATGGAGGCTGTGCGCAAAGTTCAGATGGGAAGGCCTTGCATGCGGCACATTTCGACTACGGCAAAACGATCGTGTGCGCCAACTTTCCGCAACATCCGATGAACGTGGTTGCGGACCGTTTGCTCTGCCAGTTGCAACTGGCTGGCGATCTCTTTATTGGTGAGGCCGCGTCCAATTAAGAGCACGAGTTGCTGTTCGCGATTGGTAAGTCCGAGATTGAGGCGCACGCGGAAATTCGGAACGCTGTTTTTTGCCGGGCGACGTAGTGGAAAAGCGACGCGCAAAGTTTAGGAGGACAGACGCCATCGCCGTTGGCGACGGCGCGCACTGTGTTGACGACCTCGAGCGCGGAAGCATCTTCGAGGACATATCCCAAAACCCCTTCTCGAACGGCCTGCAAAAAAAGCTGTTCGCTAGGATCCATGCCGATGAGGACGATTTTCAGTTCTGGAACCTGAGATTTCACTTCATGGAGAAAGCCCAGCTCGGCAGAGCCACCGCCGAATGAATCCATGACTAAAACGTCCGGAGTGACCTTGACGATCTCATCCAACGCTTGGGCGGAAAACACGCAGGAGCCAATCACTGCAATGTCAGTTTTTTTTCCGAGAATCTTGGCCAGCGCCTCGCGGAGGAGGCGGTTCTGGGCCAATAAAAATACGGCGGCGACAGCCGCGTCGCTCATGGCCAACTCCTGCACCGAAACGAAATATCCTCCGCCGTCTTTGCGGCAGATGGTCCATTGCCTCCCCCTCCGGCTGCAATGGTTTCGCCATTTCTTTAGCTTTCGCTAAAGGGTGCTAATAAAATGTTGCCGAGACACCTACTTTAAACCAAATTCCATATTCCCGTCTATAAAACAGTGCGATTCGGCCCAGATTCATCCGTCAGAAGTAAGCTGTAAGTTATTCATTTGGAAGAAATAGCAAAGGGGACCGAACCTAAGTGCGTTCCAGTTCCAAGGAAGCAACTCGCTTGGAAAAGGAGCATCCAAAGAGCAACACTTAAGGTCTTTTATGGATGAACGCCACGTAAGTGTCTCTCCCAAGAAGTCACGGACTCATCACTTATCAGTCAAACAGAGTCATGTTGACGTGGGGCAGGACGAATCGCAGAAAATCTCGGTTTTGGTGGCAAACCGCTCCAGATTGATGCGGGAACTGCTTCGCTCTCTGTTGATGGACCATAACGACATCGAGATCGTGGACACGGTTGAACCCGAAGCCAATCTTGAAGACTCCATAAGCAGATTTCATCCGCGGTTTGTGATTGTTGATTTTAAGGATCGCGTCCGTTTTTGTAATGCATTGATGCCAAAATTCAGCGACTTGAAAATTTTGGCCATCCCCGCGAAAAAAACTTTCAGCCGAATTTATTGGGCCGACCACGGAATTCATTCGCAAAAAGTTGTCACGTCCATCGAAGGCGTTTTGTGCGCCCTGCGCGAAAGCAGCAGGAACCTGCAATCGGGAATGATTGTCGGGCTGCAAAAAGCAAGCTAACGTGGCTGAGACCTCCATGCCTTCAATCCGAGCATCGCGGCCAACGCGAAAGGTGAAATTCTTGGCAGTTCGTGGCCCCTCTCTTCACTCCCACGGTTTGGTCATGGTGCCGCGGAGAAGCCGCAACGGGTTTGCATACTTTTTTAGAATTGCCACACGCCGGGCGTTTCCCTTAGCTTTGCTTATCCTTTTCTCTACAGGCGTGAGCTTGTCGCAGGCTCTCAACGATCCAATGTCGCAGAACACTCCTTCGAATGGGGTGGATTGCAGCGATCCATCCATGGCAGGAAGTTCGCAGTGCGCCGCCGGACAAGGCCAGGGAG
>CAWHQK010000021.1:0-13281 GCA_963831435.1 uncultured Acidobacteriota bacterium
GCCGACCAGTGCGCCGGCGGCGCCTGCCAGTGCGGCAGCGGCGCGCCCTGCGGCGCCGGCCTGCAGTGCGTCGGCGGCGTGTGCGTCTGCAACTCGCGCCTCGTGCCCGACCGGCTGCTGCGATCGCTCGGTCGTCCCCAACGGCGTCTGCTACGCCGGCGGCGGCAACCGACTCCGCCAAGTGCGGCTACAACGGCTCGACCTGCACCTCGTGCGGCGCCGGCGGCATGTGCGGCCAACCGCCGAACGCGCTCGGCGTCTGCTCGGGCTGCAACGCCAACTTGTGCGCGACCTGCTGCACCGGCGCGAGCTGCACCACCGAGACCGACACCGCCTGCGGCGCCGCCGGCGCTGCATGCGTCACCTGCGTCGGCACCGCGACCAATCGCTGCGACACCGGCTCGCAACAGTGCGTGTGCGGCTCGACCGGGCGGAGCCTGTCCGTCGGGCACGCGCTGCTCCGGCAGCGGCGCCGGCGCCACGTGTATGTGCGACGCCACCAGCTGCTCCAACGGCTGCTGCTCGGGCACGACCTGCCTCGTCGGCGTGAACTGCAACACGTGCAAGGGCTACCATCAGACCTGCAGCGCCAACACCGACTGCTGCACCGACAACTGCGTCGGCGGCAAGTGCGAGCTCGCGCCGAGCTCGTGCAAATTGCCGGGCGACACCTGCACGCCGGCATCGTCTCCGGCCTGCTGCTCGGGCCTGTGCGAAAGAATCCGGCCGGCGTCAACCGCTGCATGGAGACCAACGAGTGCAAGCCGCCCGGCGGCATCTGCGCCCACGCCGCCGACTGCTGCTCCGACAACTGCGTCGCCGGCGCCTGCTCGTCGACGGGCAGCTGCGCGCAAGCCGGCCACGCCTGCACCGTCAACGCCGACTGCTGCGACGACGACTGTCCGTCGGCCACGCACGTCTGCACCACGCGCGGCACCGGCTGCACCACGCTCGGCGAAACCTGCGGCACCAACAGCAACTGCTGCTCGGGCTTCTGCGAGATCCCCAACGGCTCCGCCAGCGGCCGCTGCGCATTCATGAACTTCTGCCGCGCCGACGGCGATCTCTGCCAGGCGGACAACGACTGCTGCAACGACTCGTGCGACGGCACCACCGGCCGCTGCCGCGCCGCCGGCTCGTGCTCGGAGCAGAACGATCCGTGCGGCGGCGTGCGCTCGTGCTGCGACACGTTGTGCGTGCCCAACTCGCAGGGGCTCGGCTACTGCACCGCCATCGGCGGCTGCCGCGTGCAGGGCGAGCCCGTGCTCGACCGACATCGACTGCTGCAGCGACGACGTCAATGGCACCTTGCACGCCGGCGCCTGCGCCGCCGACTCCGACGGCGTCAAGCGCTGCCAGAAGATGACGCCGTGCCTCGCCGACGGCGAAGTGTGCGGCGGTCAGGGCGCGTCGCAAAACTGCTGCGCCGCGCACGGCAGCTCAGAAGAACTGCTGGCCGACGTCGTCGGCGTGTCGCGCTGCTTCGCCAAGCCGCGTGTGTGCCTCGACACCGCGGGCGCCGGCCAATCCGAGCCGTGCACCGTGCCCGACGAGTGCTGCTCGGGCGTCTGCGTGCCCAACCCCGGCTCGCCGACGGGCTACGCCTGCCAGGCGCCTGCCTGCCGCTGGCGGACAGGACTGCTCGACGTCGAGCTGCGGCGCCGGCACTACCTGCGTCGAACAACGTCTGCGTCAACTCGCCGGCCTGCACCAGCCGACGCCGACTGCTGCACCGGCGGCAGTGCCAGAACGGCAGCTGCGTCACGACCGGCCAGACCTGCGTGCCGCTCGGCGGCGGCTGCACCGACACCGGCGAGTGCTGCACCGGCACCTGCCAGGGCGGCTTCTGCAAACCGGCCGCTTGACCGCGCATCCGTTATGACGGATACGTAGGAGGGATGGCGAAGCAGCGACGTGCGAAGGCGCCGGCGCCGGCCGGTGACGCCGGCGGCAGCGATCTGACACCGGTGGTGTCAATTTTCCTAACTGTACAGGCGGTGGCTGACGCCATCCGCAGTGTCCACAAAGCTTTCCCAGACCTTCATCAGCAGGTCACGGAAATGGACGTCAGCGTGTACAACGCGGGAGACAACACCTCCAACTTCGGCGCCAATGGTGGCACGGTTCCGCCCTCCATCATTGCGCAACAAGGTTGGCTCTACTACAACTACTTCAAAGCCTTCCGCAGCCTGCGTGGCATCCTTGATGGTGTGACGTTCTGGGGCATGGCGGACGACAACACCTGGCTTTCGGGCTTCCCGATCAGCCGCCTGAACGAGCCGCTTCCGTTTAATGAGCAATTGCAGGCGAAGCCGGCTTACTGGGGAATCATTAATCAGCCACGCGAATTGCCTAGGCTTTGGTCTGAACTTCCATATCACCGCGAAGACTGGACCGAAGAATGCCCGCGTGTGGACCATTACTGCGAACAATCCCGAGGCGGTGTTACGGCCTATGCGGTTCAGATCCCCATATTCGGTTCACGGATCCAACAGCTGCGGGATAATAACGGGCCGAGGCAAGAGGGCGCCCAACCATGCAGTTCTCGGTGGTCACTTCACCCTCAGCCTTCCCACCCCTAGTTATCGGCGACATAGCGGCTGGAGGATCGGCAAGCACTACGATCAAGCTGGACTTCAGCACATGTACCAGTGACGCTCCGTACGGCGTAGTGATGCCCTGGAGCCAAGCCCTTGGCGCGGACACGGGTCAGTTCGTTCGGTATGTTTTTTTGACGGCTTCGATCACTGATCTTTGGTAAACGGTCGATAGCACAATAAAAACAGAAAGATATCCCGCTGCTTGGAGCAAAATCCAAGCGGCCGGTGATATTCTGAGGGTGCCGGAATTTTTGGCGCTAAACGTCGAAATTTTTAGGAAAAAACCTCTTACATAATGGGACATCCTTCGCTTGATTTGACCTCGAGATTCGCTGTGGTTACCGGGGGGACCTCCGGAATTGGTTTAACTCTGGCCAAAGGGCTGGCGCTGGCTGGCGCGGACGTAATTCCGACGGGACGGCGCGTTGAATTGGTAAAGTCTGCGGCCAATAAGGTTGAAAAAATGGGCCGCAAAAGTATGGTTCAGGCTTCCGACGTTACTGACCGGAAGAGCATGGAAGCGCTTTTGAATGCGGTCTGCAAAGAGTTTGGAAGAGTTGACATTCTTATAAACTCCGCAGGAACAACCAAGCGGACGCCTACGCTCGACGTGCCGGAAGCCGAGTGGGACAACATTCTGGAAACCAACCTGACGGGAACGCTGCGCGCCTGCCAGATATTTGGGCGGAAGATGATCGAGCAGAAGAGTACGGGCGGATCATTAATATCGCTTCGCTCTCGTCTTTTGTTGCGCTTTACGAGGTGGCAGCTTATGGCGCGAGCAAAGCCGCTGTGGGGGCGCTCACCAAGTCGCTGGCCATTGAGTGGGCGCAGCACGGAGTGTGCGTGAACGCTATTGCTCCGGGCGTGTACAAAACTGAGCTGAATACGCATTTGCTGGAGGGCACGGCGCGCGGAAAAGAATTCCTGATGCGCACCCCCATGAAGCGTTTTGGAAAGCTCGATGAACTGGTGGGCGCCGCGGTTTTTCTTGCCTCAGATGCGGCAAGCTTTGTCACGGGACATTTGCTTGCCGTGGACGGAGGATTTTTGGCTAGCGGCGTGAACCAATAAGCTGTTTAGCGGCGGGTCGAGGCTGCGCTGAGCGAGTCGAAAGGGCCCGGCAGGTACTGCTGGGCGAGTCATTTTCTACGGATCGTAATCTCTTTTTTATCAAGACAGTTTTGGGGGACACATGAGACGAAACCTAGCCGTCTTCTTCGCGGTTGCGTGCTTGATTTTTTGCGAGGCCGCGTTTGCCCAGCAACCGGCGCAGCAACCATCCCAACCGTCCAGCCAGCAACCGGTGACGGGTGCGGTCTACCAGAATCCTCAGCTCCCCACGGCGCAACGGGTGGACGATCTCATTTCACACATGACGCTGGAGGAAAAAATTTCGCAGCTTACACACACTGCGGATGCGATTCCGCGGCTGGGCGTCCCACAGTACAACTGGTGGAATGAAGGCCTGCACGGCGTGGCGAGGGCCGGCTATGCAACTGTGTTTCCGCAGGCGATTGGCATGGCTGCGACCTTCGATGAACCCCTGATGCACAAGATCGCAAGCGTGATCAGCACGGAGTTTCGAGCGAAATATTACGCGAACGTCCGTCCCGACGGTTCGACGGAATGGTATCACGGGTTGAAGTGTGGTCCCCGAACATCAACATCTTCCGCGATCCGCGCTGGGGGCGCGGGCAGGAGACCTATGGAGAAGATCCTTTCCTGACCGCGCGCCTGGGCGTCGCATTCGTGGAAGGCCTGCAGGGCAATGATCCTAAATATCTGAAGACCGTTGCGACCCCTAAGCATTTCGGCGTGCACAGCGGCCCGGAGCCGACGCGGCATACGGTGGATGTGAAGGCGTCGCGGCACGACATGGAAGACACATATTTTCCCGCGTTCCGCGCCACGGTGATGGAAGGCAAAGCCGAGTCAGTGATGTGCGCCTACAACTCAATCAATGGCGAGCCCGCTTGCGCGAACAACGATTTATTGCAGCAACACCTGCGCGGAGCATGGAAATTCAATGGGCTATGTAGTTTCCGATTGCGGCGCGGTGACCGATGTTTTTGAAGGGCATCACTTCACCAAGACCATGGCCGAAGGATCGGCGGCGGCGTTCAAGACCGGGACGGATTTAATTTGCTCCTACCCACCCGACCATGCGGGATTTGAGCGGGACGCCTTGTTGAAGGCGGTACACGAAGGATTTCTATCGCAGTCAGATTTGGACCGTTCCTTGCAGCGATTGTTCACCGCCCGCTTCAAGTTGGGCATGTTCGATCCGCAATCCATGGTGCCTTACTCGTCCATTAAGCTGGAGGAGAACGACAGTCAAGAGCATCGTCAACTTGCGCTGCAAACCGCTCGCGAGTCTATCGTCCTGCTAAAGAACAAAGATAATCTGCTCCCGCTCAAAAAGACCTATGGAACGATTGCTGTGATCGGCCCAAATGCCGACAGCGTGGACGCGCTGGTGGGAAATTACAACGGCACGCCTTCCAAACCCGTGACCATTCTAGACGGGATTCGTAAATGCTTTGCGCAATCGAAGGTTGTGTACGTGGAGGGTACGGGGTTGGTTGGTCCCGTGACCACCGCGATCCCCTCTAACGCTCTTTATACCGACGACTCGCGCAAGGAACACGGTTTAACGGGAGATTACTTTGCGAACCGCGATTTGCAAGGCGAGCCTGTGCTTTCCCGCACCGACAGCAGTGTGGATTTCGCCTGGAGCAACAAAGGCGTAACGCCGAAGCTCTCGCAGAATTATTCCGTCCGGTGGACTGGAGTTCTCGTGCCGCCCGCAGATGGGACCTATGTGGTCGGCTTTACTGGCCAGGATGGCTATCGGCTTTGGCTGGATGGGAAATTGCTGGTCGAAGACTGGACGCTTCATCATCCGCCCTCGACCAACACGGAAACGGTAAGCCTAAAGAAGGGGCAGGCCTATTCGATCAAGATTGAATACTTCCAGTCCATTCGCTTCGCCGAGGCCCACTTGGTATGGAACCTGCCGGGTCACGATGAGCGGGATGCCGTGGATGCGGCACGGAAAGCTGATCTTGTCATCGGTGTGTTTGGCCTTTCGGCGCATGTGGAAGGCGAGGAGATGCGAGTGCATGCGGATGGCTTTGCGGGAGGCGACCGCACCAAGATTGAATTACCAGCGCCGCAAAAGGAACTGCTTGAAAAAGTGGCGGCGGCCGGAAAGCCGACCATCCTGCTGCTGGTGAATGGCAGCGCGCTGGCGGTCAATTGGGCGGATGAAAATCTTCCCGCGATTGTGGAAGCCTGGTATCCGGGAGAAGAGGGCGGAACAGCAGTGGCGGAGGCGCTGGCCGGCGACTTCAGCCCGAGTGGCCGTTTGCCGGTCACGTTTTATAAATCGGAGAGCCAGCTTCCGGCGTTTGAAGATTATTCCATGGCGAACCGTACGTATCGCTACTTCACTGGAGAGCCGCTGTATCCGTTTGGCTACGGGCTGAGCTATACATCGTTTGCGTACAGCAATCCTCATGTGGAGAACGGCAACATGATTTCCGCCGACGTAACCAATACAGGCGCTGTGGTGGGAGATGATGTTGTGCAACTCTACCTCACGCACGCTGCGATTGCAGGCGCACCGTTACGTTCGCTAGAGGGCTTTCAACATGTGCACCTGGCGCCGGGCCAAAAGCAGACCGTCACCTTTACGCTGAACGACCGGCAGTTGAGCGTTGTAGATGAAGCAGGGAACCGCAAGGTGACGCCGGGGAACGTGGATGTGTGGATTGGCGGAGGCCAACCGGTAAGCCGTCCGGGCCTGGAGAAGGCGGCTGGTGTGGCAACGCAATTGACGATTACCAAGGAAGAAACATTGCCCGAGTAAAGGCCGGTTCGTGCGATCTGGAAAACCAACCATGGCGGTTCGACTTTCGCTGTTAAGATAAAGACAGTTGGAGCGATCTGCAAGGTTGGCCTCTAGCTCAAGATGAAGCCCGCGCCAGCGGGCCGTCTTTATAACTGTTCCACCCTAGAAGGGCGGTTAGCTCAGTTGGTTAGAGCGTCTCGCTTACACCGAGAAGGCCGCAGGTTCGAGTCCTGCACTGCCCACCAATTCTAAAGCACTTAGCTCGCCTTGCGCTCCATGGGCTGCATCGCATTAGCAACAACTTATTTCGTTGCTAATGCTGCATGCGGCCAGCCGTCGCGCCAAGCTAGAGTCGAAATTTGCAAATAGGCGGCTCCTGTTTTGCCGTCGTAGGCATGGAAGACAATAATGTCGCCGTCTTTCTGTTGAAAAACCTGGGGACAGACATGTGAAAAACCTGGGGACAGACGGAATGTTCCCCAATTTCTGATCTATTTCCTCCCGCTGTAGACGATTTTGAGACGGTAAGGGCATCCGAGTTCAACCAAGTCCAACAGCTTTTAGGTCGCAGCCCGCAACAGCTGCAAAAGCAACCACTTGAAAACTGCAAATTCCTACAGCTTTCAGGAACGCTAAAAATCTGGTTCGGGGCCAGGGGATGGACGTTGGGTCCCACTCTCAGAACCGAATCGTCTCCAAAAGATATACGGGTTTACAAATCGTCAACTGTCGGACGACGGCAGAGAGTCTGATCGCGAGGCAATATCGTAGGGGTTCGGAAGCTTGCAGATAGTGTAATTCTCTGCCCACACTCTGCCCGATGAGCCAACACAAGAACTGACAAAACCACATAAAACAACACGGTAGAGATTTCCTAACTCTTAGTAAGTGAAAGATAATGAGTAAAATATACCCGGAACCGGAGTGACTTAAAATCCCGGGTCCTTAACAGGACGTACCGGTTCAATTCCGGTCCCGGGCACCATTTCCAAACTATTAAAATCTAATTAGTTATGGAGCGGTGCAATAGAAGATGCGCATTCGTCAGTTTTTGAAGTCTGCCTCAGGTTTGGTGCCAGTCTGCCCAAACTCCCTGTGAGGCAGCGAATCCACAGCAAGCTAATAGTGGGTGGCTCATCATCGAAACAGAGCCTAACGGAGGGATGAAATTTTCTATCCCACCAAACCATTACGTCCAGGTCATGCCATAGGAATAGATAGCAATGACAAGCATGACATCTAGAGGCATCCCGAATACGACGTACAGCAATGGCATGAAGAGGACCGTCTTTTGGAGAACTAGGGCCTGCAGCAGCATTTGAAAAGGAAGGAAGACGACCAGGTAGGCCATAGTAAGGACAGTGATCGAGATTTTTTTTAATGCGCTGATTTGAAAGATATAAAAAGTCAGGCCAAAAAGAAATGGAATAGCGGAGATCAAACCGGCACCTGAAGTGATCAGCCCTTCCATGTAGGAGTCTGGCGTGTGAGGGAAGCGCGCCGGTATGAGCGCGAAATAGAGTAAAGCACTAGCTTGTATAAGCAGAATCGCCCGAAGCAAATAGACAACTGGGACCCATCTGCTGGAAAGCATGAAAGTAATAGCAAACAGTCCTAGTGTAAGAATGCAACTGTAACCCCACATCTGTGAGCTGGGAAGCACAGGCTGGATTTTTAGGTAAGGCAACTGAAAACGAAGAAATGTCAGCTTATTTAGATCAGAAAAGCCCAGACTGGCGTCTAACGGCAACTTTGCGATGCCCATCCTTAAGATTAAGCTCCAAAATTTGCAAGCCCAGGGCAAAGCTGTCAGCCAGACAATGAGAAAGAAAATTACCAGCATCACGGAGTTCGCCACTTCTCCAGGCCCCATTTGAAGATGGTTTAAGGCGCGGTGCATGGATATCACCCCGCCACGATGTCCGAGGTTCACTTGTGCCGGTTGCCCTGCCACCATCGAAGGCGGCTTTTGGCTAGAAATCCTTGAAGAAGCCAATGCTGGGCCCGCCTCTTGAGTAAAATGGATTATGGTAGTAGTCGCCCACAAAGTTGATTCCCCAGTGTTGACCGATCCACTGCCGCAACGTAAAGGTGACTGTCTGACTTTGAAAATCGGAAAGAGTTAAGGTGGGGCCAATCAACTGATAAGCTTCTTCTCCGGCACCCACGCGGACGGTGACGTAATGGTGATAGTTTCGCCCTTCCGTAACTGCCACAAAACCCGCCGGAGAGAATACGCTCCCGGGATTACTGATATTAAATCGAATCCCGCTTTCAGCAATCCATGGTCTTTGGAAGTAATAAGTCGTGCCGATGTAGAAACTCCGGTCGCGATGCGCATCTTTGGCAGAGTCATAACCGAATCCCAAGGTCGTGATCCACTGCTTCCGTTTTAGCCACTTTTTATTAATGAATTCATCCGTGCGAAATCTGGGCCAGAAAAATCCGCCAGCGCTAGATCCGGCGCTTACGGATGCATACCAATCCTGATTTAGAGTGAAGGTGTCGCCACCGCCAAAGTACACGCCTGAATCGCCGAACTCGCTTTGTCCGGTTATCTCCGCATTCCACACGTTCCTGCCCTTTGTAACGGAGCTGCGAATATAACCGCCCGCCCAATGGCCGAAATTGTCTGTCAAAGGAATGTAATTCACCCCGCTCTCCACATAATTGTTCAGTAGGACAGGTTCCGTTGGTTTCTGCGGAACGTTAATAGGAGATTCCTCCTGTATCGGAGCTGCAATGGCCGAGGCCGCGCTAGCCTGTCCGGATGAAGATGATGCAAACGCGCAGCAAAACATTAACAGCACAAGAGCAGTCCGATATTTGTGAGTGCAATCTGCTTTCACGATGCCATTCTCGCGGTGATTTGTAGATGTTTCACGCGGCCAGCGATGACTATCCAGCCGGTTGCGGTTTGCAGAACTGTGGCTTCTCCGTTCGCCTCAGGCCGTAAGAATTTATCAGCCGGGAACCACCAAGTAAGGTGTTCCAGGCTCACTGGATGTTGTGCATCAACGGTGATGACTCTGTCCTTTTGAGAAACTTTCCAGTTGACGCTCTTGCGCGAATTCAAAAAGTTGGCCATCTCCGTCATCGTGTACCAACGGAATTGTCCCGTTGTTTTCAACCGGGCAGTTTGTTCCATCCATCGATCAATGATGGAGTGATAACGAAGAATTCCCGGAGGATGAAAGTAAACGAGCCGCACGACGCGATGGTCAGACACGAAATTCGTAACCGAATCCAGCCATGCCCCGACCTCCGCATCGGAATAACCTTCGCGCGGGAACTCCTCAAAAGCAGCAGCGCGATCCAGGTGAAGCGTAGGAAATGCCCAGATATTGCTCCCCGCGCGATTGCCATCCCGATAAACTTCCGTCGGCCCCATGCCTGAGTCGCCGGTGAAGTAGTAGGCAATAAAACCGTGGGCCTCAAGCCATCGGGTGACCCAGAGAGGCTGATCGCCATTGGGGGCGGAATACTCCACCACCGGCCTGTCAGCTTCTTTTTCCAATGCCGCTTTATTCAGCACGAGGAATTGCTGCATGGATTCCGGGCTATCAGTTTCAATGTGGGCGGCGAAGTAATTGTGGATCCAGCCTCCGTGACTTCCGATTGTGAAGCCTTGAGCAATGTATTTCTTGATTAATCCTTTAATGTTCTGATTATGTTCGACGTCCACTCCCATCTTGTCGCCAATGGCTACCGCATCGGGACCGGCAGTGATATGCACGGAGTAGGGTCCCTGATTTAAGAGAGACCATGATTCCATCTCTTGTAGCGGTTCGATTGCAGCGTTTGAGTCTATGTGCCAGTTCAGCACCAGACCACCGGTCCCGTCCGGGACTGACATCAAATAGGGCAACGCCAACCTGTGTTCCGCAAAATATTTAAGGAACATATGCAGCGGCAGCCCGTCAGTAATCGTTGTCAAATAACCGATTGGTAGATTAACGAACAGAACAAAACCTTTGCCGTAGGAATGCTCGCCTGCCGCCACGCCAGCATCGGAGTGAAAGAGGTCTTTACCGGAATAATCTCCGGACGTCACGAAATTGGGGTATTTCAGATCTTCGAATTGGTAGCGCCGAAACTGGACATCGAATGTCTGCTCTGAAGAATCCGTTGTAACGGTCGCCGGTGCTTGAAACGGGTAATACTTCCCGGGAGGAACATCGAAATCCTGAACAATTTTGTTGCTGGTTTTAAGCGCGCTCCAACGGATAAGGTTTTCGCGTAAATCGTCGTAGAGCGCATATTTGACTCCGGCAAGATCCGACAAGCGGGAGTTCCCAAGAGCATATCTTCCCTCACTCGAAAGGGTCCCCGCGTCGTAAACGAGCAGAAGATTACCGCCCCTGGCGACAAACTGCTTTATAGAGGAGACCACCAAATCGCTCGCTTGCTTGTGAATGGAGTCAGGAAAGATCAACCCGGCACATTGGGAGTGGCCGTATATAGGGCGCAAAAAATCGGAGTCATGCACCGGGATAATATGAAGTCCCTCTTCGCTGCCGGCATCCACCCACACTTGAACTCTGGCATCTGAAAAGTTGGTTCCATCCGGAACTAAAAGCAGCAAGTTATCGCTACTCGACGGGTGGGATGCAAACACTGCCACTGCCACAACAACAATGAGAGCAGCGAACAATAGAATGATTGTGGTCTTCCGTTTCATCCTTCTCTCGCCACCTCGCCATGTTCTCGCGCCCAAAGCGTCCCGAAAATCAACACATCTTCTTTCGAATAAATTTTTGGGGAACTTACCGTCGTGGGGTTTTCCGAGGTTCCAAGGCGCGCGCCGGAGTCGATATACAAAACACGCTCCGCAATCACTGGGCCATGCAGGCAGCAATTCCGGCCGATTCGTAACTGGCCAGAGGATATGGCGCTCCCGGTGACGAGGACGTCATCTTCCAGAACCATTGATTTGCTGCTCTTGACGCTGCCAAATATCTGCGCCCCACGATGCGCAATGAATCTGCCTCTAGTCACAATGTTTCCATGAAAAACATGATTGGCCTGGATCTCAAAATCTTGGTCGTGCAAATACCGTTTCAATACAGCGTAAGTAGAAGCAGCCGACGCGACAGCATTGGACACATAATTATTTTTCGTTGAGCTTGGCCCCAACTCGATTCGCGGCGCATTCAACCGCAGGAAAGTGCACCGATCCCCCAAATGAATAGCAGTGTCAGAAGAAACGCGTCCATGAAGGTCGCAGTCATGATTTGCGTTGAAGGTGCCGGCCGCGTGCACCCACCGCATAACAATGCTGTGCGCGCCGAGATGAACGTCTTTGTCTCCCAGGATCGCCCTATACTCATTGTGGTCGCCACCAACAAAGTTTCCCTGGGCGTGGATCTCGCGGGAGAAAAGCGTGAGTCTCGGAGCGCATAAATCCGCGCACGCTATGACCACGGTCGAGCATTTTCCGCCGCGGCTCCAGATCTCGGGCAACAAAGCAGCCGAGTCGGACATAACAAAATATTCCGCCCCATCTTTCAAGGTGCCGCGAGCGGTTGTGCCCGAAATCCGGCATGTTTCCCTAACGGCATTTAATTCATTTACGTAACCGCGAAAACGCTCTGAAAAATGCCTGATCTCTCCCGCATGTTTTTGAACAACGAGCAAGGGCTGCGCATCCGTTTTGCGGTAGAGTTCTATGATGGCTGGCGCCATGGGAATCACGAGCAACAATCCAGTCCACAGAATCAGCATGACGACTGAAGAATATGGACTCACGTCGCTGCCCTAAACCGTTCGGTTTTGTCCCAATGAAGCTCCGCCCCCGTAATGGCGTCGGTGATCAGCGAGATTGCGGCCCGTGTGACGGAAAAGGTGCTTACCGCGAACCCAAGAATCAGAAATGGAAGAAGGCAGATTCGTCCTTTTGTGCCGTCTAGCCGTAACGCCGCGGCAATTTCGAAAAATGCAGCCAGATTGCCCACAGCTGCATAGGAAGTAAACGCCAGCAAGGCAACAATGCCGTGCAGGGGTACCACACCTTGATAGAAAACTGCCAAGGCTAAAGCCCATCCAAGCAGGGTGATCGGGGCCATTGCATAAACGCCCAGTAAGAGCGTTCCGTCAATCCGTTCCCGCAGCGTCGCACGGTGCTTGCCAAACAAGAGATGGCAACTATAGGTAATCATGGCTTGGTTGTGCCCTTTGGCCCAGCGCATAATTTGTTTAATGCGTACTGGCCAGGTTTCCGGAACTTCTTCATAGCATTCGGAGCGGTTTTGATAAACGGTCTTCCAGCCGTTTAGTAACAAGCGATAGGTGAGGTCGGTATCTTCCGTTAGCGAGGAATCATTCCAGCCGCCAATTTCGCGCAGCGCGCTTAGGCGAACTCCCGCGACCGTGCCCCCATGTTGCGGCACAAGCCGCAGATTCATTCTTGCCTGTTGGTCAACTTGATATCCGCCGGAACGTTCCAAGTCGAGGAGTCTGGTGAGCAGGTTGGCCCCAACATTCATAGGGACCACACGCCCCATCACCCCTCCAACTTCCGGATCAAAGAAAGGCCCAACGAGTTGCTTGACAAGTCCGGCGCCGGGAATGTAATCGGCGTCAAAAATCAAAATGACTTCGGTCTCCACCAATTCCATTGCATCTTTCAGAGCTGCAGCTTTCCCGCCCTTGCCGGAAACTCGATGGAACGGCCGTATGCGCCCCGGGAATTTTGTCACGTAATTGTCTATGATTTCTTTTGTGCGGTCTTTGGAGCGATCATTGACTGGAATGACCAGCATCTTGTCCTGCGGATAGTTGACGCCCATCAATGCTTCGAGAATGTTGGTAATGACTTTCTCTTAA
>CAWHQK010000022.1:0-19128 GCA_963831435.1 uncultured Acidobacteriota bacterium
GATCGTACAACTCCGACATGTACTCGCGCACCATGCGCCGGCAATCGAAGGCCGGGCTGATGTAGGTGAGCGACTGCTTGACGCGCCGCATCCACTCGCGCGGCGTCTGCTCGCGCTGCTCGTAGAACATCGGCACGATTTCGTTTTCGAGCAGCGAGTAAATGGCGCTGGCGTGCAGCCCGTCCTGATCGTCCGAATACGGCTCGCGCTCGCCGATCGCCCAGCCGCCGGAGTTCTCGTAGGCTTCGTCGAACCAGCCGTCCAGAATGCTCAGGTTCAGCACGCCGTTGATGCGCGGCCTTCATGCCGCTGGTGCCGCAGGCCTCTTCGCCGCGCCGCGGATTGTTCAGCCAGACATCGACGCCCTGCACCATCTCGCGCGCCACCTTCATGTCGTAGTCTTCCAGGAACACCACGTGCTTCCAGAGCTCGGGATCGCGCGAAAGCTGCACGATCTCGCGGATGTAAGCTCTTGCCCGGCTGGTCCTTCGGGATGCGCCTTGCCGGCGATCACGATCTGCACCGGCATGTCCTTATTCAGCAGCAGATCGCTTCAGCCGCTCGACATCGCGGAAGATCAGCGTGGCGCGCTTATAGGTGGCGAAGCGGCGCGCAAAGCCGATGGTGAACGCGTTCGGATCCAGCACTTCGCCGGCGCGCCGCACTTCCGCGCTGGACGCCTGGCGCCGCACCGCGCTGGCGATGCTGGCGCGCGCGCACGAACGCGATCAGGCGGCGCTTGCGCCGGCGATGCACTTCCAGCAGTTCCTCGTCCGGAATATCGTGCGAGCTGCTCCCAGATCGCGGGATCGTTGAAGCGCTCGCGCCAGTCCGGCTCCAGGTACTGATCGTAGAGCAGCGCCAGGTCGCCGTTGAGCCAGCTCGGCAGATGCACGCCGTTGGTGATCGAGGTGATCGGCACTTCCCACACCGGCAGCTGCGGCCAGAGGTCGTGGAACATCTCCTGCGAGACCTCGCGGTGCAGCCGGCTGACGGCGTTGCGGTAGCTGGACGTGTTCAGCGCCAGCACCGCCATGGAGAAGCGCTCGTCGCGATTGTCAGATGTCGCGGCGGCCCAGCGCCATCAGCTGCTGGAAATCGATGCCGACCTCGGCGCAGTAGTCGGAGAAGTAGTGGTACATCAGGCCGGGATCGAACAGATCGATGCCGGCGGGCACGGGCGTGTGGGTGGTGAAGACGTTGCTGGCGCGCGCCGCCTCCAGCGCCTCGTCGAAGCGCAGCTTCTGGTCGCGCATGCAGCACGCCGGATCTGCTCCAGCGCCAGGAACGCGGAGTGGCCCTCGTTCATGTGGAAGACGGTGGGCTTCAGGCCCAGCGCCTTGCAGCGCGCGCATGCCGCCGATGCCGAGCACGATCTCCTGCCGCATGCGCGTATCGATGTCGCCGCCGTAGAGCGAGTCGGTGATGTCGCGATCCTGCGGCAGGACATTTTCCGGGATGTTCGTGTCCAGCAGGTAGAGCGTGATGCGGCCGACGTTCGAGCTTCCAGACCTGGATGTAAGACGTTGCCGGTGGGCAGCTTGACCGTGACCTTCAGATCCTGGCCCTCCGCGTCCTTCACCGGAGTCAGCGGAAGCGTGTAGAAATCGTTGATCGGATAGCGCTCCTGCTGCCAGCCGTCCGGGTTCAGCAACTGCCGGAAGTAGCCCTGCTGATACAGCAGGCCGAGGCCGATCAGCGGGTAATCCTGGTCGCTGCAGGATTTCAGATGGTCGCCGGAGAGAATGCCGAGGCCGCCGGAGTAAACCGGCAGGCATTCGGTGAGGCCGTACTCCGCCGAGAAATAAGCGATCAGTTTGCCGTCGGCGGGCGCGGCGCTGCTTGCGCGTCCGGGCGTCGTAGGCATCGCAGGCGAGCGGTACAGCGCCAGGTATCGCGGGTCGGTGGCGGCGCGTTCCAGGGTGGCCTGGGAAACGCGGCCCAGCATGAGCACCGGGTTATAGCCGCACTCGCGCCAGAGCGCCGGGTCCAGCCGGCGGAAGACGCTGCGAATGATCGGCTCCCAGCTCCACAGGATGTTGTAGGCCAGCTCGGACATGCGTGAAATCTGTGCCGGCAGGCTGGGGCGGACCAGGAATTCACGAAGGGGCTGAATGTGAAACGGCATACTGAGGAGTGCTAACTCTCCAAGATAGCAGATCGGCGGATTTTGCTGAAGCTCCACGCTTCGCGAGCCGAAATGCGTCAGAATAGAGTAGACCAATGAGTCGACTGGGACTGGTGTTTATGTTGGCGGCAGGCGTCGCCACCGCGGGGGAATATGCCGTGCTCGGCAGCGGTGCGCGCCTGCACGTCGACAGGCACGAGGCGGACGGGGCCAAGGTTCGACTGTACCATGCTGGCGGGATCGTGGAAATGGATGCGGTGCGGGTTGCTGGCTTCGAGCCGGCCGAGGATCCCACGCCTGCGTTAAAAGCCTCCGCTACGCCAGTGGAGATACTCGCCGAGGCGGTCCCGGCAATTTCCAAAATCACCACCCCGTTCGAACTGGCAGACGCGGCGGTGCCTTCCAGCAGCATGATTATCCGACTGCAATTAAAAACCTGAAGGCCGCCTCCGACGTTAGCCCCACGGATTTCAGTTTGGTTTATCCGCTGGCGTTGGCATATCTGCAATCTACCCGCCCGATTACATTAACGGGATCTGGTACGCGGCCCGCGCCTCTGTCGTGGCTCCGGCGCAGTTCAAAGCGCAGATACAGAAATACGCGGAAGGCCAATACGACAAATATCACGGCGGCGACGATGGATGGACCGACGTTCTTGCCCAAGCGCAGGCCAGTCCCACGCAACCAACAGGCTTCAATATTAAACCCGCTCCCACGCCGGCCGAACAGGCCCACACTTTGGCTGGAAGCAAAGCGCCCAAAGATATGAGCTTTGCGGAATGGGAAATGGTGCTCTCCGCCGGTCAACAAGCCGACCAGGACACAGTATGGAATGCAATTAAAGGGGTGGCCCTGCAGATGGAAGGCACGGTCATTTCCGCCACGGACACCGAGTTGCAGATCGCAGCCAGCCAGGACGATATTGACGGCAAGCGCGCCGATATCGTGGTGACCATGACCGGTCCAATTCCCGCCCGCCTCATGCCCAAGGTTGGCGCCACGCTGGATTTTGGCGGTACGCCCGAGTCCTACACGCCCAGCCCGTTCGTAATGACGATGGACAAGGGGACGTTGCTTAAAGCGGCGGCTCCCGCGCCTACTCATCATGCGCCCGTCCATCGCAGGCCGGCTCACAAGTAACTTTGGCCACGCAATTAAAACGGCAGCCGCGAGGCTGCCGTTTTTATTGGAACTCCAATGTTGATCTTGTACCGGAAGATGGATATCGGTGGGATATTGATCCAGACTTCTAGCGCACCGCCCTCTTCTCGTAAGCGGCAACGCGAGCGCTTCTCGGTGGACGCTTACTGCCATCGCGCAACAACCGCACATCAATACGCAACTCGGTAATGGTGCGGCTCAGCGTGTTGCGATGCATCCCTAAAGCGCGGGCGGCGCGGCACTGGTTGCCTTTGTTCTCCTGCAAAACCGTGAGGATAAACCGCTTTTTGAATTCTCGCACCGCTTCAGAATAAAGAATATTGCTCTTGTACATCTGCATGACCAGCGCTTCGAGTTGATCTTTCACAGGCTCTCTCTTTCCGCGTGAACACCAAGATTCTTCGTTTACCTGCCTACCTGCCGCTTCCCGTTACCGGCAGCGTCGCGGGCGTTTGATGCTGCTCGCGATGCAATAAATCAAGTCCTTCGTAAAACCGGGCACGTAATTCCGCCGGAGCCATCCAGATTGCCGCCCGGCCCACCACCAGAAAGTACGGAGACAACGACGACCCTTCCAACCATCTGGATGTTGGCGTGAAGGCGGTCATGCTGACTAAGATAATGGCCACCACCAAACATCCGCGCAAAAAACCCAAAATCCCGCCGAGAAACCGGTCAAAAAAGCTCAACCCCGCTTCCTTGGCAACCCACCGCGTGATGCGTCCGGCGATGCCAGCCAGAAACATAATTGCGATGAATATGATCAAGAAGCCGGCAATGTCCGCCAACCATTCCGCCTTTACGTGCGGAATGAAAAAACTCGCCAGGCGGTGATATTGCCAGGCTGCCACCAGATACCCAATCACCAAACCGGCAATGCCAAAAGCTTCGTGAAAAAATCCTTCGCCGGCTGCCTGGATGATGGAAATCACAATCACCAGCAGGATTACCCAGTCAGCAGTGCCCACCAGTCCTCCCCGGTTGCGTTCTTACCCACCCAGTCTGACGCCTCGCAGTCTCAGCACACAATCTTACCCGGTTTGTCTTACCCATTCAGCGTACGTCCGGTGAGCTGGCGGTATGCTTCAACATATTTTTCACTGGTCTTGCGGGCCACCTCTGTGGGCAGCGCCGGAGCCGGAGGCTGCTTGTTCCAGCGAATCTCTTCCAGATAATCGCGAACGTACTGCTTATCAAATGACTCCTGCGACTGGCCGGGCCGGTATTTGTTGGCGGGCCAGAAGCGTGAAGAGTCCGGCGTAAGCACTTCATCTGCCAGAATAATTCCTGCATCCGTCCGGCCAAACTCGAACTTGGTGTCGGCGATGATAATCCCTTTACCGCGCGCGTAGTCAGCCGCCTTTTTATAGACGGCGATGCTCAAATCTCTTAATTGTTCTGCATTATCCTGGCCAATAATCTTGGCCGCCTCTTCCAGAGAGATGTTTTCATCATGCCCGCTGACAGCTTTCGTCGATGGAGTAAAAATTGGCTCCGGCAACTGGTCTGATTCTTTCAACCCTCCCGGCAATTGAATGCCGCAGACCGTCCCGGCCGCTTTATATTCCTTCCATGCCGACCCGGAGATGTATCCGCGCACCACGCATTCCACGGGGAACATTTCCGCGCGGCGCACCATCATAGACCGCCCGCGAAGTTGAGCTGAATATTTTTGGGCAGCACCGGGATAGCGTCCCACATCCGCTGTGACCAGATGGTTTGCGACAGTGTCTTTGAGGAAATCGAACCAGAATAATGAAAGCTGGTTCAGCACGTTGCCTTTATTGGGAATGCCAGTGGCCAAAACGTAATCAAATGCTGAAATACGGTCAGTTGCGACAAACAGGAGATGGTCTTTGTCCAGCAGATAAATGTCGCGGACCTTTCCGCTGGCAAAAAGTTCAAGTTCCGGGAATTCAGTATGGGTGATGACGGAATCGAGTAGTTCGGGGCTCATGATCTAATTTTAATGTCAGGAAACAGTGGCGTATTCTAGCCCGCTAAAAATATTTGTCAACCCTTTCCTGTTTTCCCTTGGAAGAAGAGAGGCGAAAAAGAGGATAAAACATTTGACATACTAGCATTCGGGTGAAACGCCCGCCCAGCAAGGCAAGCCAGCCTTCCATCTGTGGAAAAAATGGAACAATGAGAAGAGGAAAAATCTATTGGCGATGAACGCATCAATCAAATTCGCAAGCAAAATATCTGCGATCGATGCAAGATCATTCAGAGAATTAAGCAGTAGCTCCAAAGCGCACCGACACCAGCTTGGAAACTCCCGGTTCCTGCATAGTGACGCCGTAAAGCACCGGAGCAATGCTCATGGTGCGCTTGCTGTGTGTGATGAGAACGAATTGCGTTTGGACGCTCATCTCTTTTACCAATTCCGTGAAGCGGCCAATGTTAGCTTCGTCGAGTGGAGCGTCGACTTCATCGAGAATGCAGAAAGGCGCGGGCTGGTATTGGAATATTCCGACCAACAGAGACAATGCTGTGAGCGCTTTTTCTCCGCCGGAAAGTAGCAGAACATTTTGCAGCTTCTTTCCCGGAGGGGAGGCCACCACGTCAATGCCGCTTTCCGCGCTGTTCTCCTCGTCGGTGAGCCGCATGAAGGCATGGCCTCCGTCAAACAGCTTTTTGAATGTAGTTTGGAAGTTCTCGTTGATCTTGCCAAAAGCTTCTTCGAACTTCTGCCGCGAGAAAACGTCAATCTCGCGGATCGTCGCCTGCGTGTTCTCAATGGACTCCAGCAAATCCTTGCGCTGGGTCTCAAGAAATGCATGCCGCTCGGAAGTTTCCTTATATTCCTCGAGCGCCATCATGTTCACCGGCCCCATGGCCTCCAGGCGTGCGCGCATCTCGCGATAGCTCTGGTCTTCTGCAGCAAGTTGTTCTCCGCTGGCCACCGGAATTGTGCTATCGGCCACCAAAACATCCCGCTCAATTCCCAATTCATTCAGGCAAGTTTCCGCCATATATTGAGCATCGGATTTTAACTTGGCTTCGGCGGCTGCCAACTCCGCTTTGCGGTCGCGGGCCGCGTCGAGCAGGCGGCGAGCGTCGTGCAGCAACTGTTCAAGTTCGGTAAGGCGTGCGCGGACTTGCTCTGATTCGAACTGCAGCAGTCCATCCCGGACCTCTCCTGCATTTCGTTCCGCTTCCATTTCGACGAGCCTGAGGGCGATACCCTGGTTATCGGCTTCCCGCTGAAGCTTCTCAGCCTCTGAAGCATTGATTTGGTTTTGCAGTGAGCTGACCCGCTCAGTCATCTCCGCAACCAGAGATTCGATTCGCTCCACAACCGCGGTGGCGGAACGATGCCGCTCTTCCAGCATGGCCACCCGCGCCAACTGCTCTGACGATCTTTGCGTTGCCGCGTCACGCTGCTCCCGCAATACCGCCAGTTGTTCGTTTGCTGAAGCTGCCAGCCGCTCCAGTGCAATGCGCCGCTCATCGGCAGCGCTGATTTCCGACTGCCGTGCCTGGATCGCCGTCTCCTGCTCCGCTCGCTCTGCCGAAAGCCTCTGCAACTCCCGCTCGCAAACATTCAAGCGCTCCGCAACCCGCGCCATTTCGGAGTCGAGCTGCTGTAAAACGTGGCCTGAAGTCATTACCTGCTTTTCGGCGTCCCGCTTTTCGCCCTCAAGCCGGTCGAGCAGGGAAGTGAGGTCTTTAATTTCATGGCCCAAAGTCAGCAGCCGAGTCTCTCCGTCGCGCAGCGCATGTTCAAGTTCGCCAAGCATTTTTAATACGTCGCGCAATTCGCGCTTCATGGAGAGCGGTCCCTCGCTGCGCTGCTTGCCGCCGGTGACGGTGACGTTGTGGAAGCATTCGCCGGACTGTGAAAGGAAAAACGCGTCAGGATTGCCGAGTGCCAGCTCCCGCCCAATCCCGGCATCCGGCACAATGTAGCCGTCACGCAGCTTGGGAAGAATGACTTCCAACGATTTTCCAAAGCCATCCAGCACCTTGATGGTGTGCTTGAGTGGAACAATTGCGTTGTTCGGCGGCCCGTGATGCGCCCCTTCCCCTGCGGCAAAGGAAAATTTTGCTTGCGCATCTTCCGGATGAACCAGGAACGTTGCGCGGCCATCCACGTCTGAGCGCAAAAGGCGCAGGCCCTCGTCTACCGCATCCCAGGACTTCACGACGATGAAGTTCAACTCATCACGCAGGAAGTCTTCCACCACGCCTTCAAATTTCGGTTCCACTTCCAGAAAATCTGCAAGCACGCCGACGGGGGCCAGTCCCCCTTGCAGTCCGCCAGATTGAAAGAGCCGCCGGACGGATTCCGTCGAATATCCATGCTCCGCGATCACCGCCTCCAGCGATCCTTTCTTACCCAGCGCTGAGGCAAATTCCGCCCGAAGCCCATCCAACCGGGCCTTCGCTTCATTTTCTTCCCTTCGCTTGCTCTCCAGCACCTGACGTGTTTGGGTGATCTCCTCTGACAAAGTCGAAACTCGCTGCGAGACCGTTTCAAATTCCAGGGCAAGCTGCCCGCGCTGCCCGCCAAAAGTCTCTACCTGGTTGTTTGCCGTCATCATTTCTGCGTATAAGCGATGGCCTTCGCGTTCAACCGTGCCAAGCCGTTCCTGCGCCTGAGTAAGCTGATTTTTTAGCGTGGAAGTGGTTGAGACAACCTCCAGGATCGCGCCCCGTGACTGTTCCTGCTGCAACTCCACATCAGCCAGAGCAGTACGCGCACGCGACGCCTCCTGTTGCAGCCGGAGCGCTTCCGTTTGCGCCTCCGCCACCATTTGCGAGGATGATGCAAGCACCTCGCGGTTCGAATCTCTCTCGGCTTCCAGCGTTACAAAGCGGGTTTGCGCCTGTGCCAGTTCGCTCTGCGAAGAAGCGGCGCGCACCACTAACTCAGCACAACGTTCTTCATTGTGACGACGCTGGCTCTGCGCGGATTCCGTGTCCAGCTTGATTTGGCTCAACCGCTCGCGGTTCTCGCGCAATTCGGTCTCAATCCCGTATCCGCGTCGCGTGCGTTCGGTCTGCTCGGTCTCCAGTTGTTGGATCGCTTCGGATTCTGCACGCATCTGGTCGGAAACCGCATTCAGTTGGGAATCCAGTTCCGCGCTTTCCTGGTCCAGTTGGGCAAATTTACTGGCCAGCACCAGCCGTAGTTTTGCGCGCATTTCCTCGCGCAATTTCGCATAGCGCTCGGCCTTCGATGCCTGGCGCTTCAGCGAATTCATCTGCCGCGTAACTTCTTCAAAAATGTCGTTAATGCGGGCAAGGTTCAGCTTGGCCTCTTCCAGGCGCGCCTCCGCCAGGCGCTTTTTGGTTTTGAACTTGGTGATTCCCGCCGCCTCTTCGATAATCGCGCGGCGGTCGGTCGGACGGCTGCTCAGAATCTGCCCAATGCGGCCCTGCTCGATGAGCGCGTAAGACTCCGGTCCAAGACCCGTTCCCATGAACAGTTCCTGAATATCGCGCAGACGGCAAAGCTTCCCGTTTAACAGATATTCACTGTCACCGGTGCGGAACAATCTCCGTGTCACGACGATCTCGCCTCGCCGAAGCTGTTGCTGGTTAAACTTACGACGACGAATCTTAAGCACTACTTGAGGTCCGGCAGGCTGCGCGGCGACATCCGGTTCGGCATCTTGGCTAGCTGCCTGGCCGGATTCCGGTTGCGCTTCGGCGGAGCTTTGCACTTCAACCCCGTCACCATCCACTTCCTCGGTTCGTCCCGGTTGCGCCTCTTCGGTAAGCCTCTCCACTTCTTCCGCGGCCCGCGCGCGTATTTCGGCTTCATCCCAGTGGTCAGAAGAGAAGTCGGTAGAAAGCTCGTCGTGGATCTCCACGTCCGTGGGCTCGTTTAAATCAGCTCCGTCGTAAACCTCTGGGTCAACCAAGGTAAGCGACACTTCGGCCATTCCCGTCGGTTTCCGTTCATTAGTGCCCGCAAAGATCACGTCTTCCATCCGTGATCCGCGCAGGGTCTTGGCTGACTGCTCGCCGAGCACCCAGGAGATGGAGTCAGAAATGTTCGACTTCCCGCAGCCGTTGGGCCCAATGATGGCCGCCACTCCGTCACCGTGAAATTTCAATTCGGTGCGGTCGCAAAAGGACTTGAAGCCGAGAATCTGGAGCTTTTTCAGTTTAAGCAACGGAGAACTCCTTGATGAAACTGACAATGGTAGAAACTGTGACGATTGTGGCGCTGGCTCTTCGCGGATGCTTCCCGCGCAACATCCGCGATGAAAAAGACGAGGGGGCGAGTTCCCAGCTAAGAACGGGGCTGCTGTCTGCCTGGTTTACCAGCAAGGTTCCTCCGCCACGAATCTCAACAACAATGCGGCCCAGGCTGGAGAGGGCTTGGCACAGATTAAGGCTACTGTAACGGTGATGTTGTAGCGGGGTCAAGTAAGAAAACACTATATCTGGTATGGCCCTACGCGCAACCGCTCTATTTTGCACACACATTGCAGCAAATGCTCACAAATATCTTGGGAGGGTCAGAAGGAAGGGAGAATCGGAGAGCGAATTAAGCTTATGCCAACGGCAAAATGAGGGCAAGTCGAATCTTAGTTAGGGTGACGGATCGGTGGTGGATCGCTTTGAACAAACTGCAACCCTTCAGAACACATGTCCTCTCGACGTGGAGCGCAGCGAAGACGGAGGGACCTTACGACGGCGAGCATTTCTTTGTAATCGGCGGGAATATCACGAACAATGGCATCGTAGGCGCTCGTGAAGCAAGTTGGCCCCCATTACCCTAATCAGGCAAATCTTCGCCGCCAGAATTCTTCTCTCTCTTTTTCTTGTGCTTCGCCGCCTCATCCTGCTCGGCCAGCAATTGCCGGTGGTCCTGCGCCCCATCATTTACAGCATTGAGTGCAGTCGCCAAAACGAACTGATATTCAGCCGTTTCCTGCGGCGTAGCGTTCGGCGGGGCTTGAAGGGCCCGTAACCTCGACTGAAACTCCGTATCGGCTTCGATCACCGATTTCAACGCTTTGCGTAAATCGTCCTTGCGGTCGGCGTAGGTATCCACGTTTTCGTCGAGTTCGTCGTAAATGTCCAGAAAATCGTGCAGACGGTCATGGATGGCCTGGGCGTGGTCTTTCACTTGAGGATCGGTACGGGACTTCTCCGCCGCATCCAGCCGCACCCGCGCAAACTTGATGTAAAGTTCCAGGCGGTCTTTGGGTTCCTGCGTGGCGTCGCGCACCTGGTCCACCTCGTCCGGCGTAAGCACGTCGGTGCGATGATCTTGCGCCCAGCCCGCGGCCGCCAGCATCAAGCAAAAAACGCAATAAATGGATCTGCGTGAAAACGCCGTCATTTTTTCTTCTTCGTGAACATGCTGGTCAATAGTTTGCCGCGAAGGTCTTCCAGCTTGGTCCTTGAACGCTCTACCGGCGCCTGATCGTCAAAGTTCAGGTTGCGCTTTATGTCGCGCAGCTTGTCCGCCATTTTTCGGATGTCAATTTCCGTGTCCTTCAGCCTGCTTCCGGACTGGATGGCCGCATCGGCCGCTTTGGTGGCGAATTCCGTGACATTGTCCACCGCAGCCTGCGCGCTAGCCGAATTGCCCGCCGAAAATGATTTGTCGGCCAGCCGCAACTGCGCCTGGGCGATCTTTATATAACGTTTGGGCTGCTCCTTCAGGACGGCGGTCCGCGCCTCCTGTTCCATCTCACCCAGCGATTTGTCCTTTGCGGATGCGGCCGCAGAACAAATCAATAGCGCAATTATTGCAAAGAGAACGGGACGCATTACGGTTGGGCGCATAACGATCACTTCCTGGGCTCAATCGCGATCAAGCGATGTTTTGCCTGCCACTCCTGATCGGGAAACTTTCCATTGGCAACTTCCAGAAACCGATGATAATTCTCCGCCGCATGTTTTTCATCACGCAAGTGGTCATAGGCGCTTGCCCGCATAAAGTACGTGGTCGGCAACTCCGGCAGAAACTTGGCCCGGACGTCAAGGGCCTTAATGGTCAGCGGATAGTTTTGGTTCTGGTCGGCGGCGATCGCCAGATCGCCGTAAACCGCTCCCATGTCCGGCTTCAGGCGCAGCGCATTGAGCAATTCCTGCTGCGCGTCAGCAAATTTCTTCTGATACAGCAATGCCCGGCCAATAGAAGCATGCAGTTCGGCGTCATTTGGGTTCTTGGCAACAAGTAGCTGGTATTGACTCTCGGCCTGCGCATACTTTTTTTGGCCCATTAGCAAATCGGCAATCTCGCGTTGCAAAGCGGCATCGCCCGGTTGGGCGTGTTCCGCAATTTCCAGCTCCGCAATGGCTTCATCCGGCTTACCGCTCGCCGCCAGAATGCGACCCAGTTCCAAATGCGCGTTTGCGGCATTGGGCCGCATGACCAGTAATTTTTTAAGCGCATCTTCCGCTTCAGGAAAGCGGTGGCTGCTCATATACACATTTGCCAGCCCGGTCACTGCTTCCACGGATTGGGGATCCAAAGTCACAGCACGTTTATACATCTGTTCTGCTTCAGGAAGGCGCTTTTGCTGCTCCAGGATTGGTCCTGCGGAAAGATACGGCTCTATGTCGTTCGGTTGTAACTTGGAGGCTTCCTGGAACGCCCGAATCGCCTCGTCCGGAGTGGATTTTTCCAGCGCATGCCCCAAAGCCAGCCAGGCTTGCTCTTTTCCCTCCGCCGCGTGGGCCGTGGGAGTGAGCTTGGTGGCGGCGCGCAGAAATTCTTCCGCGCCTGGTTGTCCAGCTCTTGCCAGCATGAGCCCCAAATTTAAATTGGATTCAAATACGTCAGGCTTTGCCGCGACCGACTGGCGATAGGCGGCGATGGCATCAGAAGTCTTCCCCAGCGCATTGTTCACAAAACCAAGGTCAAACCAGGCCTCGTAATTCTTAGGATCAGCCGTCACTACTTTGTTAAGCGGATCCAGCGCGGAGGAAAAGTCTTTCTTCTGAATAGCAGCTTCCGCCTGCGCGAGGTTTGCGGCATTGGGGTCCTCGACGGCGATTTTGTGGTGCCGAATGGTTTGTGCGTCGGGCCGGAGAGACCCGGCCATCGTCACAGCGACAACCATCAAAAACTTACTTGTGGCCGTTCGTACGCGAGCCATTTCCATTCAGAATACCCGCAAGAAATCTGCCTGTATAGGAATTGGGTAATGCGGCGATCGTCTCCGGCGTGCCCGCTCCCAGAATCTGCCCACCCCGGTCGCCGCCTTCAGGGCCTAGATCAATGACCCAGTCTGCGGTCTTGATGACTTCCAGATTGTGTTCAATCACCAGGATGGAGCCCCCTGCATCAATCAGACGCCGGAAGGCCGAAAGTAGTTTGCTCACATCGTCAAAGTGCAGCCCGGTGGTGGGTTCGTCAAAAATGTAAAGAGTGCGAATCTGGCGCTTTTTGTCCACGACGCCGCCCCGGCCCAGTGGCCGCGTGGCCGGTTGCAGGTGCGCGGCCAGCTTCATGCGCTGTGCCTCGCCGCCGGAAAGCGTGGTCGCCGACTGCCCCAGCCGTAAATATCCCAAGCCGACTTCATCCAGCACGCGCAGCTTATCGGCGATCTTCGGCACGCTGGCGAAGAAGTGGAGCGCCTCGTGGATGGTGAGGTTCAGCACTTCATAAATATTTTTCCCGCGATATTTGACCTCCAGAACCTGAGGCTTATAGCGCATGCCTTTGCATTCTTCGCAAATCAGTTCCACGTCCGCCAGAAACTGCATCTCCACGACTACAGTTCCATCGCCCTGGCAGGTTTCGCAGCGCCCCCCGGGAACATTAAAGGAAAAGAATCCGGTTCCGAATCCGCGTTTGTGCGATTCAGGAAGGGAAGCGAAGACCTCGCGAATGCTGTCGAACGCCTTGATATACGTCACCGGATTTGACCGCGGCGTGCGCCCAATCGGCGTTTGATCTACCAGAACAACGTCATCAATGTATTCGTCTCCGTCGACGCTCGCCCAGACGTCGCTCGGAGGCAACGGCTCAATGGATTTTTTCGCTGCGGAAAGCGCCTTGTACAAAACGTCATGCAGCAACGTGGATTTTCCCGAGCCTGAAACGCCAGTGATGGCTACGATCATCTCCAACGGAATGCTAATGTCCACACCCTTCAGGTTGTGCGCTCGCGCCCCGCGCACGGCAATCTGCTTGCGCCCTGGTGAACGGCGGTTTTGCGGGATTTGAATACGCAAATCGCCCGACAGATATCTTCCCGTCAATGACTCCGGAATATGCCGGATTTCCTCAAACGTCCCTTCGGCGATAACTTTTCCGCCATGCTCTCCCGCGCCCGGGCCTAAATCCAGAATCCGGTCGGAAGCCACCATCACATCCGGATCGTGTTCGACCACCAGAATGGTATTTCCCAGATCGCGCAAGTCGTGCAGGATTTTGACGAGCCGCTGAGTGTCGCGGGAATGCAATCCGATGGAAGGCTCATCCAGAACATAAAGCGTACCAACCAGCCGCGAGCCGAGCGACGTGGCCAGTTGAATCCGCTGCGCCTCACCGCCGGAAAGCGTCGAGGACAGGCGGTCCAGCGTGAGGTATTCCAATCCCACTTCATTCAAAAATCGCAGCCGCTCGCTGATTTCTTCCAATAACTTTTCCGCGATCGCTGCTTCCTGCTCGCGTAACTCAACGCCTTGAAAAAATTGCGCAGCCTCTTCAATCGTCAAACTGCACACATCACAAATGTTCTTGCCGCCGATCTTTACCTGCTGGGCTTCCGTGCGCAGGCGAAATCCATTGCAACTGGAGCAGGTCGAGTATCCGCGATAACGGCTCAGAAATACGCGGACATGGAGCTTGTATTTTTTTCTTTCCAAATATTGAAAGAATCCCCGGATGCCGGGGAACTTCCCCTGGCCTTCAATCACAATCTTCTGCGACCTCGCGCTCAATTCCCGCCAGGGAACATCCATTTCAATGTCCGCCTGGCGGCTGAATCGTTTTAGATCGGCCAGATACGTTTTGTATTTGGGCTTCGTCCATGGTTCAATCGCGCCCTCATTCAGCGACTTGGACCCATCGGGAATCACCAGATTCAAATCGAAATCAATGGTGTTGCCGAAGCCCTGGCATTTGGGGCAAGCCCCGTAAGGATTGTTGAACGAAAACAATCGCGGCTCCGGCTCTTCATAGCGAATGTTGCAAAGCTTGCACTCAAAGCCCTGCGAGAACCGGAAGCGCTGCGCAGGCTTCTCATCGCGAGGCGCGGTTTCAAAAATCACCTCGCCGGATTCGCGGTAGGCGGTTTCAATCGCGTCCACAATACGCGCTCGCGCATCGGACGCCACCGCCAGACGGTCCACGAGCAAAAAGACCGGCTCGCCGAAATTGATATCCAGCAGCGACTCGGGCGTGGAAAATTCAAAAATCTGGTCTTTTTGATAAAGACGATTGAAGCCGCGTTTACGTAATTCAAAAAGCCGCGCTTTTATGTGCTCCAGGCCAGCAACTTCGTTCTCCGAAGCTTTGCCCTTGCTCTTTCTCTTTTTCGGCTTTTCCGTTTTTTCGGTCTGCGGAGCCGAGGCATCGCTCAAGGGAAACAGCACCTGCAGCCGCGTACCTTTCGGCATCGCCAAGATCGTAGCGGCCACTTCGTCAACCGTGTCTCTCTTTACTTCCTTGCCGCACTGTCGGCAATAAGTCCGGCCCACGCGGGCAAACAGCAGGCGCAGATAATCATAAATTTCCGTGGCTGTTGCGACCGTGGATCGCGGATTGCGTGTCGTATTCTTTTGCCGGATGGCAACTGCGGGTGCAATGCCATCAATCAACTCAACGTCAGGCTTTTCAATGCGCTCCAGAAACTGCCGCGCGTAAGCGGAAAGCGATTCCACATATCGCCTTTGCCCCTCGGCGTAAATCGTGTCGAAGGCAAGCGAAGATTTCCCCGATCCCGACACTCCGGTCACCACCGTGAGCGCGTTGTGGGGAATTTCAAAATCTATGTTCTTGAGGTTATGGACGCGCGCCCCGCGAACAATAATGCTTTCCGTGGACATCAGTTAAACAGACCCTAATTAGTAAGACTTTGGCACCTTTGTTGAAGTTTCACAGTGGCGAGTGACCGCGCCGCGGCCCTACAGACGGCCCCGGAACGGTGACAGAATCTTTCTATTATAAAGCATTTCCAGCGGAGGATTTGGCACATCCGCGCATCGGAGCGTGATCTCGAAAAGTTATCGCGCGAAATACAGCAACGCGAATATATAGATCCACAACACCGCCATAAAGTGCCAATACCACGCGGTCAGGTCCACGACAATGCGCCGGTACTCAATACTTTTGCGCATCAACGTTATGGCCTGCGCATAGATCAAAACCACCATGCCGCCCGCAAGATGGACGGCGTGCGCGCCCGTCAAAAGATAAAAAAAACTACTGCTGGCGCTGGTATCTATAAAAAAGCCGCGAATCTCTAGTACATGCCATGCGAGCCCTTGCCCTACAAGAAACGCAAAGCTCAGCAGAAAACTCGCGCCAAGCCAGGGAAACTGCCACTCCGAAGCAGGCAGCAATCCGGGAATCTCTTTCAGTGGCTCCAGCGCCGATTGCTGCGCGATTTGCCGCCGCGACATTTCCATGGTGAAACTGCTCAACAATAAGATCGCCGTGTTAAACAGAAGCAATCCGACCGGAAGCTTTACTTCAATCCAATAGCGAACGTATTGTTGGCTCCGCGGGTCAATCACCGACGTTCCATGCCGGAGAACATAGGCAACGGTAATTCCAACAAAAAGTGTAAGGATTGGCGCGAGGGCGGCGATCAATCCAAAACGTGCGCGCCGCATGCGATGGCCAAAGTCCGGAGAGCCGTCGCCGCGAAAATCGTCCCCTCCTCTACGCGCCGGGGGGCCTGCCCCGTTGCGCCCTCGTCCAGAGGAAGGCCGTTTGTCGTGGACGGTAGAGGGCAGGGAACTCATCACTCAAATTCTACTCGGATGCAAATCTTCTTGGGCCTCTCCGAAAACTTTCCCGGAAAGCTATTTCTTCTTGCCGAACTGTCTCACGTATTTAAGAATCGCGTTGACCTGTTCGGTATTTAGTTGCGCTTGAAAGGGCGGCATGTTGCCTTTTCCTTGAAGCACCACCTGCTTCAGTTGCGCATTGCTGTTCTTTTGTACCTTCGCGGAATTCAAATCGAAGGCCTTAAGCTGCTGGCCCAGATTTGTTTTTCCCTTCCCGTCTTCTCCATGGCACAACGCGCAGCGCGCTTTGAATAAAGCTTGACCAGAGTTCGCATCGGATTGTCCGTAGGCGAATACGCCTGCACACAACAACGACGCCAAGACGGTAAATCTGCTTAGAACCCCGCGACCCATTCGAACTTGAAGATTCATTTCGGCCTCACCATTAAGATGCTCTGCGACAAATTCAGAATAACTCAATTTTCGGCAGCTTCTTCATCCTTGATTTACGATTAGAGCCATGGACGCTCTGCTGCTGCACAGAATCCATTTCGCCTTCACCATCACCTATCACTATCTGTTCCCGCAGCTCACCATGGGCCTGGCGTTACTCATTGTGATTTTGAAGACCATTGCCATCCGCACCAACAATGAACGCTACAACGAAGCCACTCGCTTCTGGGCGCGTATTTTCGCCATCAACTTTCTTGCCGGCGTAGTCACCGGCATTCCCATGGAATTTCAGTTCGGCACGAACTGGTCGCGTTCGCGCAGAGTCACCGGAGGCGTGATCGGCCAGCCGCTCGCCATGGAAGGTGTTTTTTCATTCTTTCTGGAATCCGCGTTCCTCGGTCTATTTCTCTTCGGCGAAAAGCGGCTTTCCAAATGGCAGCATTGGGGTGCGGCCTTCATGGTCTTTTTGGGATCATGGATTTCCGGCTTCTTCATCATCGTGACCAACGCTTGGATGCAGCATCCCGTCGCCTATCGTGTAATGCCGAATGGCGGATTTGAGGTCACCAGCTTTTGGGGACTGCTCACCAATCCCTGGGCGCTCATTCAGTACTCGCATAACATGTCAGGCGCGGTCATTACCGCCTCGTTCGTGATGTGCGCGGTAGGCGCATTTTACGTTCTGGAAAATCGCATTTGCCGAGCACGGCAGAATTTTTCTTCGGATCGGCGTGATTGTGGGGGTCATCTCCTGCATCACGCAGATTTTTCCCACCGGAGACTTCCATGGACGCTACATGGCCAAGCACCAGCCCGCGGCCACGGCGGCCATGGAAGGACTGTTCACATCAAAAAAGGGCGCGCCTATCGTTCTTATGGGGCAGCCCGACGAAGAGAATAAGCGCATTGACAATCCGCTTGGCGGTGAACAAGGTGTTGAGCTTTCTCGATCTACGGCACGACAACGGCCGAGGTCGCCGGACTGGATCAGTTTCCGCCAGACCAATGGCCCTCGCCGCTGCCCTTGTTGTTTTACGCCTACCACATCATGGCGGGACTCGGCACTTACTTCGCCGCTCTGATGGCCCTCGCCGCATTTTTGCTCTGGCGCGGAAAGCTGTACACCACTCACTGGATACTTTGGCCTCTGATGTTAAGCTTTCCGCTGCCCTACATCGCAAACACCGCTGGCTGGATGACGGCTGAAATCGGACGTCAGCCCTGGGTTGTCTATGGCCTCATCCGCACCTCCTCTGGATATTCCAAATACGTATCGGCAGGGAACACGCTGTTCACTTTGATGGGATTCATGGGCTTGTACACGCGTGCTTTCCATTTTGTTTTTGATCTTGTTTATCGCATTGTTCACCGCGGGCCTTCGACCGCCCGCGAAGCATCACCGCAGAGTGCCTTCACGTCTTGAAATTACAGGCAAACTGCGCGAAAGATTGCGCAAGGACGAAATAATGGGATTCATCTGGTTCTGGTTCGTCGCAGCAATGCTTGCGGGCTTACGTCGTCCTCGACGGCTTCGACCTCGGCGTGGGCATTCTGCATCCATTGCTGGGGCGAAGCGAAAACGACAAGCAGTTGCTGCTTCGCACCATCGGCCCGGTATGGGATGGCAACGAAGTCTGGCTGATCGCGGGCGGCGGAACCCTCTATTTCGCATTCCCGCTGCTCTACGCCTCCGCCTTCAGCGGCTTTTATCTCGCGCTCATGATCGTCCTCTGGCTGCTCATCATGCGCGGCGCCAGCATTGAACTCCGCTCGCACATGCCCATCGGCGTCTGGCGCGCCTTCTTTGACGGCTCTTCTTCGTCTCCAGCGCCCTGCTCGCAATTTTCTTCGGAGCCGCCTTGGCCAACGTCATCCGCGGCGTTCCGTTGGGCCCTGACGGCTACTTCTTCCTGCCACTCTGGACGAACTGGCTGCCGGGCGTACATCCCGGAATACTGGATTGGTACACAGTTCTCGGTGGACTGTTCGCGTTAGTCGCGCTGGCCCTCCACGGCGCTCTTTATATCGCAGTAAAAACCGAAGGCGAACTGCAACAGCGAGTGCGATCTGTCGTGCCCTCACCTTTGGATTGCTCTTTTCATTCTGACCGGCCTGGATTTGTTCGCTTCTGTTTCCGTCCGTCCCGATATTCTGGAAAATTACCAAGCGTTTCCCGTAGCGTTTCTAGTGCCGGCCATAGTCGGAATTTCGTTAGTCGGCATATTTTTCTTCTCCCGCAAAAATGCCGACCGAAACGCCTTCACCTGTTCCTGCATATACCTGGCTGCCATGCTCGTCGGGGCCGCGACCGCTCTTTATCCGCGCCTGTTGCCTTCCACCAGCAATCCATCATTGGATATTACGATCCAGAAGGCGCTCTCCGGACCGCACGCTCTTCGTGTCGGTCTCGTCTGGTGGATATTCGGCATGGGCCTCGCCGTTCTATACTTCGTAATCGTGTATCGTATGTTCCGCGGGAAAGTTTCCCTTCATGAAGGCGGCGGCTA
>CAWHQK010000023.1:0-10477 GCA_963831435.1 uncultured Acidobacteriota bacterium
GCTTCCGGAGAACATCTTCACCGCGCCGACCGGGCGGTAGCTTTATCCTCTGGCGGTCCGTGAGCGCAGCGCGCAAGTACATGCCGCAAACTGCAAAGTGTTCCTTGAGGAACACATCGTCATCACAGAAGCGTATAGACAGTTAAGTGATTGAATAGGAAGGGATTGTAGGTTAGATTGCAGAATCGGGTTAGGGCAGGAGTGAGCCGGACGTAAACTCTTCCATTTGCCGGAGGGATTTCGCGCGGTGGGCCAGCAGATAGGGAAGACAACACAGTAGCAGTCGTCACAATTTTCCACTTCCTATTGTCATTCCGAGCGAAGCGAGGAATCTGCTTTTTGTTTCGAGAACAGCAGATTGCTCACCGCTAAAGCGGTTCGGAATGACAATATCTTAAAACCACCAAAGGCTTCGGGCAATCACGAAAACGAACAAAAAGTTTCTTCCAGCTTAGGGCCAACACCAAGCGTGAACCTGTGGCACACAGGCTCTGAATGAACTAACTCGCCCAAATCACGAGTTCTCAATATTTCGTTGATAACTGGCACCTTTGAAAAATGCTCGAATCGGCTTTGTGTTCAGCCAATAGAGGAAAAAGATACCAAGTAGCGCCCACGCCAAAGCATTAACCCGTTGAATGGGGAGTTCCCGTTGCAGCCTGAACAGACCAAAAAGCGTTAGGACTGAAACTATTAAGACAAGAGTTCTTGCCCAGTTGCGGCCCTTCGCATAATAAAAAATACAAATAAAAGCAATGATCCTAAAAATAACCGATATCAAGTTAACAAGACGACATTGAGAAATCGCACATGATGAGAAAGTGGCAACCAATATTGAAGTATCCAGGGAATTAGGAAGTAATCGAAGATTTCTTTCCCATTGCACAAATCCAGCCGCGGCTGCGCTCTTCCCATATCTGGACATCGGTGTATCCACCAGATAAAAACAACTCCCGCTGGTCATCCACACTTAAGTTAGACGATTTCAGCAATTTCATAACAGGCCGTTGCAGCGCGTTATAGGTCCCGTGCCTGTAACTCTCCGCGATAATCAGCAAAGTTCCGGCAGGCTTCAGGACGCGCAAGATTTCCCGCATGTCGTTGAACAGATCAGGCCAGTAATATTGGGTCTCAATGGCTGTAACCAAGTCGAATGTGTTTTCCGCGAAAGGCAATTGCGAGACGGAAGCCTTTTGTATTTCAACTCGTCCTGCCTGAATGAATGGCTGATTATTTGCGCGGGATGCCGCCACACTACCATCGGCATAATCAATGCCGTAAACTTTTCCCTCCGTCGCGATGGCTGCCAGCTTTTGGATGGTGCGGCCTCCTCCGCAGCCAACGTCCAGAATTGTCGAATCCGGATTTATCTGAACATGCTGCAATCCCCAGTCTGTGAGGCTGGAGTGCGATTTGTTCATGAGCGCGAGAAAAAATCTTCCCGTCCATCGCGACGGCTTTTTTACCTGATTAATCAGGTAAAACCCTGCTGCCAGGGTCACAACATAGCGCAGGATGGTGAGTTCTGTTCTTGGAATCGGCATAATCGACTATTGAAATCATGTTTCTGAGGAAGGTTCGGAGAGTTCAACATTAATCGCGTTTTCTTCCATCGCCTCTGATTCGACCGCAGTAGATTTTGATAATAACCCCTCCTCTTCTAAATATTTCTCCATGACCGCATCTCCGACAGCACTGTGCCGAATCTCATCAATTTGAGCGCGGAATTTCCCGATTCTCTTTTTCGCCCACTCACGCTTGCTCATCTCGTGGCGTATCCAATCAACATCGTGTTGCAATTTATTTTTGTATCGCAGATCCCCAGGATGTCGGCCGTATTCGTCCATTGACCATGCCCATCTGTCACCGCCCATGATGATTTCGCCGGTGAAGGAAACTTTCCAGAGGTGAGGCAATAAGAACCAATCCTCATCAAGCATTTCCCATTCAGTTGTCGAGAGATACTGCTCTGGATATAACCATTCCTTTTCTGCTGCCGCAATAAAGCGCGTTGCACGTTTTTTTAGAACGTAATTGATGCGACGAACTTCATCTTCCTCAAGTTCTCGACCAAATTGAATATCGCCGAGATGCTTTAAGGTACGGTCATAGTAACGAGCATTTTCACGATGTTCCGTTGGGGTCGCCTTCGGATATCTTGCTAACTGAAGATGCGTGATAATAAGACAAGAGTCGAGCCCCAAAGGAAAGATCGTGCGGGTACCGATCTGTTTTAAATTACAATCTTCGGGATATTGCCACTCACTCGGGAACATAGTCTTGCAATAAAAAGTGACGGGATTGTCACTCACGATAAACTTTGTTTTACTCTGCTTCGCACGAACAATCTCCCACACACCCTCCATCCACATAGTGTTGTAGGCTTGGAACACACCCATCAAGGTTGTGAGGATATGATTTGGATTATCAGGCGCAACTGCAGATTGTTGGCTCCTCATTAGAATAAGTTCCAATGGCAGCTCAAAAGGTCTGGTGGACACGTAAGCTTGCCCAAAAGGCGTTAGGTCTTCCCATGATGAAATTTTCTTGACCTCATCTAATCCCCTTGGAGTCCTGAATCGCTGAGCTCCCATATATGGCGCTAGGTTCCTGAACTTGTCGGGACTGCTGAGTGTGCGTATGCCAGCATATTCGGCCATTTCTGCAACAGCAGCCATACCTAGTCGATCAGCCTGGCCGAAGAAAACCCGCTCCATAGCGTCCGTAGTCGTATGACCGAATCTCAAGGTATAGAGATCGTCCTTATAAAAGCAGCGGCTCGGGCCCCAATTTAGTAAGTTATTGCGTCGATAGGACACCCGGTCACGAACAACTATGTCGGGGTTCAAGTCTAGATAGTGATATCGCGATTGACCGGGCAGTAAAAATCGTCGTTGATACCACTGCGGGACGTAGTGATGTGCACGCGACTGCTGGCCAGACATACTAAGCTAGAAGCTTTTTGTGATAGTACCACTTAGGTAGAAATTACAACCAGGCTTGAGACTCGTTTGACGCTCCTCTCCCCTTCTCTTTACACTCAACTATGTGACCCCTACTGAGACAGCCAGCAGCACCAAGCGTGAAATTCAGGTCGAAATACCCGCCGAGGAAGTTACTCGCGAGACGCAGACCTTGATCCAGAAGTACCAGAAACTGGCCCGCATTCCCGGCTTCCGTCAGGGACATGCCCCGGCCTCCATCATCCGGCAGCGTTTTTCCGAGGACATCAAGACCGATGTTGCCGAATCGCTCGTGCCCAAGTACTTTCGCCAGGAAGCCGAGAAGCAGGGGCTGAAGCCGGTTTCCCAGCCGCGCGTCACCGATCTCCATATCCATGACGGCGAGCCGCTTAAGTTCAAGGCCAGTTTTGAGGTCCTGCCTGAAATAAAGGTGGAGGGTTACAAGGAACTGCGCGCCGAAAAGGCCGACACATCCGTCACCGATGAGGAAGTGGAACAATCGGTGAAGGGCCTCATCGAGCAGCATGCCACCTATAACACCATCGAAGGCCGCCTACTTGCCGATGGCGACTTTGCCCAAGCCTCACTCGATGGCAAGCCAAAAGCCGAAGCCGCGGAAGCCAAGCCTGTCCACATGGATGAAGTCCTCATCGAAATCGGCGGCAAGAACACCATGCCCGAGTTCACCGAGAACTTGCGCGGTTCTTCGACCGGCGAGGAAAAGACCTTCGACGTGGTCTATCCCGACGACTTCACCGACAAGCGCCTTGCCGGCCAGACCTTTACTTATACGGTAAAAGTCACAGGCATTAAACAAAAGACCTTACCCGAACTCAACGACCAGTTCGCCAAGGAGCTTGGCGAGTTTGCCACCTTCGATGAGGTCCGCAAACGCATCCGCGAGAACATGGAGCACGAGCGCCAGCACGACGCCGAGCGCGAGTCCAAAGACAAGCTGATTGCCGAACTGGTAAAGCGCAATGAGTTTGAAGTGCCTGAGGCTCTGGTGGAGCATCAAATAGACATCCGCCTGGAGCGGGGAGTTCGAGCGCTTGCGGCGCAGGGCATGCGCACGGAAGACATCAAGAAAATGGACTTTGCCCGCCTTCGCACCGGACAAAGAGACCAGGCGGTACAGGACGTAAAAGCGGCGCTGCTGCTGGAAAAGATCGCGGAAGAAGAGAAAATTGAGGTGAGCGACGAGGAAGTGGAAAAGGAAATTGAAGGGGTAGCAAAACAGTCGCAACAGACCACGGAAGCCGTCCGCGCTCGATTGACACGGGATGGAGCGCTGGATAGAATCCGAGATAGAATCCGCGACGAGAAAACCCTCGATTTCTTGTATCGCCAGTCCGCGTAACGCGGCAATTTTCGACCCTCCTCCACCCAGCCGATCGTTGTTAGGGCGGGAGTGTGGCAGAACTGGAAAGGACGACCAGACAGATGCTAGTGCCGATGGTCATTGAACAGACCGGACGAGGTGAGCGGGCGTACGACATCTACTCCCGGCTGCTGCGAGACAACATTGTTTTTATTGGCACCCCGATTGATGACAATGTGGCGAATCTGGTCATCGCGCAAATGCTCTTTCTGGCCCAGGAAGACGCCGAGAAAGACATCCAGCTTTATATCAATTCGCCGGGCGGTTCGATCACGGCGGGCATGGCAATTTACGACACCATGCAATATGTAAAAAATGACGTCACCACCATTTGCATTGGCCAGGCAGCCAGTATGGCGGCCACACTTTTGGCCGCAGGTGAGCCGAAAAAGCGCCTCGCGCTGCCAAATTCGAGAATTCTCATACACCAACCGTCCATGGGCGGATTGTCCGGTCAGGCTACGGATATTGACATTCACGCGCGCGAGATTCTCCGTATGCGTGAGATAACAAACCAGATATTGGCGAAGCACAGCGGGCAGAAGCTGGAAAAAGTAGAAAAAGATGTAGAGCGCGACTTCATTATGAACGCGCAGCAATCTAAAGAGTATGGAATCATAGACGACATCATCTATAAGACGAAGTAAGAGGTATGATCGGCTTTCGCCGATCGGGTAGTAGGGTCTCGGCGCAAATCAGCTCTTCCAGCCGGTCCCGGGTCATCGGTCAGTCTCTCGGTGATTTGGGGTTATCGGAACAAAGAGCGGCGCAGTAAGAAAAACAGGAGTGAAGCCGAGTGAAAAACAGGACTGGCAGCGAAGAGATTTTACGCTGTTCCTTTTGCCATAAGTCGCAAGACGCCGTGGCCAAGCTGATCTCATCTCCCAGCGACTATCCCCGGGCCTATATCTGCGACGAGTGCGTCGCCGTCTGCAACTCCATTCTGGAAGATGACCGCACCGCAACCCCAGCCGCAGCCGCTCCCAACCAGCTACCCAAGCCGCAGGAGGTCAAGACATTCCTCGACGAGTATGTGATTGGCCAGGAGCAGACCAAAAAGAAGCTGGCCGTCGCCGTCTACAACCACTACAAGCGGATTTACATGAACCGCCAGCGCACGAATGACGGCATTGAGCTGACCAAATCCAATATCATGCTGATCGGGCCGACCGGCACCGGCAAAACGCTGCTGGCGCAGACCCTCGCCCGCATGCTGGACGTTCCCTTTGCCATTGTGGATGCCACCACTCTTACCGAAGCCGGATACGTCGGCGAAGACGTCGAGAACATTATCCTTAAGCTTTTACAGGCGGCTGATGGCGATGTGGGCCGGGCGCAAACCGGAATCATCTACATTGATGAAATTGACAAGATTGGCCGCAAGGACGAAAACCCCTCTATTACCCGCGACGTTTCCGGAGAGGGCGTCCAGCAGGCCCTGTTAAAGATTCTCGAAGGCACCATTGCCAATGTGCCACCGCAGGGTGGACGCAAGCATCCGCACCAGGAATTTACTCCGGTGGACACTACCAACATTCTCTTCATCTGCGGCGGAGCCTTCGTGGGCCTCGACAAAATCGTATCCAAGCGCGCCGGAAAAAAATCGCTTGGCTTCAAGACGGGCGAAGAACAGGCCGCGCAGGCGGAAGATGCCTTGCTGGCCAAGAAGCGCAACTTTGAGCTATTGAGCGACGTGCAGCCTGAAGACCTTATTAAATTCGGATTGATTCCCGAATTCGTGGGCCGGCTGCCAGTGGTCGGCGTGCTCGAAGACCTCGACGAATTCGCGCTGATTGAAATTCTTACCCGGCCGAAAAATGCCATCATCAAGCAGTACCAACGGCTGTTTGAGTTTGAAAATGTCCGCCTGAAGTTCAGCGAAGAAGCGCTTAAGGCCATTTCACGCCAGGCCATGGTGCGCAAAGTAGGAGCGCGCGGGCTGCGCATGATTCTTGAGGAATTGATGCTGGACCTTATGTACCATCTGCCCAGCCAGAAGAAGGTGAAAGAATTTGAAGTGACCCGCGAAATGGTTGAAAAGCGCAACGTTTCGCTGGCTATGATGGAAAAGGCTGGTTAACACCAAACTGCATAGTTCGGAAACCAGGTTAGAAGCTAATCACTGATTTTGGAGTCATAGTGACCACACCGAAAGAAAAGTTCGAAACCAAAAAGCTGCCCATGATGCCCATCCGGGATGTGGTCATTTTCCCTTTCATGATGACTCCCTTCGTCGTGGGGCGCGAGTCCAGCGTGCACGCGCTGGAAGAAGCGCTTGCAGCCGACAAGAAGATTTTTCTTTCGACCCAGCACGATGCCAGCGTGGACGAACCCAAAGCAAATGAGATTTACCAGGTAGGCACGATCGTCAACATCGTGCAAAGCCTTAAATTGCCCGACGGCAATATCAAGGTGCTGGTCGAAGGCATTGAGCGCGGCAAAATCCTGCAAATCACGGAAACTGACGGCTACCTGCAGGCGTCTGTTCGGGTTGCGCGTTACACCACCGAAACGACTCCGCAGATTGAAAGCGGAATGCAGCGCGTCACTTCCCTCTTCGAGCAATACGTAAAGCTCTGCCAGTCGCTGAATTACGAAACTATGATCGCGGCGGTGCGGATGGAAGATCCCGCCAAGCTGACCGACACCATCGCGGCCAATCTTCAGCTTTCCATCGAGGAGAAGCAGGAGCTGCTGGAGATCTTTGACCCTGCGGAGCGCCTGAGCCGCATCGGCGACGTTCTCGACATCGAAATCGAAAAGCTGAACATGGACCGCACCATCCAGTCGCGCGTAAAGCGCCAGATGGAGCGCGCGCAGAAAGAGTATTACCTCAACGAAAAGATCAAGGCCATCCAGAAAGAGTTAGGCCGCGGCGAAAAGAGCGAGTCCGACGAACTAAAGAAGAAGATTGAAGCCTCGGGCATGCCGAAAGAAGTCCGCGACAAGGCGATGCAGGAGCTGAAAAAGATTGAAGCCATGCCGCCCATGTCGGCGGAGTCCACGGTTTCGCGCAATTATCTGGACTGGCTGCTGGCCGTTCCCTGGAAGAAGCGGTCGAAGGAAATTCGCAACATTTCGCGCGCGGAAAAGGTCCTTAACGAAGACCATTACGGACTGGAAAAGATTAAAGAGCGCATCCTTGAATTTCTTGCCGTCCGCCAGTTGGTGAAAAATCCCAAGGGTTCCATCCTGTGCTTTGTTGGCCCTCCGGGCGTTGGCAAGACTTCGCTGGGAATGTCCATCGCCAAAGCTACAGGCCGCAAGTTCGTCCGCATGTCTTTAGGTGGTGTGCGTGATGAAGCCGAAGTCCGCGGTCATCGCCGCACCTACATCGGCGCGCTTCCCGGCCAGATCATTCAGATGATGAAGAAGGCGGGAACCAAGAACCCGGTCTTCATGCTGGATGAAGTGGACAAGATGTCCATGGATTTCCGCGGCGATCCATCCGCGGCGCTGCTCGAAGTCCTTGATCCCGAACAGAATTTCATGTTTGTGGACCATTACCTGGACGTCGAATACGACCTTTCGCAAGTGTTCTTTATCGCCACCGCGAATGTCATGCACACCATTCCTCCCGCCCTGCAAGACCGCATGGAAGTGTTGCGGCTGCACGGTTACACCGAGCAGGAGAAAATGGAAATCGCCAAGCAGTTCCTGGTGCGTAAGCAACTGGAGCAGGCGGGCGTGACGGAAAAGAACATCAAGTTCAGCGACGAAGCCATCACCACTCTCATCCGCGCCTACACGCGCGAAGCCGGCGTCCGCAATTTGGAACGGGAGATCGGAAACGTCTGCCGCAAAGTGGCGCGCAAGGTGGTCAAAGAAGGCGCGGATTACAGCGTTACCATTACCGCCGAAAATCTTAACGATTTCCTGGGTGTCACCAAGTTCCGCGATACCCTCGCCAACGAAAAGAGCGAAATTGGTTTGGTCACCGGGCTTGGCTTGGACCGAAGTTGGCGGCTCGATTCTGAGCACCGAGGCCAGCGTCGTTGACGGCAAAGGCAAGCTCACGCTCACCGGTAAACTGGGCGACGTCATGCAGGAGTCGGCGCAAGCGGCCATGTCCTACATCCGCTCCCGTGCTCTGCGACTGGGCTTGACTCGCGAGTTTTACCGCAACGCTCGATATTCACGTGCACGTTCCCGAGGGAGCCATTCCCAAAGACGGCCCCTCCGCCGGAATTACTATTGCCACCTCCATTGCCAGCGCGTTGAGCAGAATTCCCGTCCGTCGCGACATCGCCATGACGGGCGAAATCACGCTGCGTGGCAAAGTGCTTCCCATTGGCGGATTGAAAGAGAAGTTGCTGGCCGCGCATCGCGCCGGACTGTTCGAAGTCCTGCTTCCCAAGGACAACGAAAAAGACCTCGCAGAAGTCCCGGAGAACCTGCGCAACGCCATGAAGCTGCATTTCGTGGAAACGATGGACCAGGTGTTAGCGCTCGCGCTGGAAAGCCCGCTTCCGGTCATCGCTGAGGAAGAAGCGGCACAGGCCATCACGCCACTGCCTCCGCCCGCTGAAGGGCCTGCGGCGCACCAGTAAGGTTTAGCAATTCAATCGAAGGCCCGCCCGACGGTGGGCCTTTTGGTTTTCGCAATGGATTCACAAACACCCGTGCCAAAAACCAGTATCCTCAAAGGCCCAGCCAGCCTGGTCGTGGCGATCGTCGTGGTGGCCGCGCTGCTTATTTTTCTTCCCGCGTACCGCTGGATCTTTGCAATCAGTGTGGGCATCGGGATTATCTTTGCCATCGCCATTTATTTGTGGCACAAATTCAATCCTATCCAGGAGCCTGAGCCGGATAACAAGCGGCCGCTCGGGCTTGGTTAATTGGCTGTGCGGCTTGCAACTTTCCCCGCCTGATTGCACACTAAATCATGCGCGTTCTAACGCAATTCGTGCTGTCGGCGTTGGATCCGCTCCACTTCCCGCCATCTTCCCTGCCGGAAGTCGCATTCCTCGGCCGCTCCAATGTCGGCAAGTCCAGCGTCATCAACTCGCTGGTTGGCTCCAAAATCGCTCGGACCAGCTCCACCCCCGGACGCACTCAGTCCATTAATTTTTTTGAAATCCGCTGGGCCGGGAAACCGAAGCCCGAAGTCATCTTCGCCGACCTGCCCGGTTACGGATACGCTCGCGTGCCCCGCGAAATCTCCGAAAAGTGGTCCAGCTTTATCGAGCCTTATCTGAAGGAGCGCGAGAGCCTCGCGCTGTGCCTTTCGCTCGTGGATATCAGCGTTCCCCAGCAGGAAAGCGACCGCCGCCTGCTCGATTTCCTGCGCGCCGAGCAACGCCCATTCATCATCGTGGCCACCAAAAGCGACCGCCTTTCGAATAACCAATTGCAGAATGCCTTGCGCAAACTGGGCCAGGAATACCCGGATACTAAAATCGTGAGCTATTCCGCGCGAACGGGAACGGGACGTCAGGAGCTATGGCAGGAGATTCGACAGACGGTGAACCCCGCAATCGCCGATCAAGCCTAGCCCGTCCAAAATCTGGAAAGCCAAATACGCGATCTGCTTTGCCCCCTTTCGCCTGCTGCCGATTACTTCCGTTACCTATATCCCCATTTGCGCCAAGGCTAAAGTCTAAGCTAAGCATGATGCTCTCCTCCATGGTCGTCTCAACCGACTCACGCGGCACCGGCGTGTTGGAAAGCATTCTGAGCACCCTGCACATACATGTGGAAGTCGAAACCGATCTGGGCCGGGCGCGAAAAAAACTTGCCAGCTCCAGAATTGACGCACTCATTGTGGACTCTGAAATTGAAGGCGCGGACAGCCTTCTTGACGGCGATGCCAGCGGCGCCGAAAACTGCGTCCCACTAATGATCTGCAATCAATCCAACGGAGCGCACGAAATAAGCAGCCGCGCCAAGTTCCTGTTTCGCAAGCCGATTTCCGTGGCCCAGGCTGTACGCACACTTTCCTCGGCGCGCAACCTGATTGTGGTTACCGCCGTCTGCGCTATCATCGCCAGCGCGTGAACATTGAAACATCGCTAATAAGCGGGGAACGCAAGTTCGACGCGCGCATATTGAACCTGAGCCAGGGTGGAGCGGGGCTCGTAGGCAATTTCGCTACAGATCTCTCCCAGCAGGTTCAATTGAGATTCTCCCTGCC
>CAWHQK010000024.1:0-15544 GCA_963831435.1 uncultured Acidobacteriota bacterium
GCTCTCACCCGCAGATCTCCACCGATGCCGAGCACTCGACCCGGGTCTCGCGCGTCGCGATCGAGCTGGCCGACGCGGCCGGGCTCACGGCCGCGCCATCGCGCAGACGACGCTCGCCGGGCCTGCTGCACGATGTCGGCAAGATCATCGTGCCACGCGCCGTGCTGCTCAAGCCGGGCAGGCTCGACCGGGTGAGTACGACACCGTCAAGCGCCACCCGAGTGCGAGCGCGCAGCTCGGCCGAGCGCGCCGACCTGACGGGCATCGCCACGCTCCTGCGCCACCACCACGAGCGCTGGGACGGGACGGGCTACCGCACGGCCTCGTCGGCGAGCGCATCCCGCTCGTCTCGCGCGTGCTCGCGATCGCGGACGCCTACGACGCCATGCTCGCCGACCGCCCCTACCGCAACGCGATGACCGTGCAGCAGGCGAGCAAGGAGCTCGAGGCCGGCGCGGGCACGCAGTTCGACCCGGTGCTCGTGGAGGCGTTCCTGCGCCGCGGCATCGGCCACTCCGCGCAGCTGCGCCCGCAGCGCGTGGGCGCACCGCTGCGCATCGCCGCCTGACGCAACGGCGCCGCCGGCGAACGCGTCCGGCGCACGGGCCGCGCTCGTCGAGCTCGCCTACACGGCCTCGTCCACCTCGGCCAGGGCGAGGGCTGCTCGCTCGGCGCCGGTCGCCAGCAGCGCTGCGGCCGTAGGCTCGCCGCGCAGCGCTGTGCGGCAGCGCGCGGCCACGTCCTCGGCCAGGAAGCGCGTCTCCTTCGAGCAACGCCGCCGCATCGCGCATCACGAGCGCCGCGACGGCCCACGCCTCGCGCTCGCTGCTGCCCGACCTGCGCGCTCTCCAAGCACGGCGTAGAAGGCCGCGACGTCGCGCTCGGCCGTCGCGAGCAGCTCCGCTCGCAGGTCCTTCGCGCGGGCGTGCTCGGCCTGCAGCGCGGCGTCGGGCGAGAGCGCGCAGGCCTTGGCGACCAGCGCAGCCGGGATATAGCGTGTGGTTGCTTTGGGACGACGCAGAGGAATCCATGCGTCTGCCCTGGTACGATCCAGAATCTTTGTATGGCGTACGGCATTTGGCGGACAAGTGGCAACATGATGGGACGCTCAAAAATGTGAAGGCATTTTTGCTTGAGGACATGATTGGCGACGCTGACCTTAACATTGAACGGGACCAGAATTCCACGGCCTGGCTGGAAGACGTTGTGTATCAGGCAGCCACTCGTTTAGGGGTGCAATCACATTTTTTTGAGCGGAAGGACGTGATTGACGACGATCACATTCCCTTTGTGCAACGAGGCGTGCCCAGCGCCGACCTGATTGATTTTTCCTACGGCTACAACAATGTGTTTTGGCACACAACGCAGGACACTGTGGACAAGCTGAGCCCGAAGAGTCTGGAAATCGTGGAACAGTAACGTTGGAAACTTTTCGCGTGCTCAATGGCATGCGAACTCTTCCCGCCGCCGCAAAATAGCGGGGGCGTTTGCGGCCCTCGCCGATTTGTTCGCGTAGAATGCCTGTAGAAGTTCACCCTGAAGTTTTCGATTGGTGCCTTGATTGAACGAACTCCTGTTCTGGGTCCTCTTCAATGTTTTTATTCTCGCGATGTTGGCCCTCGACCTGGGGCTCCTGCATCGGAATGCGCGTGTCCCGACATTTCGTCGCGCGTTGATGTGGAGCGGCATGTGGATCGCAATGGCGGCGATATTTGCGCTAGTACTCTCCGTTTGGCAAGGTCATGCTGCGGGGCTGGAATTTGTAACAGGCTACGTAATCGAACTTTCGCTGAGCGTGGACAATCTCTTCATTTTCTTGCTCATATTTCAATATTTTCGCGTTCCGGCGGAGCATCAGCACGAGTGTTGTTCTGGGGCGTCCTAGGCGCCTTGGTGATGCGCGCGGTATTTATTCTGGCGGGCGTAGGGCTGATTCGCAAGTTTCACTGGATCATTTATTTCTTCGGCGCGCTTTTGCTGTACAGCGGAATTAAATTGGCGCGCGAACGGAGCCCGGAGGTGAATCCGGAAAAGAACCCGGTACTGCGCGTGCTGCGATCTCTGGTTCCGGTGACCGATGACTATGAAGGCGGCAAGTTCTTTGTGCGGCGGCCGCAGCTTTTCGCCACCCCGCTGCTCGTTGTGCTGCTGGTGATCGAGACTACCGATGTGATTTTCGCGGTGGATTCCATCCCCGCTATTCTGGCGATTACATTGAACGCATTCGTTGTGTACAGCTCGAACGTATTCGCGATTCTAGGACTACGTTCCATGTACTTTGCGCTGGTTGGAATGATTAAGATGTTTCAGTATCTGCACTACGGTTTGGCCGTTGTGTTGATGTTCGTGGGGGCGAAGATGCTGGTTTCGCACTATTTTAAGATACCCTAGGTTGTGGGCCCTGGTGACGGTGGCGGGGGTGTTGCTGATTTCGGTTATGGCGTCTGGTGGTGAACCCGCAGCGGACGGCAAACTAAAAAGCCCTCAGGCGAAGAGGATATCGTTTGCAGTGACGATTGAATGTTTTAGAAATTTCTCGTCATTGTGCGTGGGAAAATCGGTTCGGTAGTGCGCCCCGCGGCTTTCCTCACGAGCCAGCGCTGAACGCGCGACGAGCAGACCTGCGGTGTGCAAATTCTTAGCTTCCCACGCGCGTCTTGAACTGGGAGCCACCAGCTGAATCTCCTGCAATTTCTGGATCGCCCGGCCGAGTCCGCTGCCGGTGCGGATGATGCCAACATCTTGCCACATCAAGTTTTGGATGGTTTGGATTTGTTCTTCGCAAAGGCGAGCCGAATCATTGCCCTTGGAGTTTCCCTCGGACGTACTCTGCGTTACGCCGGCCTTGGCATCGCGAAACTCCGCGCATTGCTTTACCAGCGCGGGCACCGAATACTAGACCTTCGAGAAGGGAGTTGCTGGCGAGGCGATTGGCGCCGTGCACGCCGGTTGCAGGCGGTTTCGCCGGCGGCATAAAGCCTGCATGATCGACGTTCGTCCGTCCATGTCCGTGCGTATGCCGCCCATCGAGTAATGTGCAGCGGGATGAATGGGAATTGAGATCGGGGGATGATATCAATGTTGTATTGCAGACACGTGGAGTAAATGCGCGGAACCTTTTTTGATGCGGGCGGCTTCAAGGTGCGTAAGGTCGAGATAAACTGCGGTGATTTTTAGCGTGGCTCACGGAGTAGTCTCGTGGACGATTGCGCGGGCGACCACATCGCGAGGCGCAAGTTCCGCGAGTTCGTGATAGTTGGACATGAAGCGTGGGCCTTCTCGGTGTTGCGGAGATAAGCGCCTTCGCCGCGCAGCGCTTCCGACAAACAAAAATCGTGGGCGCATTTTCCAAATAACAGAGCGGTTGGATGAAACTGAATGAATTCGATATCACTGATTTCCGCCCCGGCGCGAAATGCGATGGCGACGCCATCGCCCGTCGCGACACCGGGATTTGTGGTGTTGCGGTAGAGGTTGGCCTAATCCGCCGGATGCAAGCAGGACAGCCGAAGCTGTAATTGTCTGGTGCGTTCCGGCGTCATCAATCAGATGAATGCCGCGGGGCCGCTCCGGCTTCAAGAAACAAGTCAGTGGAAAACTCGAATTCACAAAACGGAAATATTTGGCAGCGTCTTAACTTTCGCATAGAGAGCGCGGGCGATCTCGCGGCCGGTGGAATCGCCATGAGCGTGCAGGATTCGGTTGCGGCTGTGCGCGCCTTCGCGGCCGAACGCAAGCTTAGTGCCTTCTCGGTCAAACTGTGTTCCCCAGGCGATTAGTTCTTCAATGCGCTCCGGGTCCTTCTTCCACCAATATTTTTACGGCTTCGGGATTACACAGCCCGTCGCCAGCACTCAATGTGTCCTGAAAAGTGCAGGCCGACTTCGTCTTCATCACTGAGTGCGGCGGCAATGCCTCCTTGGGCCCACTGCGTGTTGGAGTCCGTGACTTCGCGTTTGGTGAGGACCACCACGCGCCCCGCGGAGGCCAGTTCAATGGCGGCGCGTAGACCGGCGATTCCCGCTCCTACGACGATGAAATCGGTTTCGGCTGGCGCGCGTGCCATTTTAAAAAATGGTATCACGTAGTGAGGGAATGGCTGAGCGGGCGAATACGTTATGATGGAAAGCTCATGCGCCGAATCCCAGTGACAACTCCGCAGTGTTCTTACGAAGTGATGATCGAACACTCCCTGCTTGATAGCGCGGGGGAGTATGTTCGCGAATTGTTTGGAGAACGGAAAAATTTATTCGTCGTGACAGTGCCAGCGGTGCGCCGCCGCTGGGGTAAAAAATTGATGGCATCCTTGAAGCGGGCAGGCCTGAGCGCAAAAGTTCTGGAGATGCCGGAAGGGGAGCGCTACAAGCGGCTCTCCACGCTGGAAGACCTGGCGGAAACGTTGATTGCCCTGGGCGCGGACCGTGACGCAGCGCTGCTGGCGTTTGGCGGCGGCGTGGTTGGTGATGTGGTGGGATTTCTCGCTTCGGTGTATATGCGGGGCATTGAAGTGATCCAGATTCCTACTACCGTCCAGGCGCAACTGGACGCGGCGGTTGGAGGGAAGACTGGTGTGAATTTGCGTGCGGGGAAGAACCTGATTGGCACGTTTCACCAGCCGCGTGCTGTGCTCGTGGATTTGGCGACACTTTCGACGTTGCCGGAGCGGGAATTCCGGGCTGGTATGTATGAGGCTGTTAAGTGTGGTGTGATTGGGCGTCCGGAATTGTTTGACGAGTTCGAGCGCCTGGAAATCAAGAAGCTGCGCAAGGACCTAACATTGCTTGAGCGAGTAATTTCACAGTCGGTCGAGTTGAAGGCCGAAGTCGTCTCAGCCGATGAGCGCGAAGCAGATTTACGCCGTGTGCTGAATTTCGGCCATACCATTGGACACGCTTTGGAGGCGGAAACGAAGTATCGGCATTTTCTTCACGGAGAGGCAGTGGCGTGGGGAATGATCGCGGCGTCCAACATTGCGCGGGAGGTCGGGAGGTTGGATTCCGCGAGCGCGAAACGAATCAGCGACACCGTAATGCACCTGGGACCGTTGCCAAAAGTTGCGGTCCGTAGTCAGAACATTTTCAAGCTGTTGCAATCCGATAAAAAAACGCGCGACGGGGCCGTTCACTTTGTTTTGCCCAGCCAGATCGGTAGGGTTCAAGTGGTAAAAAATGTGCCGAGTAAAGTTGTCCTCCAAGCCATTCAACAACTCAACGATTACGTTACCGGCTAACACATAAGGCTACTAACAGGGATTAAACCTTCACTTGAATATTTACCCTAATTCTACTGTGGGCGCTGCTCCTGAGGGCACGCATGATCCGCAAGCTGCCAGCCGCGCGGTGCGCGAAATGTTTACTTCTATTGCGCCGCGGTATGACCTGCTGAACCATGTTCTTTCTTTTAACGTGGATCGGGTTTGGTGGCGACGGACGGCTCGAAACTTTCGAGGAAAATTGTCGCAGCCGGAGGTTCGAGTGCTCGACTTATGCTGCGGCACAGGAGACATGACGCTGGCGTTGCGCCGCGGCAGTAACCCCTCCTCCAAAATTGTTGGTGCGGATTTTTCTCATGCAATGTTGCAGCGCGCCGGAGATAAGAGCAGGAGAACGGCATTGCGGTGGCTGGAGGCCGATGCGCTGCAACTTCCATTCGCCGATAACAGTTTCGATCTGGTGACGAGCGCTTTCGGATTTCGCAACCTTGCCGACTATGATGCCGGTTTGCGCGAGATTTTCCGCGTGTTGCGGCCCGGCGGCGAATTTGGAATTCTGGACTTCAGCGAGCCGAAAGGGCTAATGGGAACCTTATACCGAATTTATTTCAAACATGTCCTACCCGCGATTGGCACCTGGATTTCAGGAGTCAAGGGGCCATATGCGTATCTTCCCGCCTCCGTCGAGCGCTTTCCGGAGCCAGAGGAAATGCTTGAACGCATGCGAAAAGTCGGCTTCCAGGGGCCTGCGTGGCAACGCTACACGTTCGGGATCGCAGGTCTATACCGGGGAACAAAGTGAAGGCGCGGGAAGTGAATTAGTTTTCCGTCAGGGCCGTCTGAACGGAGTCCGCTTTCACAGACACGAACGAATCCAAAAACGCTTCGGCATTGGTGTTGCGTATGACGTTCTCATAGTCCGCGCCGAGAAATTTCTGAAGACGGTCGGTATTCAATAAACTATCACCGATCATGTAAGGCAAGAATTCTGGGGCTACGGAAGAAATACCAGCATTCCAGCGGTATTCGAGCACCTTTTCCAGTCCTAACTTTCCAGGCGCGCGCTTCAGTGCTGCATTTGCTGCCTGAATGCACTGTTCCACGGTCAGCGCGTCACCGCGTCCGGCGGCATTCAGCAGGGTGAGCCTTTGCGACTCGGGCTCTGTACGCGCCAAGATAAACGCAACCAGGCGGGCCAAATCATCCACGTGCAGGAATTGCTTTCTCTTCTGCAAATAGTCGTTGCCAAAGGGAAGGACATAGCTGATGCGCTCTCCCTTGTTGCGAAGTCGCTGGGCGCGCTTTCCGTCTCCTTGGGGAGTGCCGCGAAAAGCGTCAAGCAGATAATTGTGCAAGCCCGGGCCGGCGATAAGCTGTGGCCGCAGCATGAAGACACTGCATCCACGCAGCGCCGGAGCGCGTTGCTTCACGACGTGGTCGGCCTCCATTTGCTGTAAAGCGAAAGGAAAGTCGGCGGCGGCGAGCGGGGTTTCCTCATTCGCAGGCGCGGCAATATCGGGCCCATAAACCAGAGCGCTGCTTTGAAAAATAAATTTCTCAACAATGTGGACGTCACGGTTGGCCTCCGTGATTGCTTCCATCACTCGCGCCGTTCCGGCAACACTGCTGTGCCACATGCTATCCGCGTCAGTTCGATTGTGTCCTGGCGAATTGGGATCAAAAGCCAGGTGAACTACTCCAACCGGCTTGAGTTCCTGAATGATGGACGTGAGTTGTAGACAGGATTCTTCTTTGGCCAGATCGAGCGATTCGAAGCGCAGTGGCAGGTCAGTAGCCGGAGGAACGGCATCGACGCCGGTGATATCGTACGCGGAAAAGAAGGGCAGAAGGCGCACGCCGATTTGCCCGGCGATGCCGGTAATAATGACTGTTGGCTTGGCTTCACTCATTATTTCTGATTTGCCATGTGGATGTTCGCGGGTGCGGCTGGCCGATTTGGCATTGCCCCAGCGACTGGCGGCGCGGCCTTAAAATAATTTTCGTCATACGAGAGTTGTACGGATTTCTGCACAGCCTCCATTTTTTGCTGGAATCGCTCATTTTCTAAAGAGCTGCGAATTTCCTGACTTGCCTGGTCAATCGGTACTGCCGTTTTGCTGTCGAGTTTATAGATGAAAAACCCGCTCTGGCTGGGAATTACGTCAGAGACGGCGCCTGGTTTCAGCGCGAAAATGGAGCGCTGATCGGGAGGAAAATTGGCTGCCCGCACCTTGGTGAGCTTGGTGGACGGAGACTCAACCTTCATTCCAGCCGTCGCGAAGGCATCGCTTTGCAGCTTGCTGAAATCACCTCCGGCGACGGCGCTGGCATGCAGCGCATCTGCTTTTGCCTTCATTTCTGATTCGGAATCCGCGCGTTCTTTCTCCGCATCCGCAGGCTTTTGGTCCGCTTTCGGGGCGGCCTGCTTGGTTTTGGGAATGTAGATACGTTCAAAATCGGCTTCCTGATACTTATCAGAATTCTTGTCGTAGTAAGCCTTGACGTCTGCATCCGAAATTTGCCCGGCTTCTTTGCGTAGATTCTTGGCAAGCTCCTGGGCCATTACCTGAATTCGCATGAGCTTCATCATCTCGTCGAAAGCGGGGCCGCGATCCAGCCCTTGTTCATGAGCATCGTGCGCGAGGACCATACCCATTGCATACCGGCTGGCAAATTGTTTGCGGGCCGATTCGGGCATTTCCGGCTGGATGGCATTCACGACGGCTTCGAATTCAGAGCGGGAGATGGTGGTTTCGCAAGGGGCGGCCGGGTCTTTGGTGGTCCTTTCGGCGTGCGGTTTATTGCAGAGGCCTTGGATGGTAATCACAGCAGGATTAGAAGTTGATTTGGCGGCGGCCTGGAAGCCACTCTTAGATGCGATTGGAGATTGCGCCTTAGCATGGGTGGAAGAACTCGCGGTGCTGGTGGCAGGGTGATGGGGTGAGTTCGAGGTGCTATTCGTTTGCGCCCAAGCCATCGCTGAGAGCAAGATCAAACCACAAATGCGAAACAACATGAATCTCCTCCAACAGAATGAAAGTATTGATAAAATCGTAGCATATCTTTCCGGCCTCACCTGGCCCGGCAAAAATCATTTGTACTGAACAAATTTGAATATTTACCGACGAATCCATGCGGCGAACCGCGAATGGACTGGCTGAAACCACGGCATCCAGCGATAATGCGGCTATGGCCTCACCCGCATCGTCATACAGCCCGGAATCCATGCGGGCGGAAAAACGTTCAGTGGCGGGGAATTCCGTTATCGCGGCGGCTGTGGTCACGGCCTTAAAGATTATCGTGGGCTTCACTACTGGAAGCCTGGGAATCATGTCGGAGGCCGCGCACTCAGGGCTCGATCTGGTCGCGGCGATTATCACATTGCTCTCGATCCGCGTGTCTGACAAGCCCGCCGATGCTGATCATCAGTATGGACACGGAAAATTCGAAAACTTTTCCGCCTTTATTGAGACCGGGCTGCTCCTGCTTACCTGCGTGTGGATTGTGTACGAAGCCATCTTCCGTCTTTTTTTCCGCCACGTGGAGATTGAACCAACACTTGCGGCATTCCTGGTTATGATTTTCTCCATGGGCGTGGACGTCTGGCGCTCGCGCTCCTTGAAGAAAATTGCCACCAGATACGAGAGTCAGGCGCTGGAAGCGGATGCCCTGCATTTTTCCACGGACGTGTGGTCAGGAGGTGTTGTCGTCCTGGGACTCGCCCTGGTCCTCTTGGGACGCAAGTATGCGGTGGGATGGCTGCGCGATTCTGACCCCGTGGCGGCGCTGTGCGTTGCGGGAGTAGTGGTGTATGTGAGCTGGCGGCTGGCGCGGCGGACGATTGACTCGCTTCTGGATGCCGCGCCGGCGGGCGTCCGCAATAAGATCATTACCGCTGTTGCCGGGGTTGAAGGGTTGCTGGAAATTGACCGCGTACGAATCCGGCGTGCTGGCAACCGGTACTTTGCCGACCTTTCCATCGGCCTTGCGCGCAACGTTACATTCCAGCGCTCGGAGCAGGTTGTGGAAGCGGTAACGGCGGCGGTCCGCGATGTATTGCCGGGCGCGGACGTCGTTGTGCGCTCGATCCCAAAGGCTTCCTATGCGGAAAATATTTTTGACCGCGTGCGTGCGGTCGCCATGCTGCACAACTTCAATGTGCACGATGTAAGCATTCAGGACTTACACGGGCGGCTGCATGTGGAGCAGCACCTGGAACTCGATGAACGCCTCAGCCTGAAGGAAGCCCACGATCGCGTGACGCTGCTTGAGGATGAGATCCGGAAGGATGTGGAGGGGATTTCTTCCATTCTTACGCACATTGAGAGCGAACCCTCCACGATTGAGCGGGGAGAGGAAATTGTTCAGGATGAAGTCTTAAAGAAAAAACTTAAATCGCTTGAGCACGAATTTCCGGAAATTCACAATATGCACGATATCGAAATAAAACGTGTGCGCGGCCGCCTATACGTTTCCTGCCATTGCACTATGGCGGATGATCTACCGCTCTCGCGAGTGCATGACATTCAAACCGAGCTGGAGATCCGGTTCAAGCAGGTTGCGCCGGAATTGTTCCGCGTGCTCATCCATCCTGAACCTAGTACTGATGACCGCCGCTAGCGGATCTTGGCGGATTGGCATACAAGTTCATTTTCCGCGATGCATCAGGCGCAGATATCTTTGCGCCTGCTTCACGTCGCGTCCAATCTGCTCACGAAGAGCTTCCACTGACGGAAATTTAATTTCCTCGCGAATGCGAGCAAGGAAGAAAATCTCGACTGGAGTTTCAGAGGTGAGGTCGAGGGGATGAAAGTTAAGCAAATGAGTTTCTATGGCAAACGAGTCCGCGCCGAACGTGGGCCGATTGCCGATGTTAGTGACAGAATCAAAGCATTCTTCTGCTGACGCGCGTCCGCGTAATGTACACGCCGTCTTTCGGGACCAACTCTTCGTATCTGCTTAAGTTAATGGTTGGCACCGTATATTTTGAGCCATAACCCCTGCCGCGTCCGGGCGTGGATAGGATGGAAAACGACCGGCCCAACAAGTGGCGCGCTCGGCTTACTTTTCCCTCTGACAAGAGCTTGCGGATGTGACTGCTGGAAACAGGTTCTCCGCGCAATCGCATCTCCGAATAGGAGACAGTTTCAAATCCCAGCTCGCGGCCGAGTTCCACCATGGAGGTGACGTTGCCCGAAGCCTTGTGTCCGAAATGAAAGTTATAACCTTCATGCACTTCACGAGCCTGTAACCCCTGCTGCAGAATTTGCCGGGCAAACTCGGTGGGTGTGAGCAGAGAAAGATCGCGGCTGAAAGGTAGAAGAAAGACTGCATCTACTCCGGCTGAGCCAAGCAAGCGCACTTTTTCCGGGGTGGGTGTGAGCAGCTTGAAATTTGCTTCGGGACGGAGAATGCGTGTGGGGTGTGGTTCAAATGTCACAGCCACGGCTTTGATTGTTTGTTGCTGGGCGCGAGCAACAATTTCGCGAAGGACGCGCAAGTGCGCCCGGTGAACGCCGTCAAAATTTCCCACGGAAACAATCGTGGGGCCGAAACCGGCCGGAACATCCGCGAGCTGATGGAATACTTGCATGAGGATTGGCTAGATATCGAATTCTAATTTCATCCCGTCATAGGCCAGGCGCACGTTCGGCGGCAAACTGGCATTGGTTGCTTCATGCGGCAAATCGTGACTGATATGGGTGAAAAAGGCTTTCCGCGGCTGCAACCGCGCCACGATATTCAGAGAATTCTCAACCGTCGAATGCGTGGGATGAGGTTTATACCGTAAAGCATCCAAAAAAAGCACGTCCAGATTTTTCAACTGAGCAAATGACTTTTCTGGAATGTCACTGTGGTCGGTCAAGTAAGCCGCGGAGCCGAAGCGAAACCCGAAAATTTCCGTATCGCCGTGAATCACTACAATCGGCTCGAACGTTGCTCCAAAAAGTTCCACAGGCCCGGTGATCGGTTTCAGTTCTACTTGGGCAAGGCCGCCAAATTTATAGTTGCCGTCAAAAATGTATCGGAACATATTGCGAAATAAATTCTGCCGCGTCAGGGCGGGCGTACAACGGCAATTTGTTGGGTTTGTGCAGATAGCTTAGGGGGCGCAGGTCGTCAATGCCGAGAATGTGGTCAGCGTGGGTATGGGTATAGAAAACCGCATCCAGATGACGGATGTTTTCCCTGATGGCCTGAGCGCGAAGTCAGGAGTGGTATCAATCAGGACTGCTTTGCCGGCATATTCAATGAGCACGGAAGGCCGGGTGCGCTTGTCATGCGGATCGGCAGATTGACATACGGCGCAATCGCAGCCGATTGTGGGCACGCCCATCGAAGTGCCGCTTCCGAGCACGGTAAGGCTGGCCTTCATCACTTTACATTATTGCCAGCGGGCTGGGGAGGACGCGCCAGGGCATTGGTTACCTCCACATAAGCCATGCGCAGCTCATATAAGGAAGTTTGCATGAAATTCGCTTCCGCGGGAGTCAGGTTTCCCTTTGTTTTGTCCGAGAGAAGGGAGATCGTGTCAATCGTCTGGCGCGCGCCGATGATGTCAATTTGAGGCTGTTCGCCTTGCTCGTGCATAAACCCGAGTTGCATCATGGCGGTCATGTAGAGGGAGGCCATGAAGCGCTCAAAGGTCATTTCAAGTTCTTTGGCGGAGTGGCCACTCTGCTCTACTTGTCGATCCAGGTCTTGAGAGGAGTTACGATATGCCTCTGCCTGCGCCTGTTGTTCTTTGCTGGAAGGAGGCGGGGGAATTGTTTGGGAGGAGCTTGTCTCTTGATTTTCAGTGGCAGGCGGCGCCACGGCGGGCTCCGATGTTATTTTTTCCTCCACTGTTTCCGATCGCACTTCTCCATCCGACGTAAATAGCCTACGGTCGTTGACGACGAAACTCTCTTGCTTTTTTTCTGCCATAGCTTTCCTCACTGCTGAAAAAAGTTTGTAAACGGGAGCGATGCGACGATGGCGTCCGCGTTTTCAATTGGAATCTTATTGCCCGGTGTGGCAACTTCCCGCCGCAGATATCCGAGCGCCACATTCTGCAAGCCTTTAGCTGAGGGCAGGGAAGCGGTGCTGGTAATTTCACCCACGTTTTTTCCTTCAACTTGAAGCGATGTTCCCAAGGCCGGCAATTCCTCGTCAATCAGGAACCCGGTGAATTTGCGGTGAACATTGCCGCGCGAACGAATTCTCTCCACAATTTCCTGCCCGATGTAGCAGCCCTTGTTGAAGTTCAACGCTCGCGTTTGCTCCGTTTCCTGGGGCAAATTTCGTTCCTGAATGTCCACGCCATAGCGCGGAATTCCGCATGCGATACGGAGAAATTCCAACGCGCCTGCGTCCACAGTCGTCGCGCCAGACTTCGCCAGCGCTTCTTGGATAGCTTTGCCGTCCGAAGTCGAACTCCAAATCTCAAACGACGGCACGCAGGGGATATCCTGGCGCACAATCGTGCAACTCAAATTATTCCACTTCGACTCAGCAAAATGCAGCGGTTGCAAGTCAGGCAGGCGGAAGCCAGCGGCGGAAAGAACTTCGGCTGTTTTTGGGCCGGTGATCTGGAGCGGCACGTCGCTTGATTCCGCAATTTCAACCTTGTCCATGATGATGTAGCGCCGGAACAACTTCAGGACGTTTTCTAGTTGCGGCCGATCCGTCTCGACTAATAAATAATCCAAGCAGTTGTAGGCGTAGAGATCGCCCTGAATCTGGCCTTGCGGATTCAGCAAAAAGCCGTACACGCCATGGCCGACCGCCAGGTCACGAATGTTATTGGTCATCATACCGTTCAGCCAGCGAGTTCGATCTTTACCGCTGAGCCGGATTTGCGCTCGTCCAGTCAGTTCGGCCACGCCGCAGGCGGTGACAAGAGTCTCAAATTTCGACCGCTGAGCATCCAGTCCACTCGGCTGGGACTCTTTGGAGGAAGCCGCTTCGTTTTCGTGCACAGTAGGGACCATTTCGATCTTGATTATAGCGAATTAGGAATCCGATATTTGTCGAGCCGTGTGCTCGACCCGGCGGACCCTTCGTCTCCGCTCAGGGCAGGCTTAGGCGTCCGCCGCTACGTGGGCTGAGTAGTTTTCATGACAATGACCGTCGTGGTTGGTATGCTAACGCTCACCATGCCCGCAGGGAAACGCCAAACCATTCGCGCGCGGAAGCCAGTCAAAAAGCAAATTAATGTTGCTCTTATCGGCTACGGTTTTGCCGGCCAAACCTTCCATGCGCCGCTGATTGCGGCCACCCCTGGGCTATGTCTTCGCTATATCGCTTCGAGCGACCCTGCAAAGGTTCGGAAGGCTTGGCCGAAGGTTGAGGTGCTTGGTTATGAAGAAGTCTTTACGACTGCGGGGATTGACCTTGTTGTGATTGCCACGCCGAATGTTACTCACTTTGATTTGGCGCAGAGGGCGCTTATTTCCGGTAAGGACGTCGTAGTGGACAAGCCATTCACGACAACCGTGAAGGAAGCGGAAAGACTTATTGCGTTGGCAACAAAACAAAGACGGCTACTGTCAGTCTTTCAAAGCCGCCGCTGGGACTCTGATTTCCTGACTTTGCGCAAACTTCTTGCGAAACGGAGCCTGGGAGAAGTGATGTATTTCGAGTCCCGTTATGATCGCTTTCGCCCCGAAGTAAAGAAACGATGGCGGGAACTTCCCGGCCCGGCGAGTGGAATTTGGTACGACCTCGGCGCGCATCTCGTCGATCAGGCGCTGCAGTTGTTTGGGGCGCCTGATTCCGTTTATGCGGATTTGGCCATGCAGCGACCAGGCGCGAGGGTGGTGGACTACTTCCATGTACTGCTTGGCTATGGAAACAGGCGCGTCGTGCTCCATGGCAGTTCCCTGGTCGTCGCCAATAGCCCACGGTTTTTCGTGCATGGTACTCACGGGAGTTATGTGAAGCATGGCTTGGATACGCAGGAGGCCTCGCTCAAAGCTGGCAAAAACCCTTCGAGTTCAGGTTGGGGCAACGATCCGCTGGAAGGCGTTCTCTTCGTAGAGCAGAAGGGGAAAATGCGATCTTCTTCTGTGCCAAACCTTCCGGGAAATTATTTGGGATATTACGAAGCTCTACGCGACGCGATATTTAGAAGAGGCGCAAATCCTGTCCCTGCCGAGCAAGTCTTGCAGGTGATGAAAGTGTTGGAACTGGCGGTGCGGAGTTCAGAGCAGGGACGCGAGATGACCTTTAATGGCCGCTCGTAGACCAATTTGTGGTTGGTAAAAACGCTAGGCAATCTTCTTCACGATCAACGCGGAATTTTTCGATCCGAACCCCACGCAATTGCAGATAGCGTGCTCGATATTGGCCTTGCGTCCCACGTCGGAAACGTAGTCCAGGTCGCATTCAGGATCGGGAACTTCAAGGTTGATGGTCGGCGGAATTTTGCCGTGTTCCATGGCGATCAGTGTTGCAGCCAGGCTGGCCGAGCCGCAAGCGCCCTGCGCGTGCCCAATCTGCGACTTCAATCCTGACATTGGTATCTTGTAGGCGTGCGTGCCCAAGGCGAGCTTGGCGGCGCGAGTTTCCACGCGATCATTCATCTCCGTGGAAGTGCCATGCAAGTTCACGTATTGAATATCTTCCGCCTGTAGCCCGGCTTCTTCCATCGCCAGAAAGATAGCACGTGCTGGTTCTTCCGGCGAATCGCTCATGCGCACGCGGTGGAAGGCTTCGCAAGTGGAGCCGTATCCGGTGATTTCCGCGTAAATCCGGGCTCCGCGATTGCGGGCATGGTCGTAGTCTTCCAGAATGAACATCCAGGAGCCTTCGGCGAGAACAAATCCGCTGCGGTCTTTGGAAAATGGGCGGGAGGCGCGTTCCGGTTGATCGTTCCAGGACTGCGCAAGCGCGTGGAGCATGGAGTAGCCCTTAATAATCCCCGCTGTGATAGGTGAATCCACGCCACCGACCAGAAACATTGGCTGCACACCGGCCTGAATGTGCTGGTAAGCGTAACCGAGCGCGTCGGTGGAAGAGGTGCAGCCGGCGGTGACCACGTGACTGTAGCCGCGAAAGCCAAAGCGCATGCTTATTTCGCTCGGAATGGTCCCCATGGTGCCGCTGGGAATGCAGAACAGACTGACCTGCCGCACTTGTCCAGCGTGCCACAGGCGGTATTGCTCTTCTGAAAATTCCTGCGCACCCCCGCCCGTTCCAAGGACCACGCCGATTTCGCGCTTTTCGTCCATGGACATAGCCGAGGGGTCGAGACCGGCGTCTTTTACGGCTTCCGTAGAGGCAGCAATGGCCAGCGGCACGACGCGGGAGACGTGCTTGCGTTCGCGTGCGTCAACCCACGCAAGTTCG
>CAWHQK010000025.1:0-7021 GCA_963831435.1 uncultured Acidobacteriota bacterium
CCAAAGCCTACGGCAATCTTGACCAGGGATGGGACGACCGCCACACACTCGGCGGAGTCAAGAACATTACTCGGTATCCCTTTGTCCGGCGTTCCCATGATTTGCGTCAGGACTGTTGCGGAGGTGTCCAGGCGCTTTTCAATGTCGGATTTGTCGTCATTCTGCGCCCATGCCATGGTGCTGAACACGAGCAGGACGGAAGTGAGCGAGAGCAGTACATACTGGCTAATTTTCTTTTCGCTGCATTTCTTCATAGAGGCCTCATTTTGCGGGAGATAGATGTGATCCTTATCATGCCGTAACAATCGTAGCCCGAGTTTCCCTAGGCATCCATCCTGTGTTGTCTGTAAATGGGGCGGGGACATGCCTTACGGGAGGGGACGAGCGCAGGTAGGGGACTCGATGTGAGCAAAAATCAGAAGGCGAATACGGAGGTTTTACTTCATCACGATTTCGACTTTTCCGCGCTGGCCCAAAACGCGGAGAGAAACGGAGTTTTGGCTTCGTTCCAACTGAAGATCCACGGAAGCGTCACCGCTGCGAAGATCTTTAATGAAGCTGAGGAATTCCTTCGGGTAGATAAGGCTGGTCGAGGTCGTTTTCTTCTCGCCATCGTGCACGGAAATTCCGAGACACGCCTGCACCAGAAGAAACTGGCGGCCGCTGCCCAGGTTTGAGGAGAACAGGCCACTGGATAAAGAGTGGTCCCTCACCCGGGCGGCGCTCGAGCCCGCAAAAAAGCTCGGGCAATCTTCGCAGGTCCACAGTGGCGCTGACGTCGAGCAAGGCCAGCAGAATTTGACCCGCCATCTCCCTGAAACCATAACGCGCCAGGCCGCTGGCGATCAGGGCATTGTCATGGGGCCAGACCGAACCGTTGTGGTAGGAAAGCGGATTGTATCGCGCTCTCCCGGCGACAGTTCGGATCCCCAGCCGTTAAAAATATCTCGCGAAGTAGTGTTTCGGGCAAGGCGGGCACGGTTTCGGGAGGCGCAATTCCGGTAAATAGAGGCATTGTCCGGCATTCGATGTGCGCACGCGGCAGGGCTTTTGTCCCATCCAGGGCCAGCGCATAGACGAAAGATCGTCGCACCAGAATGCATCTTCAAAGTCAGTTTGCAGAGTTTCTGCCTCCTGTTGCAGGCCGCGTAGCTTTCGCTGAGCCATCGCCAAGCGCGTGGATATGCGGGCGGCGGCCAGTTTCGCTGCGTAAACGTAACCCTGTACTTCGCACAAGCGCGATGGGAGCTTTAGCCAGAGTGCCATCGGCATGAAAAACGGAATCGTTCGAATCCTTCCATCCCTGTTGCACCAGACCCTTACGATTGCCATGCTGGGCGTATTCGATAAAGCCATCGCCATCCCAGTCGCCGTAGTTCATCGATCCAATTCAGAGCGAGATGAATGTTCGGCCAAGATCTGTCGCATGAATCGAGGTCGCCAGTGCGGTCCAGTATGCTCCGGCGAGCATAACGAACAGCGGAGTTGAATCAACGTTCCGTAGTATTTGCCGAAGGGAATTTCTTTGAGGCGGCCATTTCCCCACCGCGCATTTCATGCAGAATTTTCCCCGGCTCGGCTTCGTTCTCCGGGTTTATCTCAGTGGCCTGGGTCTTCGGCGAGGAATTCCAGCACCCCCTTTGATCCAGGGACTGGTCCACCCATAGCATTTCGAGAGCGGTGACAATTCCATCGCGGCCAAAGACCGTGCTGAACCAGGGAACGCCCGCGTAGGGATAATTCACCTCAGGATTGCCGATAGATCATCATGTGCACGTCGGCGCTGGAACGCGTCATCCAATCAGTAAACCGCGAGTTGGGGCTGGTAATCGGCGGGATCATTTCTTCGGAGCGATCCAATTCGCGCTTCGCCTCCTTCAGCGCCTGATCGTTTGTGCTCGCGCGCGTCCTTCAGATTCGAAGGCGCGCAGCGGATTGCGAAAAAGCAATGGTTTTTTCTCCGGGCTCGAGGGTTGCAAATCAAAATAAAGCGTTTATTCCGTCAACATCTCGCTGAGGATCAGGGCACGGGTTCAATCCGAGGTTTCGCGCAGAACGCCATCCAACCCTCATAGCAAAGCACGAGGAAGTCGCCGTCGCACTCCGCGGGGGCAATAAGCCGCCCCTTTCTTCGCGATGCATGCCTCGGACTTCAAAGATGTCGGCAAAGTCCGCGGCGAAGTCGCAGAATCAATGGAATGTGACACGCGTGGCGCCAAATTTGCAAAACGAATTTCTCGAACCACGCCACCCCAAAAAATTTCGAGCGCAACACATGCAGCGTACCGCGATGAATTACCACGTCTCATCGGCGAACGTCGAGTTAGCGAGATCGGCGGTAAAAAGAGAATTGTCAGCGTTTATGGTGGAACTAAGCAGCAACGGGCGCGCGTTCCAGATCTGGACGTGAATTTCGGAGAGAAAGCGGGTGCCGTGAAAAAAAACGCCCTTATCGCCTGCTCTCGTGCGCCAACATCGCCCAAGCGGTCGAAGACCGCAAACATCTTGCCGTACTTCAGCACCCGCGGACGTTCGTCGGAAGGCGACGACTGCGCCGCTATGTAGTACTGCTGCTGCGCGAGGGTGTCAGTTTCAGCCAATTAAACGCTCCGTGAGTAAGGGTGAGGGAAGTGGACTCTCCTCGTACAAGCCGCTCATAAACTGCTAAATAGTCATCGGCCATTCGAGTGGCGCTGAACCGTTCCTCAAAAGCTTTGCGGCACAAACGTCGATCGAAGCCGGGGAGCGCTTTAATTGTATCGGCTGCGGTTGCTACATCGCTGACAATATATCCGGTCACGCCCTGGTCCAGAATCTCGGGCACCGAGCCATGGGAGTAAGCGATGACGGGAGTGCCACAGGCCATTGCTTCTGTCATGACTAGACCGAAAGGCTCAGGCCAGCAAATAGGAAAAAGCAAAGCCGCAGCGTTGCCCAGAAACTTTTCTTTTTCCGGGTATCCAATTTCCCCAATGAATTCGATCAAAGGATGTTTGAGCAGAGGCTTGATGACCGATTCAAAGTACTTGACGTCCGCACGGTCAATTTTGGCGGCGATCCGGAGCGGCATCCCCGCGCGCTTTGCAATTTCAATTGCTTTGTCCAGGCCTTTTTCAGGAGAAATCCGTCCCAGAAACGCCAGATATTTGCCTTGGCCCTCTCCCAAACTGTACTCGCCCAGATCCAGACCGTGATACACGGTCCCCTGCCAATTCAGCCAAGGAAGCGGAGCGCGCTGCGCGTCTGAAATGGAGACGACGGGAACATCGCTGAATGTTTCAAACAGCGGCACAAGATCAGGAATATCAAGCCTGCCATGCAATGTAGTGACGTGCGGCACGGCGTGCCGGCGGCACATGGGAAATTGCAGGTAATCGGTGTGGAAGTGGATCAGGTCGAAATTGTCGGCATAGCTGAACACGCGCTCCATCATCAATGCGTGATGGGCCATCTGGTCAATGCAAGTCGGGCTTAGTCGAAGCGCCTCAGGACACACGGGAATGAGACTTGCCGAGGTTCGGGAGTCGCCGCTGGCGAAAAGAGTGACGTCATGTCCCTGGCGCACCAGTTCTTCGGTGAGCCATGAGACAACTCGTTCCGTTCCTCCATAAAGCTTTGGAGGGACGCTTTCGTATAGGGGCGAGACCTGCGCGATTCTCATTTAGAGTCCTCAAGGGCCAGCCCGAATCCATTGCGGCCAGAAGGGGCTTGTGACTAATGTCGCTACAATAATGTAATTACGAACAAAGACAGAAATGCAGCCGCGTGCCGCACTAGCCGTAAGGGAGAGCTGACTCAAAGGCATTCGAAAGTAGTATTGTTGCCACAAAATATGGTAGCCCGGAGGAGTGAAAGAATCTATCCGGTATATGCTGTAAACCACTTATAAATGAGAAGTTTATTGGGTGGGAGTGGCGCGGAGCTCTGGCTGTTTGCAGTAGGAGATGCCATTTTCAATCGCCGTGCCCTCTTCATAATCATTCCATGTGGCGAGCAACACAAAGGGCATGGGACGCTGGGGATTGTCGTATTGGCGAAACAAATGCAGCGTGTCTTCAAAGGTTTTTCCGCAGCGCCGGTCCATATGCCGGTTCAAGCTCCACGACGCTTTTCTGTCATCGAAACCGGGCCAGATTCCGCCGACTAGAATTTTGCCGGGATAGAGTTCCGGTATCTTTTCGTAAAAATTCTCCAGATAGGCTTGCCCCCACTCACTGCCATTGGCGGCCCATCCTTTGGGCCCGGGGTGAATCCAGGCATAGATACCGTCGAATGCCTGCGCATATTGCGCCGGCGGATGGTCCTTGTAGATCAGGATTGGAGGATGCTCCCACGTATTGACCGCCTGCCGTACCTGGTTCCAGTCCGTGTGTCCGCGCTTGGGGAAAATTAAAATCACCGGCCGACCCTGGTAAGTAAGGTAGGCATCGCGAAAGCGCGCGGTTGGGCCGATGTAGGAGTTATATGCTTTTTCCATTGCGTCTAATGCGTCTTCCGTGGCGCGTCCATTGTCTTCTTCTGTTTCGTCGTACATCAGGGCCACGTGGAAGTGGTTTTCGCTGGCCACCTGCTGCAGCAGCGCGTAGCTGTGATCTTCAAAGGGAAGCCGCGTGCCGTACCAGTCCACGGCAAAAGCATAAATCCCCAGGTTCTTGGCTTGTAGGACCTGCTTGCGAAGTTGCGCGGGGTCCTGCGTGGAATATCCCACGTTAATGTGATGAGGATCGCCGAACCAAGGTTGATAGTCCGCGAGGACTTTGGGAGAGTTATCCAGTGTCTGCACGTTGGCCTTAAGCGAGGTTTGCACGCTGCTGCGATAGCATCCGCTGGTTTGCGGAATGAGCACAGCGATGGCCGCGAGGCCAATAAGAAGTGAAGGAGAGGGACGCATTTTTCGTGTGCTAATCAATTCGATGCAACTCCCTCAAGAAAGTGTGTTCGCATGACGGGCAAAAGAACTGGTTATTCCCCTGATCGCGACGCCGGAGTGGATTCCAGATCGCGAACCATCCAGCGGTCGGCGCCTGGCGTCATGAGGACCATGTAGCGAACGCGCAACGGTTGGCTCTGTATGACCTTGCTGCCATCGAGGATTTGCATTTCGATTTGCGCGTCGTCCTCGATCTGCATGAGGTCGCCATTGGGAGAATAGAAGAGAACATTCAGTTTGTGGCCGTGGTCGGTGTAACGCACATGGAGTCCGGCCTGCGCTTGTTCCTTAATGCGTTGTTCAAGGCTGCTTTTTGCGAAGCCGGTGAAATAAGCGTCCAGTAAGCCGGGGCGATTTTCGTCGAGCGCTTGCGTCATGTTTTGCCAGGCGAAAGCGTAATCCCTGGGAACGCTTTGGCTGGTGAGATCTTCCACGGCGCGCGGGCTGGAGTTTGCGCCGTTGAATTCCGCGGCGGGAGAAGACTGCGCGGAGGAATAACGGCTGGCTACAAACAGAACGGCGACTGCAGCCAGCAGACGGAGAGATCGTTTCATCGCGCGCCTCCGACATTGAGTTCGTTCCCGAGCACTACTCCAGAGGCCACAGAAATTCTGGCGTGGCCCACGACCGGCATTTCCGCCTTGGCGATTCCTTTTTTAATAGGCGCATCCACCGTGGTTTTGCCGCTGGCGTCGGTCTTGGTGAAACTCACGACAGTTCCGTCGGGAACATTGTTGCCGCTGCAATCGCGCACCGGATCAGTCTCTACGACCAGGCGGTTTGCCTGCCAGTAAGATTTAATGTGCAGGTGGCATGCCTCGGATGCGACTTGCTCGACGACACGAGTTTCTGTGGTTTCTCCAACCGACGCGCTGATTTTCGTGGAACTCGCTTTAGCGGCGGAGGTGAGCCTGATCCATGCGATACCGCGATTGGTGGGTTGCGCGTGGGAGGCCGAGCTTCCATTGTTGGAATTGACACTGAAATTTACGTCCGCGCGGGAAAAGACCATATTGTGAAAGCGGTCGAGCGCGATAGCTACCGCACTGATGGCATTGGTGGTGGCGACAGGAACGCGCGAGGGATGGACAAGCAAACTTAAGCGGTCGGGCTCCGCCGCGTGGACATAAAAATCAGTGGACACGCATTCGCTCGAGCAAAGGATTGCCTGATAGTTTCCGGCTTTTTCAATGTCCGTGCCGGGCACGGAAATCTCGCTGGCATTTTCCACGGCGTGTTTTTTGGCCGTGGCCGGGCCAATCAGGTAGAACGTGCCCTGGCTGCTGCCATCAAGGGTGATGGAGAAATCGGTTCCGGCAGCGATGTCTTTGGGCGCGTGCAGTTCCGCCGCGGCGGCGGGCATTGCCGTCGCGAGAGAACATAGAAGCCATGTAATCACAGTGCGCATGATCAGGAAGCCTGGTTCACGAAGGAATTCACCACCACGTGATAGGTGTGTGCCTGGGAAGCGATGTCGTCAGGCAAATCCACCGCGAATGAAACTGGCGTCTGTGGCAGGAGCGCCTGGTCTACGTATCCATCGGAAACCCAAATGACTTTTCCGTTGGCATCGTAATAGGAAGCCAGCACGTGCGGAATATTTACGATCGCTCCACTTTCGTTCACCAGGTCGCCGCTCAAAACCATTTTGCCCAAAGCGTCTTTCTGTAATTTTTGTTGCGTAACCTCAATCACGGGGTCCGCGCTTGCGGGAACGAGCATTGACTTGGCATCCATGCGAACGCTCTTGATCTGGGTCAGGCGGTATCCCGGAAAATCCACGCGATAGGGAGATACCTGCTTAGGCAAAAGAATGTGGGAAATCTTGTCGAAGCTGTTTTCCTGCGCGATGGGCGAGCCGTTGCGTGAAGGAGCGTGGCGTTTACATCCACATATGCAGGCACGTGTTTTCATTGACGATCTCCCCCACAATGACGATGCGGTCGGGACGCTGTACGGCGTTCATGGAAACGATGCGCACACGCGGGGAATCCACGTTCTGCACTCCCCAATCGTCAGCAGCGCCGCGATTGATGACATCCCAGCGGAGATAGTTAACGGGAATAACCTGCGGCGCGAGTTTCGGAAGGG
>CAWHQK010000026.1:0-16310 GCA_963831435.1 uncultured Acidobacteriota bacterium
CCGCAGTGGACCAGACCACCTTCCAGGCGTCGCCTTCATGCTCTACCTGAATGTCGCGAACGTCATCCAGCGGTCCCACAGCGGTTGAGTAATGCAGTTTGGCGCGCACCGTGGCCAGGCGTCCGTTGGAGTGCAGCGGCCAGACGTCGTAATTTTCCAGGGAAGCATAGGTGCGCAGGCTGCCGTCATCGCCGGAAAAAGTGTGGATGAAATTGTATTTATCCACGTATGACGAGTTGGCGAGCTGTGCGTAGGCGGCGTCAAAATTGCGCGCTTTAACGCGTGAAAGCAAAAGCCGCACGGCCTCATCGGGAGTATCGGCGGAAGAAATTCTTCGCCGTTCAATTGCTCCGGACTGGAACCAACTGATGATGACCAGCACGATGGTTGCGCCAAAAATAGCAATCGCCAGGGGCCATTTCATCAGCGTGCCTCCGGAATGAAGACGGGTTCCTGCGCCATGGCGGGGAACTCGACGAGATTTCGCGAGGCGCCTGCGCGGTCACGCATAAAAATCGCGAGCAGGATTGCCAGCAGGCTGCAGCCAAATGGCAGCGTGCCCCACAATATCCCTTCAAGGGCCGTCGGTTTGGCGTCCGAAGGGATGGGATGCGCCGGCGGAACGTCGTCCTTGGCCCATACCGTGATCTCGCCGGAGTCGAAGATTTCCACTTGTCGCCATCCTGCGAAATTCAGCAAGGGAATGTAGTAGGGATCGTGCACGAAGATAAACTTCAACCCGTACTTGTTCGCGTGTTGGAGCATTGCGCGAAGTGACTCCATGCCGGCGGTGCCGAAAAATTTGGCGCTGGTCAGCTGGGCCGTTCCGTAGTGCGTGAATTCCGGAAGCAAACGGGCGGAGTTGTATTCTCCGTCCACACTGTTGGCGTGTGAGTAAGTTGAAATCTTCGGGATGGAGTTGCCGAAGCCGAGAGTGAGATACCGGTATTTGTCGTGCCCGTCGCGGTCCATGAAATTGATTACTGGATTCACGTCCAAGGAAGAATCGGGACGGAACGGACTCCAGGTAATCCAGCCCATGGCGAAGGCCATGGTGGCAACCGCGGCTGCTGACAATCCCACAGCTGCGGCCGCTTTGTAGCGGTCGAGAAGCATCTCCGCCAGTACGCCCACGATAGGCAAGGCAAGAAGCGCGGCTAACAGCGTGAAACGCTCGTATGTCAGCACTTCAAATGCGCGCCCCAGCAACCATTTGGGGACCGGCGTGGTTCCGCCCAAACTGAAAAGGAATGCTACCCAAAATCCCAACATCAGCGGGCGCAGTCTCCTGCTCGCCGCGCCAATCCAAACCACGAATGGCATGGCCAGCAACAAAGCTCCGTAAGGGATAAAGAAATAGTTGATGGCATAGTCAATGTTCAGTAAGAAATTGGAACGGCTGGCATGAGAAATCGGGACTTGCTCGATGGGGTGTTTGATCAGAGATATCCAATAGGGCGCCAGAACGGCGGCCACTCCAATGCCAGCGAGGATGGCGAAAACGATGCCGCGTCCGATCACCTTGCCGATGGAACTCTGTTCTTCCCGATCCAGGCACGCCAGCCAAAGGACGGGAAGCGCGAACATGAATGACCCGAAGATGAGCGTGACGTGGTGAACGGCGGCGGCGACCAGTGTCAGCACTACGCCTTTCAGCAGAGCGCGTCCATCTGCCGACCGCGACCACTCATAAAAGTACGGCAGCGCGAGCAAATAAAGCGGCGCAGACAGGACAGTAGAAAGTTGTCCCGCTGAATAAACCAGGAAGGTAATCGTTCCCAGGAACGCCGTGAGAAAAGCCGCATAACTGCTAGCCCGTTCACTGACCCACAAACGCGAAAAGCGGTAGACGCCCACCACTGTTAGCAGGATGGCGATCAGATACACCAGCATGCACGCCAGCGGCAATCCGAGGATGTAAGAAAACATCGCCACCCATTGGTGGCCAAGTGGTGGATATGTGGTTTGGGAGAAGCCGGCAAACCACTTCTCGTTCCACGGATTGAACCAGTGATGCGCGTAATGGGACAAAAAAATACGTGCAGGTTGGCGTCGTAGGAAGTCTTTAACGGCAACTCCATCATCAAGAGCGGGCCATGAATTGCCAGCGCTACCAGAATGCTCGCGGTCAATGGAATGGGCCGCCGGAAAAAGCTCGTATCCACGATTGTGCTCGTCCTCTCTAAGGGGTTTTTCTGAGCAGCAGTTGGATTCAGCTTTGCGTGGGAAGGTTTGCTATTGATGAACGAGTGATTGTTGCAGGTTTAGTGCCAAATGGGGCTGTTTTGGGCCGTCTAAGGTTTATATCCAACCAGAGGAATTGCAGGGGCATCAGAGCGGTCGGCGATATAGGTCTTGTACAGGCCGTTTTGCCCACCACACCGCACATGAAAAAGAAGTGTCTACAAATTGGGTTGGTTCTTTCATTTTGGATGTGCTTACCGGGAAGCAGTGGTTTTGCTTTTGCACAGACATTTGAGGTGACCCCAGGGCCTTCCAGCAATCCCAAGACTTCCCAGCCGATAAAGAAGGAGAAGGCCAAAACGCCGGCTTCGCCTCAGGCGGCGGCTCCCGAAGGCGGGATTGGGTGGGGCTCCGGTATTGAGGTAGCGCGCAATGCGCGCGCGGCGCAAGAGGCGCTGCAACGTAATGATTACAGGTCCGCCGAGCTTTACGCGACGCGTGCAGCCAATGCCGCTCCGCAAAACACTCCGCTATGGTTTCTCCTGGGCTATGCGGCGCGGCTGGCGGGGGATTATTCGGCGTCGGTCAGCGCATTCCAGCGTGGTTTAAAGAATGATCCTTCTTCTATTGCGGGGCTTTCCGGGCTGGCACAAACCTATGCGAAGATGGGCCGCTATTCCGAAGCGCAGGATTTACTGAAGCAGATTCTCGCGGCGAATCCTAAAAGCGTGAATGACCTTCAGCTTGCCGGAGAACTGGCTTTGAATACCGATCCCAGCGCCGCTTTAGGCCTGCTGCAACGCGCGGAGGCGATTCAGGGGACACCCCGCAATGAATTATTGATTGCGCGTGCTTATCAACGCTTGAATCAGCCTGATCAGTCGAAGATTTATCTGCAGCGCGCCGAGAGCAGGGCGCCGTCAGATCCGGAAGTCCTGCGGGCAGTCGCTTCTTATTATCGCGATTCAAACCAGTTCGATGTGGCCATCGCAACGTTGCAGAAAATTCCGAAAAAGACGCCCGACATTCTGGGCGAACTGGCCTACACCTATCAATTGGCGGGGAAGCGCAAAGAGGCAGCGGAAAATTACGCTCGGGCGGCGGATGGCACGCCGGGAAGCGACAGCCTGCAACTCAGCGCGGCGCAGGCGCTGGTGAACATTGGCCAACTGGATCGCGCGGATGAATATGCGCAGCGGGCGGCGAAGCTTGATCCGGAGCACTATCGCCTGTTTGCAATCCGCGGGCAGATCGCAAGTCTAAGAAACGAGCAAGATGAAGCGATCAAGCAATATAGTGAAGCGCTGAAGCGCTTGCCCACGGCGGTGCCGGAAGGGCCTCTGTATCCCATTTCGCTGCACTTAAGTCTAGCGGAGGCGTACCGCGCAACGGACAACGACGCGGGCGCGAACCAGGAAGTTTCGGCGGCACGCACAGCGATAAGTGCCATCACGCAGATTGATCCGACTATTCAACCGGAATATCTGCGCCTGCGAGCGGTCATTGAAATGGCCCTCGGCCAGATGGACGCCGCGGAAACTGATTTGAAGAAGGCCATGTCGCTCGACCCCGGCAACATGAACATCACGTTGAGCTATGCAAACCTTCTGTGGAGGACAAACCGCAAGGACCAGGCGTTCCAGGTCTATAACGACGGTTTGAAGATTGACGCCACGAACCATGCCGCCCTCACCGCATTGGGATATCTGTCGCGAGACATGGCAAATCCCAAGGCCGCGGAAGAATATTTTCTGAAAGTGCGCTCGCTTTACCCGAAGGACTACGTAGCTTATCTTGCGCTGGGTGACCTTTATACCTCGCAGCGTGAGTTCGACAAGGCACAATCAAATTACGAAAAAGCCCATCAGCTTGCGCCGAATAATCCGCTCGTAGTTTCCGGAGGCATTAACTCAGCGCTGGAAGCACATAAGTTACCGGTGGCGGGCGCGTGGGTGCAGCGAGCGGCTGCGAATCCAGCGATCGAACAAAACCCCCAGGTCATGCGCGAGCACGAGCGCTATTTAACGTTCATGGGGCAGTACGCGGAGTCCGCTGCGTTGGGTTACAAGGTGATTGAGAAACTTCCCCATGACCCGGAAGCTCCGGTTTATCTGGCGTACGACTTGCTTTACTTGAACCGCTATCAGGAGTCCTACGCCATCGTGCAAAAGTTTGAGCCGCTGCTGCCCAAAGACAAAGACCTGCACCTGATCGCGGGCTATGTGGACACTCAAAATGGACAACTGCGCGAGGCGGCTGACGAGTTTACCAAGGCCATTGACCTTGCGCCGAACGTGCCGACCTCCTATCTGAATCGTGGCTACGTTCTGAATGATTTACGGCAGGGAGATCATGCCGCGAAAGATTTCGAGATGGCCATCAAGCTGCGCCCAAATTACGGGGAAGCATATCTGGGATTAGCATTTTCCGATTTGCAAATGCGGCGCGCGCGGCCGGCTTTGAAGGAAGTGAACGAAGCGGCAAAGATTCTGGGAGAGTCGAAGGCCACACATTTGGCGCGCGCGGAAGCCTACCGACAGCAAATCATGCTGGCGCAGGCCGAGGGGGAATACCAGGCTGCGCTCAAAATTGCTCCCAACGATGTTCCCACCCGTCTTGCGCTTGCCGATGTGCAGTACAGCCTGCATCGTTACGCGGACTCGCTGGCGACCTTGAAGGATGCTTTAGGCAAAGGGCCGGATGACGCCGTGATTTATGCCAACATGTCCCGCAATTATGCGCAGTTGCGCGACGGCGACAATGCGGTCAAAGCCGTAACTACCGCTGAAAAACTCGGCGGCGACAAAAGCAAAGTATTATTGGTCACCGGCGAAACGTTTTTGATTCTTGGCGATGGCGACGCAGCGATGAGCCGCTACAGCCGCGCGCTGGAAGCTCCGGATGCGAACCGGGTGGAGACGCGGCTGGCGCTTGCTAACCTGTTTGCCAGCGAAGGCAGGTACGCGGACGCCGAGCAGCAGGTGAGCCTGGGATTCGCCGAATCGCGTGTAGGAGAAGCCGACCCGATCACCACGGAAAATCTGCTGGCCGCCGCGCACATCATGATGTCGGTCGGCGAATATGACCTGGCGACAAAGTACTTCCAGCGGGCGCAGGCCAGCGGCGCGGACGATGACGTGGTGGACATTGGTTTGGCAAATGCCTACCTGGCGCTGGGGCAAACGGACAGCGCGCAGCAGTTGCTGAAGCACATCAGCAGCAATCCCGACATTAGCGATGACTATGAGTACCTGATCGCGATGGCCAACGTGTATCGCCAGCAACAGGATACAGTGCAGGCGCTCTCCGCTTTTGCGCGCGCCAACCGGCTGGTGCTGAACAATGAGTCGGCGGAGCGTGCGGAGATGGCGCTGGCGCAGGAAGAAGGCGCGCAGCTTACTCCGAATGTGAGCGCTGAGCCGGATGCATCCTTTGCGCCGATTTTGAGGACATCAATATTTATGTGCTGGATGCGAGGCTCCGCGGAGTTACCAATTCTCCTCTGCTTCTGCCTCCGCCACGTTCGTCGTATGAATCGCGCGTGGACGGGCGCTACCGCATCCATTTCGGAAATTTTCCCAGCATCAGTGGACTGGTCGAAGAGCGAAATGCGCGCGGCACCATATCCATCCCAGCCAGCTTTTGATCCAGAGCCACAATACTTACGACACGATTTTTAACGGCGCAATCAATCCCATGCTGCATTGGGGGGATCAGACGATTGCCTTCAGCCCCGGGTTACAGTTGACGGTCCGTCGCGATATGGACAGCCCGGTACAACTGAACCAAGACCTCTTCCGTCAATTCGTGTACGTGTACAGCAGCCCGTTCTGGAATTGGCTTTCGTTCTCGGGAGATGCGATTCATGAATCGGGGCCTTTCACCCAGCAGAAGCTAAGTTCGCGCGACAATTCGGCATCGTTGAATTTCGTTGTGGGCAGGCCCTGGGGGAAGACCGCGCTGATTACTGGTTACCAGGCGCGCGATGTGCAGTTTCGTCCCGTGATCAGCGAGTACTACACAACCAGCGCTTATGCGGGCGTGCGGCGCAAGTTTGGCGAGAAGCTAGAAGTTTCTGCATTCGCCGAATATTTGCGGTCCTGGCGCGTGCAGGATACATTTTGGGCCAACGCCGAGGCGCTGCGTCCTGCTTTCCGAATGAATTACACGATTTCAAAACACTGGAATGTGCAGGGATCGGGGATATGGTCGCATGCCAATGGCTTTCACGCCTATGACAACGTCAACGACCAGTTTCTGGTCACCTATGTGCGGCCGGTGGAACGTTCATTACACGACGGCGTAGGCAACGTTCCGGTGAGCTATCCAATGAGTTTTTCCTTTGGCATGCAGCAGCAGACTTTTTATGACTTCAGCGGAAAGGGCCGGAACACGTTTCTTCCGGTGATCCGCCTGACGATCTTCTAATGTTCATCGCTTTTAACTTCCGTCGCCTTGGGGAAGGCGCTGGAAAGCCCGAATACACACATTGCCATCCAAGATTGCGCAAGAGACGGCTGCGCGAGAAAAGGGACCAGACGACTAGTGGAAACTGACCCGCTCATAGTAACGGAGTCTATGCAGGAAACAGGCCGGCAACGCTGGGGGCGGAGTTCGTCACGCGCCATCCGCGCCCGGCTGGTGAGCGGCAGCATGATCATGCTGATCAGCTCTGCGCTGGTGGGCGCAATCAATCTTGTTTACAACCTGGCCATTGCTCATACGCTGGGCGCGGCGAGTTTTGGCCACGCGACGGCAGTTTACACGCTGCTGATGCTGCTTTCAGCGGTCACTCTTTCCTTCCAACTCTTGTGCTCAAAACTGGTCCCCCAAAACGACAGCTTTGACGCCAAAGCGGCATTTACCGGCTGCTGCTCAAGCGCTCCTGGTTATGGGGCATTGGCATAAGCGTGCTCCTTGTGGTTGCCAGCGGCGTGCTTGCCGGATATTTGAATCTTCCCACTCGAAATTACGTGGTGCTGTTGAGCATCGGCACTACGTTCTATGTGCCGCTGGGAGTCCGGCGCGGCCTGATGCAGGGCATGTATGACTTCTTTCATTTGGGAGTCAACTACGTGCTGGAAGTTGTCGTAAAGCTGGTCGGCACGCTGGTGCTCATCCACATGGGGTATGGGGTGCCGGAAGTCATCGCGGCGATAGTGGCGTCCATCATTGTGCCGTACTTCCTGGCCAGTCCGCCGCGCGAACTGCGACGGACGAAAACCAAGCTTGGTTTGAACCTGGCCATCGGCGAAGGCATTCAGGCATCGGTATTTTTCATTGGCCAGGTCATCATCAACAACCTCGATATCGTGCTGGTAAAGCACTTCTTCAGCGCGACTGAGGCGGGAGTCTACGCTGCGGTTGCGCTGGTGGGCCGCATTGTTTACATGCTCTCGTGGTCGGTGGTGAGCAGCATGTCCCCGATTTCTGCGGGAGTACGCTCGAAGGAAAGAGACGGCCGCGCAGTCCTGCGCGCGACAATGCTGATCGTGATCGGCGTGACGTCTTTATTCACGTTCTGCGTATGGATTGCGCCAACGCAGCTCTGGCACGCCGTGCTGGGCGCGGGATTCCCGTTGGGCGCGCAGAACCCCTACGCTTCACTACTTGTTCTCTACGCCGCTACCACCGGCATTTATTCGCTGAGCGTGGTGCTGATGAGTTATGAAATTTCGCGGAAAATCGGCAACGTAAGTTGGTTGCAGCTTGGTTTTAGCGGCGCCATTATCGGCGGCATTTACATGTTCCACGGCAAGCTGCAAAGCGTGATTGAAGTGCAACTGGTACTAATGTCCCTGCTGCTGGCGATTGTCTCTATTCCATTTCTTCGTTCCCTTAAATCAGTGGGCAGGCCGAACCGTGGGCGGCAAACGCTGGGGAATGCCCTGAGTGCGGGAATTGTTAAGCGCCGGAAAGTTTCTGGAGCAGGTCTGAGTTTGGCTGGTTTTTTGAAAAACCAGCGTTTTTTACATGCCGGAATTTTCCAAGTACCGGAAAAAATTTGATAATGTCGTCGAAATTTCCCAGACCTGAACAACTCACACACGAAAATGTCATTCGCAAAGCGTTTGCCGCCCCGGCTCGGCCTTGCCACCCGATTTAAGGGAACGAAGAAATGGAATGCCGACAATGGCCAGCAGCAGCGGCATTCAAAACCGATTTGCACTTGAATTGCGCGCTGCTGACTGCATAGGAACATGTAAATGCCGCCGATAATGGCGCCGCTAAAACCAAGCTGCAACCGAGAAACTACAGTTGCCGATTTTCCGCGAAATTTCATAACTCATCAGCACCACGCTCAGCGAATAAATGCCGGGTGTGTAGCAGCATGAGGGACAAATTGCAGTCAAACGTGGGGTCGCGCCCAACGGGAATCCCGCGCCCCCAGCACGGCGTGCAGAGCTGCGTCGGCGCAATCTATACGCAGAACGTGAATCAAGCGTGGCGCCGATCACGATCAGCATTGTCGCGCGCAGGGAGGCGCGGCCGTCTCTTTCTCTAGAGCGTACTCCCGCAGAAATCGGAGGCGGCCTGCTCACCACCGACCACGAGAGCATGTAAACAATGCGGCCCACCAGCGCAACCGCAGCGTGGCGGCAAGTCGCGCTGAAGAAGTGCTTAAGGCACGATGCTGTATCGAAGTTGCTGATGATGACCTGGCCAATGAAAAATACCGATGCCTCGAATGCCTTCACCGATGGCCAGGTTCAACCAAGCTTGGTTTTGCATCCATCGCAGTTCGCGCGGCGGACTCGCCAGGAAGTACAGCACGATGATGGACGCCACTATCGCCGCGATGAAGACCACCATACCCCATAGATGGCCGCGTGCGACCACTTTCCGACAACTTCCGCACGTAGTTGACTCCCAAATGAAAGTGGTCAGACGTCCCTGCGTCAGGCCGCACCGGACTCCCAGCGGCACATAGAACGTAGTGCCGATGCTCAACAGCACCACGTAATTTCGAGTGGGAAGATTCAAATATCCGGCAAGCACCCGCGGGCTCACAAGGAGCACCGAATCCAATGCCCCATAACCAGGAGCGCTTGAGCAGCAGCCGGTAAATGCCCGCTTTGGCGTCAAAGCTGTCGTTTTGAGGAGGACGGGGGTGAGCACAAGAGTTGGAAGGAAAGAGTGACCGCTGAAAGCAGCATCAGCAGCGTGTTGATTGCCGTCGCGTGGCCAAAACTCGCCGCGGCCAGCGTATGAGCAATGGCCAGGTTGTAAACAAGATTGATTGCGCCCACCAGCGCAGAGCTGATCAGCATGATAGTGCTGCCGCTCCGCGGCCGGGCGCGGGATTGGTCAGTGACGAACTCCGCCGCCGGGTTGCCAGGGGCCTCTTTCCTGCATAGACTCCCGTTACTTATGACAGGGTCAGTTTCCACTAGTCATTGTGGTCCCTTTTTCTCGCACAGCCCGTCTCTTGCGCAATCTTGGATGGCAATGTGTGTATTCGGGCTTTCCAGCGCCTTCCCCAAGGCGACGGAAGTTAAAAGCGATGAACACTAGAAGATCGTCAGGCGGATCACCGGAAGAAACGTGTTCCGGCCTTTTCCGCTGAAGTCATAAAAAGTCTGCTGCTGCATGCCAAAGGGAAAACCCATTGGAAATCTAGAACGTTGCCTACGCCGTCGTGTAATGAACGTTCCACCGGCCGCACATGGGTGACCAGAAACTGGTCGTTGACGTTGTCATAGGCGTGAAAGCCATTGGCATGCGACCATATCCCCGATCCCTGCCATCCCAGTGTTTTGAAATAGCGTAATGCACTCGAAAAGCAGGACGCAGCGCCTCGGCGTTGACCCAAAATGTATCCTGCACGCGCCAGGACCGCAAATATTCGGCGAATGCAGAAACTTCTAGCTTCTCGCCAAACTTGCGCCGCACGCCCGCATAAGCGCTGGTTGTGTAGTACTCGCTGATCACGGGACGAAACTGCACATCGCGCGCCTCGTAACCGGTAGATCAGCACCACCAGGGCCTGCCCACAACGAAATTCGACGCTCCAATTGTCGCGCGAACTTGGTGCTCTGGGTGAAAGGCCCCGAATTCGTGGAGAGTTCTCCCGAGAACGAAAGCCAATTCCAGAACGGGCTGGGGCACGTTACGGTAAGTTGACGGAAGAGGTCTTGGATTCAGTTGTACCGGGCTGTCCATATCGCGACGGACCGTCAACTGTAACCCGGGGCTGAAGGCGATCGTGTGATTGGGATTGATTGCGCCGTTAAAAATCGTGTCGTAAGTATTGTGGCTCTGGATCAAAAGCTGGCTAGGAATGGAAGATAAAAGGTGCCGCGCGCATTTCGCTACTTTCGACCAGTCCATGCTGGGAAAATTTCCGAAATGGATGCGGTAGCGCCCGTCCACGCGCGAGATTCATACGACGAACGCGGCGGAGGCAGAAGCAGAAGGAGAATTGGTAACTTGCAGCCTCGCATTCCAGCACATAAATATTGATGTCCTCAAAAATCAGCACAAGGATACATCCGGCTCAGCGCTCACATTCGGAGTAAGCTGCGCGCCTTCTTCCTGCGCGGCGCGGTCTCCCCGCACAGCGCTCCGCCGACTCATTGTTCACACCAGCCGGTTGGCGCGCGCAAAAGCGGAGAGCGCCTGCACTGTATCCTGTTGCTGGCGATACACGTTGGCCATCGCGAATCAGGTACTCATAGTCATCGCTAATATCAGGGATTGCTGCTGATGTGCTTCACCAACTGCTGCGCGCTCTCCGTTTGCCCCAGCGCCAGGTAGGCATTTGCCAAACCAATGTCCACCACGTCATCGTCCGCGCGGAGCCACCTGTGCGCCACTGGAAGTACTTTGTGGCCAGGCCGGTTTCGCCGACCGACATCATATGTGCGCGGCGGCCAGCAGATTTTCCGTCGTGGTCATGGGGTCGGCTTCTCCTACACGCGATTCGGCGAATCCCAGGCTCAGCCTGTTGCTGCGGCGTCCCCGCGTGGCTGCCTTCGCTGGCGGACAGACAACCAAGCGCCAGCCGCGTCTTCCATGCAAACTTTGTTTGGGGCGGGCGCGCAGGTGCTGAGCGGCTCATCGCTGCGTCGCCATCGCCAAGAATAGAAACATTGTGCCGGTGGGACCAATAATACTTTGCTTTTGTCGCCGCCGAGTTTTTCAGCGGTAGTTACGGAAGCTTTGAGCAGCATTGTTTGCGCCGTCGGCGCAACTGCACATAATTCCAGGGACATGTTGGCATAAGAATCACAGCATCATGCGGCCCTTTGCCTAAAGCATCCTTCAAGGTCGCCAGCGAGTGCGCGTAACCGAGGATCCCAGCTGTGCTGCACATCGGCAAGACGAGAGAGCGGGTGGGAACATCGTTGGGAGCAATTTTGAGCGAGCTTGGTATTCCCCCTCGGACTTCGCCAGCATGATTTGCTGTCGGTGGGCTTCCGCGCGCGCCAAATGTGTGGCCTTCGACTCTCCCAGAATCTTTGCCGCTTCGTCCACTTCCTTCAAAGCCGGCCACACACGTCACATTAGCAAATCGGAAAATGCTAATCCCAGATATGCTTCCCCGTAATTTGGGCGCAGCTAGATGGCCATCTCGAAATCTTTCGCGGCATGATCTCCCTGCCGTAAATCATTCAGAACGTAGCCACGATTCAGATAGGAGGTCGGCACGTTCGGCGCAAGGTCAATGGCCTTGGTAAACTCGTCAGGCGCCCTCGCGCAGTTGCCCATTTTGAGTGTCCGCATAGCCCGCGATCAGGTGCAGGTCTTTGTCTTTGGGCAGCAGCGGCTCAAACTTTTGCACGATGGCGTAGGACTCCTGATAGCGTGCGAGTAAAGCAAGTCGGTACGCCAGATAACCCGGAGCTTCCGGGTCATGGGGAAGCTGCCTCAATCGCCTTGTAACCCAAGCAGCGGGCTCCAGCATACTGCCCCATGAACGTTAAATAGCGCTCGTGCTCGCGCATGACCTGGGGGTTTTGTTCGATCGCTGGATTCGCAGCCGCTCGCTGCACCCACGCGCCCGCCACCGGTAACTTATGTGCTTCCAGCGCTGAGTTAATGCCTCCGGAAACTACGAGCGGATTATTCGGCGCAAGCTGATGGGCTTTTTCGTAATTTGATTGTGCCTTGTCGAACTCACGCTGCGAGGTATAAAGGTCACCCAGCGCAAGATAAGCTACGTAGTCCTTCGGTAAAGCAAGCGCACTTTCAGAAAATATTCTTCCGCGGCCTTGGGATTTGCCGTGTCTCGCGACATATCCCAATGCGGTGAGGGCGGCATGGTTCGTGGCGTCAATCTTCAAATCGTCGTTATAGACCTGGAACGCCTGGTCCTTGCGGTTTGTCCTCCACAGAAGGTTTGCATAGCTCAACGTGATGTTCATGTTGCCGGGGTCGAGCGACATGGCCTTCTTCAAATCAGTTTCCGCGGCGTCTCGGCCGAGGGCCATTTCAATGACCGCTCGCAGGCGCAGATATTCCGGTTGAATAGTCGGATCAATCTGCGTGATGGCACTTATCGCTGTGCGTGCCGCCGAAACTTCCTGGTTCGCGCCCGCGTCGTTGTCCGTTGCGCGGTACGCCTCCGCTAGACTTAAGTGCAGCGAAATGGGATACAGAGGCCCTTCCGGCACCGCCGTGGGCAAGCGCTTCAGCGCTTCACTATATTGCTTGATCGCTTCATCTTGCTCGTTTCTTAGACTTGCGATCTGCCCGCGGATTGCAAACAGGCGATAGTGCTCCGGATCGACTTCGCCGCCCGCTGCGCATATTCATCCGCGCGATCCAGTTGGCCAATGTTCACCAGCGCCTGCGCCGCGCTGAGTTGCAGGCTGTCGCTTCCGCGCGTGCCATCCGCCGCCGAGCGTAATTTTCCGCTGCCTCTTTCGCTTCCCCGCCAATTGATAGGTGTAGGCCAGTTCGCCCAGAATGTCGGGCGTCTTTTTCGGAATTTTCTGCAACGTTGCGATGGCCACATCGAACTGGTTTGAATCGCGATAATAAGAAGCGACTGCCCGCAGGACTTCCGGATCTGACGGCGCCCTGCTCTCGGCGCGCTGCAGATAAATCTTCGACTGATCAGGCTGATTCAAGCGTTGATAAGCACGCGCAATCAATAATTCATTGCGGGGTGTCCCCTCGATCGCCTCCGCGCGTTGCAGCAGGCCTAAAGCGGCGCTGGGATCGGTATTCAAAGCCAGTTCTCCGGCAAGCTGAAGGTCATTCACGCTTAGGGTTCCGCCGCGAGGTCTCCTTCAGTAAATCCTGCGCTTCGGAATAGCGGCCCATCTTCGCATAGGTTTGTGCCAGCCCGGAAAGCCCCGCAATAGAAGAAGGATCATTCTTTAAACCACGCTGGAATGCGCTGACCAACACCGAATAATCCCCCGCCAGCCGCGCCGCATAGCCCAGGACAAACCGTAGCGGAGTGTTTTGCGGAGCGGTGGCTACACACGTAGCGTAAAGCTCGGCGGACCTGTAGTCAGGACGTTGCAGCGCCTCTTCCGCCGCGCGCGCATTGCGCGCTACCTCAATACCGGAGCCCCACCCAATCCCGCCTTCGGGAGCCGCCGCCTGAGGCGAAGCCGGCGTTTTCGCCTTCTCCTTCTTTATCGGCTGGGAAGTCTTGGCATGCTTGGAAGGCCCTGGGGTCACCTCAAATGTCTGTGCAAAAGCAAAGAGTGTTTCCCGGTCACACATCCAAAATGAAAGAACCAACCCAATTTGTAGACACTTGTTTTTCATGTGCGCGTGGTAACCAAACAGGCCTATTACAAGACCTATATGAGCCGACCGCTCTGATGCCCTCCGTAGCGCCCATGCATTGGATATAAACCTCAAGTTTCCGCCCAAAACAGGCCATTTGGCACTAAACCTGCAACGATCACTCCATTCATCAATAGCAAACTCTTCCCACGCAAAGCTGAATCCAACTGCTGCTCAGAAAAACCCCTTAGAGAGGACGAGCACAATCGTGGATACGAGCTTTTTCCGGCAGGCCATTCCGTTGACAGCAAGACATTGTAGGTAGCGCTGGCAATTCATGGCCCGCTCTTGATGATGGAGTTGCCGGTAAAGACTTCCTACGAGACGCCAACCTGCACGTATTTTTTTGGTCCCATTACGCGCATCACTGGTTCGATCCGTGGAACGAGAATGGTTTGCCGGCTTCTCCCAGACCACCTATCCGCCCCTTGGCCACCAACGCATGGCGTTGTTCTCGTACATATTCGGGTTGAAGCTGGCATGCGTGCTGGTGTAGTTGATCGCCATCCTGCTAACGTGGTCGGCGTCTACCGCTTTTCGCGTTTGGGTCAGTGAACGGACTAGCGAGTACGCGGACTTACTCACGTCTTCCTGGGAACGGTACCTATCAGGCTTACGCGGCAGGACAGCTCTCCACTACTCTGTCTGCCCCGATATATTTGATCGCGTTGCCGTACTTTTACGACTGGTGCCGCCACGGCAGAGGTTCGGGCGATGCTCAAGGCGTTAATGATTTCGCTGGCCGCGGCGTCGGTGCACCACGTAACGCTGCTGTTTGGCGCGGTATTTTTTCGCAATTCCGGTGCTGTGGCTCGGCATGGATCGACGGCAAAGAGAGATTCCCGAAGGCGGTTCATTCAAGGTCCTATCCGCGGTGCCGCATTTTGTTGACGTTAGCTGGCCTGTGCGTGGCTGCGGTTCTATTGCCGTACTGGATTGCTATCCTGCGCTCCACCCGATTAAACAGATTCCTATTCCCCATGCCAGCCGTTCCAATTTCTCTACTGAACATTGACTATGCCATCAACTATTTCTTTATCCCTTACGGAGCTTTGTTGCTGGCCATGCCATTCGTGGTTTGGATTGGCGCGGCGAGCAGGAGACTGCGCCCGCTGATGTTGGGATTTTGGGTAGCATTCCTTTTCAGTTTGGGCGGAACCACGCCGGTCGCCAAATGGTTGCTGGGGCGCGCATTTGAAGTGCTGACATACGAGCGTTTCACGCTGTTAGCCGCGCTTCTTGCGCGCTTGCCTATCGTGGGCGTACTGGCGGAGATGCTTCTCGACCGCTACAAAGCGGCCGCAGCTGTGGGATTGTCAGCAGCCGCGGTTGCCACCATGGCCTTCGCCATGGGCTGGATTACCTGGACAGTTCCGTTCCGTCCCGATTCTTCCTTGGACGTGAATCCAGTAATCAATTTCATGGACCGCGACGGGCACGACAAATACCGGTATCTCACTCTCGGCTTCGGCAACTCCATCCCGAAGATTTCAACTTACTCACACGCCAACAGTGTGGACGGAGAATACAACTCCGCCCGTTTGCTTCCGGAATTCACGCACTACGGAACGGCCCAGCTGACCAGCGCCAAATTTTTCGGCACCGCCGGCAACGTGGAGTCACTTCGCGCAATGCTCCAACAGCGCGAACAAGTACGGGTTGAAGTTTATCTTCGTGCACGATCCCTACTACATTCCCTTGCTGAATTTCGCAGGACGGCCTGACACAAGTGGAAATTCTTCGACTCCGGCGAGATCACGGTATGGGCCAAGGACGACGTTCCGCCGGCTGCATCCCATCCCTTCGGACGCCGAACCCGACGGCCCTTGAAGGGATATTGTGGGGCACGCTGCCATTTGGCTGCAGCCTGCTGGCAATCCTGCTCGCGATTTTTATGCGTGACCGCGCAGGCGCCTCGCGAAATCTCGTCGAGTTCCCCGCCATGGCGCAGGGACCCGTCTCCATTCCGGAGGCACGCTGATGAAATGGCCCCTGGCGATTGCTATTTTTGGGGCGTCAGGCATCGTGCTGGTCATCATCAGTTGGTTCCAGTCCGGAGCAATTGAACGGCGAAGAATTTCTTCCGCCGATACTCCCGATGAGGCCGTGCGGCTTTTGCTTTCACGCGTTAAAGCGCGCAATTTTGACGCCGCCTACGCACAGCTCGCCAACTCGTCATACGTGGATAAATACAATTTCATCCACACTTTTTCCGGCGATGACGGCAGCCTGCGCACCTATGCTTCCCTGGAAAATTACGACGTCTGGCCGCTGCACTCCAACGGACGCCTGGCCACGGTGCGCGCCAAACTGCATTACTCAACCGCTGTGGGACCGCTGGATGACGTTCGCGACATTCAGGTAGAGCATGAAGGCGA